>NZ_JBMKHQ010000046.1:0-516 GCF_049237385.1 Enterobacter cloacae complex sp. IR5412 | reverse complement strand
CCTGGATTCTTACATCCCAGAACCAGAGCGTGCGATTGACAAGCCATTCCTGCTGCCAATCGAAGACGTATTCTCCATCTCCGGTCGTGGTACCGTTGTTACCGGTCGTGTAGAGCGCGGTATCATCAAAGTTGGTGAAGAAGTTGAAATCGTTGGTATCAAAGAGACTGCGAAGTCTACCTGTACTGGCGTTGAAATGTTCCGCAAACTGCTGGACGAAGGCCGTGCTGGTGAGAACGTTGGTGTTCTGCTGCGTGGTATCAAACGTGAAGAAATCGAACGTGGTCAGGTTCTGGCGAAGCCAGGCTCAATCAAGCCACACACCAAGTTCGAATCTGAAGTGTACATTCTGTCCAAAGACGAAGGCGGCCGTCATACTCCGTTCTTCAAAGGCTACCGTCCACAGTTCTACTTCCGTACAACTGACGTGACCGGTACCATCGAACTGCCAGAAGGCGTAGAGATGGTAATGCCAGGCGACAACATCAAGATGGTTGTGACTCTGATCCACCCAAT
>NZ_JBMKHQ010000045.1:0-541 GCF_049237385.1 Enterobacter cloacae complex sp. IR5412 | reverse complement strand
GCGCCGAGCTATGGTGCAGCGATCACCGAATTGAAGCGCGAAGGAAAGCTGGACCGGGAGACGGCCCACCGGCAGGTGAAGTATCTCAATAACGTGATCGAGGCCGATCACGGAAAGCTCAAGATACTGATCAAGCCGGTGCGCGGTTTCAAATCGATCCCCACGGCCTATGCCACGATCAAGGGATTCGAAGTCATGCGAGCCCTGCGCAAAGGACAGGCTCGCCCCTGGTGCCTGCAGCCCGGCATCAGGGGCGAGGTGCGCCTTGTGGAGAGAGCTTTTGGCATTGGGCCCTCGGCGCTGACGGAGGCCATGGGCATGCTCAACCACCATTTCGCAGCAGCCGCCTGATCGGCGCAGAGCGACAGCCTACCTCTGACTGCCGCCAATCTTTGCAACAGAGCCTCCGTCGCCATGCTCACCTCGCTTTGGTGCACACGAGTATTGAGCATAGTCGAGATTGGTGCAGATCACTTCTGATATTGAACTGTCAGGAGCTGGCTGCACAACAGCCATTACGCCCAATCAACTGGTGCAGTCG
>NZ_JBMKHQ010000044.1:0-567 GCF_049237385.1 Enterobacter cloacae complex sp. IR5412 | reverse complement strand
GGTTAACCGTATAGGGGAGCCGAAGGGAAACCGAGTCTTAACTGGGCGTTAAGTTGCAGGGTATAGACCCGAAACCCGGTGATCTAGCCATGGGCAGGTTGAAGGTTGGGTAACACTAACTGGAGGACCGAACCGACTAATGTTGAAAAATTAGCGGATGACCTGTGGCTGGGGGTGAAAGGCCAATCAAACCGGGAGATAGCTGGTTCTCCCCGAAAGCTATTTAGGTAGCGCCTCGTGAACTCATCTTCGGGGGTAGAGCACTGTTTCGGCTAGGGGGCCATCCCGGCTTACCAACCCGATGCAAACTACGAATACCGAAGAATGTTATCACGGGAGACACACGGCGGGTGCTAACGTCCGTCGTGAAGAGGGAAACAACCCAGACCGCCAGCTAAGGTCCCAAAGTCATGGTTAAGTGGGAAACGATGTGGGAAGGCACAGACAGCCAGGATGTTGGCTTAGAAGCAGCCATCATTTAAAGAAAGCGTAATAGCTCACTGGTCGAGTCGGCCTGCGCGGAAGATGTAACGGGGCTAAACCATGCACCGAAGCTGCGGCAGCGAC
>NZ_JBMKHQ010000043.1:0-581 GCF_049237385.1 Enterobacter cloacae complex sp. IR5412 | reverse complement strand
TTGTCGGTATTGAGCGTGGCAGGCTTTTCCCAGTGCTTCAGGCCTCGCAGGGCCTTGCCCAGGAACCGCTTCGCTGCCTTGGCGCTGCGGGTCGGCGACAGGTAGAAATCGATCGTGTCGCCCCGCTTGTCGACTGCCCGGTACAGGTAGGTCCACTTGCCCCGCACCTTGACGTAGGTTTCATCCAGGCGCCAGCTCGGATCAAAGCCACGCCGCCAGAACCAGCGCAGCCGCTTCTCCATCTCCGGGGCGTAGCACTGGACCCAGCGATAGATCGTCGTATGGTCGACCGAAATGCCGCGTTCCGCCAGCATTTCCTCAAGGTCGCGATAGCTGATCGGATAGCGACAATACCAGCGCACCGCCCACAGGATCACATCACCCTGGAAATGGCGCCACTTGAAATCCGTCATCGTTCCGTCCGTCCAATCTCCGCCAAGCATGCTCAAGCTTCACGATTTTTGCAACAGAGCCCACACGAGTATTGAGCATAGTCGAGATTGGTGCAGATCACTTCTGATATTGAACTGTCAGGAGCTGGCTGCACAACAGCCATTACGCCCAATCAACTGGTGCAGTCG
>NZ_JBMKHQ010000042.1:507-991 GCF_049237385.1 Enterobacter cloacae complex sp. IR5412 | reverse complement strand
CCTATTGGTTAAATTAATGTATCAAAAACGATGGTTTTTGTGACAGTCTTGAAAAGTCCTGACTTCTCCCGAAAAATGACTCCCCTCATGTAACAAAACTCGTTACTATATCAACATAACAATAACCCCATAACTAATTAGCGTGAAAAGAATGAAAATCGGCTATGCACGTAAATCTACGCATCTTCAGGATGTGGCGCACCAGGTTGACGAACTAACAAAAGCTGGATGTGAGCAAATCTATCAGGATCAGACCTCACGTAGCGGCCCCAAGCGCGACAAAAAAGGTGCGCCGGAACTGGAGAACTGCCTGAAAGCATTGCGCGAGGGAGATACCCTAGTAGTTTGGGCACTAGATCGGCTCGGCGGTTCATTGGGTCAAGTCATTACTTTACTCGACGACCTGAAGAAACGCGGAATAACTTTCATAGCCATCAAGGACAGAATAGACACAAATGCGCCAGTTATAGGGGAAATCTATACG
>NZ_JBMKHQ010000042.1:0-437 GCF_049237385.1 Enterobacter cloacae complex sp. IR5412 | reverse complement strand
ACAGTTGGTGCAGTTGCTAAGCGCTTCAACGTTTCTCGCATGACTATTTATCGCTACACCACAAAATCATGAATGACCGCAGCATGGCGGTTTTATTTTCTTATGCCCGTCAGGGCATGGAAGGCGTCCGCGCCGGACTTAACCGGCCACCGGCCGCAAATCGCCGGAAACCGCAACGCTGACCGGATCGCCCGGCCCAGCCCCCTCCCTGTGTATTCGCATGTATCTGATCCCCCATTCGCAAATCAGTTGATCACTCACTCGCAAATTACTTGATCACCTCCAGCAGGAAGTTTGCATCACTTCAGGGAGCGAATAATTGTATCTCAGGGGCACTGTTGCAAAGTTAGCGATGAGGCAGCCTTTTGTCTTATTCAAAGGCCTTACATTTCAAAAACTCTGCTTACCAGGCGCATTTCGCCCAGGGGATCACCATA
>NZ_JBMKHQ010000040.1:0-1134 GCF_049237385.1 Enterobacter cloacae complex sp. IR5412 | reverse complement strand
TAGCGGGCGGCCGGAAGGTGAATGCTAGGCATGATCTAACCCTCGGTCTCTGGCGTCGCGACTGCGAAATTTCGCGAGGGTTTCCGAGAAGGTGATTGCGCTTCGCAGATCTCCAGGCGCGTGGGTGCGGACGTAGTCAGCGCCATTGCCGATCGCGTGAAGTTCCGCCGCAAGGCTCGCTGGACCCAGATCCTTTACAGGAAGGCCAACGGTGGCGCCCAAGAAGGATTTCCGCGACACCGAGACCAATAGCGGAAGCCCCAACGCCGACTTCAGCTTTTGAAGGTTCGACAGCACGTGCAGCGATGTTTCCGGTGCGGGGCTCAAGAAAAATCCCATCCCCGGATCGAGGATGAGCCGGTCGGCAGCGACCCCGCTCCGTCGCAAGGCGGAAACCCGCGCCTCGAAGAACCGCACAATCTCGTCGAGCGCGTCTTCGGGTCGAAGGTGACCGGTGCGGGTGGCGATGCCATCCCGCTGCGCTGAGTGCATAACCACCAGCCTGCAGTCCGCCTCAGCAATATCGGGATAGAGCGCAGGGTCAGGAAATCCTTGGATATCGTTCAGGTAGCCCACGCCGCGCTTGAGCGCATAGCGCTGGGTTTCCGGTTGGAAGCTGTCGATTGAAACACGGTGCATCTGATCGGACAGGGCGTCTAAGAGCGGCGCAATACGTCTGATCTCATCGGCCGGCGATACAGGCCTCGCGTCCGGATGGCTGGCGGCCGGTCCGACATCCACGACGTCTGATCCGACTCGCAGCATTTCGATCGCCGCGGTGACAGCGCCGGCGGGGTCTAGCCGCCGGCTCTCATCGAAGAAGGAGTCCTCGGTGAGATTCAGAATGCCGAACACCGTCACCATGGCGTCGGCCTCCGCAGCGACTTCCACGATGGGGATCGGGCGAGCAAAAAGGCAGCAATTATGAGCCCCATACCTACAAAGCCCCACGCATCAAGCTTTTGCCCATGAAGCAACCAGGCAATGGCTGTAATTATGACGACGCCGAGTCCCGACCAGACTGCATAAGCAACACCGACAGGGATGGATTTCAGAACCAGAGAAAGAAAATAAAATGCGATGCCATAACCGATTATGACAACGGCGGAAGGGGCAAGCTTAGTAAAGCCCTCG
>NZ_JBMKHQ010000039.1:0-1140 GCF_049237385.1 Enterobacter cloacae complex sp. IR5412 | reverse complement strand
TGCGAAGCGCAATCACCTTCTCGGAAACCCTCGCGAAATTTCGCAGTCGCGACGCCAGAGACCGAGGGTTAGATCATGCCTAGCATTCACCTTCCGGCCGCCCGCTAGCGGACCCTGGTCAGGTTCCGCGAAGGTGGGCGCAGACATGCTGGGCTCGTCAGGATCAAACTGCACTATGAGGCGGCGGTTCATACCGCGCCAGGGGAGCGAATGGACAGCGAGGAGCCTCCGAACGTTCGGGTCGCCTGCTCGGGTGATATCGACGAGGTTGTGCGGCTGATGCACGACGCTGCGGCGTGGATGTCCGCCAAGGGAACGCCCGCCTGGGACGTCGCGCGGATCGACCGGACATTCGCGGAGACCTTCGTCCTGAGATCCGAGCTCCTAGTCGCGAGTTGCAGCGACGGCATCGTCGGCTGTTGCACCTTGTCGGCCGAGGATCCCGAGTTCTGGCCCGACGCCCTCAAGGGGGAGGCCGCATATCTGCACAAGCTCGCGGTGCGACGGACACATGCGGGCCGGGGTGTCAGCTCCGCGCTGATCGAGGCTTGCCGCCATGCCGCGCGAACGCAGGGGTGCGCCAAGCTGCGGCTCGACTGCCACCCGAACCTGCGTGGCCTATACGAGCGGCTCGGATTCACCCACGTCGACACTTTCAATCCCGGCTGGGATCCAACCTTCATCGCAGAACGCCTAGAACTCGAAATCTAACGTCCGTTCGGGCATCGAGGTCCATGTCGGGGTGGGACGGGCCCGTGGCTTCAAGATCACTTGCAGTCCGACCGCGATGTCTTGGTTGCGCGAGAGGTTGTCGATATCCTCCACTTCCATCATCAACCCTGGATAATGCCGCCGCCGTCATCGCCGCCGACGCCCGTGCCGGGCTTTTCGGGCCTGTCAGGCTTGCTCGGCCTTCAGCCTGCCTGGGCGAGATCTCCGGCGGACGGATTAACGGCGGAGCTTCGCCGCCTTTCGTGCGTGTGAAGGCCGAAGATAGTTCTCTCAAAAACATCCGTTTATGAGAGATACCAAATGTCATTTTCAGAAGACGACTGCACCAGTTGATTGGGCGTAATGGCTGTTGTGCAGCCAGCTCCTGACAGTTCAATATCAGAAGTGATCTGCACCAATCTCGACTAT
>NZ_JBMKHQ010000038.1:669-1365 GCF_049237385.1 Enterobacter cloacae complex sp. IR5412 | reverse complement strand
CCGGCGCCCGGCAAGGTGGGCGGATTCCCACACGGCACCGGCGCCCGGCAAGGTGGGCGGATTCCCACACAGCACCGGCGCCCGGCAAGGTGGGCGGATTCCCACACAGCACCGGCGCCCGGCAAGGTGGGCGGATTCCCACACGGCACCGGCGCCCGGCAAGGTGGGCGGATTTCCACACGGCACCGGCACCCGGCAAGGTGGGCGGATTCCCACACGGCACCGGCGCCCGGCAAGGTGGGCGGATTTCCACACAGCACCGGCGCCCGGCAAGGTGGGTGGATTCCCACACGGCACCGGCGCCCGGTAAGGTGGGCGGATTTCCACACGACAGCGGCGCCCGGCAAGATGGGCGGATTCCCATATCGACATGTATGTAGCTTGTGTTATCCGTGGATTGTGCAGCTCAGCGGGTCGCTGGTCGTATGGCGTAGTGTCCCCCGTAACCGGCCGCGTGCGGCCGCTAACTCGCAGTACGGCGCCGCGACCCGAAGGCGGGCCGCCGTTCCCGCGCGCAGGCGCGCGGCGCCCACTGCGCACCCCCGTGGGGGACATACGGCAGCTGTGTGGCGGTGAGCGGGATTAGGGCTTTGCAGGGAGGGGGCTGGGTCGGGCGATACGTTCAGCATTGCGGTTTCCGGCGATTTGCGGCCGGTGCCCGTTTAACTCCGGCGTGGTCGCCTTCCATGCCCTGAC
>NZ_JBMKHQ010000038.1:0-591 GCF_049237385.1 Enterobacter cloacae complex sp. IR5412 | reverse complement strand
GGTTTTCTCCCTCCCACACGGCCCCTTGCGCGTGCAGCTGCAAGGCCTGAGCGCGTTCTTTCAATATTGCGGTTGCGTTCAAAGCTAGAGAATATCGCCATCAGATGAGTATAGATTTCCCCTATAACTGGCGCATTTGTGTCTATTCT
Organism: Enterobacter cloacae complex sp. IR5412; assembly: GCF_049237385.1. NCBI lineage: Bacteria > Pseudomonadati > Pseudomonadota > Gammaproteobacteria > Enterobacterales > Enterobacteriaceae > Enterobacter > Enterobacter cloacae complex sp. IR5412. Next base: position 442 of record NZ_JBMKHQ010000038.1, on the reverse strand, counting down.
GTCCTTGATGGCTATGAAAGTTATTCCGCGTTTCTTCAGGTCGTCGAGTAAAGTAATGACTTGACCCAATGAACCGCCGAGCCGATCTAGTGCCCAAACTACTAGGGTATCTCCCTCGCGCAATGCTTTCAGGCAGTTCTCCAGTTCCGGCGCACCTTTTTTGTCGCGCTTTGGGCCGCTACGTGAGGTCTGATCCTGATAGATTTGCTCACATCCAGCTTTTGTTAGTTCGTCAACCTGGTGCGCCACATCCTGAAGATGCGTAGATTTACGTGCATAGCCGATTTTCATTCTTTTCTCGCTAATTAGTTATGGGGTTATTGTTATGTTGATACAGTAACGAGTTTTGTTACATGAGGGGAGTCATTTTTCGGGAGAAGTCAGGACTTTTCAAGACTGTCACAAAAACCATCGTTTTTGATACATTAATTTAACCAATAGG
>NZ_JBMKHQ010000037.1:0-1449 GCF_049237385.1 Enterobacter cloacae complex sp. IR5412 | reverse complement strand
GGTTGTACTGACCCCAAAAAGTTGGACAGTTAAACACGAGGCACATAGGTCTGGGTTCGATATTCAATTGGACTCAGACCTTTTAATTTCAGGCTAATTCTTCTGCTGTTGTAGTAGTCAATATATTCCGTAACAGCATCCTTCAGTTCGCTTATATTACTGAACTCGTCAAGATAAAAACACTCCGACTTTAAGGTTCCAAAGAAACATTCCACGACTGCATTATCCAGACAATTGCCTTTTCTGGACATGCTCTGTGTAATGCCTTGTTCTTTAAGGATGTTTTGATACCTTCTCATACGATACTGCCATCCCTGGTCAGAGTGCAGAATAGGATGCTCGTGAGGCTTAAGCTTTTTGAATGCCTGATCGAGCATATTCTCGACCATGTTCATCACAGGTCTTTCCGACAGGCTGTAAGAAATAACTTCGTTGTTGAAGAGATCTATTACTGGAGACAAATACAGCTTTCGCCCATTGACTGCAAATTCAGTAACGTCGGTAACCCACTTCTCGTTTGGCCGTGTAGCCTTGAAATCCCTTTGGAGAACATTGGGGGCGGTTTGCCCTACCTCTCCTCTGTAGGAGCTGTATCGTTTGACCTTAATCGCTGCCTTAAGCGAGAGGGTTCCCATCAGGCGCTGAACGGCTTTATGGTTAATCCGTTCCCCGTCTCGATGGAGAGACAACGTTACCCTACGGTATCCGTAACGACCTTTATTCTCGTGATAAATCTCACCAATACGCTTTTTAACATCCGCATACTTATCAGGCTTGCTGAGAGCCTTTAGATGGTAATAAAACGTACTGCGCGGTATCTCCGCTGCCTTGAGAAGCTCATCAAGAGGGTAAAACTGCCTTAGCTCGTTGAGTACTTTCACTTTTTCGCGGGATGAGCTAAGGCTTTCAGCTTTTTTAGATACGTAAGCCGCATTTCAAGGAATCGAACTTGTCTTTCAAGATCCTCAATACGTCGGTCTTTCGACAGCTCCAATGCTAACGCCGCTTTTTCTGGATCAACTGACATTGTAATGTTTCTTTTGGTGCCGATCTTGAGTGCGCGTAAACCAGCTTCTCCGTGCTCCTCATAGACTTTCAGCCACTTGGCTACAGAACCACTACCAGCAAGCATAAAGTGAGCAGCAGCCTGATTGAGGGACATCTGCTGCTCGGTCACGGCTTTCACGACCTTAATGCGCAACTCTGGATCAGCACTAACGCCTTTAGGTTTGGGAATTAAACCTTTTTCTCCATGTTTTTCATAGAGGGCAACCCACGTCCTGACCTGGGTTCGAGGCACACCAAAACGTGCAGAGATGATCCTGTAACCATCATCAGTTGTGAAGTAGTGATTCACGACTTCAAGGCGCTTTTCGAAGGGGTATTTTGGCTTTGACATATCAGGGACTATTCCATTTCATCGTCCAACAAAATGGGTGCAGTACAGGT
>NZ_JBMKHQ010000036.1:0-1485 GCF_049237385.1 Enterobacter cloacae complex sp. IR5412 | reverse complement strand
CTCCGTCTGCGGTCTGTTGCGGTCCCGTGGCTGGCTGATGACCTCCGTCAGGCGGTGCTCGCCGTCGTAGCGGTAGTGCCAGCGGGTCTGGCCATTATCCTTCTCCATGGTGCGTTCGTGGACGTCATAGCGCCAGCGAATGCCGTTCAGCTGCGTCAGGCGGTTGTGCGTGACCTTCTCAGCAGAGCCTTCGTGCGGGTTACCGGTAGTATCCCAGCGGTGCAACCAAGAGCACTGAGAATTACCGGTAACTATATCCCGGCGATGCAGGCGGCCAAGACGGTCATATTCGCTGCGGGTAGACAGCCCCCCTGCGTGCGCCTAGAGCAAGGGCTTATACGTGCTCAAGCTATAATGTATAAGGACTCCACGCCGACAAGGATAAGCAAGGCACGAAAGTAGCGGACAAGATGGTTGTGGAAGGGGAAAATTACTTCTTACAGATTTCTATGAGATAATTTTTTATTTATCTTTTAATCGCTTTGAACAAAAAACGCCCCCCATGCGTGTTTTTAGTTCTCTATTATAATTGGCTAAAGTTAACTTTTACAAAGAACCTCATTGAGCGACTTATTTTGGTTTGTAGTAAAAAACCATCCTTATTACTGATCGACAGGTAATTATTAAAAATGAGGCCAATAATTTAGCTTTTCTTTTTTTCAATGGCTATTAAAACCTCATAAGCATCCTTTTCACTCATTTGAACTTTTTTGGCCTCATCAATGCTCAATTCTTCTTCCTCTTCTTTCATAACTATCCCCCCTGAATAAAACCTAATAAAAAAACGCCCTTCTCTTTCGATAAGGATTACTCCATAATTATTAAATATTATTTTATCCATTGCGCCTCCTTTTTTTAATTTTTCAACGGTGTGATCTTTAATTGATTTAGCGGAGTAGGATCTATGGCCGCCTCTGGGATACCACCTGAAGTATATCCTCCCGGCAACCAAAATTCATTTGCTCCTCGTTCATTTCCTGTTGGCATTCTTAAACCTGTCGGATTATTAATATCAACTCTTAAAGGAGCGTCTCCGAGATCACCTGCATTTAACCCTAACAATCTTTCAAGCTTTGGAATGTTCCCACCCGAACGTCTAATTAAGTCATCAGCAACGGTCCTTGGCATAACAAAGTGGCCTCCTGGAGGACCTAAATGACTAAATTCAGGATTAATACCCCAAACGAACTTAGTAACCCCTCCCTTGAATAGTTCTAAATGCCTACTAATTTTTCCTGCATCGAGGTATGTCGCCGGATTAGGGAAATCTGGCTTTGAAATTCCATGAGTAGCTCGGTAGGCCCGTGCAGCATGACCTCTTGTAGCAAAAGCACCTCGAGTTTTGCTCTGGAAATCATTCCAGCTATTTCTGCACGATAACCCCCACGGATCCACCCATCCCAGCGCATTCGGCGCATACTGGTAAAGATTTATCCCCCCCGCCAGCCCTATCGGGTCCTGCTGCGTAAACCGTCCGCAGTCCGG
>NZ_JBMKHQ010000035.1:0-1836 GCF_049237385.1 Enterobacter cloacae complex sp. IR5412 | reverse complement strand
GCCTCGGGCATCCAAGCAGCAAGCGCGTTACGCCGTGGGTCGATGTTTGATGTTATGGAGCAGCAACGATGTTACGCAGCAGGGCAGTCGCCCTAAAACAAAGTTAGGCCGCATGGACACAACGCAGGTCACATTGATACACAAAATTCTAGCTGCGGCAGATGAGCGAAATCTGCCGCTCTGGATCGGTGGGGGCTGGGCGATCGATGCACGGCTAGGGCGTGTAACACGCAAGCACGATGATATTGATCTGACGTTTCCCGGCGAGAGGCGCGGCGAGCTCGAGGCAATAGTTGAAATGCTCGGCGGGCGCGTCATGGAGGAGTTGGACTATGGATTCTTAGCGGAGATCGGGGATGAGTTACTTGACTGCGAACCTGCTTGGTGGGCAGACGAAGCGTATGAAATCGCGGAGGCTCCGCAGGGCTCGTGCCCAGAGGCGGCTGAGGGCGTCATCGCCGGGCGGCCAGTCCGTTGTAACAGCTGGGAGGCGATCATCTGGGATTACTTTTACTATGCCGATGAAGTACCACCAGTGGACTGGCCTACAAAGCACATAGAGTCCTACAGGCTCGCATGCACCTCACTCGGGGCGGAAAAGGTTGAGGTCTTGCGTGCCGCTTTCAGGTCGCGATATGCGGCCTAACAATTCGTCCAAGCCGACGCCGCTTCGCGGCGCGGCTTAACTCAGGTGTTAGACATCATGAGGGTAGCGGTGACCATCGAAATTTCGAACCAACTATCAGAGGTGCTAAGCGTCATTGAGCGCCATCTGGAATCAACGTTGCTGGCCGTGCATTTGTACGGCTCCGCAGTGGATGGCGGCCTGAAGCCATACAGCGATATTGATTTGTTGGTTACTGTGGCCGTAAAGCTTGATGAAACGACGCGGCGAGCATTGCTCAATGACCTTATGGAGGCTTCGGCTTTCCCTGGCGAGAGCGAGACGCTCCGCGCTATAGAAGTCACCCTTGTCGTGCATGACGACATCATCCCGTGGCGTTATCCGGCTAAGCGCGAGCTGCAATTTGGAGAATGGCAGCGCAATGACATTCTTGCGGGTATCTTCGAGCCAGCCATGATCGACATTGATCTAGCTATCCTGCTTACAAAAGCAAGAGAACATAGCGTTGCCTTGGTAGGTCCGGCAGCGGAGGAATTCTTTGACCCGGTTCCTGAACAGGATCTATTCGAGGCGCTGAGGGAAACCTTGAAGCTATGGAACTCGCAGCCCGACTGGGCCGGCGATGAGCGAAATGTAGTGCTTACGTTGTCCCGCATTTGGTACAGCGCAATAACCGGCAAAATCGCGCCGAAGGATGTCGCTGCCGACTGGGCAATAAAACGCCTACCTGCCCAGTATCAGCCCGTCTTACTTGAAGCTAAGCAAGCTTATCTGGGACAAAAAGAAGATCACTTGGCCTCACGCGCAGATCACTTGGAAGAATTTATTCGCTTTGTGAAAGGCGAGATCATCAAGTCAGTTGGTAAATGATGTCTAACAATTCGTTCAAGCCGACCGCGCTACGCGCGGCGGCTTAACTCCGGCGTTAGATGCACTAAGCACATAATTGCTCACAGCCAAACTATCAGGTCAAGTCTGCTTTTATTATTTTTAAGCGTGCATAATAAGCCCTACACAAATTGGGAGATATATCATGAAAGGCTGGCTTTTTCTTGTTATCGCAATAGTTGGCGAAGTAATCGCAACATCCGCATTAAAATCTAGCGAGGGCTTTACTAAGCTTGCCCCTTCCGCCGTTGTCATAATCGGTTATGGCATCGCATTTTATTTTCTTTCTCTGGTTCTGAAATCCATCCCTGTCGGTGTTGCTT
>NZ_JBMKHQ010000034.1:0-3367 GCF_049237385.1 Enterobacter cloacae complex sp. IR5412 | reverse complement strand
GCCTCGGGCATCCAAGCAGCAAGCGCGTTACGCCGTGGGTCGATGTTTGATGTTATGGAGCAGCAACGATGTTACGCAGCAGGGCAGTCGCCCTAAAACAAAGTTAGAAAAGGGAAAGTATGAGCAAGTTATCTGTATTCTTTATATTTTTGTTTTGTAGCATTGCTACCGCAGCAGAGCCTTTGCCAGATTTAAAAATTGAAAAACTTGATGAAGGCGTTTATGTTCATACTTCGTTTGAAGAAGTTAACGGGTGGGGCGTTGTTCCTAAACATGGTTTGGTTGTTCTTGTAGATGCTGAAGCTTATCTAATTGACACTCCATTTACGGCTAAAGATACTGAAAAGTTAGTCACTTGGTTTGTGGAACGTGGCTATAAAATAAAAGGCAGTATTTCCTCTCATTTTCATAGTGACAGCACGGGCGGAATAGAGTGGCTTAATTCTCAATCCATCCCCACGTATGCGTCTGAATTAACTAATGAGCTGCTTAAAAAAGACGGTAAGGTTCAAGCTAAAAATTCATTTGGCGGGGTTAACTATTGGCTAGTTAAAAATAAAATTGAAGTTTTTTATCCAGGCCCAGGACACACTCCAGATAACCTAGTAGTTTGGCTGCCTGAAAGGAAAATATTATTCGGTGGTTGTTTTATTAAACCGTACGGTCTAGGTAATTTGGGTGACGCAAATTTAGAAGCTTGGCCAAAGTCCGCTAAATTATTAATATCCAAATATGGTAAGGCAAAACTGGTTGTTCCAAGTCACAGTGAAGCTGGAGACGCATCACTCTTGAAACTTACATTAGAGCAGGCGGTTAAAGGGTTAAACGAAAGTAAAAAACCATCAAAACTAAGCAACTAAATTTCTAATCGGGTAGCCGGAGGTATCTAGCCTCCAGCCCCCACACCACCCTGCATGCGGCTCCGCACAGGGCGGTTCATTTAGAACTCCTAACCTGTTATTTGGCTAGGATAATGAACTGCAATCCATCCATCTCTTAGTGAATACAATCCAGCTTTCTCTAGGTACTCGTTACTCAGCGCTTGCTGTATGCCTGGCGTTTTCGAACTACGCCAAGGGCCTTTACTTGTGAGTCCACAAGCAACGGCAGCTTGGATCCTGACACCTCGTTTAAGTAGGTTCTGCACCTTAGTCCGTGGTTTTCGCCACTGACGCCAGTAGCACATACGCACTCGGCGACGGATCCAGTGGTCTAAATCGACGCAACCTTGATAAGCGTTGGCTATGCCAAAGTAATTGATCCAACCTTGCATATATTGCCGCAGTTTAAACAGTTGATAGCTCATGCTGACTCCCCAATTGCGGTTCGTCAGTCGTCGTATCTTTTGTTTGAAAACGTGCAACGTGTTGGCATGCCATTGGATCTTTCCTCGGTTAAAGGTGAAGCCAAGGAACTTGCTTTGACCTACCTTAACTACTTGGCTTTTATGCTCGTTAACGATCAGTTTTAGCTTCGTACCAAGATAATGAGTAATACTCTTGAGAACACGTTCTCCCGCCCGTTGAGACTTCACCAAGATGATAAAGTCATCAGCGTAGCGGGCGAAGTGATGTCCTCGGCTTTCCAATTCTTTATCCAAACTATCCAGCATGATGTTTGATAATAAGGGTGAGAGTGGGCCGCCCTGAGGTACACCTTCGAAGCTTGCTTCAAATTGGTCGTTGACCATGACGCCCGCTCGCAGGTATTTGCCAATAAGCGCTAGCAGACGCTTATCCTGCACCTTACTCCTTAACTGAGTCATCAACAGATCGTGGTTGACGCGGTCAAAGAACTTGGACAGATCAACATCAACGGCAAATTTGCGCTTCTGTTTGATGATATTCCTGACTTGTAGTACCGCCTGCTGGGCGTTTCTGTTCGGCCTAAAGCCGAAGCTATTGACTGAAAAGTAGGGGTCAAACAACGGCGTGAGTATCTGAGCGATTGCTTGTTGTATCACACGATCAATCACGGTGGGGATCCCCAATTTGCGTTTACCGCCATCGGGTTTATCGATCTCCACGCGCCTGACCGCTGAGGGTTGATATTCTCCTCGCTCAAGCTGAGATTTACACTGTTGCCAGCCGCCTTGTTGCATCCAGCGCGGGAAGGCTTCGATGGTCATGCCATCGATACCCGACGCGCCTTTATTGGCTTTCACTTGTCGCCAAGCTCGGTGTAGATTCTCAGGTTCGAGTAGTTGCGGAAATAGATTGCTGCTGAAGGCTGGTTGCGGGCTAATACGCTGTTGATAGTAATCGTCTGACGACGTAGTGAGTACCGACAAGTTTGGCAAGACTCCTCCTTCTTCTAAATGTTCAGGCCTTCACCATATCCCATCCATTACGATAGGCGTTGGGCTACTATGCCGTCTGCTGACTTCTGCTTAATCACATGCCGAGTTGCCCCGTCATGCGCTATCGGTTTTCATCTAATTCGCTCTTTCCAGTTGATGAAATTGAAAAGCCAAGACACTTGTAGACCAGAGCCTTACTGGTTAATGACCGATCGCATGCTAAGCAGATCTCCCCAGATAAGGACATGAACTTTCTTTGCACTGCTGCATCATTTACGGTGGCCGTTAGATCACGTGGTTTCGTCGTCTTGTGCCAACTCACCTTCAGCCTACGCCTCATATGATGTTCTTGTTCATCAGCTCGCAAATTTGCTAGCGGCTTCCTTCAGACCGCCCCTCACGGGTAAGCCCTTGCCATTCGCTAGTAGTTAACGTTTAATAACAGCATGTTATCGAACGGTGACCTTCCTACAGAGGACTTTCACCTCATTAGTTCATGCCCATGCTGGGCGTACACAAAGCTATGCAATCGACGGCAAAAAGCTTCGTTCGCTTCGCGCACTACGCCTTTTCCGCGATTGATAGCGACGTTATGTGAATATTGAAATGAGCATTCCAAAGAAAGGAAGTAGAAAAATTATCGTGGGCGAAAATGAGTTTTTGTGGCTCATTAGGTCAAAACTCACATATTCGCAGGACTGTTTAGGTACAGAAATGACTGCGGTCGTTGAACCGGATGCCGGTCCTCACTGATGAAGAAGTGAACACCGTACGGGAATCGTGCCGGCAGCTTGGAGCTATCGGCCGGAACCTCAACCAGGTGGCCAGGGCCTTGAACATCGAGTTCAGGGAAAGTGACAAGCTCAAGCAAGAGGCCATCGAAAAACTGGCCGAACGGATCGACCAGCATTTGGACCATGTGTCTGAGCTGTTCGATAAGACCTGGAGCCGGTGGCACGATTGTCATTTTCAGAAGACGACTGCACCAGTTGATTGGGCGTAATGGCTGTTGTGCAGCCAGCTCCTGACAGTTCAATATCAGAAGTGATCTGCACCAATCTCGACTAT
>NZ_JBMKHQ010000033.1:0-3992 GCF_049237385.1 Enterobacter cloacae complex sp. IR5412 | reverse complement strand
CAGCATCTCCTGCAGCTCACGGTAACTGATGCCGTATTTGCAGTACCAGCGTACGGCCCACAGAATGATGTCACGCTGAAAATGCCGGCCTTTGAATGGGTTCATGTACAGCTCCATCAGCAAAAGGGGATGATAAGTTTATCACCACCGACTATTTGCAACAGTGCCAATTAATTCTCCAACCTGTTTGGCGGCCATAGCATAAGCAATAGCTGAGCCAGCACCGCCTGTTCCAGCTAGATAGACTCTTTTACCTGTCACATCGAAGCCTCTTTTCAAAAGGCTCGATACGAAACCTTCACCATCGAGCATATCCCCATGTAGTTGGCCCTGAGCATTCCTCCTGATGACGTTGCATCCTCCGATTGCCATAGCAGATTCACTGGCTGAATCAATTAATGAAAGCGCATGTTGTTTGTGAGGCATCGTTATAATGGCACCACGAAAATTCTGAATACATTTCAGACCATTGACAGCGGTTTGCAGACCTACAGAGTTTATATGGAGAGGGACCATCAAAGTGTCGGGGATTTGTTTTTCAAGGATGGCGGCATTTATCATGAGTGGAGCGCTGACCTGAGCGATCGGGTCACCTATGATCGACAACAGTTGCAATTTACCACTAACAATACTGAGTTCATTCATCACTGATACCCGTATGTAAAATAAATTAACCAGACTATTTTACATAGGATTACATGAAAGACTGGTTTAATGGCAAGTAGAAATGCTGTATCAGCCACCTCAACAGGGGAAGACACATCTACATACAGTGATTGAAGGTTACGCCTTCAAATGCTCATATGTCAATAACGTAATTAGAGAATTTGTAGAAACCTACATGTCAGGCTTATTGCGAGATATAATAGATTTAAATTGTACTTTTAATACCTGATACAACGATAAATCTCCAAAATTTGGTGTAAATAATTATCTCATCTGTATTTTTTAGTGGAACATTCGTATTGTCCTGTCCCCCGTTGACTACACATTCTGAAGTGAGGGATGTCTGTTCTTAGAACGAAGCGGACAAGATGGCTGGGTTAGAGGTCCGCTGTGAGCGAAAAGCAGTCCTAATATTGCTGTACTTGTTGTGATTGAAAGACGGGTAGCCGGAAGTCGCCTTGACCCGCATGGCATAGGCCTATCGTTCCCACGATCAGCGATCGGCTCGTTGCCCTACGCCGCTCCAAAACCCGCGACGCAGCGCCGGCAGGCAGAGCAAGTAGAGGGCGGCACCTGCAATCCATGCCCACCCGTTCCACGTTGTTATAGAGGCCGCATAGATCGCCGTGAAGAGGAGGGGCCCGACGATCGAGGTCAGGCTGGTGAGCGCCGCAAGAGATCCTTGAAGCTGCCCCTGACGTTCCTCATCTACCTGCCTGGACAACACTGCTTGCAGCGCCGGCATTCCGATGCCACCCGAAGCAAGCAGGACCATAATCGGGAACGCCATCCATCCCCTTGTCGCCAAGGCAAGCAGGATGTAGCCTGCGCCGTCGGCAATCATTCCGAGCATGAGTGCCCGCCTTTCGCCGAGCCTGGTGGTTACAGGGCCGGTGATCATTGCCTGGGCGAGTGAATGTAGAATACCAAATGCGGCAAGCGAAATGCCGATCAAGCTCGTGTCCCAATGAAAGCGATCCTCGCCGAAGATGACCCAAAGCGTGGCCGGCGCCTGTCCGACGAGTTGCATGATGAAGAAGACAGCCATCAGGGCGGCGATGACGGTCATGCCCCGGACCCACCGGAACGAAGCGAGCGGGTTGAGAGCCTCCCGGCGTAATGGTCGACGTTCGCCTTTGTGCGACTCCGGCAAAAGGAAAATGCCCATCAGGAAATTGAGGCCATTCAAGGCTGCTGCGGCGAAGAACGGAGCATGGGGGGAGAAACTGCTCATCAGCCCACCGAGCACAGGTCCCGCGACCATCCCGAACCCGAAACAGGCGCTCATGAAGCCGAAGTACCGCGCGCGCTCATCCCCATCTGTGATATCGGCAATATAGGCGCCGGCTACCGCACCAGTCGCCCCGGTGATGCCGGCCACGATGCGCCCGATATAGAGAACCCAAAGGAAAGGCGCCGTCGCCATGATGGCGTAGTCGATAGCGGCGCCGGACAGCGAGACGAGCAAGACCGGCCGCCGGCCGAAACGATCCGATAGCGCACCCAGCACAGGCGCGCAGGCAAATTGCATCAACGCATACAGCGCCAGCAAAATGCCATAGTGGGCGGTGACGTCGTTCGAGTGAACCAGATCTCGCAGGAGGCCCGGCAGCACCGGCATAATCAGGCCGATGCCGACAGCGTCGAGCGCGACAGTGCACAGTATTACGATCAGGGGTCTGTTGGGTTTCACGTCTGGCCTCCGGACCAGCCTCCGCTGGCCTCCGGACCAGCCTCCGCTGGTCCGATAGAACTCACGGATCCTTTATCACTGATAAGTTGGTGGACATATTATGTTTATCAGTGATAAAGTGTCAAGCATGATAAAGTTGCAGCCTAATACAGTTATCCGTGTCGCCCTGGACCTGTTGAATGAGGTCGGCGTAGAGGCTCTGACGACACGCAAACTGGCTAAACGGTTGGGGGTTCAGCAGCCGGCGTTATACTGGCACTTCAGGAACAAACGGGCGCTGCTCGACGCACTGGCCGAAGCCATGCTGGCGGAGAATCATACGCATTCGGTGCCGAGAGTCGACGACGACTGGCGCTCATTTCTGATCGGGAATGCCCGCAGCTTCAGGCAGGCGCTGCTCGCTTATCGCGATGGCGCGCGTATCCATGCTGGCACGAGACCGGGCGCACCGCAGATGGAAGTGGTCGACGCGCAGCTTCGCTTCCTCTGCGAGGCGGGTTTTTCGGCTTGGGACGCCGTCAATGCGCTGATGACAATCAGCTACTTCACTGTTGGGGCCGTGCTTGAGGAGCAGGCCGGCGACAGCGATGCCGGTGAGCGCGGCGGCACCATTGAACAGGCTCCGTTGTTGCGGGCCGTGATAGACACCTTCGACGAAGCCGGTCCGGACGCAGTGTTCGAGCTGGGGCTCGCGGTGATTGTCGATGGATTGGCGAAAAGGAGGCTCGTTGCGAGGAACATTCAAGGGCCGAGAAAGGGTGACGATTGATCAGGACCGCTGTCGGAGCGCAACCCGCTCACTACAGCAGAGCCATATAGACAACATCCCCTCCCCCTTTCCACCGCCTCGTGCGCCTGGCGGGCAAGAGCCAGGGCGGCCGTCTTCACATTCTGCCCTGCGCAGATAAGATAGATTTAGCGTGGACTCAAGGCTCTCGCGAATGGCTCGCGTTGGAGGCTTTCATTGATACTTGTGGGGCACCGCAGGGAAATACCGGCTATGTCGTGCTGCGCATCGCAGCCTGCGCCCTTGACTTGTCTCGCCTCTCGGGACTCACCCCTTGATACTGAACAATATCGCCAGCAGCTTCAGTCCTGTCCCGATAACCACCCCGTGGTATCCACTCCGATTTCAGACTGCGGAACAGTCATTCTGCAAAGCATTATCCCAGCAGTTCCCGCTGCGGCTCATGCTGAGCATCATTCCATATTGAGCGGCCAGAATCCGGTACGGCAGGCTGCAATATTGGGTTCCCTGGTCCGAATGGAAAATTATACCTCCCGGGCAACCTCGGCCCTGCCAAGCCATTGCCAGCGCTTGTTTTTGCAAGCAGGCTGTTTGCTTCTGACGAGAACGCCCAGACCACTAATTTATCTGTATATATTCAAGTTTCATCTTGTTTCCCCATGTAAGTATCCCTGCAAAACGAACCATTCACTTTTAGAGATCCTCCGACATACTAATTATGTCCTCTGAGGAGATCTCCATGCGTAAAGTCCGATTCACCGAGCTGCAGACATTCGGCCGGCACTGTTGCAAATAGTCGGTGGTGATAAACTTATCATCCCCTTTTGCTGATGGAGCTGCACATGAACCCATTCAAAGGCCGGCATTTTCAGCGTGACATCATTC
>NZ_JBMKHQ010000032.1:0-4437 GCF_049237385.1 Enterobacter cloacae complex sp. IR5412 | reverse complement strand
TGCGAAGCGCAATCACCTTCTCGGAAACCCTCGCGAAATTTCGCAGTCGCGACGCCAGAGACCGAGGGTTAGATCATGCCTAGCATTCACCTTCCGGCCGCCCGCTAAATATCTCCTTTTGGGTTGTTAATAAAACATCCAATAAGTTGACTGTGCGTGAAAAAGAAAGTTTTGTGTGATGGCGTTGAAGATCGCACCGTTAAGCTCTTATGTGGGATGGTGCAGAGCTCGACGACTACCGATAAAACGCAACCGCCGCAAACAGACAAGAAAAAGCCCCAACTGATAACAGTTGGGGCTTCAGTATTGTGATTGGTGGAGCAATAGCACCCTGAACCCAAAACCTTCTCGCTCAACCGGTAGTGGCTGATAACAACTCGTGAGGGCTATTGCGGGTTAAGCATTTAGCGATGTCTAGGGCCAGACTGGACGTCTGAACGCAAGCCGCTGATACTGTACATAACCACAGTATCAGCGGAGGATACCCATGTCGCTGGCAAGGAACGCCACGGCGAGTCAATCGCCCACTCAAACAAACGGTTACGAACGCCACCAACCCGACCAGACGCTGCTCTACCAGCTGGTTGAGCAGCACTACCCAGCCTTCAAAGCCTCACTCGAAGCCCAAGGTCAACACCTGCCTCGCTACATCCAACAAGAATTCAACGACCTCCTCCAATGTGGCCGTCTGGAGTATGGTTTCATGCGGGTTCGCTGCGAGGATTGTCATCACGAGCGTCTGGTCGCCTTCAGCTGTAAACGACGCGGCTTTTGCCCTAGCTGCGGTGCCCGCCGGATGGCCGAGAGTGCGGCGCTGCTGATAGACGAAGTCTTCCCCAAGGAGCCCATTCGCCAGTGGGTGCTCAGCTTTCCTTTCCAGCTACGCTTTTTGCTGGCTCGCCATCCCCAGCTGATGGGCCAGGTCTTGAGTATCGTCTATCGTACACTCTCAACTCATCTGATCAAAAAAGCCGGTTACACCAAAGCCTCTGCACAAACTGGCTCAGTGACTCTTATCCAACGCTTTGGCTCCGCGCTAAATCTCAATGTCCACTACCACATGCTGTTTCTCGATGGTGTCTATGCCGAAGATGACTATGGCAAGCAACGCTTCCATCGTGTCAAGGCACCCACTTACGATGAGCTGAATACGCTCGCTCACACCCTCAGCCATCGCATCGCTCGCTGCATGGAAAAGCGTGGGATTTTGGAGCGTGATGCCGAGAATACGTGGTTGACACTGGAAGAGGGCGAAGACGATACGCTGACTCAATTACATGGTGCTTCGGTTACGTATCGCATTGCCGTCGGCCCCCAGCAAGGGCGCAAAGTCTTCACCCTGCAAACCTTGCCAGGGCGTGAGGATAAAGCCGACTCAAGCAGTCGAGTAGCCAACCATGCTGGTTTCTCGCTACACGCCGGTGTGATGGCCGAAGCGCATCAGCGGGATAAGCTTGAGCGCTTGTGTCGCTACATTAGTCGGCCAGCGGTTTCAGAAAAACGTCTGGCATTAACCGCCAATGGGCAGGTGCGTTACGAGCTCAAAACTCCGTACCGCAATGGCACCACCCATGTGATCTTCGAGCCGCTGGACTTCATCGCCAAACTCGCTGCGTTGGTACCTAAGCCGCGAGTCAACCTCACACGCTTCCACGGCGTCTTTGCACCGAACAGCAAACACCGAGTTCAAGTAACACCCGCCAAGCGGGGCAAGAAGCCCGACAAATCGGAAGGTCTCGATACTAACTGGCGTGACAAGAGTCCTGCAGAGCGCCACCGCGCCATGACCTGGATGCAACGCCTCAAGCGAGTCTTCAATATTGATATTGAAGTCTGCGAACACTGCGGCGGTCACGTCAAAGTGATTGCCAGCATCGAAGATCCGAAGGTCATTGAGCAGATTCTCAAGCATCTGAAACAGAAAACAGCCAAGGCGAATGCCGCCAAGCAGCGTGAGCTGCCACCAGAACGAGCGCCGCCACTGACTCCCAGCCTGTTCGATCCATCACAGAGTCGTCTCTTTGACTGACGACCCCAAATCCAACACTGCTCAACACTGCCAACTTTTAAACGGGGCGGTGGGGCAGTTTGTATCTCTCGAGCTATCAGGCTAGAGATTTTACCGCCAAATCGAACCTTATTAGAGCGGTTTAGGCTGGACCGGCAGTTAAAATTGGGGCTTGAGCGGTAAACGAGTGAGGGAATTTCAGGTAAGATACTTCGGATGAGGAGCAAAAAGGTGGTTTATACTTCCTATACCCGTTAGCACCCTCCCTGATTAAAGGAAGCCGTATGGATATTATTGATAAAGTTTTTCAGCAAGAGGATTTCTCACGCCAGGATTTGAGTGACAGCCGTTTTCGCCGCTGCCGCTTTTATCAGTGTGACTTCAGCCACTGTCAGCTGCAGGATGCCAGTTTCGAGGATTGCAGTTTCATTGAAAGCGGCGCCGTTGAAGGGTGTCACTTCAGCTATGCCGATCTGCGCGATGCCAGTTTCAAGGCCTGCCGTCTGTCTTTGGCCAACTTCAGCGGTGCCAACTGCTTTGGCATAGAGTTCAGGGAGTGCGATCTCAAGGGCGCCAACTTTTCCCGGGCCCGCTTCTACAATCAAGTCAGCCATAAGATGTACTTCTGCTCGGCTTATATCTCAGGTTGCAACCTGGCCTATACCAACTTGAGTGGCCAATGCCTGGAAAAATGCGAGCTGTTTGAAAACAACTGGAGCAATGCCAATCTCAGCGGCGCTTCCTTGATGGGCTCAGATCTCAGCCGCGGCACCTTCTCCCGCGACTGTTGGCAACAGGTCAATCTGCGGGGCTGTGACCTGACCTTTGCCGATCTGGATGGGCTCGACCCCAGACGGGTCAACCTCGAAGGAGTCAAGATCTGTGCCTGGCAACAGGAGCAACTGCTGGAACCCTTGGGAGTAATAGTGCTGCCGGATTAGCTCGAATGCAAACACAAGAGGCAAATATCACTTGAGTTCCGCGCTACAACAAGGCAGATTCTGCTATAGCAGAGTATTACCGCCGGAATGCCGTTTCTCTGCTGCCGCAGCCGACGTTATACCTTCCCTTCAAAGGAGGCATTATGAAGACTCAACTGCCCTAAAGAAAAACTTACAGGTGGATTATGGTCAGACGTTATCTCCCCCTTAACCCGCTGCGCGCCTTTGAGGCCGCCGCCCGTCATCTCAGTTTTACCCGCGCGGCGATTGAGCTGAATGTCACCCATGCCGCCGTCAGCCAGCAGGTCAGGGCGCTGGAAGAACAACTCGGCTGTGTGCTGTTTACCCGCGTCTCGCGCGGGCTGGTGCTGACCCATGAAGGTGAGGGATTACTGCCGGTGCTCAATGAGGCGTTTGACCGGATTGCGGATACTCTGGAGTGTTTTTCTCACGGGCAGTTCCGTGAGCGGGTGAAAGTCGGTGCGGTGGGAACATTTGCCGCAGGCTGGCTGCTGCCGCGTCTGGCCGGATTCTATGACAGCCATCCGCATATTGATCTGCATATCTCCACCCATAACAATCATGTGGACCCGGCGGCGGAAGGGCATGATTATACGATCCGTTTCGGTAACGGCGCGTGGCATGAGTCAGATGCGGAACTGATTTTCAGTGCACCACACGCTCCGCTGTGCTCACCGGCCATTGCAGAACAGTTACAGCAGCCGGATGATGTTCACCGCTTTACCCTGCTGCGCTCATTCCGCCGGGATGAATGGAGCCGCTGGCTGGATTGTGCGGGCGGCACACCGCCTTCCCCGTCACAGCCGGTAATGGTGTTCGATACCTCACTGGCCATGGCCGAGGCGGCACAACTGGGTGCCGGGGTAGCGATCGCACCGGTATGTATGTTCAGCCGCCTGTTACAGTCAGGCGCACTGGTACAGCCGTTTGCCGCAGAAATCACCCTCGGCGGCTACTGGCTGACGCGGTTACAGTCCCGTACGGAAACCCCGGCCATGCAGCAATTCGCCCGCTGGCTGCTGAATACGGCGGCGGCGTAAAACTCACTCACCTTCCAGGCTTTTTACCCGCAAATCATCACCTTCACTGATGCGCAGCCGTTCACTGCCGCAGTGCGGACAGCATCCGGCGTGCTGCATGATTTCGGCCTCACGGCTGCAATCCCAGCACCATGCCTGTGCCGGGATAACATCAATATGCAGTGTGCAGCCCTGCGCCACGGTATCACGGCAGGCGATATCAAAACAGAAATGCAGTGCACTCTCCTCAACATCCGCCAGTGCGCCGACTTCCAGCCAGACATCCGTTACCCGCGCAATGCCGTGCTGTTCAGCCTGTTCGCGGATAATGTCCGCCGCACCGAGGGCTTTACTAAGCTTGCCCCTTCCGCCGTTGTCATAATCGGTTATGGCATCGCATTTTATTTTCTTTCTCTGGTTCTGAAATCCATCCCTGTCGGTGTTGCTT
>NZ_JBMKHQ010000031.1:0-6314 GCF_049237385.1 Enterobacter cloacae complex sp. IR5412 | reverse complement strand
GGACCAGGGCATCGCTGACAGCCCTCAGTCATTTAGAAAGCAACTTTATTGCTTCTGCATAAAAAAATTACTGGGGATCCCTCAGCCCACAGGGAGAGGGAGAAAACATGATGCCCTTACCCTGCGGGAGAGGGAGAAAAGCGGATGCAAAACCGCCGCTTGCGGCGGTAAGCGTAGACATCTTCCACGTGCCCGTTTTTGATCCGCGCTTGCAGCCCGCGCCAGTAGCTGGCGCGGAACAGATCGGCATGCATCTCTTCAAATAACGGCCCGATGCGTGGGTCCGCACACAGCCAGTGGCGAAACTCCTCCGGAAACACATCGCCCGGCGAGACGCTGTACCACGGCTCGCTGGACAGTTCATCTTCCGGGTAGCGCGGCGGCGGGATATCGCGGAAGTTCACCTCGGTCATGTAGCAAATTTCATCGTAATCGTAGAACACCACCCGCCCGTGACGGGTGACGCCGAAGTTTTTAAACAGCATATCCCCGGGGAAAATATTGGCAGCGGCGAGCTGGCGGATGGCGTTGCCGTACTCTTCGATGGCATCACGTAAAGCCTGGCCCTCTGACTGTTCCAGCCAGATATTTAGCGGCACCATACGGCGCTCAATGTAGAGATGGCTGATCGCAATCTTATCGCCAAGATCGGTAATTTTCGTCGGCGCTTCCTGCATGAGCAGCGTCATTAGCGCCGGATCGATCTGCTGCTTATCCAGCACAAAGTTTTCAAACTCCTGGGTATCGGCCATTCGCCCGACGCGATCGTGCTCTTTTACCAGCTGATAGCAGGCACGGACGTGGGCTGCGTTCATCTCTTTCTGCGGGGCGAATTTATCCTTAATCACCTTAAACACCCGGTCGAATCCCGGCAGTGTGAAAACCAGCATCACCATGCCGCGGATACCCGGCGCTTCGATAAACTGCTCATCAGCCGTGGTGACATAACGCAGGTATTCCCGATAACTCTCCGTTTTGGCATGCTTCTGACAGCCAATCGCCATATACAGCTCGGCGGTGGTTTTGCCCGGCAGGATCTCGCGCAGCCACTCCACCAGGGCGGCGGGCAGCGGGGCGTAGACCATGAAATAGGAGCGTGCGAAGCCAAATACGATACTCGCCTCAGCGCTGGTAGTCAGGCAGGTATCGACAAACAGTTCGCCGTCGTCGGTACGGTGAATGGGCAGCAGAAACGGCACGATGGCTGTCGGCGTAACCAGTTTGCCCACCAGCCAGGCGGCCTTATTGCGGTAGAAAAGCTCGTTGGCAACCTGCAAATGGCTGCGGCTGAGCACCGCCTCACCGAAGGTTTCACTGAGATACGCGTGGATATAGCCGATATCCCGGGGTTTATTCTGCCACGGCAGGCGCAGCGGCAAATCCGTTAAGACGCGGTGCAGGAGCTTTTCCCAGCCGCGATCGGGAAAGAAATCTTTCGCCAGCGGACGCGGAATGGTACGGAAGCGTCGCTCGGGCTGGGAGCTGAAGATAAATAACCGCTCAGGAGATAATGAGCGGTGGTCAAATAACCGGCAATAGACGGAGTTGAAAAAGCTCTCCGCAATCTCGAAGCGCGGGTAGTCGGGTAACAGATGGGTGTAATGCTCTTTCACGCGCAGTAAAAATTCCGCATCCGGGCTTTTACCGTCGGTGATACAGCGCAGTTGTTCCACCACCAGACCTACATGGTGATCATAAAGATGGATACGCTGCTTCATGGCCTGCTGAACCGCATGCCAGTCGGCGTGCTCAAAACGCTGTTGCGCGCCGGATGTGACTTCCAGAAAGCGGCCATACTGGGCATCGAAGCCCTGCAAAATAGTTTGGGCTATCAGTAATTCCAGACCACGCGACATATATTCCCCTCACCCCAACCCTCTCCCCGAGGGGGGAGAGGGGGAAAGATCAGAACTGTGCTTCTTCCGTTGAACCCGTTAATGCCGTGACGGAGGAAGTCCCGCCCTGAATAATTGTGGTCACATTATCGAAGTAGCCGGTTCCCACCTCCTGCTGGTGCGAAACGAAGGTATATCCCTCTTTACCCGCCGCAAATTCTGGCTGCTGTACCTTCTCAACATAGTGCTTCATGCCTTCGCCCTGTGCGTAGGCATGCGCCAGGTCGAACATGTTGAACCACATGCTGTGGATACCCGCCAGGGTGATGAACTGGTACTTGTAGCCCATATCCGACAGCTGCTGCTGGAAGCTGGCGATGGTCGTGTCGTCCAGATTTTTTTGCCAGTTGAAGGACGGCGAACAGTTATAGGCCAGCAGCTTGCCCGGATATTTCGCATGAATCGCATCGGCAAAGCGCTTCGCCAGCGCCAGATCCGGCGTGGAGGTTTCACACCAGACCAGGTCGGCGTAAGGGGCATACGCCAGGCCGCGGCTGATCGCCTGTTCAATACCGGCATGCGTGCGATAGAACCCTTCGCTGGTGCGTTCGCCGGTGATGAATTCTCTGTCGTACGGGTCGCAGTCAGAGGTGATCAGGTCCGCTGCGTCCGCATCGGTACGGGCAATGACCAGCGTCGGCACGCCGAGCACGTCAGCAGCCAGACGCGCGGCAACCAGCTTCTGGATCGCTTCCTGAGTTGGCACCAGCACTTTCCCGCCCATATGCCCACACTTCTTCACCGACGCCAGCTGATCTTCAAAGTGTACGGCCGCTGCACCGGCCTCAATCATCGATTTCATCAGCTCAAAGGCGTTCAGCACGCCGCCGAAACCGGCTTCCGCATCGGCGACGATCGGCAGGAAATAATCAGTAAAGCGCGGATCGTGGGGCTCGATGCCCGCCGCCCACTGGATCTGATCCGCACGGCGGAAGGTATTGTTGATCCGATCTACCACTGACGGCACCGAGTTCGCCGGATAAAGAGATTGATCCGGATACATGCTGGAGGCCAGGTTAGCATCCGCCGCGACCTGCCAGCCGGAAAGATAGATAGCTTCAATGCCGGCCTTCGCCTGCTGCAATGCCTGACCGCCAGTCAGTGCGCCGAGGCTGTTGATATAACCTTTTTTAGACCCCCCGTGCAGCAGATCCCACATTTTCGCCGCGCCGTTCTGCGCCAGCGTACACTCCGGGTTAACCGAGCCGCGTAACTTCACCACTTCCTCTGCGCTGTACGGACGGCGAATGCCTTCCCAGCGCGGTTGGGTCCACTCTTTTTGTAACTCTTCGATCTGTTGGGTACGGGTTTTCATGTGCAGATGCTCCATATTGTTATGTGGTGAATTACGCCAGGAAGCGGTAGCCCGGCAGGGTCAGGAAGTCGATTAAGTCATCAGAGGTGGTGATTTGCTCCATCAGGCGCGCAGCGTCATTAAAACGCCCGCTGCTGAAGCGGTGCTCGCCCAGTTCGTCCTGGATGACCCGCATCTCTTCGGCCAGCATCTGACGGAACAGGGCTTTGGTGACCGGTTTGCCGTTGCTGAGCGTTTTTTGATGATGGATCCACTGCCAGATGGAGGTACGTGAAATTTCCGCCGTGGCGGCATCTTCCATCAGGCCGTAGATCGGCACGCAGCCGTTGCCGGAGATCCATGCCTCGATGTACTGCACGGCGACGCGAATATTGGCGCGCATGCCCTCTTCCGTACGCTCGCCCGCACACGGCGCAAGCAACTGTTCTTCTGCGATTGGCGCATCGTCTTCACGGGTGACAAACAGCTGGTTTTTGTTGTCGCCGAGTACGCGGTTGAAGACCTCCATCGCCGTGTCGGCCAGACCGGGGTGGGCAATCCACGTCCCGTCGTGGCCGTTACGGGCTTCCAGCTCTTTATCGGCTTTCACCTTGTTGAGCACCTGATTGTTACGCTCTGCGTCTTTGCTCGGGATAAACGCCGCCATGCCGCCCATCGCAAAGGCGCCGCGTTTGTGGCAGGTCTTAATCAGCAGGCGCGAGTAGGCGCTGAGGAACGGTTTATCCATGGTGACAACCTGACGATCCGGCAATACCCGGTCGGCATGGTTTTTCAGGGTTTTGATGTAGCTGAAGATGTAATCCCAGCGGCCGCAGTTCAGGCCCACAATATGGTCACGCAGCGCATGGAGGATCTCATGCATCTGGAATACGGCTGGCAGGGTTTCAATCAGCAGCGTAGCCTTAATGGTGCCGCGCGGCAGGCTGAAGCGGTCTTCTGCGTAGCTGAAGACTTCACTCCACCACGCCGCTTCCTGCCAGGACTGGGTTTTCGGCAGATAGAAATAGGGGCCGCTGCCTTTCGCCAGCAGGTTCTTATGGTTGTGGAAGAAGTACAGCGCAAAGTCGAACAGGCTGCCCGGAATCGCTTCTCCGCGCCAGGTGACGTGTTTTTCTGGCAAATGCAGACCGCGTACGCGGCAGATCAGCACCGCCGGATTCGGTTTGAGCTGGTAAATTTTACCGGCTTCGTTGGTATAGCTGATGGTGCCGTTGACGGCGTCGCGCAGGTTGATCTGCCCGTCGATAACTTTCTGCCAGTCCGGCGCGAGGGAATCTTCGAAGTCCGCCATAAATACTTTGACGTTGGCATTCATGGCGTTAATCACCATTTTGCGCTCTACCGGGCCGGTGATCTCTACGCGACGATCCTGTAAATCTTCAGGGATTCCGCGAATTTTCCATTCACCATGACGAATGGAAGCGCTTTCCGAAATAAACCCTGGCAACTTGCCGTTATCGATCTCCTGCTGTTGATGAATGCGTGCCGCCAGCAGTTTATTACGCTGTGGCGTAAAGCGAGTCACCAGTTCAGTCAGAAACTCTACCGCTTCTGCCGTCAAAACTTGCTGTTCTTGCTCACCATTCGGCTGGGTAAAGGTCAGTTCATCGACCGTTGTTGCCTGTTGAGTCATCGTTCTGCTCCTCATCAAAGATCCAAAATCACGCCCCCGATGCGAGCGAAAGATCGTTGTGTAGTTTTCGCTCAGCAGAATTAAGACTATCTATAATTTTTCCAAAATCAAAAACAATTTCCATTTTAATTCATATCCAATCACAACTGTATGATTAATATGGGATTAAAGTTTTTCACGATGTTGAGTTGGTTTTCGGAAATAAAAAAGGCACCCTAAGGTGCCTGATCTGAATAGCTGAAACGCTTTAGGATTGTTTAATGCAGACGATTACTCCAGCGTCGGATTCATGTGGCGCAGATCGTACGGCGTAATCTGGTAGACGTAATAGTTGAGCCAGTTAGTGAACAGCAGATTTCCGTGACTACGCCAGGTTGCCCGAGGCGTGTTTTGCGGATCGTTTTTCGGGAAATAGTTGTACGGGACATCCGGATTCAGACCCGCTTCAACGTCACGAAAATACTCTGACGCGAGGGTATGCGGATCGTACTCAGGATGGCCGGTAACGAACGCGATGCGTTTGTCTTTACTGGCGAACAGGTAGGCATCGCCGTCTTCCGTTTCGGCCAGGATTTCCAGGTCGGTATAATCGCGGATCAGCTGTGCCGGAAAATCGGCGTAGCGAGAATGCGGAGCCAGGAAAGTGTCATCGAAACCACGCGTCAGCAGCGCATGCGGGTGAAGAATGTGGTGTTCGTATACGCCAGAAAGTTTGTCACTGCGGGTTTGCTTGGGAATGCCATAGAGGATATTCAGCGCGGCCTGTACCGCCCAACAGACAAATAAGGTGGACGTGACGTGATCTTTTGCCCACTCCAGCACCTGCCTGATTTGTGGCCAGTAGGCAACGTCATTAAATTCCACCAGACCCAGCGGTGCGCCGGTGACGATCAGTCCATCGAAATTCTCATCGCGAATATCTTCAAAATTACAGTAGAAGTTATTCAGATGCTCAGCAGGCGTGTTGCGTGACTCACGGGCGTCAATGCGCAGCAGCTGGATATCAACCTGAAGCGGAGAGTTGGAGAGCAAACGCAGGAACTGGTTCTCCGTTTCGATCTTTTTTGGCATCAGATTGAGAATAAGCACCTTCAGCGGGCGAATTTCCTGACCTGTCGCACGCGAAGCCGTCATGACGAAGACATTCTCTTCACGCAAGAAATTGACGGCTGGTAGCTCGTCCTGCACCCGAATCGGCATAACCTTAAATCCTCACAGCATACGTATAAACGTTTAGACATCCAGACAGCTAACGATACCCAGAAACGGGCTTAATGTCGAGTCTGCAAGCGAAAGGTGAGAAAGTTTCAAGGAGGGAAAGCATGTAGGGCGGGTAAGGTGGGGCCACCACCCGACTTTTCAGAACGCACAAAGCAAAAAACCCCGCACCTTCCGGTACGGGGTTCTTCCTGATTGATGCCTGGCAGTTCCCTACTCTCACATGGGGAGACCCCACACTACCATCGGCGCT
>NZ_JBMKHQ010000030.1:0-9239 GCF_049237385.1 Enterobacter cloacae complex sp. IR5412 | reverse complement strand
CAAACGCCTCAGCGATTTACAGCCGGACCAGGGCATCGCTGACAGCCCTCAGTCATTTAGAAAGCAACTTTATTGCTTCTGCATAAAAAAATTACTGGGGATCCCTCTGCCCACAGGGAGAGGGTTAGGGTGAGGGTACCCAAAACCCCTCACAGCATTGCAACCACGCCTGTGCGCTGTGCGACAGATACACCCCTTCACGCCAGATCATCCCTAACTGCCAGTGCAGATCGCTCTCCAGCGGGATCCAGCGCAGCGTGTTTTTATCCAGCCGCTCGCAGATCGGCTGCGGCAGAATGGCTATCCCCACGCCCGCCTGTACCATCGCTGCCAGAAAATCCCACTGGCCGCTGCGCACCGCAATGCGCGGCTTTACGTTGTGCTGGTTAAACAGCGCCATCAGCTGGCGGCTTAAGGCGAAATCTTCGTTGTAAATCAGCAGCGGGTGTTCGCCGAGCAGCTCGGGTTTTACTGATTCAATCTTCAGCCAGTCGCCGGAGCGCGGCACCAGCACGCACAGCGGGTGGCTGAACAGCGGCAGCGTTGCCAGCCCGCTCTCTTCTTCCACGGGAAGGGCCGTCATGGCCACGTCCAGTTCACCGTTCATCACCGCCTGCTGCACGGTCAGGCCGCCAAACTCAGAGATTTTTAGCTCAACGCCGGGATAGCGCTGGCGAAACAGGCTAATCGGCCCGGCCATCATCATGCCGACCATCGGCGGAATGCCGAGCCGCAGCAGCCCTTTTGTCAGGTGGTTGATGTCCCCAAGCTCGGCCTCCAGCTGGCGGAACTCCGCCAGAATTGCCAGCCCGCGCTCGAACACCACGCGACCGGTATCGGTCAGCAGCAGCTTGCGCCCGTCGCGGATCAGCAGGGTACAGTTCAGCTCATCTTCGAGGTTTTTCAGCATCTTACTGATGGTAGGCTGGGTTACGAATAACTTCTCCGCTGCGCGGGTAAAACTTTGCTGGCGAACCACCTCGACAAAATAGCGCAGCGTTCTTATGTCCATGATTATTCCTCGAAACTATACCTTCGATGATTTTAATTCATTTCAGTCGATACCGTACGCTCACTATACTGGCGCCTCGTCTCATTTCTGAGGAAAACCTCCATGGCCGTGGCGTTAAGCCGTGTTACGCCTGCCGTTGTTCAACGACTCCAGGTACCGGTTCAGGTACTGCTCTACGCGGGACTGTTTGTTTTTGCCGAATATCTTGTCGACTGGCTGAACCTGCCTTTACCCGCCAACCTGGTGGGAATGGTGCTGATGCTGACGCTGATCCTCTGTCGCGCGTTGCCCCTTAGCTGGGTGCGGGCCGGTGCGCGCTGGCTGCTGGCGGAGATGCTGCTGTTCTTCGTTCCGGCCGTGGTGGCGGTGGTGAATTATGCGCAACTGCTGATGGTCGACGGCTGGCGCATCTTTGCGGTTATCGCCCTGAGCACGCTGATGGTGCTGGGCGCCACCGCCTGGGTGGTGGATAAAGTGTATCGCTTTGAAATCAGCAGGCAGAAGCATGACTAACTTTCAGATAAGCGTGCTATGCCTGATTGCGACAGTCGTCATTTACTTTGCCAACAAGCGCCTGTATCGCCGCTTTCGAACGCTGCCGCTGATGCCGCTGGTCTTTACGCCGATCCTGCTGGTGCTGATGCTGGTCTTCGGCCATATCTCCTGGCAGAACTACATTGGTGAATCCCACTGGCTGCTGTGGCTGCTCGGCCCGGCGACTATCGCCTTTGCGGTGCCGGTGTATGACAACCTGGCAATTATTAAACGCCACTGGATGTCGCTCAGCGCGGGTGTCGTCACCGCGACGGTAGTGGCGGTGTGTAGCTCGGTCTGGCTGGCGCGGCTGTTTACCCTGTCTGATGAAATCCAGCGCAGCCTGGCGGTACGCTCGGTGACCACACCGTTCGCGCTGGCGGCGGCTAAACCGCTCGGCGGACAGCCGGATCTGGTGGCGCTGTTTGTGGTGGTGACCGGCGTGTTCGGCATGGCAGTGGGGGATGTGCTGTTTCTGCGCCTTTCCATTCGCGAAGGGATGGCGAAAGGGGCGGGGTTTGGCGCGGCGTCGCACGGGGCGGGGACGGCACGTTCGTATGAGCTGGGACAGCAGGAAGGCGTTGTTGCAAGCCTGGTGATGATGCTCTCGGGCGTGACAATGGTATTAATCGCGCCGCTGGTGGCGTGGGTGATGTTTTAAGTTCCCCGGCCAGAGCGACCGGGGAGAAAAGGTTTAGTGCGCGCGGCCCTGCTCAACACCCAGGCCGGTTTGCGAGCGGATAAACTGGGCGCGGAATTTCTCACGCTCCAGGTTACCCTCCGGCGAGTTGTCGGTCGCTGAGAAGAACCAGATCCCAATAAACGCCACGGCAATGGAGAACAGCGCCGGGTATTCATACGGGAAGATAGCGCTTTCGTGACCGAGGATCTGCACCCAGATGGTCGGGCCGAGGATCATCAGAATCACCGCCGTCAGCAGCCCCAGCCAGCCGCCAATCATCGCCCCACGGGTGGTCAGTTTTGACCAGTACATGGAGAGCAGAATGATCGGGAAGTTACAGCTTGCCGCAATCGAGAAGGCCAGCCCCACCATAAAGGCGATGTTCTGCTTCTCGAACAAAATCCCCAGCAGGATGGCGACGACGCCCAGCACCAGTACGGTGATTTTGGAGACTTTCAGCTCATCGCGCTCGCTTGCGCCTTTGCGGAAAACGTTGGCGTAGAGATCGTGCGATACCGCAGACGCACCAGCCAGCGTCAGCCCTGCAACCACCGCGAGGATGGTGGCGAAGGCCACGGCAGAGATAAAGCCGAGGAACAGGTTACCGCCTACCGCGTCGGCCAGATGCACCGCCGCCATGTTGTTACCGCCGATAAGCGCGCCCGCCGCGTCTTTAAACGCCGGGTTTGCCCCCACCAGCATGATCGCGCCAAAGCCGATGATAAAGGTCAGTATGTAGAAGTAGCCCATAAACCCGGTGGCGTAGAACACGCTTTTACGCGCTTCACGTGCATCAGACACCGTGAAGAAACGCATCAGGATATGCGGCAGGCCAGCGGTACCGAACATCAGGCCGAGACCGAGCGAGAGCGCGGATATCGGATCTTTCACCAGCCCGCCCGGGCTCATGATCGCTTCCCCTTTCGGGTGCACTGACATGGCTTCGGTAAACAGATTATTGAAGCTGAACCCGACGTGTTTCATCACCATAAAGGCCATAAAGCTGGCGCCGAACAGCAGCAGTACCGCTTTGATGATCTGTACCCAGGTGGTGGCCAGCATGCCGCCGAACAGGACGTACATCACCATCAGCACGCCTACCAGCACCACCGCGACGTGGTAGTTCAGACCGAACAGCAGCTCGATCAATTTACCCGCGCCCACCATCTGCGCAATCAGGTACAGCGCCACCACAACCAGCGAACCGCAGGCGGAGAGCATGCGGATGGGGCCTTGTTTGAGGCGGTATGAAGCTACGTCTGCAAAGGTGTAGCGGCCAAGGTTACGCAGGCGCTCGGCAATCAGGAACAGAATGATCGGCCAGCCGACGAGGAAGCCGAGGGAGTAGATCAGGCCGTCATACCCCGAGGTATAAACCAGCGCGGAGATCCCGAGGAACGAGGCGGCAGACATAAAGTCTCCCGCAATCGCCAGCCCGTTCTGGAAGCCGGTAATGTTGCCGCCCGCGGTGTAGTAATCGTTACGGGAGCGCACGCGTTTCGACGCCCAGTAGGTGATGTAAAGCGTTAGCACCACGAAAATCAGGAACATGATAATCGCCTGCCAGTTGGTTGGCTGGCGCTGGACCTCGCCGGTAAGGGCATCTGCCGCATGGGCAGCAAAGGGAAGTGTGGCGGCAAGCGCCGTCAGGACTCGCTTCATGATGCTTTTACCTCGCGCAGAACTTCTCTGTTAAGACGATCGAATTCACCGTTCGCACGCCAGACATACACACCTGTCAGCACAAACGAAATAACGATAACGCCAATGCCAATTGGGATGCCGCGCGTAACGCTGGTTCCGGCGTGCAGCGGCGTACCGAGCCACTGCGGCGCAAAGGCGATCAGCAGAATAAAGCCGACGTAAATAACCAGCATGATGATGGAAAGGATAAAGGCAAACCGTTGCCGTTTTTCGACGAGCTCCTTGTAGTGCGCACTATTCTCTATCTGCTGACAAATATCGTTATTCATCACAGAGTCTCCAAAGGTAAGGTTGGTTTGTTTTTATCCCCTCTCCCCTATGGGGAGAGGGTTAGGGTGATGGAAGGAAGGTGCGGTCTGATGCCCTCACCCCGGCCCTCTCCCACGGGGAGAGGGAGAAACACTAGGAAGGCATTGCGATGGCCTGCTTCTCTTCGAGCAGTTTGTCTACCACGCCAGGATCGGCAAGCGTTGAGGTATCACCGAGGTTGCTGGTGTCGCCTGCTGCGATTTTGCGCAGAATACGGCGCATAATCTTGCCGGAACGGGTTTTCGGCAGTGAGTCGGTCCAGTGCAGCACGTCCGGCGTGGCCAGCGGGCCGATCTCTTTACGCACCCAGTTGCGCACCTCGGTATACAGCTCTGGCGACGGCTCCTCGCCGTGGTTCAGGGTGACGTAGGCGTAGATCGCCTGGCCTTTGATGTTGTGAGGTATGCCGACAACTGCCGCTTCGGCAATCTTCGGATGCGACACCAGCGCAGACTCAATCTCCGCCGTGCCCAGACGGTGGCCGGAAACATTCAGCACATCGTCCACGCGTCCGGTGATCCAGTAATAACCGTCTTCGTCCCGGCGCGCGCCGTCGCCGCTGAAGTACATGTTTTTAAAGGTTGAGAAGTAGGTCTGTTCGAAGCGCTCATGGTCGCCGAACAGGGTACGCGCCTGGCCAGGCCAGGAATCGACGATTACCAGGTTGCCTTCGGTGGCCCCTTCCTGCGGATTGCCTTCGTTGTCCACCAGCGCGGGCTGCACGCCGAAGAACGGACGGGTGGCCGAACCGGCTTTCAACTGCGTGGCGCCCGGCATCGGGGTGATCATGAAGCCGCCGGTTTCGGTCTGCCACCAGGTGTCCATCACCGGGCACTTCTCGTTGCCGATCTTCTTCCAGTACCACTCCCAGGCTTCCGGGTTGATCGGCTCGCCCACGGAACCGAGGATGCGCAGGGAAGAGCGGTCGGTCCCTTCGATGGCTTTATCGCCTTCCGCCATCAGCGCACGGATCGCCGTTGGCGCGGTGTAGAGAATGTTGACCTGATGCTTATCGACCACCTGGCACATACGCGCCGGCGTTGGCCAGTTAGGTACGCCTTCAAACATCAGCGTCGTTGCGCCGCAGGCCAGCGGGCCGTACAGCAGGTAGCTGTGACCGGTGACCCAGCCCACGTCGGCGGTACACCAGTAGATGTCGCCCGGATGGTAGTCGAAAACGTATTTAAAGGTGGTGGCCGCGTAAACCAGATAGCCGCCGGTGGTATGCAGCACGCCTTTCGGCTTACCGGTGGATCCGGAGGTATAAAGGATAAACAGCGGATCTTCCGCGTTCATCTCTTCCGGCTGATGCTGGTCGCTTGCGTTTTCAATCAGATCGCTCCACCACAGGTCTCGGCCCTCGTGCCAGTCAATGTTGCCGCCCGTGCGTTTGAAGACAATGACGTTATGGATGGATTTCACGTTCGGGTTTTTCAGCGCTTCATCGACGTTTTTCTTCAGCGGAATGCCGCGCCCGGCACGCACGCCCTCGTCAGCGGTGATCACCAGCTTTGAGTTCGAGTCGACGATACGTCCGGCAACCGCCTCCGGCGAGAAGCCACCAAAAATAACGGAGTGGATCGCGCCGATGCGCGCGCAGGCCAGCATAGCCACCGCGGCTTCCGGCACCATCGGCATATAGATCGCCACCACATCGCCTTTTTTAATGCCCTGGGCCAGCAGCACGTTGGCGAAGCGGCAGACGTCGCGATGAAGCTCTTTATATGAGATGTGTTTGCTCTGAGAGGCATCGTCGCCTTCCCAGATAATGGCCGTTTCGTTGCCGCGTTCGGCAAGATGGCGGTCCAGGCAGTTCGCCGCCAGGTTCAGCGTGCCGTCTTCATACCATTTAATGGAGACGTTGCCCGGCGCGAAAGAGGTGTTCTTTACCTTCTGATAAGGTTTGATCCAGTCGAGGATGTGGCCCTGTTCACCCCAGAATGCGTCAGGGCTGGAAATGGACTGCTGGTATTTCTCCTGGTACTGCTCCGGGCTTATCAGGCAACGGTCCGCAATGTTTGCGGGAATGTCGTGTTTGTGTATTTGGCTCATGGCTTTTTTTCTCCTTGTAAGATGTTAATAATATGTCGCAAAAACGTTAATAGTAGGGGCTTTACAAGCTTTGTTTAGTATTTGGGCGACAGATCACGCAATGTCTGAAGAGTATGAAAATTGAGCGAATGAAACTTTGAAGGGAAATAATTCATCTGAAGAATTATTCACTTTTTTGTTTGTAAAAGTTTTTTCATAACAATCGGTTATTGATGTGGATTGCTATTAATTACCGTCAATGACGCTTTTTGCAGTGAAATGCCTTGTTCTTTAAGGCTTGCGCAGCATGCCGTGCAAATGATACTCATACGGCGCGTTAAAAAATCCCATAAACCAACGCAACACAATTCATACCCTTTCAGTATGTCTCCATATTCATGCAGTTTTGCTGGTGCGGAGATTTCATTGAGGAAGTCAGTTTCTATGAAAAATTTGAAAGTCAGCCTGGCCTGGCAGATCCTGCTGGCCCTTGTGCTGGGCATCTTGCTGGGCAGTTACCTCCATTACCATAGCGACAGCCGCGAGTGGCTGATTGCGAACCTTCTCTCGCCAGCGGGCGATATCTTTATTCATCTGATCAAGATGATTGTTGTGCCGATTGTGATCTCGACGCTGGTGGTCGGTATTGCCGGGGTAGGTGATGCGAAACAGTTAGGCCGCATCGGCGTTAAAACCATTCTCTATTTCGAAGTGATCACCACGGTTGCCATCATTCTTGGTATCACCCTGGCGAACGTGTTCCAGCCAGGTTCCGGGATTGATATGTCGCAGCTGGCGACGGTGGATATTTCGAAATACCAAAGCACCACCGCCGACGTGCAGAGCCATTCGCATGGGCTGATGGGGACTATCCTCTCGCTGGTGCCGACCAACATTATCGCGTCAATGGCGAAGGGCGAGATGCTGCCGATCATCTTCTTCTCGGTGCTCTTTGGTCTGGGGCTTTCTTCCCTGCCCGCGACGCACCGTGAACCGTTGGTAACGGTGTTCCGCTCTATCTCTGAAACCATGTTCAAAGTCACCCACATGGTGATGCGCTATGCGCCGGTGGGTGTTTTTGCGCTGATCGCCGTAACCGTGGCGAACTTCGGCTTTGCTTCCCTGTGGCCGTTGGCGAAGCTGGTGATTCTGGTGCACTTCGCGATCCTGTTCTTTGCGCTGGTAGTGCTGGGGATTGTGGCGCGCCTGTGCGGGCTGAGCATCTGGATCCTGATCCGCATTCTGAAAGATGAGCTGATTCTGGCGTACTCCACGGCAAGCTCCGAGAGCGTGCTGCCGCGTATCATTGAGAAGATGGAGGCCTACGGTGCACCGGCGTCCATTACCAGCTTCGTTGTACCGACCGGTTACTCCTTCAACCTGGATGGTTCAACGCTGTATCAGAGTATTGCGGCAATCTTTATCGCTCAGCTGTACGGCATTGACCTGTCGCTGTGGCAGGAAATCGTACTGGTGTTGACCCTGATGGTGACCTCAAAGGGTATCGCAGGCGTGCCGGGCGTCTCCTTCGTGGTGCTGCTGGCGACGCTGGGCAGCGTCGGTATTCCGCTGGAAGGCCTGGCGTTTATCGCCGGTGTGGACCGTATCCTCGACATGGCGCGTACCGCGCTGAACGTGGTGGGTAATGCGCTGGCGGTGCTGGTAATCTCCAAGTGGGAACACAAGTTCGACCGTAAAAAAGCGCTGGCGTATGAACGCGAGGTGCTGGGTCGTTTTGATAAAACGGCTGACCAGTGATGTAAAAATGCCGGGTGGCGGCTTCGCCTTACCCGGCCTACATAACCGTAGGCCCGGTAAGCACAGCGCCACCGGGCAATAATTTACTCCCCGCTCAACGCATCAAACTCTTCACACCCGGTATCAAACCCTTCCGTACAGCTCAGGTTTAACCAGTAAAGCGCTTTCTGTTTATTCGGTGTGATAAAGCCTTTCTCACCCTGCCTGAACAGCATGCCTGCCCAGTACTCCGCATAGCCCGTCCGGGACAGAGCCGAACTCCGCTTGAACCACGCCGCAGCCTGCACGTCATCCTGAGGGACTTCAACGCCGTTGGCATAGATCAGCCCCAGCAGCTGTTGCGCGTCTACCGCCGAGTCGCTATCGATGTCTTCGGTCGCCGTTTGCAGCAGTTTAATGGCCTGCGGGTAGTCGGTCTTGCCTGCTTGCGTGTTCACCAGCACCCGCGCCAGCATGATCGCGCCGCGTTTGCTGCCCGCAATGTTTGCCTGTTGGGCCAGAGCTTTGGCCTGTGCGTAGTCGCCCTGCGTAAAGAGGATTTGCGATAGCAGCGCCATGGCGTCGACATTGCCGCCTTTCGCCGCTTTCTCGGCCCACAGCGCGGCCTGCTTGCTGTCGCCGGAGCTGAAGTACGTATCGGCAAGATAATACTGGGCGCGCGCATCACCGGCTTCCGCCTGTTTTCGATACTGGCTGCCTATCTCATCGGCACGGGCAAAGGCGGTTAAAAATAACAACAACAGAAAAATGGCTTTCATGGATTCTTATCATCGGGGTACATGCCGCGCAGTATAATCGCGGTGACAGAAGAAAAAAACGGGTGCGTTAAGACCTCAGTATCCCACAAGCCGGGCGGAACACGCGTTCCACCCGAAGAGGTTAGCCTGCGTTACAGGCTAATTTCGCCGCCACCTCCTGATGTTCACTCTTTATTGAAAACTCACATAACTTACCGCGAGTAATAAAGGTAAAGATCACTATCGTCAGGCAAATAATAAAAACGATGCCTAACGCAGTTTTTAATGGCGTCATGCCTTTTACTCCTTGTGAAAAAAAGAATAAGAGGCTACTCTCAACTTGTTGGGGTTGAGGGGTAGCCTCGGGTTGTACTGACCCCAAAAAGTTGGACAGTTAAACACGAGGCACATAGGTCTGGGTTCGATATTCAATTGGACTCAGACCTTTTAATTTCAGGCTAATTCTTCTGCT
>NZ_JBMKHQ010000029.1:0-10964 GCF_049237385.1 Enterobacter cloacae complex sp. IR5412 | reverse complement strand
TATGGTGATCCCCTGGGCGAAATGCGCCTGGTAAGCAGAGTTTTTGAAATGTAAGGCCTTTGAATAAGACAAAAGGCTGCCTCATCGCTAACTTTGCAACAGTGCCCATTGGGTCACCCCACTAATGGCAGTAAAGCATCGGAGCAATTGGCCGCTCAGTTAGATGAAACCTGGAAAACGGTGGCATCACGTTTTGATCGCAATACCGCCGTGGACATCTGCAATGAAGGTAAACATCCTTCGCTGACCATCAGCAGCCTGGATAAATTGGATGAACCACCGGCGCTGATACAACTGAGCAGCCGAGTCAGACAATTGCTTCCACCCGTTGACCTGACAGAACTGTTGCTCGAGATTGACGCCAGAACTGGCTTCACCCGTGAATTCAGCCATGTCAGCGAGTCAGGTGCCCGTGCGCAGGATCTGCATATAAGCCTGTGTGCGGTGATGCTGGCTGAGGCCTGCAATATCGGACATGAGCCGCTGATCAAGCACAATATCCCTGCACTGACTCGCCATCGTCTGAGCTGGGTGAAACAGAACTACATCCGAGCAGAAACGCTGGTTAGCGCCAATGCGCGGCTGGTTGATTTTCAGTCCTCGTTAGCGTTGGCAGGATACTGGGGGGCGGGGAGGTAGCCTCCGCTGATGGTATGCGTTTTGTCACGCCAGTGAAAACGGTGAATTCTGGCCCCAACAGAAAATACTTTGGTTCAGGGCGCGGCATCACCTGGTACAACTTTGTCTCTGACCAATATTCGGGTTTTCATGGCATAGTGATTCCTGGAACACTGCGGGATTCCATCTTTGTGCTGGAAGGGCTACTTGAGCAACAAACGGGACTAAACCCGGTTGAAATCATGACGGACACAGCAGGTACCAGTGACATTATCTTTGGCCTGTTCTGGCTACTGGGATACCAATTTTCACCTCGTCTGGCGGATGCGGGTGAGGCTGTGTTCTGGCGGGCCGACAAAGCAGCGAATTACGGGGCGTTGGACAAACTGG
Organism: Enterobacter cloacae complex sp. IR5412; assembly: GCF_049237385.1. Lineage (NCBI taxonomy): Bacteria > Pseudomonadati > Pseudomonadota > Gammaproteobacteria > Enterobacterales > Enterobacteriaceae > Enterobacter > Enterobacter cloacae complex sp. IR5412. The sequence goes on along the minus strand of NZ_JBMKHQ010000029.1, from coordinate 9,956 downwards.
CGCGGGGTTGTGTTGACCTTTCTAAAATCGAAAGCCACTGGGATGAGATGATGCGGGTTGCCGGTTCGCTGAAGCTGGGCACTATTCATGCGTCAGAACTCATTCGATCGCTATTGAGAAGTACCCGACCGTCAGGGCTTGCTCAGGCAATAATGGAGGTCGGAAGAGTTAACAAGACACTGTATCTTCTCAACTATATTGATGATGAGGACTATCGTCGCCGGATCCTAACACAGTTGAACCGGGGTGAAGGCCGCCATGCCGTTGCAAGAGCCATCTGCTACGGTCAGCGTGGCGAGATCAGAAAACGTTACCGCGAGGGGCAGGAAGATCAGTTGGGTGCGCTGGGTCTGGTGACAAACGCAGTGGTGCTGTGGAATACGCTTTATATGCAGGAAGCCTTGTCGCACCTGCGCAGCATCGGGGAAGGGCCAGAGGATGAACATATCGCGCGGCTTTCGCCTCTGATGCACGGTCATATCAACATGCTGGGACATTATACGTTCACACTACCGGAGGATATTATGAAGGGGGAATTGAGGCCGTTAAATCTCAATTTAAACAATGAATTATCTCCTTAGCGTGGTTTTTTACATCATTGGCCCTCAAACCCCATGATGATGGTTTCGAAACGTCTTAAGGCCAAAGACTATCGAACGGTTTCCACGGGATTTAACGTCCTGAGCTCTAAGCCAGGGCTGATAACTTTGGCCATAGCCCACTCCTATGCCGTCACCTAGCGCATTTTCATAATCCAAATAGGATTTGAGACGCCTACCCCTACCCATGATCGTACCCAAAAAACGACATTGATACGTACCTATATGTGCATTTTATAGTCTCCAACCCTATAACCACACATTCAGTAAGCATACAACATTAGCGTCGTTTTTTGAGAATGGTTACAACTTTAGTGCTTTGTGTACAACTTTATTGTCTTCGGACAAGTAGGACCCTCTAAAACCAATAGAATTTACGTAGAAACGCGTTTAGTAAAGGCTTTACTAATTACTAATGACTAACATATTAGCACTTTCAGATCTGTCAGCAATAACCCCGGGCGGCGAAATAATGAGAAGAGTTCTTCCGGAGAGCCTTTTCTTTCTATCTGATTGATTTTTAACACTTTTAAATGTCAGCTTTATGTAAACCTGTGGGATTTACTCCTAATTAAATCCCATAGTATGAAAATTAGGCATTTGCAAACCTTAATGACGTGACGTTGTCACGTAAATCAATGGAATTTAGTCTCTAGTAAAGAGTTAACTAGTGACTAACTGCCTGATCGGTGTGCTTGAACGGTGCACTTCAGGCCGGATATAAAAATTGATGAGAGATATACAGAAAATGATGGACCGGCTTAATAAGCCAGCCTTTCTTGGGATGATTGATGATGTTGAACACGCTATAAAGCGAAAATGCCCCTTTTTAACCTATAGGTTGGGCACTATGAGTAAGATACAATCAAATCGCCAGTCAGATGGCTAATTTCATTTTGACCAAAGCGGGCTATTTCAAGCGTTATCGCTGAGACGAGGCTTCAATGACAAGTACACTTGACCCATCACACAAGCAAATTGAAATGTGGCGCAGAGCTACCGGTTCCGAAGGTGGACTCAACGAATACCGCAACTGGGTTCTGGAAAATAGTATGAGATTTACAGCATACGGTATCCATACCGTTATCGTCGAAGGTGAGGCGAAGCATATAACAGCGCTTGATGATGTTACCCTCTGTAACGAGTGGGCGAAGCTTAAAAGAGAAAACAATAGGCTTTACGCAGCAAATGAAAAAATTTGCTCTGGCTGGCGTGGTTTTGTGTTGCGTTTGTTAGGAATAACACTGTCATGCAGAAAACCGGTCATCTTACTGGGGGCAGACGCGAAGAATCAAAATGATGCCGTGAAAGGGGCTGATTTGTAATTTTCAGGCGAGCCCACCGTTCTTAGAAAGCTGTTCTATGGGTATGTAAGGAAGATAATGTTCTCTGAACGCTCAGTACACTTAATCACTTCCTGTACAAAGGGCAAGAATCATCAGGGCCACGTCTGGCCGACATTGGACATAGATCCAAAACAAACCCCGGACGACGCAGCATATGCCTGGAGTAACATTGTAGACGACGCCAGAAGTAATCAGGCGGTACCGGCATTGTCCTTGTATTCAGGTAATCACTGGTCTACGGCAAAGGAAATTTTAAACTCAACCAGAAATCTGGAGTTGTGGATAATCTCTGCCGGGATGGGGTTTTTAAATAGTCGAGATCGGGTGCCCTCTTACGAGGCGACATTTCATCAAGTACCATTCAGGCATGATCTCTGGTGGAAAGCCATCACAAAATCACTAGGAAAGCATAACCGTTGCGCAACTATAAGCCAGTTAATGCAGTCCAGTCCGAATGATGAATATTTGATTGCGGCTTCGCCTGTTTATATTTCTGCTGTCCAGAATGACATCCTGAAGGGCATTGAGAGTTTGACTCATCCTCTTACGCAACTAACGATCGTGACATCAGGGGCATATGCTGGCCCACTTGAAGAATACTTAATTAAGAGTTCTTCTAGGATGATGAAAGAGCTAGAGTGCAATATGGTGTGCCTGAATATAAAACTGGCTCAATACATACTTAAAAGTGGTAGTCGTTAGAACTAGACTGTTAATGATACAATTCTCCTGTTATTTTATTTTTATAAAAGGTCTCAAATATGCTCAAAAACAGATTTTCTTTATTGTGTCTTGCTGTGGCATCGTCACTTACTCTTACTGCTTGCGATGTAGTTGATGCTGCCTATGACGAGACTTTAAATGATAATGCACCCGAAATTGTAATAGCTGGAGGATTCAAAATTGATATCCAAGGTAATGCAGTTCCGGTTGAGGGATATGATAATTGCTCTTTGAATACTCTTCAGGGAAGCGTTGATACGGATAAATCAAATTGTATTGTTCTGGATAGAACACGTAAAAAAGTACCGGTTCTAGTTCATTTGTCATCCGGTCCCGTCAAAGAAGAATGGAAGATCGAGCACCAGGTTGAAAAAACCAAATCCGGCAAAAATTTCATCCAAACTCGTATGATTAGACCTGACGGTAACTTTGTAGTGCCTGCATCCTCAGAACGAGGGATCTTTAGTGGCAAACATTACAGTCAAGCCAGCTAAGTCAAGTCTATCCGTTCAAACAGAAAAAGGTTTCTTAAAAATGACGTTATCCGCTGCATTGCAAGGCACTTTTAAAGAGATGAGGAAAGACAATACAGTAGGCATCACAGTTCAAACTTGTTCAGATATTTTTGACAGCAATGTTCCTCCGGCTTATGTTTTCTGGCTTTATCGTCTCAAAGCGGGAGAAACTTTGCCGCGCGGAAGGTTCTTCAGAAAAAGAAAGCCAATCATCAATGTTATGGCAGTTGTTCATGATGCTGCATTCGAAAAATAACTGCGCTATCAGGAAAGTTACTTTTATGAACGTAATTGCAGCTGGAATTTTTTGCTTTATTTTTTACCCTACAGCTTTCGCTTATGCTTGTTATAAAAAGAGATGGCTAGAGTGGATTTTTCTTACTTTAATTATAATTTTTGCTTCTGCCATTTCGATTCAACAATACAATGAAGCGAATTTTGTAAGTGAGTTAAATTACCCTATGTTTATCTCCGCCATATATGGCCTGTCACTGGCATGGTTTCCTTTTCCGATTGCTTATGTTGTTCTGCGCTTCCTTCTTGATGATTTACAGCATGAGTACCCTAAACAGTGAGCAGATTTTAAGACTCATGAACAACATCGAAAGCACGAAACAGTCTGCACAAGGAAGATAAGGAGTATTCTTAGCAAGATATCTTTGTACCTGAAGACATAAAGCTGGCATCTTTTTCCTTATAGAGTGTATTATGATTAAGTAAATCCTTATCAAAGAATTAGAAAGTGAGGTCGTATGTCTGAAGCACTCAAATCGTTAAACAATATTCGTACTCTTCGCGCCCAGGGCCGCGAGCTGCCTTTAGAAGTACTTGAGGAAATCCTCGAAAAGCTTAATGTCATTGTTGATGAGCGTCGTCAGGAAGAATCATCCAAAGCTGCCGAACTGCAAGCTCGTCAGGAGAAACTTGACGCCCTGCGTAAGTTAATGGAAGAAGATGGTATCAACCCGGAAGAGCTGCTTGGCTCATTCCAGGCCAAATCTACGGCTACCAAGAAAAGCCGTGAACCACGCCCGGCCAAATACTCATTTACTGATGAAAATGGCGAAACAAAAACGTGGACTGGACAGGGCCGTACCCCCAAAGCTCTGGCAGAACAAATTGCAGCCGGTAAAAGTCTTGATGATTTCCTGATCTAACTTTTGCCACCAGTTTTGATAGAGGCCACTTCGGTGGCCTTTTCTCATACGGAATCAATTTCAGGTACAGAACATATGAAAAATTCAGAACCTAAGAGCTGTGATCCCTATGTGGACAGTTTGATTAGAAATGCAGATGCAAAGTAAGCCAGGTCATTTCTCAAAATATTGAAGCCCTTACCATTCCTTATCGTTATCATCGCTGTATTCTTTTTTTGGGTATCGTTTTCCCGTTTATTATCCCAGGTCGCGTAAAACCTTTTTAAAGACTCTTCTTTACCAGATATGCTCCCTCACCGGGATGGTTTCAACCTCTTCAGTTTCCCATATTGGCAAAACCTTCAGGAAATAAGACGATACCCTCCACGCTTTCCATTAAAGCGGGATGACGACGCCCAGTTCTTACGACCAGACTCCACGTTTTCGATTAGGATGCCTTTGGGCCCTTCTAACGAGGCCACCTCAACAACTCGCACTTTCCGGATCAGTCTTGGATCCACTTCTTCCCAGATCTGGCCAACTGTAATATCTTTTTGGGTTTGCATTTAATCTCTCGCTGTCATTTAGTGAACAAGACTAATCCTCGCCGTGGTTCAGCTTATGGCTTTATTTACGCTGACGATCCTTAGCCTTAAATTTTTGCCATCGTATCCGAAGGTTTTCGATGTTAACCGGAACCTGCATGCGTGTCGTCTCTATCTCATTCCCATGCCATTTCAGGAGATCATCATCCAACTCCCGGGCCTCCCGGCTGAAGTAAATTTTCATAGTGTCAGGGTTTATGGCGCAATGGTCATTGTCGAACAGTGTATGGATATCACGGCGAAGTAAAATTCCGTTCGTTACGTCGGGAATGCCTTCTTCATGACGTGGCGTTAAGTGCGCGGCCTCAGTACGCCAGGGGGACCTTACGCCGGTGACAACACATCGCCCGTAGCAATTCAACCTAACATCCCGGGCGAAAGGACCTTGGTCAGGACTGGTGACAGAAGTACATTCCTGGCCCTCTTTGTAGATACGCTTCGGGAAGTCGATAGTGGTTTGAGCTGTTTGGGAAAGTGACACATACGTAACCCCTTTGTATCTCTTTATCCCACCATTAAAAGTGGTAGGAATCGAGCTGGTTATGGCCACCAGTTTCACATCGCCCATTTCGACGATCTTAAGGCTCTTATTAGCGGCTACATGTAACTGGATGAATTTACCTACGTACACATCATGGTTCTCATCTTGTCTTTCAACACACAGGGGTCGTCTCAGAATTCGGAAAATAAAGCACGCTAAGGCGTAGTCACCCCGTGACTCCCCCGCGCCGATGCAGCGAGCTTCGTTCCGTCTTGCAGTGACGCAATCAGCGGGCAGGAAACGTTCCCTTTCCGCGCATGGCAGGCGCACACCAGTTCAGACAGCACGGCCTCCATGCGTGCCAAGTCGGCCATCTTCTCGCGCACATCCTTGAGCTTGTGCTCGGCCAGGCCGCTGGCTTCCTCGCAATGGGTGCCATCCTCCAGCCGCAGTAGCTCGGCGATTTCGTCCAGGCTAAAGCCCAGCCGCTGGGCCGATTTCACGAACCGCACTCGTGTTACATCCGCCTCGCCATAGCGGCGAATGCTGCCATAGGGCTTGTCTGGCTCCGGCAGCAGGCCCTTGCGCTGGTAGAACCGGATGGTCTCCACATTGACCCCGGCCGCCTTGGCAAAAACGCCAATGGTCAGATTCTCAAAATTAATTTGCATATCGCTTGACTCCGTACATAACTACGGAAGTAAGCTTAAGCTATCCAAACCAAATTTGAAAGGACAAGCGTATGTCTGAACCACAAAAGTCTGAACCACAAAACGGGCGCGGCGCGCTCTTCGCCGGTGGGCTGGCCGCCATTCTTGCGTCGGCCTGCTGCCTGGGGCCGCTGGTTTTGATCGCCTTGGGGTTCAGCGGGGCATGGATCGGCAACCTGACGGTGCTGGAACCCTATCGCCCGATCTTCATCGGCGCAGCGCTGGTCGCGCTGTTTTTCGCCTGGCGGCGCATCTACCGCCCGGCGCAAGCCTGCAAACCGGGTGAGGTCTGCGCGATTCCCCAAGTGCGAGCTACTTACAAGCTCATTTTCTGGATCGTGGCCGCGCTGGTCCTGGTCTCGCTCGGATTTCCCTACGTCATGCCATTTTTCTATTAATCACAGGAGTTCATCATGAAAAAACTGTTTGCCGCCCTCGCCCTCGCTGCCGTTGTTGCCCCCGTGTGGGCCGCCACCCAGACCGTCACGCTGTCCGTGCCTGGCATGACCTGCGCCTCTTGCCCGATCACTGTCAAGCACGCGCTTTCCAAGGTTGAGGGCGTGAGCAAGACCGACGTAAGTTTCGACAAGCGCCAGGCCGTCGTCACCTTCGACGATGCCAAGACCAACGTCCAGAAGTTGACCAAGGCGACCGAGGACGCGGGCTATCCGTCCAGCCTCAAACGCTGATCCGTTAACCGAACTCGGGAGCGACACATGGGACTCATCACGCGCATCGCTGGCAAAACCGGCGCGCTCGGCAGCGTCGTTTCCGCGATGGGCTGCGCCGCCTGTTTTCCTGCCATCGCCAGCTTTGGCGCGGCCATCGGACTGGGCTTCTTGAGCCAGTACGAGGGGCTATTCATTGGCATCCTGCTGCCGATGTTCGCCGGCATCGCGTTACTCGCCAATGCTATCGCTTGGCTCAATCATCGACAGTGGCGACGCACGGCGCTCGGCACGATAGGCCCGATCTTGGTGCTGGCAGCGGTGTTTTTAATGCGGGCTTACGGCTGGCAGAGCGGTGGACTGCTCTATGTCGGCCTGGCCTTGATGGTTGGGGTGTCGGTCTGGGATTTCATCTCGCCAGCACATCGCCGCTGCGGGCCGGACAGCTGTGAATTGCCAGAACAACGTGGCTGACGGCAACAGCCGTAGCCACCACAGAAAAGGAAAAATACATGACCACCCTGAAAATCACCGGGATGACCTGCGACTCGTGCGCGGCTCACGTCAAGGAAGCCTTGGAGAAAGTGCCCGGCGTGCAATCGGCGCTGGTGTCCTATCCGAAGGGCACAGCGCAACTCGCCATTGAGGCGGGCACGTCATCGGATGCGCTGACTACCGCCGTGGCCGGACTGGGCTACGAGGCAACGCTTGCCGATGCGCCACCGACGGACAACCGCGCCGGCCTGCTCGACAAGATGCGCGGCTGGATAGGGGCCGCTGATAAGCCCAGTGGCAACGAACGCCCGTTGCAGGTCGTCGTCATTGGTAGCGGTGGAGCCGCGATGGCGGCAGCACTGAAGGCCGTCGAGCAAGGCGCGCAGGTCACGCTGATTGAGCGCGGCACCATCGGCGGCACCTGCGTCAACGTCGGTTGTGTGCCGTCCAAGATCATGATCCGCGCCGCCCACATCGCCCATCTGCGCCGGGAAAGCCCATTCGACGGCGGCATGCCACCCACACCGCCGACGATCTTGCGCGAGCGGCTGCTGGCCCAGCAGCAGGCCCGTGTCGAAGAACTCCGTCATGCCAAGTACGAAGGCATCCTGGACGGCAATTCAGCCATCACCGTTCTGCACGGTGAAGCGCGTTTCAAGGACGACCAGAGCCTTATCGTTAGTTTGAACGAGGGTGGCGAGCGCGTCGTGATGTTCGACCGCTGCCTGGTCGCCACGGGTGCCAGCCCGGCGGTCCCGCCGATTCCGGGCTTGAAAGAGTCACCCTACTGGACTTCCACCGAGGCCCTGGCGAGCGACACCATTCCCGAACGCCTTGCCGTAATCGGCTCGTCGGTGGTGGCGCTGGAGCTGGCGCAAGCCTTTGCCCGGCTGGGCAGCAAGGTCACGGCCCTGGCGCGCAATACCTTGTTCTTCCGTGAAGACCCGGCCATCGGCGAGGCGGTGACAGCCGCTTTCCGTGCCGAGGGCATCGAGGTGCTGGAGCACACGCAAGCCAGCCAGGTCGCCCATATGGACGGTGAATTCGTGCTGACCACCACGCACGGTGAATTGCGCGCCGACAAGCTGCTGGTCGCCACCGGCCGGACACCGAACACGCGCAGCCTGGCATTGGAAGCGGCGGGGGTAGCCGTCAATGCGCAGGGGGCCATCGTCATCGACAAGGGCATGCGCACCAGTAGCCCGAACATCTACGCGGCCGGCGACTGCACCGACCAGCCGCAGTTCGTCTATGTGGCGGCAGCGGCCGGCACTCGTGCGGCGATCAACATGACTGGCGGCGATGCGGCCCTGGACCTGACCGCAATGCCGGCCGTGGTGTTCACCGACCCGCAGGTCGCCACCGTGGGCTACAGCGAGGCGGAAGCACATCACGACGGGATCGAGACCGACAGTCGCCTGCTAACACTGGATAACGTGCCGCGTGCGCTTGCCAACTTCGACACACGCGGCTTCATCAAGCTGGTCATCGAGGAAGGTAGCGGACGGCTCATCGGCGTGCAAGCGGTGGCCCCGGAAGCGGGTGAACTGATCCAGACGGCGGTGCTCGCCATTCGCAACCGTATGACCGTGCAGGAACTGGCCGACCAATTGTTCCCCTACCTGACCATGGTCGAAGGGCTGAAGCTCGCGGCGCAGACCTTCAGCAAGGACGTGAAGCAGCTTTCGTGCTGCGCCGGATGAGGAAAAGGAGGTGTTCAATGAGCGCCTACACAGTGTCCCGGCTGGCCCTTGATGCCGGGGTGAGCGTGCATATCGTGCGCGACTACCTGCTGCGCGGATTGCTACGGCCGGTCGCGTACACCACGGGCGGCTACGGCTTGTTCGATGACACCGCGTTGCAACGGCTGCGCTTTGTACGGGCTGCCTTCGAAGCGGGTATCGGCCTGGACGCACTGGCGCGGCTGTGCCGGGCGCTGGATGCTGCGGACGGTGACGGTGCGTCTGCGCAGCTTGCCGTGTTGCGGCAACTCGTCGAGCGTCGGCGCGAGGCCCTGGCCAGCCTCGAAATGCAACTGGCCGCCATGCCAACCGAACCGGCACAGCACGCGGAGAGTCTGCCATGAACAGCCCAGAGCACTTGCCGTCTGAGACGCACAAACCGATCACCGGCTACTTGTGGGGCGCGCTGGCCGTGCTCACCTGTCCCTGCCATTTGCCGATTCTCGCCATTGTGCTAGCCGGCACGACGGCCGGCGCGTTCATCGGGGAGCACTGGGGTATTGCAGCCCTCACGCTGACCGGCTTGTTTGTCCTGTCTGTGACGCGGCTGCTGCGGGCCTTCAAGGGAAGATCATGACCGCTTCCCAGCCAGCCGAGAGTGGGCAGCTTTGAGCTTCGCTACCAATCTGGAGGAGTACCACCATGAACGCAAACGCCCCGAACACTGCCAGTTGCACCACCTGCTGCGTATGCTGCAAAGAAATTCCGCTCGATGCCGCCTTCACCCCGGAAGGCGCGGAATACGTCGAACATTTCTGCGGGCTGGATTGCTATGAACGCTTCCAGGCACGCGCCAAGGCCGCGACAGAATCTGACATTGCGCCTGTCCTGTCATTTTCAGAAGACGACTGCACCAGTTGATTGGGCGTAATGGCTGTTGTGCAGCCAGCTCCTGACAGTTCAATATCAGAAGTGATCTGCACCAATCTCGACTAT
>NZ_JBMKHQ010000028.1:0-13351 GCF_049237385.1 Enterobacter cloacae complex sp. IR5412 | reverse complement strand
GAAGTAGTGATTCACGACTTCAAGGCGCTTTTCGAAGGGGTATTTTGGCTTTGACATATCAGGGACTATTCCATTTCATCGTCCAACAAAATGGGTGCAGTACAGGTTAATTGAAAAATTACTCGGGGCTTTCTGCTTTTACCACAGTCAAACAGTGTTACCGCTGGCTGGGGCAAAAGCCTCCAGCACCAGCGTTATTATACCACCCTGCCCTGATCAGCCAAACACCCCGCCTACATAAATTACTGATTTTTCATTTATTTGACATGATTCACTTCCGGTTGTCGGCGAAAGTCATTTTATACTAAAGAAAAGGGTAACGGGCAGCTGCTGGGTCGGAACATACAGTGCAGTTCCTGCCCGTTTAATTTCCGGATGCAATGGTAGGATCAGGAGGCACTGCTTCCGTTGATTAGGGAAATCTTATGTGCCTGAATACGGCTGTATTCGAGATGGGATGCAATATTACAGATGCGCTCCAGTCGATCATGCAGCCTCGTGTAGGTCAGTCGATGAATACCGGACATTTCATCAAGTAGCCAGCGCTTGATGTAAGGGTTACAGGAAAGCCGGGCAAGATCGTCGTCATCCACTTCGTCAAAGAACCAGTACTGCTCCATCGGGACTACCTGAAATATCCACGGCCGGGGATAGTCCCCTGTGACAACCAAAAACCATGCAAGAAAGCATAGACACAGCTCAACGACCATAAGCATCGAAAATTGCGAATAACTTAGACCGGGCACATAGGGTGAACTATCCGCAACATACCCCCTGAGCAATTCCGCCACAAGGTAGCCCAATAGCGTCAAGGCCAGCATCAGGGTCAGGATTAATCCCCCATTAAACGCTACCGAAGCCTTTTGAACCCGATCAGGTGCTGTCCGGCTGCGATAGTTGGTCACTACTCTTTCTACAAGTGCCCTTATGGCAGCCTGTTCTTTACTGACATCAGCTCCGGAAAAACCGGACGGGCTTTTATTTAATTCAGTCATACCCCACTCCTGTTATGTGCTCTACTTAACAAACACGTAGATCATACAGAGCTCACGGACGCACTCCTGCCAGATAAAGGAGGGAATTTGGCTGTAAGACGGTTAGCCAACAGTTCAGGTTATGCGTGGGATCCGCCCAGTCAGAAAGGATTCCGTTAATAACAGGCAAGGTTAAAGGCAGATGGACGGTGAAATTGTGGGTGCTAAAAGGGGGTATTACTCTTTTTCCTGCATAGCGGTTTTTTCAGCCCGGGTGGCCAGACGAACATTTCCGAAAGGCTCACGGACAAGCAGTGGCTTCTCCTTCTTCCAGCCCCTGATAGCCGTTTCTCCAAACCGACGTGGTGCATTGCCGTTCCAGCGAGCAATCACATGGTTATCATGAATTTCAATAATGACAACGGGGTGGACAATGACCGTTGAAATGGTGGTATTTCCCATTTTGGTACGGGTTACAGACCAAACCTGCATCCCGGATTCCAGCTGGCTGATTTTCATATTATATCCTTAAGCCATCACGAACTGCGCCACAAACAATTAATGTGGCGCAATTTACCATAAACAATAAACATCAGATACCCGTGAAAAGATTTCCCTTTATTTTAAAATTCTTCTGGAGAAAAAATGATATTTCCAGAAGAGGTCAGCGAAATTCAGAAACGGCCATCACAATGGTGCTGCGCTGACGCTGGCGTTCTGCCTTGCGCTGCCTGCGGCGATAGATCTGTTTTGCGCTGACGTAAGGGCAGTCCTCACGGGTATACCAGCAGCAGCCGCAAGGTTCGGGCCGGGGTTTTCCGGCAAGTCCAAATGGTTTCATCAAGTCACCTTTTTAATGTTTTTAATGGAAAGATACTTACCTAACCCATTGTTTTATAGGAAATAACGTTGTTGCATAAACAGATACAGATAACCCTCAGGAGAAAACATGCAAAGGTTATCAGTGATAACCGCGTCCAGATACCGAGTGTCAGTCTGTAAACGTTTTATCACCAGAAAATGTGCTGCCGCAGCCTTAATGCCAGAACTACCGTTTACAACATTATGTATACCCGCTTTGAATAACGAACGAGCATGAATTACCTTTTCCCGGGCCGCTTCGATCTCAGCATTAATAACGCATTGCCGCGCCTGGATGACTGCCTCTCCGGTTAAATCGCGGAAATTCATTAGAGATGTGATCATGATTGACTCTCCAGATTATGTGGAATCATTATAACAACTGGCACCACGCCACAAATAACCTGAGATAAATTCTTTGAAATATTCCTATATATAAGGAATTACAGTCGGAAAAGAAACAATGAAATAGCGCCGACCGCTTAAAATCGATAAATTAAAATGGACGGCACTGGAATGAAAAACTGAAAGTAGTAAGACCGTAATTATCCTTCACGGATGTAAGCTTTAAAAGAGGAGTACTGGCAAAGCTTTGCCAAGTACTTCGGCGGTTGTGTCTACGATTTTACGGATGTCATCGATCTGCGAAGGCTTATTCAACACCACCGTAAAAAGCTCTCCTTCGTTATCAGCCTGCTCGCAGTTTCCGTATCGGCTCCCGTCGTACAGCTGCACAATACGTGACATAGAAGACTTTGTTTGTTTCATGGCTTTGCACCTGCTTTTAGGCAGTTTGGTTACTGGTTATCAGAAGCTGGTTTCATGCGCTTCCGGCTGGGACACGAACTGGTATTTGACGCCGCCAGGCACACCTACTGCTTCGGCAATAGAGTCGCAAAGCCGCGATAAATCATTTAGTGTCATCGGATATTCAATATCTACTGAATATAAAGCACCTGCATTTTCAGCATCTTCGATGTTTTTATACTGGGCACTAAATATAGCAATGGTCTGAATTTCGTGGTTATGCATGAACCGGTCCTTATTAAATTATAAAAGCCACCCGAGAGTGGCCTGAGTGGAAACTTAAATCTGTGAAGTATATTTGAGAGATTTTTTGCGATCCAGATGCCGGGCAACAATGGTTCCGATAACAAGTAGCGTGATGACCGCACTGAAGAAGGTGCTGTCAGGGACGCCCTGGAAAAAATCACTGAAACTGTAAACAATAAAAATCAATGCGCAAAAATAGAAAACGATACGAACATAAGGGGTAAAAAACATTTTCATCGGTTGCCTTCCATTCAGGGAGAATTCTCAGTAATTACATCACACCTGAAGAGAAACTATTTTCGTATAAATGAGCATTTTCGACATATCAGAGGGGGGTTTTACTCATAAATGAGGTAGTAAGGGTCACACTTGAGATGAAAGTTACTTTCCTGGCTGCGAACGAACTATCTCAAATGTTAGAGGTGTGCGTTCGCCTTAAGAGCTTCATGCCCTGAGGAGCTCAACTTGAGCCGATAGTATAAACCTGGCTCCAGATGCCTTACTGGCTGGCATAACTCCACGAGGCCCAGCCGGAACAGGACCGGAGAGCTCCTGCACGTCACATCATCAGGATTCCCCATAAACGTACGCCGTTCTCTGGCCCGTCTGAAATTGCCAGAGATATCATAGATCGTGCCGGATGCCATCCGTCTTAACACGTAAATCTGCGCCCTTGTAAGCTTCTGGGCGGAACTGCTTAAACCTGACATACCTTCCCGGCCTTATATAAAACAATCCGCCAGCAGCTCGACTGGCGGACAATGTTTGACTGGAAACAGCAAGGACATACTATTTGCTGACAAGTTTGATATTGGTTTCACTCATTCGAAGTCGAAACTCCTGAAAACCCTGCTCTACCGCTAACTCCAGCCACTCAACGGGAATGGTATAGCTACAATCAGACCCACCCAAAGCGGCATCACAAGCGTAATCCCAGTCCTCATCCAGTTTTGGATTCATCCCCTGGGCGTAAGCCACAGTATCGCGGGATGCGGGAGAGCCCTCAAGCTCAGCATTAGTGATCAGGTATACACCATGACTGTGCGCGAGAAGCACTTTTGGCACCAGATGTGTGCTGGCAATTTTTGAGGATGAGGGAAAGAAAACCCTACCAGCTTTACGCGCCTCTTCTTCAGTCTGTCCCTCAGCGTTAAGGAGGGCTCCCCCCGGATAGCATGCCGGGTCATAGATCTGATCTGGGGTGACCGAAAACGTTTTTGCGGTGCGAATTTCTTCGATCAGTTTATTGATATCTGCCATTTCAAATACGAGAGTGGTCACAGGCTTACTCTCCCTCTTCAGTGGACAACATCAGATACTTTGTTGCCAGCAGAAGCTCTCCCACATCCTTGAGGGACAATTCAGCTTTGCCTTCTACGGCAAGCTGCAAGCGCTGTCGAATTGCATGAACAGAATCTGAAGATAAAGATGCCATTTTGCGCAAAACGGCATTAGCCTTTTCTACAGCAGGATACAGAATTTCTGAGTTGGTATTATCTTCGTCATTATCAAAGATAATTTCAGAATCCATATTGATGTTATCTTCAAGCCAGCTTGAAAGCACTTCAAGTAATGACATCACCTTTTCAATTTGCATATCGCCTCCTCTGTTAACATGAAACAAATATAACAAAGTGGCTTACCCGGCTAATAACCTGAGCAGAAAGTTTTCGAACTTAGTTTGAAAACAAGTTTTCTGCTCAGGTTAATGTTAAAGTCGCTGGGTAAAAGATAAAAGGCACTGAAGATGATTTAAGCATCAAACAGACTAAATAGGATTCCGTCTTTTATAACGCTTTTAAAATAGAATGAATGAAATATAAATTTTGCGTTTAAGAATGAACGCTGTAGAGGATGATTTATCCTGTGATATGCAGTTTGTGGCCTTTAAAAAGGCTTTATTATGGACTTGAATTGCAAAGAGAGCACCGACATTTTTCTGGGGGCTCCCGCAGAGAAAAAGCTGTGAGGTTATGAAGACGTATAGGAGGTATTCGGCGAAATACTGTATGGCCACAGGAGAGCTTCAGCACCCATATCCTGCCGCCTCGCTCGCCTGTGGTGATTTCAATATGTTCTACGTCATACCACGTAGTTGTATTTCTCACTTTGTTTATGCTTCCTGACACCGCGTGAACGCAATCTTCGTCTGGATGCGTTCATAGATGGAAAACTGCCTTTCAATGGAATCGGCATTAGACAGTAATTCATGAAGCTCAGCAGAATCTGTATCAGGAACGATAGCGACAGAAACTCCATATTTACGCCCAGTTCTGATCAGGTGCGCAAGTTTTTCCTTCTCTGATTCTGTGAGCATTGCCAGATCCCTTCCGGATACCTGCTCGATAAATGGACCAAGGTTTTTCGGAAAAAAGGGTTCGGCATCAGAATTATGTACCGGGAGCGTTTGCGGCTTATCGAAGCTATTGGACATGAAAAGAACCTTTATAGTTAGAGAGGTGGAGACTGAATGCGTAGCCCATTAAAATTAGTAGTGCCACACTCGAATGCTAATCATACTTTATGATGGCTATGGTAGGAATGGCCGTCAACTTAAACCGCCAGAAGCGAGCCATTCACCGTTAAAGTAACTTTCCCGTATGATGTTCTTTTTATGGAATGAGTTGTTCACACTCCTCTTTAAGAGCCGCCCTGGAACGAGATCGACAGACTTTGCTTAATGAAGAGCGTAATTGATGTTCATCAACCCCATCAGCGACAAACTGACCAATTTTCTTTTCAAGACGCTGCATTGCCTCATAAAGCTTGGCATCAGTATTATTTTTAAGAAACCTCAGTATATAATCAGCAATAATTTGAACAGGAGTAAAGTTACACATCATGTATCCTTAATAAGTTGTGTAAAAATAAAACCATAAAAAACATAATCAGAAGTAGATTATTATACTTGAGTAAGCTTTTCAGCTAACAAGCTGGAGAAGCAGATTCCGGTAAATTACTACATATTTGATAAAAGTTACTGAATAAAAAAGCCCAGCGTACCGGGCTTTCATTCAATTTGATTCTAAGAATCTGACTCGCCGCCTGATTTTTATACCAAGAAGAGCGAACAAAACGCCAACGAATGCGACGGGACTACCTACTTTAAGACAATTAACCGACGCTTTTGAAAAGGTATGTGATTTAGACATACGTTTTTGCTCATAACGAATCGCAAGTGGTGAGACGGATTTATCTAAAGCTGTCTTTTCCAATGCATAACGAACTTTCACGGGAATATTTGACTGTAATACACCAGACATATACGCCCTAACAACATTCTGTGTTAACTTCACATCTGGCTTGCCGAGTTTTATATGTAGTTGCGCCTTTAAATAGTTTACAGATACCTCTTCGCCTGAGGGCCAATTACTATCATTTAAATATGCGACAAGTTTATCGTATTTTTCATGTTTTACATATTTCTTGATAACCTTTACAGTCGAAGCTGAAGTGGCATCAGTCTCTTCCGAACCTAAAGCAGATGTAAAAACTGACAAGCCGATAAGAAAAGCGCCAGCAATTAGAAGCATCGGGAATATCTCACCTATTTCCTCCCCCTTTAAAATTTTAAAGGCAGTTGAAGAAACTACTAATAGCCCCATAATCCCTAATAGCAACTTAGAATATGTAGTTAGGAAGCCTCCAAATGCATCGCCAAAATCCGAAACCACTAACTTATCTTCACCTTCAGATGAATTGAAGAATGACAAGGGCACATCAATATCAAAGTCCAGAACTGAAGGTGAGAGGTGTAATGACAGCAACCACAAGCAAAGACCAAAAATCATTATCAGCAGGCCCGCACCAAATATCGCGAAACCTGAATTTCTAATCTTTATAGACCGGTGAAAAAGAAATGACAGTTCACGGGAAAAATCGTCACTACTCTTAAGGTTACGCACCATGATCTACCCCTTTTTGTGTCAGTCGGGTGCGCAAATTCTCACGCATGGCAAGAACCTGTTTTTCTGTTTCCCTGAGCTTAATAGCCCCTTCTCTCTGGATTTTAACAACATCGCCAACCGTCTGGATAAGCGTATCCTGCACCTCTTTAAGGGTGCTTATATCAATAACCAGCCGTTGGTTTGCTTTCATAGTTTCTACTGCATTGCGATGCAGTAATTTTGCATTACTACGGAGTAACTCATTGTTGGCATTATCGATATCATTGGCAAGATTTACAGCGTTACGCTGTCCATTTAGAGAAATGGCTAACAGAAACTGACGCTTGAAATTAGGGACAGTAACCTCTTTGACGCTATGAAACTTGTCGATAAGACTTTGGTTATTTGCCTGTATAATCCGTACCATTGGCAATACTTGCATAGCAGACTGCTGAGAAACAACTAAATCGCCAATACGTTTTTCTAAATTAGCAATTAGCGTATCCAGATCAGATACTTCCTGGAACTTAGCAGGATTGTTACCAACATTAGCTCTGAGATTTTCTGCTTTTAATTGTAATTCTCCCAGCCTTAATTTACCGGCAGCAATATGTACACCTGTTAAGTGGTGTTCTTTAACGACTTCATCAAACATTTGCTGGAGCGAAATATTATTAGAACCGAGGCTATTCTGTGTAACTGAAACCTCTGAAACCAGAGCATCGATTTGTTCACGAGTTGATTCAAACTGTGCGGCGAAATTCTTCCCACGGGTGCGGATTTTATCCAACAAAGGGCCAATAACTGGCAGATTTGAACGACTTTCAGTTAAGTTCGAGATGTTTACATTTCTTGCAAGGTTGATAATTTCAGTTAATTTGCTCCCGGCTTCGTCTAAATCTTTATTGCGAATTTGCTCAAGCAGGCTATCCGCATAATTAGCAGTGTTTTCCCCCATTGCCCGGCCAAAACGATAAACTGTTCCTGGATCATCGGCATTAATGCATTCCGCGACGGCTTTAATCTCTTGTTCATCTTGCTCATTCAGCCCGAACTTTTCCAGTTCAGCGGAAGTCAAAGTAAAAGCAACAACCTCAGTTCTGGTGGTCAAATTATTAATCATTTTTGGAATCCCTCTAAATTTTGTCGCAGGCTTTTTAGAAGAGCCTCGTGGGCCTGATTAGCTTTTCTAACAATCGTAGGGTCAGTGTTATTTACTGATAACAGCGAAAGTGTGTGTTGCCGCCATACTGGAACCAGGACTTTTATAGTTTCGTTAAAGCGGTCAGCAATATCTATACAAGTCCCGCGAGTGATTTCCATCTGCATGGCGGCCATTTCATGAGACGCAAGCAGTGTTGCCAGGTTAGCTAAACGTCTGGCAAATCTTTCCCTCGGTTTATCGAAGACAAGGCTTAGATCGTCACTATTTTTTTCTTCGGTAGAATCCCTAAGGAACTCATGGCCTGCCTGGATAAAAATTTTAAGGCGTTTGATTTCTGACACATATGTTTCAAGCAGCTCTTCTAAAGCCAGTAGCGTCTCATTCACATGTGTCAGATATCCGTTCCCCTCATTAATAAGATTTTCCACCTTCTCACGTGCGTGTTGGTAACGAACGCGCTTTTCAAGGTGTTTGCCCGTAAAGCGGGAAAACCAGGATGGATTGCTACTGATAGAACGTGGATCTGCCTCCGCTAAGGCACTTACGATACGGTTCAAGGCTCCTGATAAAGCGGTAACTGCGTCTTTCTCCAGAAGATTTGAATACTTATCCATAGCCTTCGAAGATAAAGCCGAGTCGCCGTAATGGCTTATTGCCCCAGCATTAAGCAGAAGACCGGGTATAAATTCTTCTTTGAGTTCTGCTATCGATATGTTGCTGCTGTCAGTTGAAACGTTCATTTTTGCCTCAAAATGGTTATCCATGACAGCCTATCATTTACCGTTCTGCTGATTTTTCGGTTAAAGCGCCAAAACCTGGGTTTATCCGTTTTCGAGGCAAAAAAATAGAATCTGATCCTCACGTAACCCTTTGCCATTCTGATTAAAGGAGAAGTCCCCTACTGTCTGTGCACTGAATTCAGCACTGGATGAAGTTAGGACATGAAGTGCACATAGATCCCCTGCTTGACCTACCAATCACCGCCTTCAATGTTTAGATCTGGTGACCTTACAGCGACCATTTCTCTAACCGGATGGTCATTGTTGTCGTGGCTGCTCCCCAACAGCAGGCTTACCGTTCCGCTGGCAGAGTAATACATCGCGTCAGGAAAGTGCTCCCTGACCTCCTAAAGCAATTTGTTCATGCTGTTAGTTAAACGATAAAAGCGTCGGGCTGCGTTCGGCATAGCTTCTTCCAGGAGGTCAGAAGCATCAATCTCACGGCCGTTTATAACGCGGAGAATATCTTGCTCATCCATAGGTTACTCCCAGGCAATAAATCAAAGTGGCCAGGCAAAAGGAGACTCGCCTGGCATCAAAAAGAATAAAAGGTCGTTACGAACTGATAATGATGGCCTGGTCAGTTTGAGGAAGTCGGTTTCCTCTGATGAATGCTGGATGGCTTAAACGAGCAGATGACATGGTCATCGCCAGAAATGTCTCTTCACGCGAACGCAGCAATTCCCCCCATGAATAGGTTTCCCATACGTCGTGGGAAAGATCGGATTCCTTTATGTACCTTGACTGCATTGTTGGTTCAAAATCGACGGGAGCTAGACTGTCATAGGATGGATGTACACGGTACCCCAATTCTTCCTCCCTCTGATGGTATGCATGTGCCAAAAGGACATCATGGGAGACCAAGTCATAGTCTTTGTCCTGAACGAGCGTTTTTACGGTATGACTAATTTTTCCAAAGCCTTCAATTTCCCAGATTGTTATCATTGTGAACTCAGTTAAAGTCCGTGGGCTTTTTACCAGAAAGCCATTTAATGCACGTCGCCCCTTCAACATGACAACGTGGTAGGACTTGTTGGGATAAGGTTTCATTGCCACCAGCGAATCAGCTTTAAGCTCAAGTGACAATTCAGGTACAGAAACTGACACGAGAGTACACTTGTTTTTCATATGGTGAAGAATACGGGGCACAAGATGCAGATACATCATTTTCTCCTTTGAAGGATATACCAGGCAGCTCCTCAGCAGCATCAAAATATTTAAATCACTCTTTAATTAGTAAACCACTGCTGATTAACTTCTTTTATGTTTCACAGAAATTATTCGTTTTGTTTCTGTTCGTTATACTGCTCAAACCAGAAGACGACCGGTTTTTCTACAATATGAAGCAACCCAAAACGTTCTGCGGTACGGAAATTCACGCTATATGCGCGAGCCCGTTCAACCTGTTTGGTAATTTCTTTTCTCATTCCTTCAACACTAAAAGCTCCTTTAAAAAGGTTGCAGGGGGCGCATGATGGAAATAAGTTTTCTATAGCATGCAGTTCAGGGTGCATAACCTTACCCGTACTTCGGGCAACATGAGTTACGCCGCTGCCGACAGGGGCTCTCACCAGTTCAAAGTCGCGTCGAACAGGCTCAACATGATCGGCATGCCACCCTTTTTCAGGAAGCTTGCAACCACAATAGGCACAACGCCCCCCAAATTTCATTCGCAGCTCAGCTCGCTGTATTTTAGAGATCTTATTTTTAGGTTTTGAGAACCTACCATCAGGTGATTCAGCTTTGGATAACTTTGCTGAGGGCTCAGGTAATTCAACTAAATTCCCGTTGATATTTATCACCTTGACCATATCATTTTCCGCCTTTACTAAGCTCACGGGCACAGGAACTGGCTTAAGTAACCGCTAAAGATAACAGCCACTGACTGCATCTACCCAGACCTTCTGTTTATACTCAATAGGCCACCCCTCTTTATCTGCCCGGATGACGCAATCATTTACCGTGGTGCGTGACCGGATACGAACATCAAGCGGAAGCGAATCGTTATCCACACGAGCCTGTGCCTCATTTAAAATGCGTAAAAACATCTCTTTGGTCATTCAGATACCCCCTCAACTTTGCGAATTTTGATCAGATGAGGGCGACTCAGTTTACAAAGTTGTTCTGTCGCTTCATCAATCGAATTGAACCGATGAGCCTCTTCGATATTTAAAGTCCAGTATTTCGCTTTCCCTTCTCCCAGATCGGACTCAAAATAATTTCGCTTTACATCCATTTTTTTAGGCCTGCCATTTATCTTGACGACATTATGTCTGTCATCAAAAAGAAATTCGTCCCCCTCAAAAGTGATTAATACAAATGGCCCCTCAGGCTTGGAAGTCCGGGAACTTTCCATTTTCAAAGTCATACTTCAGCCTCTCGATAGAACTCATGAAACGTCAAATTAAAATGGACTCACACCACACTGATTCAGTATTCCTCCTGAACCCCATTAGGCTCTGTTGTGATTTCATATTTAATTCCGCCAGGTGCTCCCACAGCGTCCGCGACCGACTCACACAGCAGCGAGAGATCGTTGAGGGTCATTGGGTGTTCAATGTCCAGCGTGAAGAGTTTCCCGGCTTGCTTGGCGGCTGTCTTGTCAGCATGTTCGGCATTAAAAAGGTATACGGTGTGTTTTTCCTGAGCGGGTGTATTTTGATTTTGCATTGATGATCCTTTTGTTTAGTTCCCCGATTCCGGGGGTGAGTGAATTAATTTAAATTTATATTCGTCTGGTTTAATTAGAACGTTTCCACGCTATGCGTAAACAGGTAATGCAAGGGCTGTATCAACAGGATTAAAGTTACTTTTCTGGATGCAGCAACGCTTGGACATGATGTCCACATTACATCACGATCAAAGCTAAGTTTTTTTTGTATAACCCCTCCATTTTCGTGTGTTTCGCGTTTCAGACGCTTATACGACCTGCTTGACCATCCTCATCAGAAGGCGGTTTAACAGTCCTTTCGCTGTCGGGCGATTGCTATCGACATAGTAAAAACCTGTTTTGGTCGTACCGTGAGCACTGCTCAGCACCCTCAGTTCCCAGATAACGTCACGGATAACGCCGCCATTTTCTGGCTTAAGGCATTCAGATAAATGGCGCATGAAACGAGCTCTTACGGCACGGTAATAGCGGAACTCCTCTGGCTGGTTAGTATTTTCTTTCACCCGGAGTCGCTGGTTACACAGAGTTAGAACTGCATCCATCATTCCCGCCTTCAGCTTCGCCTGGATCGCACCTTGTTGCTGTTCCCTCTCACCTTCGAGTAACGTTAAAATTCTTTCTCCGAGTGCCGTCTTGTTGTGTACGTGCAACTGAACACAGGCAGCTACGCATGCCCAGAATCTGAACTTTTTTATCTGTCCACGCAATTTCCGGGCTACAACCTGACGGTATGCAGAATCACTGAGTATTTTAAAACGCCGACTGGCAACCAGCTCTGGAAGCGACACTCTGTCGCCTATCCCCAGGCGGGAAAAGGTTTGTCCCCGCTGTGCGAGACGATGATAGACAGCGCCCTTGCCTTTTGAAATTCGGACCGCGCCATAACGAAGAAGATACTGAGCAGCAGTCGTTGGAGTAAACTCACCGTCAGCGATGCGCTGGCGTAACCCGTCGTATTCATGCCAGATAATCCAGGACGCCGTATCTTCTTCAACAGTCAGCTCATCCTCTTCCTCGAATGCCACGACGACAGAACTGCTCTCTCCGGTCTTTAGGCTACGTGAAGCCCTGGGGTCAGCCTGCCCGTCAAAATAGGTCATCAGCGGCAACGTATCAGTCAGTCCATCATAAGCTGTACCGAACCGGCCTCCGGGCAGTTTCATCCAGAGTGGAGCTGGCATTGGTGTACGGGGCACAGGCTGCATGTCAGGCTCATCCTCAAGAAGGTCCAGATCGGCCTCTTCCCAGACCCTGCGATAGATCTCAATTGCCCGAAACGGGCGAGGGTTGAAACAGTGCAACGACCAGAGGAAATCAACGTGGATCACGTTTGCTTCCTGTACAAGCCGAAATTGTGGCTCAGCCATACGACGGTTATAAGCCGTATCGTCAACCTCGCCGGAAAGTAGCTTTCTGCGATGCTCTGCCGCACGTCTTGCTTCAACATAATCAAGGCTGCAACAGGCATGAAAAAGACGTTCAGTCAGGGACGAAGAAAAGATATTGGGTTGAAGACGCACATATCCGCCTTCGAACACTTTACGACCGATATAATCCCGCAGGCTCCAGTCGTACTGGATCTTAGAAAGAAATCGCTGAAGACGACTCAGGCCAGCCTGATAACCGTATTTCTCCGGGTCAGTTCGAAGGAGCGTTTCCATTGAATGGTCAACCCCTACTGCTGTGCAAAATGAGCACCCTATAATTCTGATCATTTAGAAATTTTTTTGCGTTTAAAATCAATGAATTGAAAGATTTCATTTTTCTAAGTCTGATAAAACAGATGAAAACCCAACTGACTATACTCATAAAACTCAATCTTTGCGCTGCTGTACGATACCAGTAATTACAGGTGCCGAGTTTAACATCATGAAAAGTAGCCCAATAATGAATGACGCAACGCCAGCTGCGGTGCCTAACTTCTGACTGAACACCATTGAAACAAAGTACATATTTGGGAT
>NZ_JBMKHQ010000027.1:864-17382 GCF_049237385.1 Enterobacter cloacae complex sp. IR5412 | reverse complement strand
GAATGATGTCACGCTGAAAATGCCGGCCTTTGAATGGGTTCATGTGCAGCTCCATCAGCAAAAGGGGATGATAAGTTTATCACCACCGACTATTTGCAACAGTGCCGTCCAGCGGATATCAGCGCTGAAAGATGATGGCTGAGCGTGGAGGCAGGAATCTCAAGGTGCTTCTGCAGTTCGCCAACCGGCAGGCCTTCATGACCCGCCCTGACCAGCTCCCGGTATATGCTGAGACGTGTCGGGTGGCCCAGTTCTCGAAGTGCGTTTGCAGCAGTGTTTAAATCCATAATACCTCCTTTATCTATATTTCCAGAATAATAGAAATATAGCCTGCGTCAATCGTTTCTGCCGTGAGGGTACCGCTTTCCCAATCATGCTCTGTCCGCCAGGTTATGGGGGGCAGAGCCAGAGCACTACCGAAATCCTTGCGAATACCCGTGCAGGGAATAATTTCCGCCCCCTTTATGGCCGGAAAAAAAACTGATAAACGTCGCCTTTTCAGAAGGTTGCTTTCTTAACGTGGTTTTTCGCATGGTTGGACCTCAGACCCCATATAGGCAGCGCTAAGGGCAATCCGTGGGTACAGGATATTAACCACCGCGTTACTTTGTGGTTGCCCTGGCGGATAGGCTTTGTACGAGGAGGGAACCATTCTATTGCCAGCGGCGTTCTGGCCGGTGAGGGTGAGGTAATACCCGATACGGTTTATGATATGCGGTATTTGCTCGATATTGTCAGCACTGACGGGTATTACTGGTACATGAGCGGGAAGATCTGCGAGAGAGTCAGTGACTACCGTACAGCCGCCTTTTTTGAAATAGGCCGCCTGCTTACACTGTGATTCCTTCAAAATATCTCAACGAAATTTCCCGACACCTGTTTAAGCTATCTTGCTGATATTTCTGTTTTTCGATTTTTGCCGGCGCGATGCCGGCGACGTTGGCCAGCTGCCCCGTGCGCGATACTGAGATCAGTTTCTTTGAACAAAAAAAACCGCCTTTCGGCGGTCAGTATTCAGTAGCTGGAACGGTAGTCTCTCCCCCGATTCCAGCGGTCTTGCCAGTGTTCGAGGAATGATTCAGCGAGCTTAGGCATGTTCCAGATCACCACCGCATTCTCCGAGTTTTTCGTTTCGGCCGCTTTGGTGAAATTAAAGCTGCCAGTTTCAACGGTCACATTATCCACGATGATCACCTTGTCATGCTGGATAGGGAAATCACTGTCAGTACGCAAAGGGATGCCGCTGTTCGCTATGTAGTTCATGGCCGCAATGCTGGCGCGCCCCGTATTGCCCCTTTCATCAATTACGATTTTCACATCAACTCCCCGTTTTTTGGCTGCTACCAGTGCCTTCATAATATCCGGGGCGGTAAAAGAATAAGCCATCATCCGTATCGAGGTTTTTGCGGAGTCAATGGCGCTCAGGACGAGAACGCGGGCGCTTCCTTCAGGCGAGTAGCCAACCTGAACGGATGGTTCCACCGCAAAGGCGGGCAGGGCGGCTGTCGTAAATGCTGCGGCCAGAAGCCAGGTTGCTAAGTTTTTCATTACAGGCTCCCGTTCACACACTGCATTTTATATTCAGGGTCAAAATAAATTTCTTTGATTTTCCGCTTTTCCATATGCACCACAACGTCAATGGTGGAGTAGAGCATTCGCATAATATCGCTCATATCGAGCATACGGCCGATAGGGGTCGCCTTGATAAGCAGCCCAATACGGTTAAAGGCATCGCGCGCAGAGTTAGCGTGCGTTGACATAACACCGCCTGGATGGCCGGTATTAAGTGCTTTAAGATAATCCCACGCAGCATCATCCCTAAGCTCAGTCATGATGATACGGCCCGGTGTCAGACGCATACAGGCTCGCAGGGCATCAGTGGCGCTGACGCGGCCGATCTTTCCTGCATCGCCGTACATCATATAAACGGCTTCTACAACGTGATCGACCGTGACTTCGTGAACGTCCTCTAAAATAATTACACGCTCGTCTTTATGTAGCGATTTTAACAGCGCGCGCGTGAGTACCGTTTTCCCCGACCCGGTTTCACCGCAGATCACGATAGTGCGTTTCTTCTCAACGGCGGTTTGCAGGAATGCGGGCCATTTTTCGCTGCTGTGCAGCTCTTTAAGGAAAAAATCATCATCCGTTAGGCTTTGCTTGCTGCCGGTAATCTTCCGGCAGTCACTGAAAATCCCCTCGCTGGTCAGCTGCTCCAGATTTTTATCGGCCGCCAAATCCTTACGAAACGCTACGGCCGTTGTACCGTCAATCACCGCAGGGGGCAGACAGATAACGCCCCTGATCCCGCCAGGCAGGATCACGTCATTAATGGCCTGCATGGTCAGCTTGTTGCTGCTCACCAACGATTTAGCAAGGTTCCTAATAAAATCTGCCGTAATTGCCGCGTTCTGCACAACCCTGCGGCCGCTGAACGTATCACAGATAACTTCCTGAAAGCAGTTAATGCGAATTTCAAAAACAGTAGGATCTTCTAAATACTCGCGCAGTGGGCCAAGTTGATAGAAAGCTGCATCAGTCATGATTACTCCTGAAGAAAAGCGGGCGCTAAGCGCCCACTTTTTTAGTTGTCTGCGAGCGTATAAACGCCGCTGAAATCGAGGTCGCGGGCAACAAAAATGCTCACCGCATCACCCTGCTGATCGTAGAGGGTAGGGGGGATAGACATGTAAGAGCGAAGTGCTTCAGACGCCAGCTGCTCACCGCTGTTTTCTGTGCTGTTGTACTGAATGTTATTACTCTGCGTCTGGTTAACCAGCGCCGTTAAGGTGTCAGAGAACAACGAAATCATGATCGCACCACGCAGACGCTCCCACATATGGGTATCCACCTGGCCCGGAATCCCCGCGCTGCCGAGTGAGTTCGTTCCGGCACTGTCAATATTAACGATTGTCCCGTCCTGGTCATTGCGGATACGCTCCCAGAGAACAAACACGCGCGCCTGGCCGTCTTTGATACCACCGGTAATCTGCCCGTCAACCCATGAGCCTTTATCAATCAGCCTAACGAGTCCATCAGCTGAGTAAACGTCCTGTGAAACCCGGCAGGAAACCTGACCCGGAACAGTGGTATCCAGCTCGGTGCCGGTACCACAGGGGATCATTTTGCCTTTCGGAACAGTCAGGCTGGGATTAGCCATGACTCCAGCGCGGCTAGCCTTCAGCCTTGCAGGAGTCAGGTTTTTAGCGAGTGCTGAACTACCTTCGCTTGTTTCGTTGTCCTGGGGCTGCACTCCGGGACTATTGCTTGTAGCCGCCTGATTAGTCTGGGCCAGCTCGCCGCCCAGACGACGCTGCATAGCCAGTTCTTCAGGCGAAGGTTCTTTACGCTTATTAGAGGTACGCGCGGCGGTATTGCTGCTGCCCGCATCTGCATCTGCCTGTGCGGCAGCCTGCACAGCACGGGCATCAGTGGCGCTATTCTGCGCAGTTGCAGGTTTATTAACATCAGGATCGCTGTTAAAGCTGTAGTTTGGCAGTGTATTGGCCTGTTGCGCTTTACCACCGTCTTTATCAGCTTCAGCTTTAGCCGGGGTGCGAATTTTACCCATGACCGTAATCCCGATGAATACCAAAGCAAGCAGCGCCATCAGTATGACAAAGGCTTTCATACCAGGAGCCGAACGGCGGTTACTGCCTTTAAATCCGCCACGCTCGCTTTCAAATTCACCGTCTCCGGTGTTTTCATCGAGTTCCTGATCTACATCGACACTTTTACGGGCCATCAGTTATCCTCCCCAATTTGAACCCTGCGCACATCCGGGGAAGCCGTACCGGTTGCTACCGCACCGGCGCCCGGTGCGAAATTATTATTACGAACGCCAACGACTTTATCGCCCAGACGAATACGCCACTCTTTAGCGACGGTTTCCACCTCGATGATGTTGCGGTTCTCACCCACAACATGAGAGTTAGGCAGCGTTTCTTTGCCACTGGCCGAGATCATGTAGACCTGCGGTAACTCCGCATTGGCCGGAAACTCAAACCGGGTAAAGCGGTAGTTATCCCAGACGTGAACCGGCTGGATGCTGCGCATTTCAGGCTGTTCGCTCATTACGTACTGATAGTTCTTCGCCCCCGCAAAAGCCGTCTGCTTCAGCTTCTGCGTAATGCGTTTTTTATCAGCCGCGCTTTTGGCTTTTTCCTGCTGCTCAAACGGATATTCATAGGTCAGCTGAAGAACGGCCTGGCGCACAGCCCACGGCGTTTCAATAAAGGATTTTGATACCGTACCGTCTGCATTTTTCTTCGTTTCTTCACCGATGAAATGGAGGACGATGTTATAGGTGCGCTTATCGGTGACGATCACCAGGTTGGTATCACTCATGGCCTGTTTCGGCTTCACAAAAAAATGGTTCATTTTGTGCGCAAACGTCCAGCTTTCAGAATCGCCAAAAGCATGAGTGATATAGGTTTCGTCAGGCGCGACAACAATGTGGGTAGCCACACCGGCGATAGCGTCAATTTTGACCACATTAACAGGGTTATAAACAACGCTTTTAATGCGATAGTCATAAGGAGAATTGCGGCCAACCTCAAGCGCCATAACGTTAGTGGCCGCGCCTCCCAGGACTGACAAAACGACTGCTGAAAGAAGTAGTTTTTTCATGGGGCAGCCCTCAGTTAACTTCAGGGTTGACGCGATAACTCGTCACGCGGAAACCCAGCGGGTTGACATAACGCTGCTCAGCATTCATCGCCAGCGATTTATATTCATACCCCATAATGGCAATCCAGCGCTGCGGCTGATCATCAACGGGATTGCTGCGCACGCGGCGAACCGTAGTAAAGCGTATCGTTGCTACGCCGTGCGGTTTATCGAGGATCACAGAGTTAATCTTCACGCGGGTCGTTTCACTGTCGCCCAGAACCTTATCAAGACCGTTGCGGCCCTTGAACTTGCTCTGGTAAGACTCTGCCACGTTCGGCGTGGACATTAAGCCAACGGCCGTATAGTCGACCTGAACTGAATAGAAGTCATAGCTCTCACGGTGAATGACATATTGTGTCAGCCAGAACTTATCAATTTCGTCACCATAAGAGGTCTGGTCGCGGGTCAGCTTGACCTGCTGTACTTCGTGAGTGGCCTCGTTGAGCGTTAGCAGATGTGCGGGGATTGGCTGGCTGTACTTATGCACCACGTAACCAACTAAAGAGAGTGCAAAAACAGTTACCACCGCTGAACCGGTGGCAACCATCCAGGCGGTACGCCGGGACTTCAGCACTTCATCCATCAGATCAACTTCAAGCCCTTTACGGCTTTCGTTGAACTCTTTAATGGCTTCACGTGTAAGCCCTGTTTTTTTATTAGCTTTCATTTGCACCACCTTGCGTATCAACCGGGATTGTTTTGTTTACTGGAACGGTGTTGCTCCAGTCCGGCTCCGGTGGCGGTTTATGCCCGCTGGAACAGGCGCTAATCAGAAGAACTCCCATAAGCAATAAGCTGCGCATTACGGCATCCATTATCGGTTGTTGAACGTACTAATTATAATAAGTCGCCGAAATTGCAATTTCAACGACTTTTGTTTTAATTTTATGCAGCCTTCTTCCCGCGACTGCCCCTTGCCTTACCACTTAAATTAGAACCACTGCTTCCTCCGCTGTTGCTGCCACTTCCTCCACCTGCCGATTGCTGGCCGCCGCCACTGTTACCGCCTCTGAACGCATTACCGCCAAACATGCCGTGGCTGCCCATATTGCCAAGCGCCTGCATGGAAGAACCCGTAGAGCGTGCGGCGTCAGCAACTCCGGCGCTGATACCGCTACCCCAGCTGGCGGCAATTTGCGGAATCTGGAACAGAACGAAAACGGAAATGACCGTCAGTAATAAGGCGGAGATAGAACCAGTGATTGATGAGTAAGCGGCATCAGAGTTCATCGAGGACAGGAGGTTGTCGAACATCTGCATGATGAAACCAAACACGAGCGCAAGAATGACGACGACAAGGCCATAGTTAATGACCGACGCCAGCCAGCGAGCAAAGATGTTTTTTGTCGCTCCCCACAGCAGGCAGAAGATTGCAATCGGGCCAAAACAAAGCGTAACGGCCAGAAGGATCTTAGCCATGATCACAAAGCCCGCACCGAGGCCGCCCAGCACAACGGTAGCAATCATCATAATGCCGCCAATGGCATACGCGGCCAGGCCGCTCGATGAAAACACGTCTGCGGCTTCCCATGCGGTGTTGACGATCTTGATACCTTTTTCAATACCGCTATCAATAATCGCCGGTACGCCACTTGCACCGACTTTATTAGGGGCAGACAGTATCCCGGCAAAATCATCCGGCAGGTGAAGCGCCACGTTGACCAGTTCCTGTTGATACCAGCCGCCCGCCGTTGCAAAGCTCAGGATAAGGGCTATGGAAAGATACTCTTTAATCAGCGAACTCAGGCTGTCGCCCGCCCCCGGATTAAACGCTGAGTACATCCCCTGAACCATCAGCTTGATTGTCAGACAGGTGGCAATCAGAGGCGTTACATCAGAGATAATGGTGGCAACATTGGCGCTCACCATTGACGTAATCGCCCCGTCTACTTTTGCGAAAATGTCTGCGACTAGGGTGAATGCCATATTGCCTCCTTACTCCTAAATTTTCGGTGAATTGATTTCGCCGTCTTTTTTGCCGAACACAAACAGCTGACGATCGGCTTCGCGCGCGTTTTTGCAATCAGGTTTCTGAAGTTCATCCGCGTCTTTCTTGCATTCCTGAATTGTTGCCTTGCGCTCTTTCTCATGTTTTTTGTACCACTCCACGTCATGCGAGGCATCGCAGGCCACCAGGAGGAAAGGGATAACAAGCAGTAGTTTTTTCATAATTACCTCAGTTAATTGAAGGTGACGCGGTAACGTCCCCGCCGGTTCCAAAAACAAAATTGTGGGTGGCACGTTCTTTCTGCGCACGTAATAGCTTGTCCTGTGACTGCTGCAACATGTTCATCAGATTCAGCTTCGCCTGCTCACCCTGAATAGCACCCTGTGACGTCTGGATACGGGCCTGTAAGTCAGCAATCGATTTCAGGTCTGGAGTCGTTTTAATCTGCTCCGTCAGCTCCTGCATATCGGTTAGTTCCTGCATCTGGTTGTTGTAGGCTTTTTCTGCCATAACGCGGTCATAAGCGCCTTTTTCAGCCAGCTTTTTGTTCATGTAGGTAATTGCTTCGCTGGGCGTCATGTCGTCAACTTCCGCATTAAACTGGCCCATCATGCTGTTAACTGAAGGCGTGACGGAAGAACTGGAGTTCATGGCGTCGCTGTAGATCTCCTTCCAGTTGTCCGGCAAATTATTTGCCAGCGTGCTGGTAGACGTCCCCAGCAGATCGCCCAGGTTGGTTGTCTTTGCCATCGACTCATACATATTTTTCTGCGTTTGCAGCTGGCTTTTAAGCTGCTCCAGCTGCTGCGCCATTTGCTGAAGCTGCTCGACCTGTTTAGCCAGCTCAGTAGGGTTGGTCACGATGATGCCTGCGGAAGCGCTTTGCGCGCCTCCCAGAATCAGGCCGGTGGTCAGCAATACTGCCGTCAGTGTTTTTTTCATGGTGTTTTGCCTCGTTGTTAAGCCGTCAGGCGCCAGTATTCTTTGAGCCATACTTCAGGGTCATTACCGAGCCGTTCAACCAGCTCATGCGCAATTTCGGCGTTTTGTGGTTCACCGGACAACACGCTAAGAACGTTGTCCATTGTCTTAATATCTGCATCAATATCGTCGCTGTTGCGAGGGTAGAGATTGAAAGAAGCAATCGCAGACTGTTGCCCTTGTTTAACCAGGAACTGTCTGGAGTGTTCGGTAATCGACATCAGCGCGTCGTATTCAGCATCAGTAAGGAAGGCATAATCCTCTCGGATAGCTTCCGGATCGCGCAGGCAGATTTTTGTGACGGTCTGCGACATGATCGTGCGGCCAATACGGCTGGACAGCGCATCGTTCGGCTCCTGCGTGGCAAACACATAGATAGCGTCTTTCTTACGGTCAGTTTTGATACCACGCTTAACTTCACGCTCGATAACCGGATCGTCAAGGTAGGCGTGGAACTCGTCAAAGCACTGAATGACGCGGCGTTTGCCGTCGATGGAGTCACGTACCCGGTACAGAAGGTACATCATGAGCGGAGTACGGGCCGGGCTGGATACTTCCTCTTTGGCTGCGATAAACTCGGATAAATCGAAGCCAAAAATATCATTCGCGCTGAGATCCAGGCTGTCTTTATCATTGTCAAACAGCCAGCCATACTGGCCTTCGCGCGTCCATTCGCGCAGCAGCCCTTT
Organism: Enterobacter cloacae complex sp. IR5412; assembly: GCF_049237385.1. NCBI lineage: Bacteria > Pseudomonadati > Pseudomonadota > Gammaproteobacteria > Enterobacterales > Enterobacteriaceae > Enterobacter > Enterobacter cloacae complex sp. IR5412. The sequence continues at coordinate 9,093 of NZ_JBMKHQ010000027.1, read as the reverse complement.
CAGTGATACGCCATTTTCCACAACTTCATTCACGTACCCGTCCAGGATAGTAACGGTGCGCGCCTCGCGTGGAATAAGTGAGCCTTCCCCCATAACCGCATCAACGCCTTCAGCCAGTTCGGTAGCCATCGTTGCGCTGATAGGCCCGTTATTGGTGGTTTCCACACAAATGCGGAACAGGTTTTTAATGAGGGCAATATTGCGTTTGGTCGGTTCAATCTGAAGCGGGGCAAACCCGGACGGCATACCCTGTTGCAGAACTTTATAGTAGCCACCAACGCTTCGAATGAACGGCTCCATACCGCGGTCACGGTCATAAACAAAAAGCCGCGGGTTGTACTTCATTGACTGCGCCAGCAGGAAGTTAAGCAGCGTGGTTTTACCTTCCCCCGACATACCCGTTATTAACGCATGGCCCAGCGGGCGTTTACCGTAGGAAAGTTCTTCAAGCGGGGTCACATGGAAATTAAAATAGAGTGGCGTACCGCTGATCGTGCGGAACATGGTCAGCGCTGGCCCCCACGGGTTATTGTCAGGCTTGCCACGCATAAAATTGTGGAACGGGCTGAAGTGCAGGAAGTTCCATGAGTTTATCGGAACCGGGCGCGGCGCCCATTTCTGGTTGCCAGGCAGTCTCGCATAATATGCAGCCTCAGAGGCCAGGCTGATAGTCCCGCCAACCACGCCACAGCCGGTTAGCATAACCTTCACACGACGCGCTTTGCGCTGTACCGCGTTTTGGTCATTATCCCAGACATGCACGGTTCCATGATGGTAGCCCATCACGAACTCTCTGGACGTCAGCATATCGAGCGCAGTACCAAGCTGTGCCAGCTGGCTTTGCGCACGGTCGCGCGTTTCCTGCAAAGATTTTTCCTGATGCGTCAGAAACGTTTTAGCTGAAGATTCAGAGAGGCAAGAAAAACTCTGCGTCAGAAGGTATTCAAAATCGGCTTCTTTAAGCATGTTAAGCTGGCCTGGCTCTGTATCTTCTTCGTATTCACGAAATTCAATGCCGGTGGTATAGAAGTTGTGATCTACCGTTCTGATCTGGACAACATCCCCCCACAGGGAGCTAACAGGGCGGTTGTCCATGATGTACTCACGGATACGATCACGGCAAACAGGCACGATGGCCCATTCCATATTTGCGAGGAAATAAAGGAACTCCAGCGCTTTTGAATAAGCGTGAGCCTGCGAAGGTTCAGGCTCGTTGCGTTCGATAACAATGGCTTCGTCAAAAATGTCTGATTCATCGACTTCAGCAAGTTCTTCACGTTCTTTTTTATCAGGCGCAGGAATTTCAACACCGCGTTTGTCACGATAATAGATACCCAACTGCTGAATGCCATACGGCTTCATTGCTTCCAGGATTTGTTCAGAAATATCTTCCAGACCTTCAAGCGCCTCATTCTGCATTTGCTGAATTTCGTCACGAGTCGGCTTTTCAAATTTCGCCAGAAACTTCTGTGTTTTATCCCCTACCTGTTTGTAAATAACGGTCAGATAAAGGTCATTAATCAGCTGCTTGGAATCACCGTGCAGCTTACGGTTATATTGATCAACATAAGCAGGGAAAAAATGGTCATACTCACCATCCGGGTACTCTTTAGCCTCATGGTGATATTCATGCGTCCACAGCTCTACATGGTCTGTTCCGAAGCTCTTGACCAGCGTATTAAGGTCTTTATGCCAGGTGACCAGTTCCCGATCTGATGCGCAGTCATGTGTGCGGCCATCCAGCTTGAAAAAAGCCATCAGATCGCCGTTTTCCATCGAAATCACGTAATCATTGAGGTGATAAGAATAGGGCAAATACTTTTTATTTACTGATGGCTCCTTACGGTAGGCATCAATTTTTTTTGGCTTCGTAGCGGTGGCAGCTCTCATTATTTTAAACCCTTACGTTTGTAGTCAACAGAGGAATAAGACGATCCTCCCCACTGCTTAAACGGAGAATCAAACCAATTACTGAATTTGGTTTTCAACCACAGGCCCATAATTCGAAACATGCGGTCGTCATATTTTGTTAATGCAGCTGAAGGAATCCACAAAAAGACGAACACCAGAATCGCCCACATATGAATAATCATAAAAAGCGAGGCAGAAATCATGAATATCATCATAGCTACATTACGTGGTACACCCAGCGCGCGAGGTAAGCGAGTCGCACCTTTGAAAAGCGGTCTTTTCCCGTCAACGAACATCTTTGTAGTCCTCACTTTGGGGGACAAAAGTCCCCCCTTTTCGCGTTGTTCAGCTTCCTACGCCCGTCAGGGAAACCAGAAATGATGCAGAACCAATACCAATCAGCGAGATTACGATACGAGGAATAAAGCTGGCTGGGATTACGTGAAGCATCCACATAAAGCAACTAACCATGATCGCAATAGCACAACCAATTGGAATCCATGTGCTCAACCACGTCTGGATTGATGTAGCGGTTGATTCACCAGTATCGGTGCCAGCGGCCAGCGCAATTTGCGGCAGGGCAATGGACAAAACGCCCATAACTACCGCAGGGCCATACTTCTTAAACAACGTGGTCATACTTTCTCCTTACTCACTATCTTCTGTTGATTGCAGATTTAACCGGCATTCTTCAACGCCACACTTATCTTTCAAAAACTCTGCCAGTAGCCTTAAATCAGCCCAGGTTCGTAGCTCATGCTCTTTGTTAACCCTAATGGAACATGCGATCTGGCCCAGCTGTTCATCGTCTATCTGAAAAACGGGATACCACTTCTTTAATGAAACCCGTTCTATCGTTACCTCCTTCACTTTTCCTGCTTCAAATAGCTCCAGGATCTGTGATTGCAATACAAGGTACAAACGTTCCATCCATAACCTCATTCCCCCTTCGCTGTTTCCTGTCTGGTTAAAAAGGCATCCGTATTATTTCGGCTGAAGGCATCGCCATCACCCGAACCAAAAACATCTTGTTCACCGTCATACTGCGGCGCCGTACTTTTTGCCTGCTGAGGCTCAGTCGCGGTGCTGTCCTCACTGGTCTGGCCGTCAGGTAGCAGCGTAGGGATTTTCAAATCAGTTGATTGACGCGCCACGTTGATAACTTTCGTGACATACCCGTTAGAAATCCCGTTTGTGAGTGAGCCGGTGTTGTAGCAGGAAAGCGCGTGTCTCAGCGCAACCTGCCCGGCTGGGTAGGATTTCAGGGCGCTATCATAACAGGCTTTAAGGATGGTCTGGCTCGCCCGCAGGTTGATGCAGGGTTTGAAAATATCGTCAACCGAAAGACCCAGGCCCACTAAATTATTTGAGTTAATTTGTGCAAGGCCCATATCAAAACTTTTATTATCCTTCAGCAGAACTTTCGCAACGCTGACGGCCTCAGCTTCAGTACGCGGTTGCTGTTTTAACTGAATACTACCGTTAATATTGATCCTGTACGGCCCATTTGAGGACTCATGGCCGACGATGTACGCCATCGTTAAGGGTGAAACATCAGGCGCACATCTCTGCGCAAGCCTGGCAACTTCATCGGAGGCAGGCGCAGCACTGGCACGGCCAGCACAAGCAAGGCAGGCCAGAGCGAGAACCAGGAGTTTTGGATGTTTACTCATTTATGTTTCACCGCGTAATTGTAATTTCGACGACTTTTGTTTATGATAAGGGCTAATGAGATCGTGTCAAGAAGAAACGAAAAGAAAACCGCTGAAGGAAGGAAGGTGATGCTGGTTCCCCTGAAATCAGAAAAACGACCAAAAGGCGAACCCGTGTATCGTGACCCGGATAACCCTTTTAATACGTGGACTGGTATAGGGAAGCGCCCGGCCTGGCTAACTGCAAAATTGGACGCTGGCATTAGCCTGGAAGCCATGAAGATGCAGGGCGTAGCCAACCCCAGAGAACATAGACCAGCAAAATACCGCGACCCCAGGAACGCAGAAAATACCTGGTCCGGGACTGGCCGCCGACCCACATGGCTCAAAGAGCTGCTTGATAGTGGTTTATCACTTGATGATCTGAAGATATAACCGGAGGGTATAAAAATGGGCGAACTTATTGATTTTGCGGAAAGGCAAAAAAGCAGAAGGAAGAAAAAGGCATCTTCCATTCCGCCCATTTTTAGAAAATTTCGTGTCCATGCGATCAGGTTACTCGCCAGCATCATCAAATCCGGCTCTTATTCAGTTGCTTATATTGTTAAGAAAATTACAGGAAAGTTAATCAAGTTTTACACAATTTTAACGATTTTCGTTTTTGTTGTCGAATATATTGCAGGCGATATAGGTTACAAATCTATTTATAACGCAGCGTTATTATTAATATTGCTTACCGTTATCAACATTCTGGCGAGTGTATATCTGAACAAACTGTTAAGGACAAAACAATGAAGAAACTCTTAATACCTCTGATAGCAGCTGGTAGTCTGCTTTATATTCCTGCCAGCCATGCTGAAGATCCCTGCAAAGTTATTATGTGCATGGCGGGCAAGCTCACCGGCGATAGCGGCGGAAGCGAGTGTAACAGTGCTGAAGCTGCTTTCTTCAATATCGTTAAAAAGAACAAGCACGGCTTTTTACCCAACCACACGAAGGATGCCAGGAAGGCTTTTCTTAATGAATGCCCGGATAATGGCGAAGGTGGAAGTAACCAGTCGATGATAAGCCAGATCATAAGTAAATACGGGAAAGTTCGCTTATAGGCGAACTAGGAATAATCTCAATTTAAGGAGCCAACGTGAAAAAAATAATATTAAGTGCATTAGCCTGTACAGCTCTCTTAACTGGTTGCGTCAGCCAGGATAAAGGTAATGCGATGCAGAGCCAGCTGAATAACCAGCAACGCCAGATTAACGAATTATCCGTTCGTTTGCAGTCTGCGGAGTCCCGGCTATCAAAGCAGGAAGAAAAGCTGCGCAACGAACTGCTGCAATCCAGCGGCTATTGCTATCTGAATGGCGCCCGCTACTCGACCGGCACCGTACTTTACGGGCGGATTTGCCAGAATCAGTCAGGCAGCGCTTCGTGGCAGGTATACAGCCGTCGCTAAACACCAGGGCGGTTTAACCGCCCTTTTCTTTACCCTCAGAAAGCCCACTATGACCATGATCCCCTTCCCCACTACAGAAAACCTTATTCTATGGGCTTGCAGCGCCATCGCACTGCTTGCCGTTGTATTCTTCCGGCGTTCAGTACGGCACAGGCGACACAAAAGGAAGCAGCAAAGTGCGCGGCGGGTGCTGGAGCGCATAAAGACGTTGCCGGGCTTCCCACAAAAAATTAACTACCTGAGGAAAATTGATCCTTTTGTGTTTGAAGAACTGTTGCTGGAAGGATTTGAAGCGCATGGCTTCAGAACCATCAGAAACAAACGCTATACCGGCGATGGAGGCATTGACGGCCAGGTAATAATAGGAAAATATCGCTATCTTATTCAGGCTAAACGCTATCGCGGCCATATTGCTTTACAGCACGTACAGGAGTTCGAGAAGTTGCTTAAACGTCATAACTGTCGCGGTCTGTTTTGCCATACCGGGAAAACCGGCGCAGGTTCAAAATCTGTCAGTATTGCCAGTGAACGGATGGAGATTATCAGCGGCCAGCGCCTGATAGATTTGCTCACGCCCGGCAGCTCCTTCACTATCGCAACCGCCCCGCAGACGATGATGAAGCGTACCGCAGCAACACTAGAAACGAGCACCATTGTTAAAGATGCCGGTAAAGAAAATCGATACCATGAGAGTTAATTAAATGAAGTCAGTAACTATAGAAGCAAAAACATTTGCTGAAATGTTAGGAATAACAGAAGGTGAGTTAATCTTTGCCATTAAGAAAACTGGCACATTCAAAAACAAGACCATCCCACAACCTCATGAGCCACATAAATCAAATAATAGATTTTTATATTCAGACGTAATGAGGTTTATAGAATCACTAAAAGACAAAGAGAACCGGTAATGACTCCAACTTACTGATAGTGTTTTATGTTCAGATAATGCCCGATGACCTTGTCATGCAGCTCCACCGATTTTGAGAACGACAGTGACTTCCGTCCCAGCCTTGCCAGATGTTGTCTCAGATTCAGGTTATGTCGCTCAATGCGCTGAGTGTAACGCTTGCTGATAACGTGCAGCTTTCCCTTCAGGCGGGGTTCATACAGCGGCCAGCCATCCGTCATCCATACCACGACCTCAAAGGCCGACAGCAGGCCCAGAAGACGCTCCAGCGTGGCCAACGTGCGTTACCTAACAATAAACCTGTTTAAATATCCAGATAAAAACATTCAATCTGGGTCAAATGAGTGATACAGTTTCACCCATAAGACCCAATGGAGGCAATATGTCTGAATTTGAATTACTGGCGCAGGATCTGCTTGAGAAAGCAGAAGCGGAAGAACAACTGCGACAGGAAAATGATAAAAAGCTGCTCGGGCAGGTGCTGGAAATCTATGACCAGAAGTACGTGGCTGAACTGCTTAGAAAAGTTGGTAAAAATGAGTGGAGTCGCGAGACTCTTAATCGCTGGATTAATGGTAAGTGCTCACCTAAGACGCTGACGTTAGCCGAAGAGGAACTTCTACGAAAAATGCTTCCGGAAGCGCCTGCACATCACCCTGACTATGCCTTCCGGTTTATTGACCTGTTTGCTGGGATTGGAGGTATACGGAAGGGCTTCGAAACCATCGGTGGCCAGTGCGTTTTTACCAGTGAATGGAATAAAGAGGCTGTGCGCACATATAAAGCTAACTGGTTTAACGATGCTCAGGAACACACTTTCAATCTCGATATTCGTGAAGTCACGCTCAGTGATAAACCTGAAGTACCTGAAAACGATGCCTATGCTTACATTAATGAGCATGTGCCGGATCATGATGTACTTCTAGCAGGTTTCCCCTGTCAACCGTTTAGCCTTGCGGGCGTAAGCAAGAAAAACTCGCTCGGGCGCGCGCATGGTTTCGAATGTGAGGCTCAGGGAACGCTTTTCTTCGATGTGGCGCGTATTATCCGCGCAAAAAAACCTGCCATCTTTGTTCTTGAAAACGTTAAAAACCTGAAGAGCCATGACAAGGGTAAAACCTTTAAAGTCATCATGGATACCCTCGACGAACTGGGCTATGAAGTTGCGGATGCAGCTGAGATGGGCAAAAACGATCCTAAAGTTATCGACGGAAAGCACTTTTTACCTCAGCACCGAGAACGTATCGTTTTGGTCGGTTTCCGCCGTGATCTGAACATTCACCAGGGCTTTACCCTGCGCGATATTAGTCGTTTTTATCCGGAACAGCGTCCGTCATTTGGCGAACTGCTGGAACCCGTGGTTGACAGCAAATATATACTGACGCCGAAACTCTGGGAGTATCTCTATAACTACGCCAAAAAGCACGCAGCTAAGGGTAACGGATTCGGTTTTGGCCTCGTTAATCCTGAAAATAAAGAAAGCATTGCCCGTACGCTTTCTGCTCGCTATCACAAAGACGGGTCTGAAATTCTGATAGACCGTGGCTGGGATATGGCCACAGGTGAAACAGACTTCGCGAACGAAGAAAATCAGGCGCATCGGCCCCGCAGGCTGACTCCGCGAGAGTGCGCGCGCCTTATGGGTTTTGAAAAAGTAGATGGCAGGCCTTTTCGCATTCCTGTGTCAGACACTCAGTCGTACAGGCAGTTCGGTAACTCCGTAGTGGTGCCCGTGTTTGAAGCCGTAGCCAAACTGCTTGAACCTTATATCCTGAAAGCGGTTAATGCCGATTCGTGCAAGGTTGAACGAATCTGATCGCTCCTCCCGGTATTTATGCCGGGAGATAATCTATGGAATATCTGCGTAAAGCCCTGTCAGCTCAGCAATAAACGCACCTAGCGTCATTAGCTCAGCTCTCACCGCCTCCGGGTATTTTTTGTGCAGAGATGATGGCACGACCAATCTGACACCCGACTCCCGCATCTCCCGATATTGAGCCAGAGAAACTCCCTCCTGGAGTGTAAACAGATGCACCTGATGAATTTTATCGGCCTCATTCAGTATCTGACGCCAGCGATCCTTACAGGTAGTCTTGACTGCCAGCATGCGCAGATTTTCTACGGGAAACTCAGTATCGTGGTAAGCCCCTGCGGAAGGGAAAAGGAAATCGGGTTTTTTATTACCTTCTGTGATGGCCTGCGTCGCAAAGTGTCGCAGGCCGTGCTCAATGAATAGATGCTCCAGGTGCAGTTCCAGCGACTTCCCGGCTCTGGATTTACGGCGATTGCTGACAGAATTGGCCAGC
>NZ_JBMKHQ010000027.1:0-811 GCF_049237385.1 Enterobacter cloacae complex sp. IR5412 | reverse complement strand
TGCTCATCCGGATCAAGGGAATTTTTCACATAATGGCTGGCTGCATACTGAATAATTTCACTTCCCGACGGAAAGCGCAGGTGCCAGTCTTCAGGTAGAATATATTTATGATTTACTGGCGCTTGCTGTAGAGATAGTCCGCCTAGAATCTGTCCTGCGGGGCCGGATATAAGCGCTCCGGGTATAACTTCACCAATAGCGGTCTCAATGACGTCCTCTTCATCAGTGCTGGCGCATACCCAAATATTTACTTCCTTACAGTCCCCCCCTTGCTCATCAAGCTTGAAAGCCAGGAGCGTCAGAGCCCCTGTATTTTCAGGATCCTGAAGTGGGCTGCCTCTACCCCAGCGGGTAATCCTTTTTTCATTCCGGGTTTTACCAAAATGACGGCTGTTATAATAAATTGCCCTGGCTTCGCTGTCAGGGCAATCATGCGATGACACATGTGCGGTGAGAAAAACCGAAGGGTTCAGTTCACGGGTATGGTTGATAGACGGAAAGAGTTTTTCAACGATACCTGAAGGGATATAAAGCCCTACCTGGTGACCACCTGTTGCGCCGGTATCGTTGGCGGAAAGGCGTTTGATGTAGACGAAGTAATTCTCACATGCGATCTCAAGTAGCCAGTTGTGGAAAACCGACATAAGCATCCCCTGTTACCCTGAAACTCTACTCACCATTTTTTCATGATTATATACAAACAGTGTCATTTTCAGAAGACGACTGCACCAGTTGATTGGGCGTAATGGCTGTTGTGCAGCCAGCTCCTGACAGTTCAATATCAGAAGTGATCTGCACCAATCTCGACTAT
>NZ_JBMKHQ010000026.1:17349-25111 GCF_049237385.1 Enterobacter cloacae complex sp. IR5412 | reverse complement strand
TTATGGTGATCCCCTGGGCGAAATGCGCCTGGTAAGCAGAGTTTTTGAAATGTAAGGCCTTTGAATAAGACAAAAGGCTGCCTCATCGCTAACTTTGCAACAGTGCCGAAGCAGATTATGCGTTCTCATAATGCGATACACCCGCTTTGCATTAACCACAGGCAGGCCGTCCCGCTCCGACTCCCGTCGCAGCAGCGCCCACACACGGCGATAACCATACGTCGGCAGGTCAGCCACCGCCATGTTTATCCGGGACAATACGGTGGTATCGTCAGAACGGGGCTGCCGTCTGCGATCCTGTCAGTCAGATGGCCGGTGAACCCGAATGCTCAACTGCGCACGCGACACGCCAAGACTTCTGCAAACGTCGCTTATTCGTCGTTCCCAGGCAACGAGGGCGCATGCGCAATCCATTTTTTTGCCCGGCCGAACTCCACGGCCTCTTTGAGTATCTCGGCTTCCATCGTCTTTTTGCCCAGAAGGCGCTGGAGTTCGCGAATTTGCTTATTGGCGGCAGCGAGTTCGGAGGCCGGCACCACTTCCTCGCCCGATGCAACAGCCGTCAGTGAACCGTCTTAATATTGCTTGCGCCATTTGAATATCTGGTTTGCATTGATGCCATGCAGGCGCGCGACATGAGACACGGTCATACCGGGCTCCATAGTCTGCTGAATAATGGCAATTTTTTCCTGCGGTGTACGACGCCGACGCCGCTCAGGTCCTGATAACACTCCAACCATCTTATCGTTCTGACTGGTATTAAACATAGTTCCAAGACTACCTCTTATTTTAAGAGAGTCGAAGTGTCTGGTGATCTATGGGGCCAGTCTAGCCCTCTTCCAAGTGTAGGGAGATATAGTCAAAGTTTGCTTCTCCGCCGATGAGTCCGCCCTGCGTCGGATAGTCCGATTTTTTACCGGCGAAGCACGGCTCTCCTAACCCTATCTAAAGCGAATAACTTTTTTCAACAGGGCCGCGTGCCAATGCAAGAGCGATAGGCGCTCTACGCGCCAATTTGACCACTTAAAACAGGTAAATTGAGGGGTTGTAATGTGTTGATGTAACAGGCTTTTATTTTAATGTCTTGGCATATGTATAATGGTAGTCTAGCCCTCCTTTCAACAAGGAGTACTCATGGAAACCTACAATCATACATATCGGCACCACAACTTTTCACATAAAGACTTAAGTGATCTCACCTTCACCGCTTGCACATTCATTCGCAGCGACTTTCGACGTGCTAACTTGCGTGATACGACATTCGTCAACTGCAAGTTCATTGAACAGGGTGATATCGAAGGCTGCCACTTTGATGTCGCAGATCTTCGTGATGCAAGTTTCCAACAATGCCAACTTGCGATGGCAAACTTCAGTAATGCCAATTGCTACGGTATAGAGTTCCGTGCGTGTGATTTAAAAGGTGCCAACTTTTCCCGAACAAACTTTGCCCATCAAGTGAGTAATCGTATGTACTTTTGCTCAGCATTTATTTCTGGATGTAATCTTTCCTATGCCAATATGGAGAGGGTTTGTTTAGAAAAATGTGAGTTGTTTGAAAATCGCTGGATAGGAACGAACCTAGCGGGTGCATCACTGAAAGAGTCAGACTTAAGTCGAGGTGTTTTTTCCGAAGATGTCTGGGGGCAATTTAGCCTACAGGGTGCCAATTTATGCCACGCCGAACTCGACGGTTTAGATCCCCGCAAAGTCGATACATCAGGTATCAAAATTGCAGCCTGGCAGCAAGAACTGATTCTCGAAGCACTGGGTATTGTTGTTTATCCTGACTAATTGCTTTGATGTGTGATTTTAAACGCTCAAATTTATAAAACGAATAATATTGTCAACCTTGCAATAATAGACATAGGGACAACCATGTATAAATTTTTACCCTCAGGCGTCTTCACAATAGAGCCATATAGCAGTGGGTCACTTAGTGGGCTTAATTTTTCCATTAAAGATAATATTAATATTGCTCAGTATAAAACATCATATGGTAGCCCATCTTGGCAAGTAAACATAAGGCTGCCATTTATAAGGCACTGTTGCAAAAATGTGGAGGTGATAGGGGTACTACGCCGGAACCCCAGATTTTTCCGTCCGTTCAAATTATCCACGGTTGAACAGCTTGATCCCGTCCGCCCGCAGTTGACCAACAGGGGAAATATGCCTGTACAAAGTTTGCCGGGTTATCCCAAGTTCCTGGCATAGCGTACTGACCTTTGTTTCTGATTGTCCCATTGATGCCATTGCCAGTCGCAGTTTGACTGGCGTCATTTTATAAGGTCGGCCGCCGTTCCGCCCACGGGCTCTTGCTGATGCCAGACCTGCAGTCGTTCTTTCAGCAATCAGTTCGCGCTCAAACTCCGCCAGTGCGGCAAAGATACCGAAGACAAGCTTGCCAGCGGCCGTTGTTGTGTCGATAGTCGCCCCGTGACCGGTCAGCACTTTCAGACCGGTCCCCCTCGCGGTCAGGTCGTGCACTGTATTAATGAGATGACGAAGATCACGACCGAGGCGGTCCAGCTTCCATACGACCAGCGTGTCTCCGGGTCGTAGTGCTTTCAGACAGGCTGTAAGTCCAGGACGCTCTTCTCGTTTGCCCGATGCCCGGTCCTCATAAAAATGTGCGGCATCAACACCTGCGGCGATCAGTGCATCACGTTGTAAATCATTCGTCTGCGAACCATCCGCTTTTGACATCCGAATATATCCGATGAACATATTTCCTCTGTCACATATACGTTCGATTATGTGACATTCTGATTTGGGTACCATAATCTGTCAACGGTAGTCACATTACCCGTAATTTAAATTATGACACGTAAAGGTTCTATGTTAATGATAATGTGACAAGCGCGTTTAAATAGGCATAAGGATCAGAGATGCCTACTAAAAATAAGCTCCTCAGTATTCTTTCGGACGCCGAGCAGGAAGCGCTCTATGGTCTACCTGATTTCGATGATGCACAGCGGCTGGAGTTTCTGGCGCTGAATGAATATGAACTGGCGCTGGCCTGCAGTCGCCGGGGGCTTCACGCTCAAATTTATTGCATCATCCAGATCGGAGAGCATGAAAAACCTCGGGGCAGCCATCGAATGATGCCATCTACAGGGGTTAAAATAACCACCATCATTTCATAACAATACCTGCTGACTATGAAGATCTACGTCATCAAAATAGCAGTTCATGGAGTCAGTCCGATGGTCTGGCGTCGGCTGAGAATTGCTGCCGACACGTCACTGGCCGCGCTTCACTTCATTTTCCAGATAGTGCAGGGCTGGGGGGACGACCATCTCCATCAATTTCACATTTATGGCAAAGATTACGGTATCTCCTACGAAGGAGGCATCGGTTTTGTCGATAATCCGTTCCGGGTCGTGATTGATGATTTTGCTTTTGATGCTGGCGATCGCTTTACCTATGAATACAATTTCTTTGAGCACTGGCTTCATGACATTCGTGTTGAGGCCATTTATGAAAACTCTACGCTGAAAGCGCCGTTTTGTATAAGCGGCCATGGTATGCCCGGAGCCACAGCTGCGGATGAGTTCGATAAAACCCTGGCGTTTCTTGAAGCTATCGTTAATGCGGATGATGAAACAACGGTCGGCGAGATCCGCCCTTTTGCTGACGACCTGGATGCTGTCAGGTTCAACCGCCACAAAATCAACCGGCAACTGAGCAGGCTCGACCTTGCATCTCCGGTACTGGAGCCTGAAGTTATCTGGCTGGGCCGTCGTCGCTGACTGATGTCTATAAAGGTATACGTTTTCAGCATGCCTCTCAGATCCCCGAAAAAATGTCTATAAACCTCCCTAAATCAGTGTTTATGGATTATTCTTTAAATCTCTATGATGTTTAAAGACCTTCCGGAGGTTTTGCGTGCAATATGCCTACATCAGGGTAAGCTCGGCCGATCAGAATACGGCCCGTCAGGAAGAGGCATTGTCAAAGGCGGGTTTTCAGCCTGATAAAATTTGTGTTGAGCATGCCAGCGCGAAGGACACAAACCGCCCGGGGTTACAGGAACTCCTGGGGCAATTACGCCCTGGTGATACGCTTCTGGTTCATTCCATCGATCGCCTTTGCCGGAATATGTCGGATATGTGCGCTGTCACCACCCGGCTTCGTGACCAGGGCGTTACCCTTATTTTTCTGAAAGAGCAGCTGACGTTCAGCGCCGGCACAAACAATCCGATGCAGGAACTGCAGCTGCACATGATGTCGGCATTCAGCCAGTTTGAACGAGCCTTACTGAAGGAAAGGCAGGCCGACGGCATCGCCGCGAAAAAAGCACGGGGTGAAAAAACAGGGCGCCCCGGCGCCGATATCAAAAAGATCCAGGAAATTGACGCACTCAGAAGCAGAGGGGTCAGGCTCAGGATCGCCTGCGACCATGCGGGCCTTGGCGTTTCCACATATTATAAGCTTCGTCACCAGATGAACAACCAGTAGCCGGGAGATAGTCATCCACCACAGCAGGAGGCAATGATGCAACTGACGCTCCAGATAGTCATCACCGATGAATCAGGCTCCAGTCGAACGGAGGAACTGATGACAATCCAGAAATCAGGGGAGACCCGGAACGACATCGGATTATCGGTGTCAGAATCCAAGCTGTTGCTGAATACGGTCCAGCAGTCGGTGGTCCAGCTGCAGGCAGACGAATATACTCAACACCATATCCGGTGCCCTCACTGCCTTGCTGCGCGCAGAATCAAAGGCAAACAGAAAATACGGTACCGGACGCTGTTTGGCGTTATTCCGGTATCCGGGCTTCGGGTGTACCGGTGCCGTTGTGAAGAGAGTGATACAAAGACAGTCAGTTTGCTCAGCGACTGGGCCGGCGATTATTCTCACCCGGCACTGAAATATATTGAAACCCGCTGGGCCTCGATGATCTCCTATGAAATGACGACTCGTCTGCTGAAAGATATTCTGCCGGTGGGCCACAGCCTGAATGCCTCAACGGTGAGGAATCATTTATGCCAGGTGGCGCAGCGTCTTGACGCTGAGGCTGAAGCTCATTCAGGTTTTCTTTCCGGCTGCCCCCGCGACTGGGGGAACCTGCCCAGGCCAGGAAAACCGCTTGTGGTGGGTATAGATGGTGGTTATGTTCGCGATCGGGATGACAAAAAGCGTAATTTTGAAATTATTGCCGGGAAGTCTTTTTCCGTTGGTGCGCCTGCTGACACCCGCCGCTTCGGTTTTGTTCAGAAGGATGACTGTCATCCGGAACGCAGGCTCATGACCCACCTTTCAGCGCAGGGAATGCAGGCCAACCAGCAGATATTTTTTCTGTCCGACGGCGCGGATAATCTCAGGGACCTCCAGTTCGGTATGTACCCTGAGTCAACGCATGTGCTGGACTGGTTTCATATCACCATGAGGCTGACGGTGCTCATGCAATATGCCCGGGGACTGCTGGTATCAGATCCAGAGGCGGGGAGTAAAGTTCTGGCACTGCTGGAAAGCATTAAACGATATCTCTGGCATGGCAATGTTGTCGCTGCGCTGGAACATATTGATAATTGCGTTATGTATTGCGATGACCCTGAACTCAGCTATCCTAGCCTGAAATCCCTGCAAAAACATCTGGATGAAATGTATACCTACATCCGGAATAATAAGATGATGATCCCAAACTACGGCGAAATGCGTCGGTACGGAGAGCCGGTATCAACCGCGTTTGTGGAATCCACGATCAATGAAGTGATCGCCAGACGAATGGCCAAAAAGCAGCAGATGCAGTGGAGCAGAAAAGGGGCTCATTATTTGTTACAGACCCGGACCGCCGTTTTGAATAACGAACTGCAGGATAAATTTGTCTGCTGGTATCCGGGTTTTCAAAGTGACGGGAAGGGACCAGCGATGGCAGCATAGCTCACGCTGCCCCAATATTTTTTATGCTCTCCTATATCGGCTAAAGCACTCCGGTAGCTTGATTCACCCCACGGCCACGGCAGGATCTTGGCCGTCGCAAGCGCCAGGGGAAAATCTTCAGCTGCAAGCCTGAGTGATTTCATGTGCGTGTAATCCATCGCCCAGATGATTTTTGTGAAGAAGAACTCGCGCTCGTTCATGTCCGGGCGCGCGTCCTGGCCCTCCGTGCCAACGGCCAGCAAGTAATCGGCCTGAATTGGCAGTATCAGCGCGCGTAGTAAGTCATGGATCGCCGGTTGCGGCAGTCTGCGCGCCAGATTAATTACCCGGTCGAACTTCAGTTTATCCTGCTTGCGCTTGTCGGTCTGCTCCATCAGATTTCATGGCCCCCTTCTTCATGCTCATGCTCATGGGTGTGTTCTTTTCCGGTATGGCTCTGTTCCGCCTGAGACGTCTGCGGCATGGCGTAATCGTCGTAAATGCTGCTGTCAAAGTCGTAGTCTGATGCTTCGGCATAATGCTCGTAATCGGCATACTCCTGCGCGCTCCACTGCTGATCGTCGGCAGCAGCATAATCATGGGCCAGTTCTGCATCATTTTGCTGTGCTTCATGACGCCGCAGGCCAACGGAATCATCCATAGGGTTCTGCTTAAGATGAAAGGCGTCCTCTGCGTTGCTCACCGGCTGATAATCAGTGCCGGTTGTCATGTTATGTTCATCGGGTTTCTGGTTAAACGCCATGCTTTCCCCCGTGGCTTCTGGCAGACCTTTTTCAGCTGATCGGGTTTCTAAACTGGTATCGCGGCCAATATCCTTAAACCTGGCCTCAAGCCCAAAGAAACGGTCAATTTCTGCGGCCGTGGTTTTCGGGCTGTCGCGGCTCACGCTCGATGCCAAAGATTTTTTATCGTCGGTAAAAATTTCCACCTCATGACGCGCACGCGAAATACCAACATAAAAAACGTCCTTAGAAGTGGTAAGCGATTTGGTATCTATGTTGAACAACACGCGATCACAGGTAAGCCCCTGGGATTTGTGGACGGTGGTTGCATAAGCATAGGAAAGATAAGAAGCCTGTTTTTTGTCCAGCTCAACCGTGCGCCCTTTTTTGTCCTCAAGCGTCAGTTTTTCACCCTCCACGGTTTTCACCGTGAAGCGGTCGCCGTTGGCAACGTCCAGCGTTTTATCGTTACGCGTTACCATGACCTTATCGCCCGGCGCCAGTTCGGCGCTGACTGCCTGGTATACAGACAGCTTGGTGTGTGTACGCGGGCTGAAAGCGATCTGCTCACCGCTGCTGCTTTCAACCGTCAATTTGTTGCCCGGCCCGGTATCAAGAACCTGGTAAGACTCGCCCCGCTTCATACCATTTTTGTAATCCTGTTCGGGGATAATGATTTGCCCTTTACTGAAATAACGGCTGTCGCGGCGTTCCGCCTGTGTCGAATCCACGCGGTCAAGTAGCGTGAACGTTTCGCCGGTTCCGGCAAGCCCCAGATTGCCCCGGATGTAGTCATTGAGGGTTTTGCGTGAGGCGTTCGTACCAGAGATTATCAGGGTGGCATCCTGTTGTTCTGAGGACAGAGACAGGTAGCGATCGGCAAGTTGAGCGAGTCGGGGCGCTTCTTCCTTCAGTTCGTTCACGCCGGTGATATTTTTCAGGGCGCGCGCGGCATTACCTTCAGCGGCATACTTAACCGCCTCAAGCAAAACTTCATTCTTCTGTCGCTGAATGTCTTTCATGTAGCTGGTCTGCATACCTGCTTTAATCAGCTGCTCAAAAGGCTTACCGGCTTCTACCGCTTTCGTCTGTGACGTATCCCCCAGGAATACCGCGCGAGCGTTATGCTTCTCGATCACCTCCATCAGCTGTTT
>NZ_JBMKHQ010000026.1:16599-17302 GCF_049237385.1 Enterobacter cloacae complex sp. IR5412 | reverse complement strand
TCCATCATCTTCAAGCGCTTTTTTCTGTGTCCCATAGGGGGCCAGCGCCGTGACCTTCAGCCCTTGTGACTCCAGCAGCTCTTTAGCGGCCATCGTCATATAGCTTTTACCGGTACCGGCGTAACCATGTGCGGCCACAAAACGATCTTTGCTCGTCACAATTTCTGTAACTGCGCGCATCTGCTCATTCTTGAGGGTTTTCCCGGCGAGCAGCTGGCCTGCAATCTCTGCG
This sequence comes from Enterobacter cloacae complex sp. IR5412, assembly GCF_049237385.1. Lineage (NCBI taxonomy): Bacteria > Pseudomonadati > Pseudomonadota > Gammaproteobacteria > Enterobacterales > Enterobacteriaceae > Enterobacter > Enterobacter cloacae complex sp. IR5412. The sequence goes on along the minus strand of NZ_JBMKHQ010000026.1, from coordinate 17,070 downwards.
GTCAGCTGTCGCGGCATCTGCCCCCGGCCGCGTGATTCGATAGTCAGAATGGAACGCTCAAGGCGAATACCCTCCACGGTAGTGACGCGGTGGCTGGTCTTTTTAAGCCTGCCGTTTTTAATACCATCATCTACCGCAAAACGGGCTTTATCCGCACGCATCCCGCTATTCGTCAGCGAGTCGATCCACTCTTTGCGCGTCAGAGTTTCGGCCATAACTGAAGCACCGACCTTCAGCGTTGATTGATACCGGGCTTCGCCCTCGATGATGGCGCCCTTCTGTACCGCCTTCAGGTACGCTTTTTCAACATCGGCCATTGTGGCATGGCCCAGCACCTGCTTATTAGCGATCTGAATCAGCTTCTGGCGTTCAAAGCTGGCATCGCGCTCTGACAGCGACTTAACTGCAAACTGGATAGCCCGGTCAGCTTTAACCTCAGGGCTGGTAAAATCCGGGGCCATGTTGCGCGCA
>NZ_JBMKHQ010000026.1:10548-16553 GCF_049237385.1 Enterobacter cloacae complex sp. IR5412 | reverse complement strand
TGCTCTGTTTTCTTTTCACGCGTCGCCATCGAGACGCGGCTTTTCGTCTGAGCATCGGCGGTTTCCCGCGTCAGGCCCATTGCAGCGAGTCCCTTTTCAATTTGCTCCGACCGGCGGGAAAAAGCGCGAATCTGTTCGTCTGAAAAATGGGCCATATCGAACGTGTTATTTTTGCTGTTGTAACGCAGCTCATAACCGGCTTTGGTCAACTCCAGCGCCAGCTCCTGTTTGTAAACATCGCCCAGGTGCATTTTGTTACGCATCAGCTCATCATTTTTGAGCGCGCGCCACTGGCCGTCCTCGCGCTGGGTCATGTTCATGACAAAAGCGTGGGTGTGCAAATCAGGATCTAGCGCCCTGGACGTTTCGTGGCGAAAAGTAGCGACGACAAGGTTATTGGTATTCTGGGTTACTGATTTCCCCTGGCGAGTCGTCCGGGCCTGCGCGAGTTTTTCAGCTTCACGCACAGCAGCGGCAACAGCTTTTTCATGAGCCTCGATAATGGTTTTATCGCCGTGTATCAGCGCCTGCATGGATACCCCTTTAGGCGCTGAAAACGTCAGGTCGTAGCCCAGACGCTCTTTTTTGGCATCACCCACGTGTCGCTGCATATGCGTGAAGGTATCTATCTCTCCGACAAGCAGCTCTTTAAACCGGGCTGATTCAACGTCCCCGGATAAGCCGAGGGCTTCAGCTCCGGTTCCCTGCCAGGACGTGAATGATGAATCCTTACTGTAGTAATCATCCTTTGCATCAGAGTAGTAGCCCACAACGCTAGTGACGTTCTGGCGGGTAATCGTGGTTATATCAAGCATCAGATCTCCCTCAGTTCAATGCCAGGAACAGGGTTTTTGCGATGGTATTTAACGTGTTTAGCCTTGAACTTAGCGACGGGCATATCACCAGGCAACGCCAGATAGCCGGTGAGGTTTGGCAACATTGATATTTCGGTAGGCGTTACGGCACGAACAACTTTAACGTCGCGGCGTTTACGGACAATCCAGGGCTTCTGAGGATCGGATTCTTTACGCTCAACTTCGCCTTCTATCTCACCGAGTGAGCGCGACATTTGATCCAACGTTTCATCACCGAGACGGCTGCCGCCCAGCACGATGTTAGAACGCATGTTAGCCAGAATTGTCTGAGCCATATCCCGACCATAAACCTTAACCAGCTGAGAATAGGTTTGATAGCCAGCATAAACACACAGACCGCTTTTACGCCCTTTGGTCAGTGCATCGTTGAGGTTTGGCAGAAACTGGAGTGATTCCAGCTCGTCAATAAATACATTAATGCGGCTTTCTTTTTCACCCATACCCAGCACGATAGAAAAAATCGAATCCAGCCAGCAGGAAATTAGCGGATTAAGTGACCTTTTCATTTCTTCCTGCCAGGTGATAAACAGGGTTCCCGGCTTTCCATCATCAAGCCAGTCACGCAGGGAAAAATTACCTTCCGGCATTTTCAAATGTGGGGCAAGATTCTTACTGAGAACAAATCGCGCGCTTCCAACTGCTTTTTCAGACCCGGAAAAAATAGCTTCGGCAGGCGTCCCCATTAAAAATTCTTTTAATTTTTTCTGGTCAACGTTACAGGCCCAGTGAATAACTTCTTCCATAGTTACTGTGCTATATAGGCTGTGAAGTTTTTTCGAAACTTCACTAAAAATAAGACGGCCATAGCCGAACCATTCTTCAGTAGCCATATCAGGGCTTTCCTGAACAATAGAGTTCACTAAGCGCTCGTAATCATATGAACGGCGAATTTCATTGAAAAACACCCAGCCTTCAGTGCGTTTATCATAGGCGTTTAAAATAACATCGCCGGGACGATAGAAATTCTTTAAGAAGCCCCCATTTGGATCTAAAGCAATATTTTTGCCGCCTCTAATGATGCTCTTAAATAACAGTTCATTGAAAATTGTGGTTTTACCAGTACCGGTTGTACCGGCAATCGAAAAATGCAAGTTCTCAGCGTATGTAGGTATGGGGATATTAGCCACGGTTAACTGGTTGACACCTCTTTCGCGTGTTTTATCAGCGAGTGTTCTGGCGCGAACAAGCTCTGTACCACGATAAATCTTTTTGAATCTTTCGCCTTTAAACACGCGTGATTTATCATAAATGATAAAAGCGATCAGACCGCCAACACCAATAAACCAGCCAGCAATTAAAGCTGACCATAAAGGCCATAGCGAAAAAGTATTCTTAACCAGATACGGAATCAGGTATTTAGCCGTGGATGGATCAATACCGTAGGTAAATTTTGCAACTAGAAACCATACCATCACTGGAGGCAAAGTAATTGCAAATAAAAATGCTAAGCCTCTTTCTCTATCGTCCATTTCAGCGCTCCTTTTTTGGTTCCCAGACTTTGTAGCCGTTACGTTCAACCTCTGCTTTTGCCGCTTTGGTTTTGCCCGGTTCTGCTATCGAGCGCAGGAGGATTAGCGTTTCAATAGCGAGTGATTCATGCAACATCATCTGTCCTGCCGGTGGGAATTTTACGCCAGATAGCGTTTCGGTTATTGCCTTCAGCTCATCGCGCAGTGGGCCAAAATCCGCATCTGAAGCACGGTCAAAAAGATAATCCAGTTTGCGATTTACGTCGCTCAGCCGGTCGGCAACTATTTTCAACCCGGACTCCCGATCACCTGGGCCAGCTTCAATGCAGCGCCGCAGATAATCTGACCGATTACCTCCTGAAACCAGGTCTATATAGGCCAAAAGTTCATCTGATACTTTTGCGGTTATTATTGGCATTCAGTCCTCACATTGTGCATTTTTTAAACAAAAAATTGGGATCTAACAAGCTGAAATCTTAGTATTACCAAAGTAATAAAGCAAACTCATTATAAAACAATGAGTTATTGGGTGTTTTTAATACCTAATTATTACCGAATATTGTTGCTATTTATTTTTTTATCTTTTAAATCAGTATGATAGCGTGATTTATCGCGCTGCGTTAGGTGTATAGCAGGTTAAGGGATAAAAAATCATCTTTTTTGGTAGGGGCGATCTACGTAGGTTAAGGACTAACTGGCTAAAAAGCGTTCAATATTCCGTATTCATGCTTGCATGAATACCAGTACAACAAAAGTACATCAAAATTACATCAAAATTACATCACTTGAAGGTTGACAGTACAACAAAATTACATCATTCTTTGGTCATGAGGTAGCCAGTACAACAAAAGTACATCAAAAGTACATCAAAATTACATCAAAATTACATCATTCTAAATGAGGGTACTATGAAGCCCAAAAGTATCAGGGCGGCACTTCAGTTGATGTTGCCGGAAATAGAAGAAATGCTGTCACTGGGAGTTTCCAGGGAGGAAATTTATAAGGCAGTTTCTGAACGCTTCGGCCTGGAAGGTGTGAACGTTCGTAGCTTTGATACGTCCCTATATAGAGCGCGGCAAATCCGGAAAAATGGAATGCACAATACACATGAAAGGATGCCGAACAATGATGATAGTGTATTGCACAATACACAAAAAGGAGGTAGCGAGAAAGGTGCAGAGGAAAGTGTATTGCACAATACACAAACGCCGCCTGAGCCTGAACCGCAAGGAAGTGAAAAAAAAGAAAGTCCCGGCATTATTGATAAAGAGTTCTTCAATAAAATCAGTGAAGATTTCGACCCTAAGATGTTCAATAAAAAATTCTGAGGTGATTTATGAAAGTAGCGGTAATTAATTACAGTGGCAGCGTTGGTAAAACCTTAATTTCATCCTACCTGTTAGCCCCGCGTCTGACTGGAGCAAAATTCTATGCGGTTGAAACTATCAACCAGTCTGCTTCCGATCTGGGGATTGAGAATGTTTCCATTTTTAAAGGTGATGACTTTTCACGGTTGATTGAAGATATTGTTTTTGAAGATGCCGGGATTATTGATATTGGTGCGTCAAACGTAGAAGCGTTCCTGATGGCAATGTCCCGCTTTGACAGTGGCGCGAATGAATTTGATAAGTATGTAATCCCGGTTACGCCTGATAATAAGGCCATTGATGAAAGCCTGAAAACAGCACATACGTTAAGTAAGGCAGGTGTAAGCAGCGATAAAATCATCTTTGTTCCAAACCGCATTAGTCCAGATAGTGAAGTAGAGGATGTACTGGCGCCGGTATTTGAATTTGTCAAACGAACGAAAGTTGGCAAAATCAGCAAGAAATCTGTTATTTATAACAGTGAAGTTTTCGAATATCTCGCGTATCACCGTATCTCATTCGAAGCATTGACCGCTGAAGATCCAGAAGAATTTAAAGCCCGCGCTAAACAAACAACGGATGCTGACGAGCGCAAAAAACTGGCCCGCCGTTATACCTACATGAAACAGGCAATTCCTGTTAAAGCTAATCTCGATAAAGCATATGCGGCTTTAATGGGAGAATAAAATGGAAAAGCAGCCAGATAAATTTGAAGTTCTGATGGATTGGTTTTTAGGTGACGCGAAGGAAATCACCGCAAGTCAGAAAGAAATGACTGAGATACTTTCTGCGCTTTCGGAAAAGCTGGCAAAAGACACCGAAAGTTTAGGAGAGACGGCAGACTCTCTTAAACGGACTTTAGTAGAAAACCAGCGTTCAATTAGCCTGGCAATTAGTGATGATGCTAAGGCGCGTGAGGAATTTCTGACGAAGTTCCGCCGCGCGCAGGCGTCCAGAGCTGAGACGTTAACCCGTCAGATCCTTTTTATTACAGCTGGCTGCACTATTGTGGGCGCCGCCGTGGGTGCCGCGATAGCCATAATTCTACTGAGATAATGTAAACCGGGCATGTCCCGGTTTTTTTTCAAGCGAAGCGCGGAGGCCGCAGGCCGGAGGCATTAGTGGCCGCCGCCCGAAGGGGCGAGACGCGTAGCGGCTCGATGCGCAGCACGGCAGAACGGCCCCGCAGGGGTAATGCCCGGTTTAATTCAACGTGACAGTCACGTGGAGGAAAAATATGAATGACCGACAGCGTGAACAAGCCCGTATTCGCCAGGCCCGGCGCCGCGCGCGACTCAAAGAGGAAGGCGCTAGCGTGACAGTCACGCTAACAAAACAGGAAGAAGCAATGTTACAGGAGCTTTGCCGGGTTCGTCGTCCAGGACGAACAGCCTATTCCACGAATGAGTTTTTCCAACTGCTGCTGATCCGAAACTGGCAACAGTGGCAGGAGCAAAAGGCGCAGCTGGGGAAATGCCAGGCTTGCGGAAAGCTGAAAGCGGAGGGAGGTTGCGGCGGCGAACGGCAGAGCGAAACCTTTAACTGCTGGCTAGCCGTCGAAGCAAACGAGCTTAATGTGTAGTGTATTGTGCTATACAGAAATTGCCAAAAGCAGCGCGGAGTAATAACTGAAACGGCCGCGCAGCGGAAAGAAAAAAGCCCGGTCAATCCGGGTTTTTTTCTTTCGGCGGCTCAGTAATCGTCTAGATCTCCGCAGCCCAGCGGGCAACAATTACGCTCAATACCGTGGCTGCAATAATCGTTTTCCCGATCCTGCCGGATTTCTTCCGCGATCTCGTCTTGGGTCAGATAGTCAAATTCACGCCGCGCTACCGCGATCAGTTCTTCCCGATACTCGGCCGGAACGCCAGCAAGATAGCCGTCAATAACCGCGCTCAGGCGGCGCTGATACAGTTCATAAATCAGGCCGCAGCGGGGCTGCTGTTCGCGCGCAAAACTCTCACACTGGCGACGAAAATCTTCAAGAGTCTGCTCAAGGGTTTGTGTGGTCATGTCGTTTGTCCTCGATCTTTCTGTTAAAGACCCGGCTTGGCCGGGTCGTCAGTGCTATTTAGTTTGTTGCAGCAGCTGGTCTAATTTTGCCGCCAGTGCATACGTCGATGTGAAAGCGCCTTGCAGGCGCTGATTAGGCAGCTGGTTGAACGCTTCGAGGCAGGCGCGCAGCAATAATTCTTTCTGAGATTCGACTTCTTTTTTCAGCTGGGAAGGGGTGGTAACAGTGGTCATGCTTACTCCTTAGTGATCCGATACCGGCAATTTTTCGGGTGGCGGTA
>NZ_JBMKHQ010000026.1:9293-10530 GCF_049237385.1 Enterobacter cloacae complex sp. IR5412 | reverse complement strand
CAAGTACGGAATTTATTTACATGTTTTTATGCCCGTCAGGGCATGGAAGGCGACCGCGCCGGACTCCACCGGACACCGGCCGCAAATCGCCGGAAACTGCGGGACTGACCGGAGCAACAGGCCAACCCCCCTTCCTGCTAAGCCATAACCCAGCCCGCCGCCACGCAGCTGCCGCACGTCCCCCACGGGGGTGCGCAGTGGGCGCCGCGCGCCTGCGCGCGGGTACAGCGGCCCGCCTGCGGGTCGCGGCGCCGTACTGCGAGTTAGCGGCCGCCGCGCGGCCGGTTACGGGGGACACCGCACCGTCACGGCCAGCGCCCCGCTGAGCTGCACAATCCACGGATAACACAATAGCGCACTGGCAAAGGATGCCGACGCCTGAAGGGCGTTGGCACCCCGAAGGGGCGGGGCGAGACGGGAACCGGCTCGATGCGCAGCACAGCAGAGCGGCCCCGAAGGGGTAACGCCCTGTGTGGCATCAGGATTTAGCGCAATGGCAGAACATGAGCTGGAGAGATCACCGGCAAGCAGCAGCAAAGGGGCGGCGCAGCCGCCCAGATGGCTGTTTGCCGATACCGGCGATTAATTAGAGCGGTGTTTAATATCCCCCGCGTGGCGGGGGACTAGGTTTCAGCAAGTCATGTTAAATACGTGTCCGTCATGTAAACTGAAATCCCCAATAAACAGATCCCGCGCATAGGCTACGATGTCAAAATATCGGGCTACGGATTCAGGAATTTCATTCAGTAGACCGCTATCATTCAGGTATTCCTCTGCAAAAGTTTCTTCGTCCTTAGCTTCGCCCATATAGGCATCTCTAAACAGGTCGAAATCAGTGCTATTAAACAGATCAACAAAGGCCACAAACGCCGCTTCGTTTCCTTCCTCGCGGGCTTGTTTAAAGCCGTTAATAAAATCCCAGTTGATATGGCACTCTGACGCCATATCAGACGGAATACCCTCCCAATCCTGGAACATAAATTCTGGATCAGCCTCATTTGCGTGTAACTCGCGGCAGCGCTCGTAAAACTCCTCTGAGCTATCAAAATCGGTCAGATCGAGCCAGGCTCCCGCAATGCTTCCGCAGTTGTATTTATGGTAAGTGCCAACATAAACAGAAGGGGTCGTAATATCAGTCATGGTGTACTCCTTAAAGCGCCGATACCGGCAATTTTTCGGGCGGCGGTATTGCCTCCCGATGATTTAATTATCGGTGATTACGCCTTTAAAGTCAATG
>NZ_JBMKHQ010000026.1:9001-9178 GCF_049237385.1 Enterobacter cloacae complex sp. IR5412 | reverse complement strand
GCGCGCGGGTACGGCGGCCCGCCTGCGGGTCGCGGCGCCGTACTGCGAGTTAGCGGCCGCCGCGCGGCCGGTTACGGGGGACACCGCACCGTCACGGCCAGCGCCCCGCTGAGCTGCACAATCCACGGATAACACAATAGCGCACTGGCAAAGGATGCCGACGCCTGAAGGGCGTTG
>NZ_JBMKHQ010000026.1:6607-8957 GCF_049237385.1 Enterobacter cloacae complex sp. IR5412 | reverse complement strand
GCCCGCGTAAGCGGGGCGAGACGGGAACCGGCTCGATGCGCAGCACAGCAGAGCGGCCCCGAAGGGGTAACGCCCTGTGTGGCATCAGGATTTAGCACAATGTCAGAACATAAACTGGAGAGATCACCGGCAAGCAGCTGCAAAGGGGCGGCACAGCCGCCCCGATGGCTGTTACTTGTCTTTGTCGCGTAGCACTTTGATTAGGCCGGTTACGGCCGTAATCAGAGCGGCCAGCGAGGTGATGATTTGCGGTAGGTTTTCGAGGATGGTAGAGGTCATATAGCACCTGTAGAGAAGTTGGCGGGGTGTCGTTTCCGACGGCCGCACTGTAACCGGGCGAATAAGGCAGGTTGTCAACAGCTTGAGCGAAGCGTCTGTTGACAACCTGCCGCGCCCGGTTTCACTGCGGTCATAGGCGGAACGACCCACGCCAACGGAACGGCTTTATGACCGGGCAGCTGAGATACCGGCGAACCTGGCTGGCGGCTGACGCCAGCCGCCAAGCGCCAGCGCGGAGGGCGAAGCCCGGAGGCCAAGCGGAGCGCGGAGGCCGAAGGCCGGAGGCGTTAGCGGCCGCTGCCCGCGTAAGCGGGGCGAGACGGGAACCGGCTCGATGCGCAGCACAGCAGAGCGGCCCCGAAGGGGTAACGCCCGGAGTCTGCCGCTGTTTATCTCTCGTTCCATCTGAAATCGGCGGTAAGGCCATTAAAAGGGTCAGTTTATCAGGGGGGCGTTAGCCCCCCATGTTGTTAATCATCAGGCAATATCGTCTTTGTAGCAGGCATAACCGAAGCTAAGCTCTGTTTTCATATAGTGGCGGGCAAAGTCCCAGGCATCGTGGCCGAAGTCCTCATAATCTGCCAGGACGATTTCGCGGGCTTTGTGCCATTGCTGTACGGAAGAAAGCGGCAGAACAGGGCAGGGAAGCGACCAGTCAGTGACGGTGTTGCAGATCATATCTGCCAGACGCTCCAGGGAGCCGTAAACCAGCTCTGTGCGCAGATCCGCCACCATGCGTTGTTTACGCAGTGATGCCAGATAATCAATCTCTTTGGTTATATCAGAATTTAAGCGGGTCTGGTAATCCATGATGTACTCCTTTGCGCGCCGATACCGGCAATTTTGCGGGCGACGGTGTTGCCTCCCGATGATTTAATTATCGGTGATTATGTCCTCAAAGTCAATATAAGTACTGAATGTGCATACAAAATTTTATATCTTGCAAAGCGTTCATAGAGTGCCTGAATCGCTTTCTGACAGCCTCAATAAAAAAGGCGGGGATTACCCGCCTTTTTTCTTACAGCTGCTTACGTGGCTTTTTACGCGTCATATACAACGGTATCGCGCAGTCTACCGCGTACAAAAAGCACGCCAGCGCGCCGCAACCGTACAGAAACGCAAGCGGCTTATTATCGAAGTAGCTGAAAACCCCTGTCGCCGCACACAGGCCCAGAACAGAGACGCAGGCGCAGGTGATCTGCACCAGATCCCTGTATCCCGCACGAACGATAAACCAGGGCAGGGCAAGCGCAGCGGCGCTAAAAATTAATGCGAGAGGGACAAAAACGAGATAGTGATACATGTGAACTCCTTGATGGTTGCCGATACCGGCGATTGTTCGGGCGGCGGTATTGCCACCCGATGATTTAATTAGAGGTTTTGCGCGTCCAGGAGATTGACCTGAGCCGGGGTAACGTGAAACTTTTCCCCTTTATGGATCACGTTATGCGGGGCGCTAATTTCATCACTGATAAAGCTAACCGGGTAACGTTTTTTACCGCAAATCCGCTCGCTAAACCACGCCACTTTTGCCGCTGGCCGATCCACTGGATGAACAATCACACCGGCCATGCTGCAACCCGTTGCGGGTTCGTCCAGCGTAATGCTTACCGGGACTGTATCCCGGTAAAAAAACTTAACCGGCGGCACACCTGCCTGCGTAGCGGCTGCGACAACTGCAAGCCCGATAACCGCTATCCGATTAATAAGCATTTTATTCCCCTTACTCATGCTGATATCACCTTGCCAGCTGTTACCAGTTTACGAAATTCGCTTTCATGAATTTCACGCCCATGCTCAAGCGTTGAATACACGTTGCCGATAAGCCAGTTACCAGCCGTTTTTGTCTCGGTATACCACCATGCTTCTGTCAGAGTAAGCAGCGGTTCGCTATCCTCGCCCTTCTCATAGATCCAGATTTTAGTGACGTCTTTACCCGTTTCGTTGCTGCCCTGAATGGTAGGGTCAAAGGTATGTTCAATCTCTATATCGAAGTAACGCTGAAGGAAGTTAGTAAAGTGCATGACGACTCCTGTAAGCGCCGATACCGGCAATTTTTCGGGTGGCGGTG
>NZ_JBMKHQ010000026.1:2720-6478 GCF_049237385.1 Enterobacter cloacae complex sp. IR5412 | reverse complement strand
GCGCGCGGGTACGGCGGCCCGCCTGCGGGTCGCGGCGCCGTACTGCGAGTTAGCGGCCGCCGCGCGGCCGGTTACGGGGGACACCGCACCGTCACGGCCAGCGCCCCACTGAGCTGCACAATCCACGGATAATGCAGGAGACGAATCATGATAGGAGGCTGAAGGGGAAATGAGCGGCAGCAGGGGAAGGGGTTGCCAAGCGGAGCGCGGAGGCCGCAGGCCGGAGGCGTCAGTGGCAGCTGCCCGCGTGAGCGGGGCGAGACGCGTAGCGGCTCGATGCGCAGCACAGCAGAACGGCCCCGGAGGGGTGACGTCCGGGGGTTCGCTTTTAAAGATTTTCGACCACATCAGTAAATCGTAGTGACACCATGAAGCAAAAGTATCGTGCAGACCAGAATCAACAACAGTAACAGCAGACCTTTTTTTCGACGTAATAAAACCGGCCCCAAAGCGCCCGCAAGAAGCACACTCAACACGATTTCCGTTATGCTAATCGTATTCATAATCTCTCACGTTTCCCTTTTTAGAACTCTGCCACACACGGATAAAACCTTATAACAAAGCAACAAAACCCGTTATTCAGACACGGTAATGCCTAGTTTTTTTGCCAGAATTTCAGATGACAAAGAAACCCTTATCGACTTCCCGGTTACAAGGTGAATGATTGTGGCTTCATGCCCTTCAACAGAGTGGGATATTAACTCACGCTGAATGATATGCGTCTCTCCATCATTTCCCGTCACGGCTATTAGGCTCTCTGTAGAACAGGGGTTGATACTACTAATGTTGGTGTTGTTTTCGGTTTTGTTCAGCATCGCTGATCCTCAAATATCGGTTTGTGTTACGTCTGCCGCTTTGCGCTGGATAAGCGACTTAAAGAAATCCGACGCCTTCAGAATATCGCTATCCTGGAAGTCGGGAAATGTCGCTTCTGTCAGCTCCTGCGCCGTACCTGCCCGTATAACGGTTTCATCGCGGATCATCGTTCGCTTAACGCCATCAGCCTGTTTTTTGCTGAAGGAGTGCCGGAAAATAATCGCGTATTGGCCGCCGCTATCCTGATGAACAGAAGTATCCCAGCGATGATTACCCTGTTTACGATAGTGGTGATAGATTTGCTGGCCGTAGCGCTCCTGATCGGAATTACGGTAATCGAACATTAACAGTTCCAAAAGCATTAACCGATCTGGCAATTGCCAGGCGGTAGGGTGTTGAAGTGTCGCTAACATAGTTTCCCCTGAGCGTGACAGTCACGATAAGGCGGGCTTTGCCCGCCTGGTTATCAGTTAATCAATGGCACGATAAATACGATTCTGGCTTTCGTTCTCCAGCGTATTAACGTACTCCCGCAACAGGTGATACCGGTTAGCCATCGTTTCGTTCAGTTCGGCTTTGCCTTCTTCATATGCCAGCCCGCAAAAGTAACTGTAGGCATACAGACAAACAATAATCCCTACTTCGCGCGCGCTGCATTCACCTTCAAAATAGTTAGGTAACGAGAGCCAAAGAGGTTGGGGCGCTTCCATAAAAAACGCGCCATTGCTGGCCTGAAGGTATTCCCAATACCCTCCCTGGTAGTCTTTAGCGTAACGATTCAGAAAGGACTGAATGAAGTGATCTGCGCTGAAGAAAGCGCCACGAAATGCCGCAGGCATGAAGTTCATGCGGGCGTTTTCAGAAATGTAGCGGGCGGTGATTTCGATAGTTTCCATGATACTTCCTCTTTAAGCCGATACCGGCGATGGTTAAGCGGCAGGCACATCACCTGCCACTTTTTAATTATCGTACAATGGGGCGTTAAAGTCAATACAAGTACGGATTATATTTACCTAATTTTATGCCCGTCAGAGCATGGAAGGCGACCTCGCCGGACTCCACCGGACACCGGGGGCAAATCGCCGGAAACTGCGGGACTGACCGGAGCGACAGGCCACCCCCCTCCCTGCTAGCCCGCCGCCACGCGGCCGGTTACAGGGGACACTGAGAAAGCAGAAAGCCAACAAACACTATATATAGCGTTCGTTGGCAGCTGAAGCAGCACTACATATAGTAGAGTACCTGTAAAACTTGCCAACCTGACCATAACAGCGATACTGTATAAGTAAACAGTGATTTGGAAGATCGCTATGAAGGTCGATATTTTTGAAAGCTCCGGCGCCAGCCGGGTACACAGCATCCCTTTTTATCTGCAAAGAATTTCTGCGGGGTTCCCCAGCCCGGCCCAGGGCTATGAAAAGCAGGAGTTAAACCTGCATGAGTATTGTGTTCGTCACCCTTCAGCAACTTACTTCCTGCGGGTTTCTGGCTCGTCAATGGAAGATGGCCGCATCCATGATGGTGACGTACTGGTTGTGGATCGCTCGCTGACGGCCAGCCACGGCTCAATCGTAGTCGCCTGCATCCATAATGAATTTACCGTGAAGCGGCTACTGCTGAGGCCCAGACCCTGCCTGATGCCGATGAACAAAGATTTTCCTGTGTACTACATTGACCCGGATAATGAGAGCGTTGAAATCTGGGGAGTGGTTACGCATTCCCTTATCGAGCATCCGGTATGTTTGCGCTGATTGATGTCAATGGCATGTACGCCAGCTGTGAGCAGGCATTTAGGCCAGATCTGGCAAACCGAGCAGTGGCCGTTTTATCCAACAATGACGGCAACATTGTGGCCCGTAATTACCTGGCGAAGAAAGCGGGCCTGAAAATGGGCGATCCGTACTTCAAAGTCAGACCCATAATCGAGCGTCATAACATCGCTATTTTTAGCTCTAATTACACTCTCTATGCCTCCATGTCGGCCCGGTTCGCGGCCGTAGTTGAGTCCCTTGCAAGCCACGTCGAACAGTATTCAATCGACGAGCTTTTTGTTGACTGCAAAGGGATAACGGCCGCCATGAGCCTTGACGCTTTCGGGCGCCAACTGCGCGAGGAAGTCAGGCGACACACAACGCTGGTATGCGGGGTCGGTATTGCCCGTACTAAGACGCTGGCGAAGCTGTGTAACCACGCTGCAAAAACATGGCCCGCTACTGGCGGGGTGGTTGCTCTGGACGATGGCGCCAGACTGAAGAAATTAATGAGCATCCTGCCGGTTGCGGAAGTCTGGGGCGTCGGCCATCGTACAGAGAAAGCACTCGCCACAATGGGGATCAAAACGGTGCTGGATTTAGCCAGGGCAGATACGCGCCTAATCCGTAAGACGTTTGGTGTTGTGCTTGAAAGAACGGTACGGGAGCTACGCGGCGAGGCTTGCTTCAGCCTGGAAGAAAACCCTCCGGCGAAGCAGCAGATTGTTGTATCGCGCTCATTCGGCCAACGCGTAGTAGCCCTGGCGGATATGCAGCAGGCGATCACCGGATTTGCAGCGCGCGCAGCTGAAAAACTGCGTAATGAGCGGCAATACTGCCGCGTCATAAGCGTCTTTATCCGCACCAGTCCTTATTCAGTGCGTGATACACAGTATGCCAATCAGGCAACCGAAAAACTGACGGTGGCAACCCAGGACAGCCGCACGATAATTCAGGCGGCACAAGCCGCGCTGGCGCGGATCTGGCGGGAAGATATTGCGTATGCAAAAGCAGGGATCATGCTGGCCGATTTCAGCGGAAAGGAGGCCCAGCTGGATTTATTCGACTCTGCTACGCCTTCAGCTGGCAGCGAGGCGTTAATGGCTGTTCTCGATGGCATAAACCGGCGTGGCAAGAGCCAGCTGTTTTTTGCAGGCCAGGGCATCGATAACTCCTTTGCCATGCGCCGTC
>NZ_JBMKHQ010000026.1:0-2676 GCF_049237385.1 Enterobacter cloacae complex sp. IR5412 | reverse complement strand
CGAGTTTCGGCGCGGTTTCGCGGTTTTCGGTAAAAGGCGTTTCATCTGTATAAAAGATCAGCTAAATTATGTGTATTGCACAATACATATATGTGAGGTTAACAGTGAATTTGCCTACGCCCGAAACCTACGATGAACTTCAGAGAGCCTACGATTTTTTTAATGAGAAGCTATTCAGCAACGAGCTGCCGCCATGCCTGATAACGTTGCAGCGTGAGAAGCGAACGTATGGCTATTGTTCCTTTAAGCGTTTCGTCGGCCGTGAGAGTGGGTACACGGTAGACGAGATCGCTATGAATCCGGTGTATTTCTCGATCAGAACCATAAAGGCCACGCTTTCAACACTGGTGCATGAGATGGTTCATCAGTGGCAATTCCATTTTGGCGAGCCTGGCCGCCGTGGCTATCACAACAAACAGTGGGCGGCCCGGATGGAACGGGTAGGACTAATGCCTTCTGATACCGGCGAACCGGGAGGCAGGAAAGTGGGCCAGAGCATGACCCATTATATTATTGCCGGTGGCCCTTTCGATATGGCCTGTGATGAACTGCTGACAGGCCATTTCCGGCTTTCCTGGATGGACAGGTTTCCGCCTTACCAGCCTAAGCCTGGCGCTGTGCTAAGCCCTACAGGAAAAGGCTATATTGACGACGAGGAAGATGATAGCGAACACGAACAGGAGGTGGAGGAAGGGCGCGACCCGGTTGAACTCGACGACGAGATCATAGAGGCCATGCGATTTGTAACCCCGCCGCCTGAAGCGCCGGTGAACAAAACAAACCGGGAAAAGTACAGCTGCCCGGTGTGTCATATCAATCTCTGGGGTAAACCGGGGATAGTGGTTTACTGTGGTGGCGAGCACTGTAATAAAGCCGCGTTAGTAGTCTTAAAATAAAGTCCTTTCGGACTTTATTTTTTTTCCATTTCCGAGGTCGTGATGTTATTAATGCTGTACTTCGCGGCTTCTTTTAAAACAGTTTCAGCAAGGCTTGCTGGTATCCAGACCTGAACTAATTTTAATGGTTCGCCGTTCTCGGCTTTAAGAGTGGTGTTCTGGTACAAATCCCAGATTCGCTTAACGGTGCTGGAAATGTTTTGCTTGGAACGGCCTACTCGCGTGGCTACGTCTGATGATTTCTCACCTTTGACAAGCACGGAATAGCCAATATCTGTTGTGATGTGTGCAAAGGAAGCCATTTGCGGCAGCAGCTGTTTCCATTCTGTTTCTGAAATTCTGTTTTTCTGAGCCATCTGTGGCGCCTCCGTAGTTTTGGTTACAGAAAGGATATACTCAGAATAAACTGGGGTCAATACAAGTACGATTTTTATAAACTTTATTTTATTTGAGGGTGAGGCCCGGTGCGGCAGCAGCGCGGGCCTCGATGGTGCCGCGAAGGTGCTGGCGCCATGCTTGGATTAAAACATGAACCGTGAAGAACTGCGAAACTTGTTTTCGCGGTTCTGAGGGGTTGACCGAGCCGCGAAGCGGCGCTGGTAAGCGATGATATGCACATATCCACAGGCATATTTTTAAAAGGTATTTTATAGATTTTTTATCTTTTTAAAGTCTTTTAGAGCTATATAACTCATTGATTTAAAATCATAAATAAGTGTTATCTCTGGGAATCCGCCCACCTTGTTATGGGAATTGGCCCACCTATCTATGGGAAACACCCCACCTTACTATGGGAATTAGCCCACCTTGTTATGGGAATTGGCCCACCTTAGACGAAACTGTAAAAAATGTATTTACTTGTTTGAACTTTGTGGTAGTGTGGAGAGTAATTTTTAACCCACAAAGGCAAGGCTCATGGATAAGTTGCTGAACAAAAAGATAAAAGTTAAGCAGTCTAACGAGCTTACCGAAGCTGCTTACTACCTCTCGCTAAAAGCAAAGCGCGTTCTCTGGTTATGTCTTATGCAGACGTATTTCACAGCTTCAGTAAGCGAAGATGATGATGAGATGGCTGTACTCGGTGACTCTACTTTCAAAGTAAAGGTGGCTGACTATGAGCAAATTTTTCAGGTAAGCCGTAACCAGGCTATCAAGGATGTTAAAGAAGGCGTGTTTGAGTTAAGCCGTTCTGCGGTAATCTTTTACCCGAAAGAAGGAAGTTTTGACTGCGTCGCGCGCCCCTGGCTAACAGAGGCTGGCAGCCGATCAGCTCGTGGTATCTGGGAAATCGAATTTAACCATAAACTCCTGCGGTACATTTACGGCCTGACGAACCAGTTCACCACCTACTCGCTCCGCGATTGTGGCAGTCTTCGAAATCCACGGACGATCCGCCTTTATGAAAGTCTTGCTCAATTCAAATCTTCAGGCTTATGGGTTACTACTCATGCTTGGTTAAATGACCGTTTCCTTTTGCCGGAATCCCAACAGAAGAACTTGGCAGAGTTGAAACGATCTTTCCTTGATCCTGCACTCAAGCAGATAAATGAGAAAACACCTTTACTTGCTAAGTATAGTATTGATGATTCAGGAAAATTTCTGTTCTCAATAATTGATAAGCAAAATCCCGTCTGACATAAATCAGCACACATGAGCCTGTCATTTGACAAATTTTTGTCATGAAGATGGGCGAATTTCCACACAGCACCGGCGCCCGGCAAGGTGGGCGGATTCCCACACGGCACCGGCGCCCGGCAAGGTGGGCGGATTCCCACACGGC
>NZ_JBMKHQ010000025.1:0-26350 GCF_049237385.1 Enterobacter cloacae complex sp. IR5412 | reverse complement strand
TACTTCCGTACAACTGACGTGACCGGTACCATCGAACTGCCAGAAGGCGTAGAGATGGTAATGCCAGGCGACAACATCAAGATGGTTGTGACTCTGATCCACCCAATTGCGATGGATGACGGTCTGCGTTTCGCAATCCGTGAAGGCGGCCGTACCGTTGGCGCGGGCGTTGTTGCTAAAGTTCTGGGCTAATTAATTATCCCTGAAATAAAAAGGACGCTTCGGCGTCCTTTTTTGTTTTCTGCCGTTGGGCATTGTCATAAAAATTCGCATTTTTTGCTTTCTCCCGCCACGTATTCCGACGCCCGTGCTATTGTAATCATAACCATTCTCACTTACACTTTGCGCATATTTTGAACGGGAGTCTTTATGTACGTTTGTTTATGTAATGGTGTAAGCGACAAAAAAATTCGTCAGGCCGTTCGCCAGTTTCAACCACAATCTTTCCAGCAGCTTCGTAAGTTTGTTCCGGTGGGAAATCAATGCGGTAAATGCGTTCGCGCAGCGCGTGAGATCATGCAGGACGAACTGATGCAGATCCCGGAATTCAAAGAGATCGCGTAAGCCTCCATCTTTTTTTTGACATCCCTGTAGCCCGATCTACGCTTCAATGAGTGGAAGCGGAGGGACTATATAATGAAAGGTGATGTTAAAATCATAAGTTATCTCAATAAATTATTGGGAAATGAGCTTGTCGCAATCAATCAGTATTTTCTCCATGCAAGAATGTTCAAAAACTGGGGACTGACTCGCCTCAACGATGTTGAATACCATGAGTCCATTGATGAAATGAAACACGCCGATAAATATATTGAGCGTATTTTATTCCTCGAAGGCATTCCTAACCTACAGGATCTCGGAAAACTGGGCATCGGAGAAGATGTTGAAGAGATGCTGCGTTCTGATCTCCGGCTGGAGCTGGAGGGTGCAAAAGACCTGCGTGAAGCCATTGCCTATGCGGACAGCGTACATGACTACGTCAGCCGGGATATGATGATCCAGATCCTGGCCGATGAAGAAGGGCACATCGACTGGCTTGAGACCGAACTGGATCTCATTAGCAAAATTGGCCTACAGAACTACC
Organism: Enterobacter cloacae complex sp. IR5412; assembly: GCF_049237385.1. Classification (NCBI taxonomy): domain Bacteria; kingdom Pseudomonadati; phylum Pseudomonadota; class Gammaproteobacteria; order Enterobacterales; family Enterobacteriaceae; genus Enterobacter; species Enterobacter cloacae complex sp. IR5412. The sequence continues at coordinate 25,266 of NZ_JBMKHQ010000025.1, read as the reverse complement.
TTCAGTCTCAGATCAAAGTGGAAAGTTAATCAGGCTTTCCCAGCCAACGCATAAACCCGCTGCCGCCAGAAATGGCCCAAAAGGCAGTGGGTTTTTTAATGCCTGCTTATCAGGGTTGAACAACGAGAAACCAACCAGATACAGCAGAGCCATTAACGCGGCCACTAATGCCAGTACTGGCAGTACACACCAGCCATGCCATGCTCCCAGCGCCGCAAGATATTTTATGTCGCCATACCCCATCCCTTCACGTCGGCAGATGTGTCGATATCCCCAATAGATAACGGCGAATCCGGCGTATCCTGCCGTCGCACCCACTACCGCGCTCGGCAAAAAATCAGGATGAAGACAAAGCTGGTAGAGCAGGCCTGTCCATAGCAGCGGGCAAAGGAATTTATCGGGAAGCAGCCCCGTGCGAATATCGGTGCGTACAAGCAAGGCCGATAACGCAAAATAGATCAGCAGAAAGGGGAGGGACATTAGCATAGCGAGAGCCTCAAAATGGTTTGAGCGCATACTCGTAACAATCTGCATGCCCGGCAATGTGTAAAAACAACAATTGCATAGCGGCTTCAGACAAAGAGTTGAGAAGGGATACTTTGCATAAAAAATTGCGAGGCCTTACGCAGAGTACGACTTTGGCGCTTAATTTCTAAACGGCACTTGCGTCTTTCGCTGATTTACGTATAATGCGCGGGCTTGTCGTAATTGACGGCGGGTTCAATCTGAACCAGAGTAGCTCACTTTGTTACTCAACAATGCTCCCAATTGGGGAGCTACGTAAGAACGGTTACACTCTCCCATCAATCGTAATGGGTTTGAGGAGTAATCATTTTCGTTTATAAAATAATTGGAGCTCTGGTCTCATGCAGAACCAAAGAATCCGTATCCGCCTTAAAGCGTTTGATCATCGTCTGATCGATCAATCAACCGCGGAAATCGTCGAGACTGCTAAGCGCACTGGTGCGCAAGTCCGTGGTCCGATCCCGCTGCCGACCCGCAAAGAGCGCTTTACCGTTCTGATCTCTCCGCACGTTAACAAAGATGCGCGTGATCAGTACGAGATCCGCACTCACAAGCGTCTGGTTGACATCGTTGAGCCAACTGAGAAAACCGTTGATGCTCTGATGCGTCTGGATCTGGCTGCCGGTGTAGACGTGCAGATCAGCCTGGGTTAATCAGGTCATCGAGCGATTGAGAGGTTGATACAATGATTGGTTTAGTCGGTAAAAAAGTGGGCATGACCCGCATCTTCACTGAAGATGGCGTTTCAATCCCAGTAACCGTAATCGAAGTTGAAGCAAACCGCGTTACCCAGGTTAAAGATCTGGCTAACGATGGCTACCGCGCTGTTCAGGTGACCACTGGTGCTAAAAAAGCTAACCGTGTAACCAAACCAGAAGCGGGTCACTTCGCTAAAGCTGGCGTAGAAGCTGGCCGTGGTCTGTGGGAATTCCGTCTTGCTGAAGGCGAAGAGTTCACCGTAGGTCAGGACATTAGCGTTGAGCTGTTTGCTGACGTTAAAAAAGTTGACGTAACCGGTACCTCTAAAGGTAAAGGTTTTGCTGGTACCGTTAAGCGCTGGAACTTCCGTACCCAGGACGCTACTCACGGTAACTCCTTGTCTCACCGCGTTCCGGGTTCTATCGGTCAGAACCAGACTCCGGGCAAAGTGTTCAAAGGCAAGAAAATGGCAGGTCAGCTGGGCAACGAACGTGTAACCGTTCAGAGCCTGGACGTAGTACGTGTTGACGCTGAGCGCAACCTGCTGCTGGTTAAAGGTGCGGTCCCGGGTGCAACCGGTAGCGACCTGATCGTTAAACCAGCTGTGAAGGCGTAAGGGGATAGCAATGGAATTAGTATTGAAAGACGCGCAGAGCGCGCTGACTGTTTCCGAAACTACCTTCGGTCGTGATTTCAACGAAGCGCTGGTTCACCAGGTTGTTGTTGCTTATGCAGCTGGTGCTCGTCAGGGTACTCGTGCTCAGAAGACTCGTGCTGAAGTAACTGGTTCAGGCAAAAAGCCATGGCGCCAGAAAGGTACCGGCCGTGCGCGTTCAGGTTCTATCAAGAGCCCGATCTGGCGTTCAGGTGGCGTGACCTTCGCTGCGCGTCCACAGGACCACAGTCAAAAAGTTAACAAAAAGATGTACCGCGGCGCGCTGAAAAGCATCCTGTCCGAACTGGTACGTCAGGATCGTCTGATCGTTGTCGAGAAGTTCTCTGTTGAAGCGCCTAAAACTAAGCTGCTGGCACAGAAACTGAAAGACATGGCTCTGGAAGATGTGCTGATCATCACCGGTGAGCTGGACGAGAACCTGTTCCTGGCCGCGCGTAACCTGCACAAGGTTGACGTACGCGACGCGACTGGTATCGACCCGGTTAGCCTGATCGCCTTCGACAAAGTCGTAATGACTGCTGATGCTGTTAAGCAAGTTGAGGAGATGCTGGCATGATTCGTGAAGAACGTCTGCTGAAGGTGCTGCGCGCACCGCACGTTTCTGAAAAAGCGTCTACTGCGATGGAAAAAACAAACACCATCGTTCTCAAAGTTGCTAAAGACGCGACCAAAGCAGAGATCAAAGCTGCTGTGCAGAAACTGTTTGAAGTCGAAGTCGAAGTCGTTAACACCCTGGTAGTTAAAGGGAAAGTTAAACGTCACGGACAGCGTATCGGTCGTCGTAGCGACTGGAAAAAAGCTTACGTCACCCTGAAAGAAGGCCAGAACCTGGACTTCGTTGGCGGCGCTGAGTAAGTCGGAGGAGTAATACAATGGCAGTTGTTAAATGTAAACCGACATCTCCGGGTCGTCGCCACGTAGTTAAAGTGGTTAACCCTGAGCTGCACAAGGGCAAACCTTTTGCTCCGTTGCTGGAAAAAAACAGCAAATCCGGTGGTCGTAACAACAATGGCCGTATCACCACTCGTCACATCGGTGGTGGCCACAAGCAGGCTTATCGTATTGTTGACTTCAAACGCAACAAAGACGGTATCCCAGCAGTTGTTGAGCGTCTTGAGTACGATCCGAACCGTTCCGCGAACATCGCGCTGGTTCTGTACAAAGATGGCGAACGCCGTTACATCCTGGCCCCTAAAGGCCTGAAAGCTGGCGACCAGATTCAGTCTGGCGTTGATGCTGCAATCAAAGCAGGCAACACCCTGCCGATGCGCAATATCCCGGTTGGTTCTACCGTTCATAACGTAGAAATGAAACCAGGTAAAGGCGGTCAGCTGGCGCGTTCCGCGGGTACTTACGTTCAGATCGTTGCGCGTGACGGTGCTTATGTCACCCTGCGTCTGCGTTCTGGTGAAATGCGTAAAGTCGAAGCAGACTGCCGCGCTACTCTGGGCGAAGTTGGCAATGCTGAGCATATGCTGCGCGTTCTGGGTAAAGCTGGTGCTGCACGCTGGCGTGGTGTTCGTCCTACCGTTCGCGGTACTGCGATGAACCCAGTCGATCACCCACATGGTGGTGGTGAAGGTCGTAACTTTGGTAAGCACCCGGTAACTCCGTGGGGCGTTCAGACCAAAGGTAAGAAGACCCGCAGCAACAAGCGTACTGATAAATTTATCGTACGTCGCCGTAGCAAATAATTTTAGAGGATAAGCCATGCCACGTTCTCTCAAGAAAGGTCCTTTTATTGACCTGCACTTGCTGAAGAAGGTAGAGAAAGCGGTGGAAAGCGGAGACAAGAAGCCCCTGCGCACTTGGTCCCGTCGTTCAACGATCTTTCCTAACATGATCGGTTTGACCATCGCTGTCCATAATGGTCGTCAGCACGTTCCAGTCTTTGTTACCGACGAAATGGTTGGTCACAAACTGGGTGAATTCGCACCGACTCGTACTTATCGCGGCCACGCTGCTGATAAAAAAGCGAAGAAGAAATAAGGTAGGAGGAAGAGATGGAAACTTTAGCTCAACATCGCCATGCTCGTTCTTCTGCACAGAAGGTTCGCCTTGTTGCTGACCTGATTCGCGGTAAGAAAGTGTCGCAGGCCCTGGACATCCTGACCTATACCAACAAGAAAGCTGCGGTATTGGTCAAGAAAGTACTGGAATCTGCCATTGCTAACGCTGAACACAACGATGGCGCTGACATCGACGATCTGAAAGTCGCGAAAATTTTCGTAGATGAAGGCCCAAGCATGAAGCGCATTATGCCGCGTGCGAAAGGTCGTGCAGATCGCATCCTGAAGCGCACCAGCCACATTACTGTGGTTGTGTCCGATCGCTGAGACTCTGGAGACTAGCAATGGGTCAGAAAGTACATCCTAATGGTATTCGCCTGGGTATTGTAAAACCATGGAACTCTACCTGGTTTGCGAACACCAAAGAATTCGCTGACAACCTGGACAGCGATTTTAAAGTACGTCAGTACCTGACTAAGGAACTGGCTAAAGCGTCTGTATCTCGTATCGTTATCGAGCGTCCAGCTAAGAGCATCCGTGTGACTATTCACACTGCTCGCCCTGGCATCGTTATCGGTAAGAAAGGCGAAGACGTAGAAAAACTGCGCAAGGTCGTAGCGGATATCGCTGGCGTTCCTGCACAGATCAATATCGCTGAAGTTCGTAAGCCTGAACTGGACGCTAAATTGGTTGCTGACAGCATCACTTCTCAGCTGGAACGTCGTGTTATGTTCCGTCGTGCTATGAAGCGTGCTGTACAGAACGCAATGCGTCTGGGCGCTAAGGGTATCAAAGTTGAAGTTAGCGGCCGTCTGGGCGGCGCGGAAATCGCACGTACCGAATGGTACCGCGAAGGTCGCGTACCGCTGCACACTCTGCGTGCTGACATCGACTACAACACCTCTGAAGCGCACACCACTTACGGTGTAATCGGCGTTAAGGTATGGATCTTCAAAGGTGAGATCCTGGGTGGTATGGCTGCTGTTGAACAACCGGAAAAACCGGCTGCTCAACCTAAAAAGCAGCAGCGTAAAGGCCGTAAATAAGGAGCGTCGCTGATGTTACAACCAAAGCGTACAAAATTCCGTAAAGTGCACAAAGGCCGCAACCGTGGTCTGGCGCAGGGTACGGATGTTAGCTTCGGCACTTTCGGTCTGAAAGCTGTTGGCCGTGGTCGTCTGACTGCACGTCAGATCGAAGCAGCACGTCGTGCAATGACCCGTGCAGTTAAGCGTCAAGGTAAGATCTGGATCCGTGTATTCCCGGACAAACCGATCACCGAGAAGCCACTGGAAGTTCGTATGGGTAAAGGTAAAGGTAACGTGGAGTACTGGGTTGCCTTGATCCAACCGGGCAAAGTCCTTTATGAAATGGACGGTGTTCCGGAAGAGCTGGCCCGTGAAGCCTTCGGCCTGGCAGCAGCGAAACTGCCTATCAAAACCACCTTTGTAACTAAGACGGTGATGTAATGAAAGCAAAAGAGCTGCGTGAAAAAAGCGTTGAAGAGCTGAACGCTGAGCTGCTGAACCTGCTGCGTGAGCAGTTCAACCTGCGTATGCAGGCTGCAAGTGGCCAGCTGCAACAGACTCACCTGCTGAAGCAAGTGCGTCGCAATGTTGCGCGCGTTAAGACTTTACTGACTCAGAAGGCGGGTGCGTAATGACCGATAAAATCCGTACTCTGCAAGGTCGTGTTGTTAGCGATAAAATGGAGAAATCCATTGTTGTAGCTATCGAACGTTTTGTGAAACACCCGATCTACGGTAAATTCATCAAGCGTACGACCAAACTGCACGTACATGACGAGAACAACGAATGTGGTATCGGCGACAAGGTTGAAATCCGTGAATGCCGTCCACTGTCCAAGACTAAGTCCTGGACGCTGGTTCGCGTTGTAGAGAAAGCGGTTCTGTAATAGAGTACGCATTCTCAATACGAATAAACGGCTCAGCAATGAGCCGTTTATTTTTTCTACCCATATTGCAGAAGCGGTGTTATAATGCCGCGCCCTCGATATGGGGCTTTTTAACGGCTCTGATTTTAGAGTCTCAGGTAGTAGTTGACATTAGCGGAGCACTAAAATGATCCAAGAACAGACTATGCTGAACGTCGCCGACAACTCCGGTGCACGTCGCGTAATGTGTATCAAGGTTCTGGGTGGCTCGCACCGTCGCTACGCAGGCGTAGGCGACATCATCAAGATCACCATCAAGGAAGCAATTCCACGTGGTAAGGTCAAAAAAGGTGATGTGCTGAAGGCGGTAGTGGTGCGCACCAAGAAGGGTGTTCGTCGCCCTGACGGTTCTGTCATTCGCTTCGATGGTAATGCATGCGTTATTTTAAACAATAACAGCGAGCAGCCTATCGGCACGCGTATCTTTGGGCCGGTAACTCGTGAACTTCGTACTGAGAAGTTCATGAAAATTATCTCTCTGGCACCAGAAGTACTCTAAGGAGCGAATCATGGCAGCGAAAATCCGTCGTGATGACGAAGTTATCGTGTTAACCGGTAAAGATAAAGGTAAACGCGGTAAAGTAAAAAATGTTCTGTCTTCCGGCAAACTCGTCGTTGAAGGTATCAACCTGGTTAAGAAACATCAGAAGCCGGTTCCGGCCCTGAACCAACCAGGCGGCATCGTTGAAAAAGAAGCTGCTATTCAGGTTTCTAACGTTGCAATCTTCAATGCGGCTACCGGTAAGGCTGACCGTGTAGGCTTTAGATTCGAAGACGGCAAAAAAGTCCGTTTCTTCAAGTCTAACAGCGAAACTATCAAGTAATTTGGAGTAGTACGATGGCGAAACTGCATGATTACTACAAAGACGAAGTAGTTAACAAACTCATGAGTGAGTTTAGCTACAATTCTGTCATGCAAGTCCCTCGGGTCGAGAAGATCACCCTGAACATGGGTGTTGGTGAAGCGATCGCTGACAAGAAACTGCTGGATAACGCAGCAGCTGACCTGACAGCAATCTCCGGTCAAAAACCGCTGATCACCAAAGCACGCAAATCTGTTGCAGGCTTCAAAATCCGTCAGGGCTATCCGATCGGCTGTAAAGTAACTCTGCGTGGCGAACGCATGTGGGAGTTCCTTGAGCGCCTGATCACTATTGCTGTTCCACGTATCCGTGACTTCCGTGGCTTGTCCGCTAAGTCTTTCGACGGTCGTGGTAACTACAGCATGGGTGTCCGTGAGCAGATCATCTTCCCAGAAATCGACTACGATAAAGTCGACCGCGTGCGTGGTTTGGATATTACCATTACCACTACTGCGAAATCTGATGAAGAAGGCCGTGCTCTGCTGGCTGCCTTTGACTTCCCGTTCCGCAAGTAAGGTAGGGTTACTGAATGGCTAAGCAATCAATGAAAGCACGCGAAGTAAAGCGCGTAGCTTTAGCTGATAAATTCTTCGCTAAACGCGCTGAACTGAAAGCGATCATTTCTGATGTGAACGCTTCCGACGAAGATCGTTGGAATGCGGTTCTCAAGCTGCAGTCTCTGCCGCGTGATTCCAGCCCGTCTCGTCAGCGTAACCGCTGTCGTCAAACAGGTCGTCCACATGGTTATGTGGGCAAGTTTGGGTTGAGCCGTATCAAACTGCGTGAAGCCGCCATGCGCGGTGAAGTACCAGGCTTGAAAAAGGCTAGCTGGTAATTACCAATTGAATCACGGGAGTAAAGACAGATGAGCATGCAAGATCCGATCGCGGATATGCTGACCCGTATCCGTAACGGTCAGGCCGCGAACAAAGTTGCGGTCACCATGCCTTCCGCCAAGCTGAAAGTGGCAATTGCCAACGTGCTGAAGGAAGAAGGTTTTATCGAAGATTTTAAAGTTGAAGGCGACACCAAGCCGGAACTGGAACTTACTCTCAAGTATTTCCAGGGTAAAGCTGTTGTAGAAAGCATTCAGCGTGTCAGCCGCCCAGGCCTGCGCATCTATAAGAAAAAAGATGAGCTGCCAAAAGTAATGGCTGGTCTTGGTATCGCAGTTGTTTCTACCTCTAAAGGTGTTATGACTGATCGTGCAGCGCGCCAGGCTGGTCTTGGTGGCGAAATTATCTGCTACGTAGCCTAATCGGAGGAAAGAATGTCTCGTGTTGCTAAAGCACCGGTCGTTATTCCTGCCGGCGTTGATGTCAAAATCGACGGTCAGGTTATTACGATCAAAGGTAAAAACGGCGAGCTGACTCGTACCCTCAACAAAGCTGTTGAAGTTAAACATGCAGATAACGCTCTGACCTTCGGTCCACGTGATGGTTTCGTGGATGGATGGGCTCAGGCTGGTACCGCGCGTGCCCTGCTGAACTCAATGGTTGTTGGTGTTACCGAAGGCTTCACTAAAAAGCTTCAGCTGGTTGGTGTAGGTTATCGTGCAGCTATCAAAGGGAATGCAGTAGGCCTGTCTCTGGGCTTCTCACACCCTGTTGAGCATCCGCTGCCGGCCGGAATCACTGCAGAATGCCCGACTCAGACTGAAATCGTGCTGAAAGGCGCTGATAAACAGCTGATCGGTCAGGTTGCAGCAGATCTGCGCGCCTACCGTCGTCCTGAGCCTTATAAAGGCAAGGGTGTTCGTTACGCCGACGAAGTCGTGCGTACCAAAGAGGCTAAGAAGAAGTAAGGTAACACTATGGATAAGAAATCTGCTCGTATCCGTCGTGCGACCCGCGCACGCCGCAAGCTCAAAGAGCTGGGTGCAACTCGCCTGGTGGTACATCGTACCCCGCGTCATATTTACGCACAGGTAATTGCACCGAACGGTTCTGAAGTTCTGGTAGCTGCTTCTACTGTAGAAAAAGCTATCTCAGAACAATTGAAGTATACCGGTAACAAAGACGCCGCTGCAGCTGTAGGTAAAGCTGTTGCAGAACGCGCTCTGGAAAAAGGCATCAGCAATGTTTCCTTTGACCGTTCCGGGTTCCAATATCATGGTCGTGTCCAGGCACTGGCAGATGCTGCCCGTGAAGCTGGCCTTCAGTTCTAAGGTAGAGGTGTAAGATGGCTCACATCGAAAAACAGGCTGGCGAACTGCAGGAAAAGCTGATCGCGGTAAACCGCGTATCTAAAACCGTTAAAGGTGGTCGTATTTTCTCCTTCACAGCTCTGACTGTAGTGGGTGATGGTAACGGTCGCGTTGGTTTTGGTTACGGTAAAGCGCGTGAAGTTCCAGCAGCGATCCAGAAAGCGATGGAAAAAGCCCGTCGCAATATGATTAACGTCGCGCTGAACAACGGTACCCTGCAACACCCAGTTAAAGGTGTTCACACGGGTTCTCGTGTATTCATGCAGCCAGCTTCCGAAGGTACCGGTATCATCGCCGGTGGTGCAATGCGCGCCGTTCTGGAAGTTGCTGGAGTTCATAACGTTCTGGCTAAAGCATATGGTTCCACCAACCCGATCAACGTGGTTCGTGCAACTATTGATGGCCTGGAAAATATGAATTCTCCAGAAATGGTCGCTGCCAAGCGTGGTAAATCCGTTGAAGAAATTCTGGGGTAATTGACCATGGCAAAGACTATTAAAATCACTCAAACCCGCAGTGCAATCGGTCGTCTGCCGAAACACAAGGCAACGCTGCTTGGCCTGGGTCTGCGTCGTATTGGTCATACCGTTGAGCGCGAGGATACTCCTGCTGTTCGTGGTATGGTCAACGCGGTTTACTTCATGGTTAAAGTTGAGGAGTAAGAGATGCGTTTAAATACTCTGTCTCCGGCCGAAGGCTCTAAAAAGGCGGGTAAACGCCTGGGTCGTGGTATCGGTTCTGGCCTCGGCAAAACCGGTGGTCGTGGTCACAAAGGTCAGAACTCTCGTTCTGGCGGTGGCGTACGTCGCGGTTTCGAGGGTGGCCAGATGCCACTGTACCGTCGTCTGCCGAAGTTCGGCTTCACCTCTCGCAAAGCAGCGATTACAGCGGAAATCCGTCTGTCTGACCTGGCGAAAGTTGAAGGCGGCGTTGTAGACCTGAATACGCTGAAAGCAGCTAACATTATCGGTATCCAGATCGAGTTCGCGAAAGTGATCCTGTCTGGTGAAGTTTCTACTCCGGTAACTGTTCGTGGCCTGCGTGTTACTAAAGGTGCTCGTGCTGCTATCGAAGCTGCTGGCGGTAAAATTGAGGAATAAGTAGCAGATGGCTAAGCAACCGGGATTAGATTTTCAAAGTGCCAAAGGTGGATTTGGCGAGCTGAAACGCAGACTGCTGTTTGTAATCGGCGCGCTGATTGTGTTCCGTATTGGCTCTTTTATTCCGATCCCTGGTATTGATGCCGCTGTACTTGCCAAACTGCTTGAGCAACAGCGAGGCACCATCATTGAAATGTTCAACATGTTCTCTGGTGGTGCTCTCAGCCGTGCTTCTATTTTCGCACTGGGTATTATGCCGTACATTTCGGCATCGATTATTATCCAGCTGCTGACGGTCGTTCATCCGGCCCTGGCAGAGTTGAAGAAAGAAGGGGAGTCTGGACGTCGTAAGATTAGCCAGTACACCCGTTACGGCACTCTGGTGCTGGCAATATTCCAGTCGATCGGTATTGCTACCGGTCTTCCGAATATGCCTGGTATGCAGGGCCTGGTATTAAACCCAGGCTTTGCATTCTATTTCACCGCTGTTGTAAGTCTGGTCACAGGGACCATGTTCCTGATGTGGCTCGGCGAACAGATTACTGAACGTGGTATCGGTAACGGTATCTCAATCATTATCTTCGCCGGTATCGTTGCGGGTCTCCCGCCGGCCATCGCCCATACTATCGAGCAAGCGCGTCAAGGCGACCTGCACTTCCTCCTGTTGCTGTTGGTTGCAGTATTAGTATTTGCAGTGACGTTCTTTGTTGTCTTCGTTGAACGTGGTCAACGCCGCATTGTGGTGAACTACGCTAAACGTCAGCAGGGTCGTCGTGTCTATGCTGCACAGAGCACACATTTACCGCTGAAAGTGAATATGGCGGGGGTTATCCCGGCTATCTTCGCTTCCAGTATTATTCTGTTCCCGGCAACCATCGCGTCATGGTTCGGGGGCGGTACTGGTTGGAACTGGCTGACAACAATTTCGCTGTATTTGCAGCCTGGGCAACCACTTTATGTGTTACTCTATGCGTCTGCGATCATCTTCTTCTGTTTCTTCTACACGGCGTTGGTCTTCAACCCGCGTGAAACAGCAGATAACCTGAAGAAGTCCGGTGCATTTGTACCAGGAATTCGTCCGGGAGAGCAAACGGCGAAGTATATCGATAAAGTAATGACTCGCCTGACTTTGGTTGGTGCGCTTTATATTACTTTTATCTGCCTGATCCCGGAGTTCATGCGTGATGCAATGAAAGTACCGTTCTACTTCGGTGGGACCTCACTGCTTATCGTTGTTGTCGTGATTATGGACTTTATGGCTCAAGTGCAAACTCTGATGATGTCCAGTCAGTATGAGTCTGCATTGAAGAAGGCGAACCTGAAAGGCTACGGCCGCTAAATGGTCGTCTGAGAAGTTACGGAGAGTAAAAATGAAAGTTCGTGCTTCCGTCAAGAAATTATGCCGTAACTGCAAAATCGTTAAGCGTGATGGTGTCATCCGTGTGATTTGCAGTGCCGAGCCGAAGCATAAACAGCGCCAAGGCTGATTATTTCGCATATTTTTCTTGCAAAGTTGGGTTGAGCTGGCTAGATTAGCCAGCCAATCTTTTGTATGTCTGTACGTTTCCATTTGAGTATCCTGAAAACGGGCTTTTCAGCATGGTGCGTACATATTAAATAGTAGGAGTGCATAGTGGCCCGTATAGCAGGCATTAACATTCCTGATCAGAAACATGCTGTGATCGCATTAACTTCGATCTACGGCGTCGGCAAGACCCGTTCCAAAGCCATTCTGGCTGCAGCGGGTATCGCTGAAGATGTTAAGATCAGTGAGCTGTCTGAAGAACAAATCGACACGCTGCGTGACGAAGTTGCCAAATTTGTCGTTGAAGGTGATCTGCGCCGTGAAATCAGCATGAGCATCAAGCGCCTGATGGATCTTGGTTGCTATCGCGGTTTGCGTCATCGTCGTGGTCTGCCAGTGCGCGGTCAGCGTACTAAGACCAACGCACGTACCCGTAAGGGTCCGCGCAAACCGATCAAGAAATAATCGGGGTGATTGAATAATGGCAAAGGCACCAGTTCGTGCACGTAAACGTGTAAGAAAACAAGTCTCTGACGGCGTGGCTCATATCCATGCTTCTTTCAACAACACCATCGTTACTATTACTGATCGTCAGGGTAACGCATTGGGTTGGGCAACAGCCGGTGGTTCCGGTTTCCGTGGTTCTCGCAAATCCACTCCGTTCGCAGCTCAGGTTGCAGCAGAGCGTTGCGCTGAAGCCGTAAAAGAATACGGCATCAAGAATCTGGAAGTTATGGTTAAAGGTCCGGGTCCGGGTCGTGAATCTACTGTTCGCGCTCTGAACGCCGCTGGTTTCCGCATCACGAATATTACTGATGTGACTCCGATCCCTCATAACGGTTGTCGTCCGCCGAAAAAACGTCGCGTATAACGCTCGTTTTTTAGGTTAGTTGGAGATAGAAAATGGCAAGATATTTGGGTCCTAAGCTCAAGCTGAGCCGTCGTGAGGGCACCGACTTATTCCTTAAGTCTGGCGTTCGCGCGATCGATACCAAGTGTAAAATTGAACAAGCTCCTGGCCAGCACGGTGCGCGTAAACCGCGTCTGTCTGACTATGGTGTGCAGTTGCGTGAAAAGCAAAAAGTTCGCCGTATCTACGGTGTGCTGGAGCGTCAGTTCCGTAACTACTATAAAGAAGCAGCACGTCTGAAAGGCAACACAGGTGAAAACCTGCTGGCTCTGCTGGAAGGTCGTCTGGACAACGTTGTATACCGTATGGGCTTCGGCGCGACTCGTGCTGAATCACGCCAGTTGGTTAGCCATAAAGCAATCATGGTAAACGGTCGTGTTGTTAACATCGCTTCTTATCAGGTTAAAGCGAATGACGTTGTTAGCATTCGTGAGAAAGCGAAAAAGCAATCTCGCGTGAAAGCCGCTCTGGAGCTGGCTGAGCAGCGTGAAAAGCCAACCTGGCTGGAAGTTGATGCTGGCAAGATGGAAGGTACGTTCAAGCGTCAGCCTGAGCGTTCTGATCTGTCTGCGGACATTAACGAACACCTGATCGTCGAGCTTTACTCCAAGTAAAGCTTAGTACCAAAGAGAGGACACAATGCAGGGTTCTGTGACAGAGTTTCTAAAACCGCGCCTGGTAGATATCGAGCAAGTGAGTTCGACGCACGCCAAGGTGACCCTTGAGCCTTTAGAGCGTGGCTTTGGCCATACTCTGGGTAACGCACTGCGCCGTATTCTGCTCTCATCGATGCCGGGTTGCGCGGTGACCGAGGTTGAGATTGATGGTGTACTTCATGAGTACAGCACCAAAGAAGGCGTTCAGGAAGATATCCTTGAAATCCTGCTCAACCTGAAAGGGCTGGCGGTGAGAGTTCAGGGTAAAGATGAAGTTATTCTTACTCTGAATAAATCTGGCATTGGCCCTGTGACTGCAGCCGACATCACCCACGACGGTGATGTTGAAATCGTCAAGCCGCAGCACGTGATCTGCCACCTGACCGATGAGAACGCAGCTATTAGCATGCGTATCAAAGTTCAGCGCGGTCGTGGTTATGTGCCGGCTTCTGCCCGAATTCATTCGGAAGAAGATGAGCGCCCAATCGGCCGTCTGCTGGTCGACGCATGCTACAGCCCTGTAGAGCGTATTGCCTACAATGTTGAAGCAGCGCGTGTAGAACAGCGTACCGACCTGGACAAGCTGGTCATCGAAATGGAAACCAATGGCACAATCGATCCTGAAGAGGCGATTCGTCGTGCGGCAACCATCCTGGCAGAACAACTGGAAGCTTTCGTTGACTTACGTGATGTACGTCAGCCGGAAGTGAAAGAAGAGAAACCAGAATTCGATCCGATCCTGCTGCGCCCTGTTGACGATCTGGAATTGACTGTCCGCTCTGCTAACTGCCTCAAGGCAGAAGCTATCCACTATATCGGTGATCTGGTACAGCGTACCGAGGTTGAGTTGCTGAAAACGCCGAACCTGGGTAAAAAATCTCTTACCGAGATTAAAGACGTGCTGGCTTCACGTGGTCTGTCTCTGGGCATGCGCCTGGAAAACTGGCCACCAGCAAGCATTGCTGACGAGTAACCGGATCACAGGTTAAGGTTTTACTGAGAAGGATAAGGTCATGCGCCATCGTAAGAGTGGTCGTCAACTGAACCGCAACAGCAGCCATCGCCAGGCTATGTTCCGCAACATGGCAGGTTCACTGGTTCGTCATGAAATCATCAAGACGACCCTGCCTAAAGCGAAAGAGCTGCGTCGCGTAGTTGAGCCGCTGATTACTCTTGCCAAGACTGACAGCGTTGCTAATCGTCGTCTGGCATTCGCCCGTACTCGTGATAACGAGATCGTGGCAAAACTGTTTAACGAACTGGGCCCGCGTTTCGCGAGCCGTGCCGGTGGTTACACTCGCATTCTGAAGTGTGGCTTCCGTGCAGGCGACAACGCGCCGATGGCATACATCGAGCTGGTTGATCGTTCAGAGAAAGCAGAAGCTGCTGCAGAGTAATCTGTAGTAACGTAAAAAAACCCGCCTCGGCGGGTTTTTTTATATCCGCAGAATCTCCACTTATCTACAATGTCTGTATCTTTTCTGCTCATCCCCTGGAGTTCATTATGTGGTTGCTCGATCAGTGGGCTGAACGCCATATTAGCGATGCCCAAAACAAAGGCGAGTTTGAAAATCTCCCCGGTAGCGGTGAGCCACTGGTGCTGGACGATGATTCACACATTCCCCCTGAATTACGAGCCGGTTATCGCTTACTGAAAAACGCAGGTTGTTTACCCCCTGAACTTCAGCAACGCAATGAAGCCGTCGAGCTTGCCGATCTGCTTAAAGGCATTCATAAGAATGACCCGCGGTACTCCGAAATCAGCCGTCGATTAGCGCTCATCGAAATAAAACTGCGCCAGACGGGAATGAATACTGACTTTTTGCATGGTGAGTACAGTGAAAGGTTAATGCAAAAAATAAACGAGGAGTAGCCATGTACCGCATAGGTGAACTTGCGAAGCTTGCTAACGTAACGCCGGATACTATCCGCTACTACGAAAAGCAGCAGATGATCGATCATGAGGTCAGAACAGAAGGTGGATTTCGCCTTTATACGGATAACGACCTGCAACGCCTTCGTTTTATCCGCTATGCCCGGCAACTCGGCTTCACGCTGGAGTCGATCCGTGAACTGCTGTCGATCCGTATCGATCCTGAACATCATACGTGTCAGGAATCTAAAAGCATCGTTCAGGCCCGGCTGGATGAAGTTGAAGGACGAATTCAGGAGCTGCAGGCCATGCAACGATCTCTACAAAGGCTGAATGACGCGTGCTGCGGTACTGCTCACAGCAGTGTTTATTGCTCAATACTGGAAGCCCTTGAACAGGGCGCCAGTAGTGAAACTCAGGGTTGTTGATTTTTTATCAGCCACGGACTAGACTCCCGCCGACATTAACTATGCTCAGGAGAAATGATGAGCCGCTATCAGCATACTAAGGGACAAATTAAGGATAACGCCATTGAGGCATTGCTTCACGACCCGCTTTTTAGACAGCGTGTTGAGAAGAACAAGAAGGGAAAAGGGAGTTATTTGCGTAAAGGTAAACATGCACAACGTGGTAACTGGGAGGCCAGTGGCAAGCAAGCTAATCGCTTTTTTACCACTGGCCTTTCTGTTTCTCTCGCCTGATTAAACGCGGTTATTCTGCTCTTTTAACAGATCGCGAATTTCAGTCAGTAAGACTTCTTCTTTAGTTGGTGCTGGCGGGGCAGCAGCCGGTTCTTCTTTTTTACGGTTAAGTCTGTTGATAAGTTTGATCGCCATGAAAATGGCAAATGCCACGATCACGAAATCAAATACGTTCTGAATGAATACGCCGTAGTGCATTACAACCGCAGGGATATCGCCCTGAGCTTCCCGAAGGGTGAAGGCGAATTGTTTGAAATCAATGCCTCCAATCAACAGTCCTAACGGCGGCATAATAATGTCGGCGACTAATGATGAAACGATCTTACCGAACGCCGCACCAATAATGACACCCACAGCCAAATCCACCACATTCCCGCGCATCGCAAATTCGCGAAATTCTTTAATAAAACTCATTATGTTCTCCTTGTGCCAGCTGACGCCTATAAGTTTAACAAATGATTAGCTAATTGCCATTGGGGATAAATAATCGTTATGAAAAATAAAAGGCATGAAAATTAGAAGGTTAATATTTGGGTGCCCTCGTCTGAGCACCCAAATCATTACAGGAAGAACGGGCTTGGCTGGAATAAACGCTCGACGTCGGTAATAAATTTTTTATCGGTCAGGAACATAATAACGTGGTCACCCTGCTCAATACGTAAATTATCATTGGCGATCATCACATCATTACCTCGCACTACTGCGCCGATAATGGTGCCTGGTGGAAGTTTAATTTCATCGATTGCGCGACCAACAACGCGTGACGTCGTTTCATCCCCGTGAGCGACGGCTTCAATGGCTTCAGCAACACCACGACGAAGAGATGACACGCCGACAATATCCGCTTTACGCACATGGCTTAGCAGGGCAGAGATGGTGGCTTGCTGGGGTGAAATAGCAATATCAATTACGCTACCCTGTACCAGATCGACATAAGCCTTACGCTGGATAAGCACCATAACTTTTTTCGCCCCCATACGTTTAGCGAGCATGGCGGACATAATATTCGCTTCGTCGTCGTTGGTGACGGCAATAAAAAGATCAACCTGATCGATATGCTCTTCGGCCAGCAATTCCTGATCCGAAGCATCGCCATAAAACACGATGGTATTCTGAAGTTTTTCAGCCAGCTCTGACGCGCGTTGTTGATCCCGTTCGATCAGCTTCACGCTGTAGTCTTTTTCCAGCCGTCTCGCCAGACCTGCGCCAATATTACCGCCGCCAACCAGCATAATACGTTTATACGGTTTTTCGAGACGCTGTAGTTCACTCATCACCGCACGGATATGCTGAGAAGCCGCAATAAAGAAGACTTCATCCCCGGCTTCTACAATGGTGGAACCTTGCGGACGAATAGGTCTGTCGTGACGGAAAATCGCCGCAACACGCGTATCGATATGTGGCATATGCTCGCGCATTGTCGACAGGGCATTACCAATCAGCGGGCCCCCGTAATAAGCCTTCACGACCGCCAGGCTTACTTTCCCTTCAGCAAAGTTCACAACCTGCAACGCGCCCGGGTACTCAATCAGACGATAAATACTGTCGATAACCAGCTGTTCAGGCGCAATAAGATGGTCGATGGGTACCGCTTCGGAATTAAACAGCTTCTCCGCATCCCGGACATAGTCCGGAGAACGAATGCGGGCGATGCGGTTTGGGGTGTTGAAAAGCGAGTAGGCCACCTGACATGCAACCATGTTGGTTTCATCAGAACTGGTTACTGCAACCAGCATGTCGGCATCGTCCGCGCCCGCTTCCCGAAGCACACGTGGATGAGAGCCGTGCCCCTGAACAACGCGGAGGTCGAACTTGTCCTGCAAAACGCGCAGGCGATCGCCATTGGTATCCACAATGGTGATATCGTTGTTTTCACCCACGAGATTTTCCGCCAGCGTTCCGCCAACTTGCCCTGCGCCCAGAATGATAATTTTCATCTTTCGTGACCTGTTCTCAACATCACTCTTTGATTAGCTTAGCGTAAAAGAAGCCATCACCCTCTTCTGCGCCCGGCAGGTTTTGCAGACCCGGGTGCTCAGGCGTTCCCGTATCGTGCAGCGTAGCGTCCGGGGTGCGTTTCAGGAAAGCCGCAATTTGCTGACTGTTCTCTTCCGGGAGAACAGAGCAGGTTGCATACACCAGGGTTCCGCCGGGTTTGAGATGCGGCCAGATGGCATCCAGAATTTCGGATTGCAACTGGGCAAGCTCCTTGATATCACGATCGCGACGCAGCCATTTGATATCGGGATGACGACGAATCACGCCGGTTGCTGAGCAGGGGGCGTCCAGCAAAATGCGATCGAACCGGGTATCACCACACCAGTCAGCGGGTTTGCGTCCATCGCCTTGCTTAACCTGTGCTTTCATACCCAGACGCTTAAGGTTGTCATAGACGCGTGAAAGGCGCTGCTCATCAACATCCACGGCCATCACGCTGGCCTGCGGCGCCACTTCCAGTATGTGCGTTGTTTTACCCCCTGGCGCCGCACAGAGATCGAGGATCTGCTCCCCGTCTTTCGGCTCAAGCCAGGTCATGCAGCCCTGAGCAGATGCGTCCTGTACCGTTACCCAGCCCTCTTCAAAACCGGGTAATGCATGTACCGGTGCAGGGGAGGCTAAACGAACCGCATCAGGATAAGCAGCGTGTGTGAAGCCGCTCATTCCGGCCTCTTCCAGCAGGGCCAGCCATGCGTCGCGTGTATGATGGTTACGATTGACGCGTAACCACATCGGCGGACGTTGATTATTGGCATCCACAATGTCTTGCCATTGCTGTGGGTAGGCTTTTTTAAGGCGATTCAGCAACCATTCAGGGTGAAGGAAGCGCGCTTCGCTTTGCGCAAATTCTGCCAGCAGTTCGTCCTGCTGACGCTGGAACTGACGCAGCACGCCGTTGATCAATCCTTTTAGCTGAGGACGTTTAATCGCAACGGCACCCTCCACTGTCTCGGCCAGCGCAGCATGAGGTGGAATGCGGGTATGAAGAAGCTGGTAGAAACCGACCATGATCAAATAATGCACGGTACGCTGCTTGCCGCTCATCGGGCGTGACATCAGCTTGTTAATCAACCACTCAAGCTGAGAGAGGGTGCGCAGCACGCCAAAGCACAGCTCCTGAAGCAGGGCTTTGTCTTTATCGGAAACCTTTTGTTGCAGTGGAGGCAGGACATTACTCAGTGACTGGCCCTGCTCGATAACCTGCTCAACGGCCTGAGCCGCCATAGTGCGTAGATTTTGTCTTTTCATAACCGTAAAAATAAAAATGCCCGGAAACACCGGGCCTTAAGAATAAATTTGTTCAGGCAAGGCGATTGCCAGGGATGAACCATTCACGACGAGAATTTAATAGATCCTGCGCGCTCATTGCCTTTTTACCGGCCGGTTGCAGCGATTCAAGATTCAGTATCCCTTCTCCGGTCGCAACCTGGATACCGTTTTTGCTGGCGTCGATAATCGTACCGGGCTCTGCCGATGCATTGCCGTTAATAACTGAAGCTTTCCAGACTTTCACTGGCTGCTCATCAATCATCAACCAGCTCATCGGCCATGGATTAAAGGCGCGAATGCAGCGTTCGAGTTGAGCTGCTGACAGAGACCAGTCGATCCGGGCTTCTTCTTTACTCAGTTTCTCAGCATAGGTCACCTGTGCCTCATCCTGCACTTCAGGTGTCGCTGTATTGTCAGCAAGCTGTTGCAGCGTCTCAATCAGCCCCTGCGGGCCGAGATCCGCCAGCTTGTCATACAGCGTGGCGCTGGTATCTTCTGCGGTGATGGGACACGCCAGTTTATACAGCATGTCGCCCGTGTCTAAACCTACGTCCATCTTCATGATTGTCACGCCAGTTTCAGCATCGCCTGCCCACAGAGCGCGCTGAATAGGGGCTGCACCACGCCAGCGTGGGAGCAAAGAACCATGAACGTTAACACAGCCCAGGCGGGGCATATCAAGTACTGCTTTCGGCAGAATGAGGCCGTAAGCCACAACTACCATCACGTCCGCGTTCAGGTCTGCCACTAACTTCTGGTTTTCCTCAGGTCGTAATGACGCAGGCTGGAAAACCGGTAAACCATGTGTTTCTGCCAGTACCTTAACCGGGCCAGGCATCAGTTTTTTACCGCGGCCAGCCGGACGGTCCGGCTGAGTAAATACGCCAACAATCTGATGGCCAGACGTTAACAGCGCGTCGAGATGACGCGCTGCAAAATCAGGGGTACCCGCGAAGATTATACGTAGTGATGTAGACACGTTATTCCTTGTATCCGGGGGCGTTAAGCGCGAGAACGCAAACGATCCAGTTTCTCAACTTTCTGACGAATACGCTGTTGCTTCAGAGGTGAGAGGTAATCGATAAACAGTTTACCGACCAGGTGATCCATCTCATGCTGAATGCAAATCGCCAGCAGATCGTCGGCTTCCAGCTCAAACGGATTGCCGTCACGATCCAGTGCGCGGATTTTAACTTTTTCGGCACGTGGCACCAAAGCGCGCTGTTCAGGGATAGACAGACAGCCTTCCTCAATACCTGTTTCGCCGCTTTTTTCCAGCAGCTCAGGGTTGATCAGCACCAGGCGCTCATCACGATTTTCAGAAACGTCGATCACAATAATACGTTTGTGAATGTCTACCTGGGTCGCGGCAAGGCCAATGCCTTCTTCAGCGTACATGGTATCGAACATATCATCGACGATACGCTGAATTTCTGCATTCACTTCTTTAACCGGTTCCGCGACGATGCGAAGGCGCTCGTCAGGAATATGTAACACTTGCAAAACTGCCATAAATTTCCAGAGTCGTGTTCAGGAGTTGATAAGAATATTACTTCTATTCTAGACAAATCCCCGGTCGATTGACAGCATCAGTGACCAATCGCAAAGATTGCTGAGGCTGCTTATGGCAGGGAAAAGGATGACGTCCACAGAGATATGGTTACGGCTTATAAACATCGGGTCGTTATACGGTGATGCGATGCTGGAGATTGCGCAGAGGCTGCTTCGCCAGGCAACCGTCGATGCTGAAGCCGTCAACGCGTCAGGGCTTTCGCCCAAACATGCCGTAAAGTTTTTTTCGTTCAGCGAGAGTGAGCTTGAACGTAGTCTGGAATGGCTGGAACACGCCGACAACCACCTTCTCACGGCTGATGATCCTCGCTTCCCGCCATTGTTGCGTTCTATCCCTGATTTTCCCGGGGCGCTATTTGTGAGAGGCCGCGTTGACGTGCTTAATAGCATGCAGCTTGCGGTAGTGGGCAGCCGTGCGCCCTCGTGGTATGGCGAGCGTTGGGGGAAAATGCTGAGCGAACAGCTGTCCCAATGTGGCTTTACGATCACCAGTGGCTTGGCTTGCGGCATCGACGGTGTAGCACATCATGCGGCGTTGTCCGCAAAAGGGCGAAGTGTCGCCGTGCTTGGTAATGGTCTTTTTAGTCTCTATCCGCGTCGTCATCATATTCTGGCTGAGCAACTTATTGCTTCAGAGGGGGCAATAGTGTCTGAGTTTTCACTCTCAACACCGCCCAGACCGGGTAACTTTCCACGGCGTAACCGGATCATTAGTGGGTTAAGCCAGGGCGTGCTGGTGGTCGAAGCTGCGATTCGGAGTGGGTCGCTGGTTACCGCAAGGTGCGCACTGGAGCAGGGGCGTGAAGTTTTTGCGCTGCCCGGCCCGTTGGGGAACCCCGGCTGCGAAGGTCCTCACTGGCTGATAAAACAGGGGGCGACGCTGGTGACCTGCAAAGAAGATATCCTTGAAAATTTGCAGTATGGACTGCATTGGTTGCAGGATGATCTCCAAAAGCGACATATTTCATCGGATCAGGAGGCAGTAGCATTGCCATTTCCCAAGCTCCTGGCTAACGTAGGAGATGAGGTAACACCTGTTGACGTTGTCGCTGAACGTGCCGGCCAACCTGTGCCAGTAACGGTAGCACAGCTACTCGAACTGGAGTTAGCAGGGTGGATCGCAGCTGTACCCGGCGGCTATGTCCGATTAAGGAGGGCATGCCATGTTCGACGTACTGATGTATTTGTTTGAGACTTACATCCACAACGAAGCAGAAATGCAGGTGGATCAGGACAAATTAACACGGGATCTGACCGACGCAGGTTTTGAGCGGGAAGATATATATAATGCGTTGATGTGGCTGGATAAGTTGGCTGATTATCAGGACGGCCTCGCCGAACCGATGCAGCTTGCTTCTGACCCATTGTCTGTGCGCATCTATACAGCTGAAGAGTGTGAAAGGCTGGATGCCAGCTGCCGGGGATTCATTTTATTCCTCGAGCAGATTCAGGTGCTAAACCTCGAAACGAGAGAGATGGTGATAGAGCGCGTCATGGCGCTGGATACTGCTGAGTTTGAACTGGAAGATCTGAAATGGGTGATCCTGATGGTTCTGTTCAACATTCCAGGCTGTGAAAATGCCTATCAGCAAATGGAAGAATTACTCTTTGAAGTGAATGAAGGTATGCTGCATTAATTCTATGTGCAGCAACAAGAGTTGTTATGGCCAAATCAGCACTCTTCACGGTGCATAAAAACGAGCCCTGCCCACAGTGCGGGGCAGAACTTGTTATTCGGTCCGGGAAACACGGTCCGTTTCTCGGTTGTTCACACTATCCGGAATGTGATTATGTCCGTCCCCTGAAAAGCCAGGCGGATGGACATATCGTCAAAATTCTGGAGGGACAGCTTTGTCCTCTCTGTGGCGGTGAACTGGCGCTGCGGCAGGGGCGGTTCGGGATGTTTATCGGATGCAGCCGCTACCCGGAGTGTGAACATACGGAACAAATTGATAAGCCAGATGAAACGGCAATTGCCTGCCCTCAGTGCCAGCGTGGCCAATTGGTGCAGCGGCGCTCTCGTTATGGCAAGACCTTCCATTCGTGCGATCGCTATCCTGAATGCCAGTTCGTCATCAATTTCAAACCAGTAGCGGGCGTCTGCTCTCATTGCGATTATCCGTTACTTATAGAGAAGAAAACCGCGCAAGGCTTGAAACGCTTTTGCGCCAGTAAACAATGTGGAAAGCCGGTTTCGGCGGATCAAATCAGTGAATAATAACCTGCCATCAGGCTCCATCGCGCAGGCGGTGGAAATCCTGAAAAAAGAAGAAGTCATCGCCTATCCAACAGAAGCCGTTTTCGGGGTCGGGTGTGATCCTGACAGCGAAGTCGCCGTTAACCGTCTGCTGGCGCTAAAACAGCGGCCTGTCGAAAAAGGATTGATTTTGATCGCTGCGAACTACGAGCAGCTTAAGCCTTATATTGATGATTCCATGCTGACACCTGCACAGCGGGAAACCATTTTCTCTGCGTGGCCTGGTCCCGTGACGTTTGTTTTTCCTGCACAGCCGACAACGCCGCGCTGGTTAACCGGGCGTTTCGATTCACTCGCGGTACGCGTCACCGACCATCCGCTGGTGGTGGAGTTATGCCAGGCATTTGGTAAACCTCTGGTTTCAACCAGCGCCAACCTGACCGGGCTTCCCCCTTGTCGGACAACCGAAGAAGTTCTGGCGCAGTTCGGGAATGATTTCCCGGTAGCCGTGGGTGAAACCGGTGGTCGTCTTAACCCGTCAGAAATTCGCGATGCCTTGACCGGCGAACGTTTTCGCCAGGGATAATGTGATGGAAACCTATGCTGTTTTTGGTAACCCGATCGCGCACAGCAAGTCGCCTCTGATCCATCGGCTGTTTGCGGAGCAATTGCATATAGATCACCCGTATGGTCGGGTTCTTGCGCCTGTTGATGCATTTATACCGACGCTGAATAGCTTTTTTGATGCGGGTGGTAAAGGTGCGAACGTCACGGTGCCTTTTAAAGAAGAGGCTTTCGGGCGCGCGGATGAACTGACCGAACGTGCGTCGCTCGCTGGCGCCGTCAATACTCTTAAGCGGCTTGAAGATGGTCGCCTTCTGGGCGATAACACCGATGGGATTGGTTTACTCAGCGATCTGGAGCGATTGTCGTTTATTAAACCAGGCTTTCGGATCCTGCTGATCGGCGCGGGTGGCGCCTCGCGCGGCGTATTGCTTCCTCTTCTTTCGCTGGATTGTGCGGTGACAATCACCAACCGTACTTTCTCCAGAGCAGAAGAGCTGGCGGCGTTGTTCGCACACACAGGCAGCGTAGCTGCGGTAGCACCTGACGATCTCGCGCGTCACGAATTTGATCTTGTGATTAATGCCACCTCAAGCGGTATTAATGGAGAGATCCCGGCGATTCCTGCATCCCTGATTCATTCCCACATCTACGCCTATGACATGTTTTATCAAAAAGGGAAAACGCCCTTTCTGACCTGGTGCGAACAACAGGGGGCAAAACACGTGGCTGATGGTCTGGGAATGCTGGTGGGGCAGGCGGCTCATGCGGTGCTACTCTGGCATGGCGTGTTACCCGCTGTAGAACCGGTGATTGAAAAGCTGAAACAGGAACTGACGGCGTGAATCAGGCGATTCATTTTCCCGACAGAGAAATCTGGGATGAAAACAAGCAAGCGGTTTGTTTCCCGGTGTTGGTGCATGGAATGCAGCTCACCTGTGCGATTAAAGGGGAAACGTTGCTTCAGCGCTTTGGGGGGGCAGATCCGTTAGCGGTCTTTTGCGAAAATCGCTGGGACCTGGAAGAGGATGCCAGCGATTTGATCCGCGATCAGCAGGAAGACGATCAGGGTTGGATCTGGTTATCCTGATCCAGATAGTCATTTTTCCATTTAACGTAATTGTTCGCTGAGTATTTCAATCCTTCGATCTCCGTCTCTTTTAGGGGGCGGATCTGTTTAACCGGGCTGCCTAAATAGAGATACCCACTTTCAAGACGCTTGTTTTGCGGAACAAGACTCCCTGCGCCAATCATTACGTCATCTTCTACAATGACGCCATCCAGCAAAATCGATCCCATCCCAACGAGAACCCTGTTACCGATCGTGCAGCCGTGGAGCATCACTTTATGGCCGACGGTAACATCTTCCCCAATAATGAGCGGGTTGCCCTCAGGGTTATAAGATGACTTATGAGTCACATGCAACACGCTGCCGTCCTGAATATTGGTGCGTGCACCGATTGCAACGTAGTTAACATCGCCCCGGATCGCGACAAGTGGCCAGATGCTGACATCATCGGCCATGCGAACATCACCAATGACCACGCTGCTGGCATCGATCATCACGCGATCGCCTTTTTGGGGGAACAGATGTTTATAAGGACGTAATACTGCAAACATATCTACCTCGATACAGATGAGCGTTATTAAAGAAGACTTTGATCGTATTCCTGGAGCGAGGCAAGGCAAAATGCGTCAATTTTTAAGCGGATCGGGTGGGTTTTCAGCGAAAAGCACGGAAAATCATCAGTTGGAAAAAAAGATCTAAAAAATACTTGTGCTAAAAACTGGGATCCCTATAATGCGCCTCCATCGACACGGCAGATGTGAATCACTTCACAGACAACCCGGTCGGTTGAAGAGAAAAATCCTGAAATAACGGGTTGACTCTGAAAGAGGAAAGCGTAATATACGCCACCTCGCGACAGAGCGCTGAAGCGCGTCGCAACTGCTCTTTAACAATTTATCAG
>NZ_JBMKHQ010000024.1:0-29169 GCF_049237385.1 Enterobacter cloacae complex sp. IR5412 | reverse complement strand
TTTCAGAGTCAACCCGTTATTTCAGGATTTTTTCTCTTCAACCGACCGGGTTGTCTGTGAAGTGATTCACATCCGCCGTGTCGATGGAGGCGCATTATAGGGAGTTCTCCGCAGGCCGCAACCGCTAAATGACAGAAAAATGACTGACTGCTGCATTCCCCAGCAAAACCCCGCCTTATACCCTTTTACGCACAGAGTTATCCACAGCGCTTCGAAAAAGTGAAAATATGCGAGCGTTGCGCAAACGTTTTCGTTAAAATGCTCGCGCTTAACAAGGAGGCCTCGTCAGGTGTGTTAGATGAGTTTTTCGCTGGAAAATTCATCTAACGCTCTCTGTAATCGTGAAATCCAGGGGATTTACCATGCAACAACGTCGTCCAGTCCGCCGCGCTCTGCTCAGTGTTTCTGATAAAGCCGGTATCATCGAATTCGCTCAGGCACTTTCCGCACGCGGTGTGGAGCTGCTTTCTACAGGCGGTACCGCTCGCCTGTTAGCAGAGAAAGGTCTGCCGGTAACCGAAGTGTCCGACTACACCGGTTTCCCGGAAATGATGGATGGACGCGTCAAAACCCTGCACCCGAAAGTGCACGGCGGCATTCTGGGTCGTCGCGGTCAGGACGACGGCATTATGGAGCAGCACAATATTGCCCCCATCGACATGGTTGTCGTAAACCTCTATCCCTTCGCCCAGACCGTCGCCCGCGAAGGCTGTTCTCTGGAAGATGCCGTAGAGAACATTGATATCGGCGGCCCGACCATGGTGCGCTCCGCAGCCAAGAACCATAAAGATGTGGCCATCGTAGTGAAGAGCAGCGACTACAGCGCCATTATTAATGAGATGGACGCCAACGAAGGGTCCCTGACGCTTGATACGCGTTTCGACCTCGCCATCAAAGCCTTCGAACACACCGCCGCGTACGACAGCATGATCGCCAACTACTTCGGTAGCCTGGTTCCTGCCTACCACGGTGAAAGCAAAGATCCATCTGGTCGCTTCCCGCGCACCCTGAACCTGAACTTCATTAAGAAGCAGGATATGCGCTACGGCGAGAACAGCCACCAGCAGGCAGCCTTCTATATAGAAGAAGAGGTGAAAGAAGCCTCTGTTGCGACTGCTCAGCAGGTACAGGGCAAAGCCCTCTCTTATAACAACATTGCCGATACCGACGCCGCGCTGGAATGCGTGAAAGAGTTCAGCGAGCCGGCCTGCGTTATCGTCAAACACGCCAACCCATGCGGCGTCGCAGTAAGCACCTCCATTATGGATGCCTACGATCGCGCCTACAAAACCGACCCGACCTCCGCGTTCGGCGGCATTATCGCCTTCAACCGCGAGCTGGATGCGGAAACCGCGCAGGCCATCATCTCCCGTCAGTTTGTCGAAGTGATCATCGCGCCATCCGCATCCGAAGAAGCGCTGAAAATCACCGCGGCGAAACAGAACGTGCGCGTGCTGGTTTGCGGCCAGTGGGCAGAGCGCGTGCCGGGCCTGGACTTCAAGCGCGTGAACGGCGGTCTGCTGGTTCAGGATCGCGATTTGGGTATGGTGACAGAAGCCGACCTGCGCGTGGTGACCAAACGTCAGCCGACCGAACAGGAGCTGCGCGACGCGCTGTTCTGCTGGAAAGTGGCGAAGTTCGTGAAGTCTAACGCCATTGTTTACGCCAAAGAGAACATGACCATCGGGATAGGCGCAGGCCAGATGAGCCGCGTTTACTCTGCGAAAATCGCGGGTATTAAAGCAGGTGACGAAGGTCTGGAAGTCAAAGGTTCCGCCATGGCCTCTGACGCCTTCTTCCCGTTCCGCGACGGTATTGATGCGGCCGCTGCTGTGGGCATCACCTGTGTGATCCAGCCTGGCGGTTCAATCCGTGATGACGAAGTGATTGCCGCTGCCGACGAACATGGCATCGCAATGATCTTTACCGACATGCGCCACTTCCGCCATTAATTTCCGGAGCAGAAAATGAAAGTATTAGTGATTGGTAATGGCGGGCGCGAGCACGCCCTGGCGTGGAAAGCAGCGCAGTCTCCGCAGGTTGAAACCGTCTTTGTGGCACCGGGTAACGCCGGTACCGCACTGGAGCCCGCGCTACAGAACGTCGCCATCGGCGTAACCGATATCCCGGCGCTGCTGAGCTTTGCCCGGAACGAGAATATCGATCTGACGATTGTGGGTCCGGAAGCGCCGCTGGTGATCGGCGTTGTAGATGCCTTCCGCGCCGCGGGCCTAAAAATTTTCGGCCCAACGGAGGGTGCTGCGCAGCTGGAGGGTTCGAAAGCCTTCACCAAAGATTTCCTGGCTCGCCATAACATCCCGACGGCGGAATACCAGAACTTCACAGAGGTGGAGCCCGCTCTGGCTTACCTGCGCGAAAAAGGCGCACCGATTGTCATTAAGGCCGACGGCCTGGCCGCCGGGAAAGGCGTGATCGTGGCGATGACGCTCGAAGAAGCCGAAGCCGCCGTTCACGATATGCTGGCGGGTAACGCCTTTGGCGATGCGGGTCATCGCATCGTGATTGAAGAGTTCCTCGACGGCGAAGAAGCGAGCTTTATCGTGATGGTTGACGGTGAGCACGTCCTGCCGATGGCCACCAGCCAGGATCACAAGCGCGTAGGCAATGCCGACACGGGTCCAAACACCGGCGGGATGGGTGCTTACTCCCCTGCTCCAGTGGTCACTGACGAAGTACACCAGCGCACCATGGACCGCATCATCTGGCCAACCGTAAAAGGGATGGCGGCGGAAGGCAATACCTACACCGGTTTCCTCTACGCAGGCCTGATGATCGACAAGCAGGGTAACCCGAAGGTGATTGAATTCAACTGCCGCTTCGGCGATCCGGAAACTCAGCCGATCATGCTGCGCATGAAGTCCGATCTGGTTGATCTGTGTCTGGCGGCGTGCGAAGGCAAGCTGAATGAGAAAACTTCCGAGTGGGACGAGCGTGCCTCTTTAGGTGTGGTGATTGCTGCGGGTGGCTATCCGGGTAGCTACAACACCGGGGATGAGATCCACGGCCTGCCGCTGGAAGAGATTGACGGTGCGAAGGTGTTCCACGCCGGTACAAAGCTCTCTGACGATGACCGCGTGCTCACTAATGGTGGACGCGTGCTGTGTGCGACCGCGCTGGGTCATACCGTGGCAGAGGCGCAGAAGCGCGCCTATGCGTTGATGGCGGATATTCACTGGAACGGCAGCTTCAGCCGCCAGGATATCGGCTATCGTGCCATTGCGCGGGAGCAGGGAGAGTAATTTCACACCCTCACCCTAACCCTCTCCCTCAAGGGAGAGGGGACTTAAATCAAAAACTCTTTTCTGTCGGCTGCCAGGTGCAGAAATCTTCGTTCGCCACCAGCAACAGCTGAGAGCCTTCCGGCGCTTCCAGCCATGCCACACTCACCTCCACAGATGAATGCCGCTGACGACGCTGAATGTGTTCGGTTGCCCAGGATTCAAGCTCAGGCTTCACTGTCTGCCCTTCGCAGGTGGTCACCGTGCCGTCGGCATGCCAGCGCCCCTGGCGCAGCACCACGCGGCCCTGACGCAGCGCATCGCTGGTCTGGCGAAGTTGTTCAGCACGGTAGCGGTAGAGCGCGACCTGATCGCTGGAAAGCTGCTGTTTCAGTCCACTGACCTCATGCTGCATAAAGCTCAGCTCGCCGTGGTCGTCAAAACGCACCTTCACGTGTTCGGGAGTCTTACTGTAGATATTCAGTTCAATGAGCGACAGCGCATCGCCCTGCCAGCGGTATTCTGCGGTCGAGGTATTGCCGTTATGCCACGGACTGAACGCGGTAAGCATATGCACTTCATCGCTGGAATCTTTGCGCCAGATCCTGACCGCACCCTGGTTGTCAGCGTAGCCGCTGGCGGTAAACGGGGGGAGTGAGGAATCATGACTACATGCAGACAGCAACAGTACGCCTGCCAGCGCGAGCGGTCCACGCCAGAATGACAAAAGGGGCGTTGCCGCCCCTTCGTTAAAACTGTTCACTGCCACGCGTCTTACTTAACTGCGTCTTTCAGTGCTTTACCAGAAACAAATGCCGGCACGTTAGCTGCGGCGATTTTGATTTCTTTACCGGTCTGCGGGTTGCGGCCAGTACGCTCAGCGCGGTGGTTCACTTTGAAGGTACCGAAACCAACCAGTTGTACAGCATCGCCTTCTTTCAGAGACTCAGTAATAGCAGCCAGGGTAGATTCCAGAGCAGCTTTAGCCTGCACTTTAGACAGATCAGCCTTGTCCGCAATTACATCAATCAGTTGAGTCTTGTTCATAAGTTATCCTTTCAATGTGTTTATCGCTTGCTAAGCATCGAGTGCGACGAAAATGCCAAAAAAGCACTCTCCTGCATACACGCACCGATAGCCACTTTTTTTCGCCCCCCAAATGTAGACCAGACGGGGGGCGAAAGGGAAGAGTCGAGGAGTGACAAAACAGGCGTTAAATCACGTTTTGTTGTCTCATTGGTTAAAAATTATACCAATATTGCTCTCACCGGCCTCGCGCAGGTCCGCGCGAAGCCCTTTGATCAGCTCAATATCACGTTCTTCACACTCCGCCAGCAGACGGAAAATTTCCCACTGAATATCCCATTCCTGTTCAACCGCCGGGTTAGCACGCAGCTCTTCGTCGGTCATTTCACGGCCTTCCTGGGTCATTTCCAGCATCGCGACGGTGGTGATGGATGCCTTACTGACTTCAATGGCGTGCTCCAGGGTTTCACCGCTCAGACGGGAGTGGATCAGCTCGCTCAACGCCACACAGGCATCGATAGCCGGGTAGACGCCATACAGGTCGTAATCGTCCGCCGCAGGAATTGCCTCTTCCAGCTTTTCAAGCTGAGAGTCGAAGTTTACCTTTGCGTCTTTGACCGTCAGCGTCTCCCAGATCAAATCCAGAATACGTCGATAAATCTGGCCTTCGCCAAACTCCGTTTGCTTACAGAACGCGGCATAGTTGGGGTACATGCGCTCGCACAGGCAAGCCATAAACGTCACGTGCTGCCAGCTTTCCAGCTTCTCAAGGCGCAGATGAATCGGGTTTTGTAACATGATGATGTCTCGAATCGAAAATTAGCCGCAGTTTACCTGAATCACGGCTGAATTTCCTGCCAACGAATGAATGCCGGACGTGAAGAGGCAACGGCGTCAGCCCAGCGGGTAGGCTCAGGTAAGCGGTAGCCCTTCATACAGCCTTGCACCCACGCCAGGGCGCTGTCCATGCTGACCCGATGCCCGGTTGCGATAAACAGCGGATTGCAGCGCGCTTTACTGCGCCAGACCCACGCCAGCTGCTCGCCTTTATGGATAAGCGGCGCCAGCGCGCCCGGTTCGGCAGAGAGCGGCTCAAACGCGCCGCACAGGCGTTTTTTCGCCACGCCGATGGTCGGCACGTCTACCAGCAGACCAAAGTGGCTGGCAACGCCCAGGCGACGCGGATGGGAGATGCCGTGCCCATCCACAAACAGCAGATCGGGTTTTTGCGAGAGTTGCTCCCACGCGGCCAGCAGCGCGGGATATTCGCGGAAGGAGAGAAAGCCGGGGATATAGGGCATGGTGGTGGCGATACGCGCCACCTTGTACTCCACCAGCTCCAGCGACGGGTATTTCAGCACCACCATCGCCGCTCGCGTCACTTCACCGCCTTGCTCAAACCCGACATCCGCCCCGCCAATGTATCGCGGAGGGTCCGTATCCAGACGATCCTCGCGGATCACCGATGAAGCCAGTTCGATTTGCTGAGCGCGTAGCGACGCGAGATCCATAACCACTCCTTACTTGTGATACTGGGCAGAAAGCCGATGCACCGCCTCCACAAATACGCCAGCGTGTTCTGGCGGTACATCCTGATGAATACCGTGACCGAGGTTGAAGACGTGGCCTTCGCCCTGGCCGAAACCAGACAGTATAGTCGACACTTCTTCTTCGATACGGGCAGGCTGCGCATAGAGCATGGAAGGGTCCATGTTGCCCTGGAGCGCCACTTTATCCCCCACACGACGACGCGCATCGGCAATATCAGTGGTCCAGTCGAGGCCCAGCGCATCACAGCCGGTGGCCGCCATCGCTTCCAGCCACTGACCGCCGCCTTTCGTAAACAGCGTTACCGGCACGCGACGGCCTTCGTTTTCACGCAGCAGACCATCGACAATTTTGTGCATGTAGTACAGGGAGAACTGCTGATAATCACGCCCGGTCAGCACGCCGCCCCAGGTGTCGAAAATCATCACCGACTGCGCGCCCGCTTTAATCTGCGCGTTGAGATAGAGCGTGACGCTCTTCGCCAGCTTGTCGAGCAGGGCATGCAGGGCCAGCGGCTCGGCGTACATCATCTTTTTGATGACGGTAAAGGCTTTGCTGCTGCCGCCTTCCACCATATAGGTGGCCAGCGTCCACGGACTACCGGAGAAGCCAATCAGCGGCACGTCGCCTTTCAGTTCGCGGCGAATGGTGCGCACGGCGTTCATCACATAGCCCAGCTCGCCTTCCGGATCGGGGATCGGCAGCTTATCAACGTCAGCTTTGCTTTTGATCGGAGAGGTAAAACGCGGGCCCTCGCCGGTTTCGAAATAGAGCCCAAGGCCCATCGCATCCGGAATGGTGAGAATGTCCGAAAAAAGAATGGCGGCATCAAGCGGGAAGCGGCGCCGCGGCTGGAGCGTGACTTCACAGGCCAGCTCGGCGTTTTTGCACAGCGACATAAAATCACCGGCCTGCGCGCGCGTGGCTTTGTACTCTGGCAGATAGCGTCCCGCCTGGCGCATCATCCACACCGGGGTGACATCAACGGGCTGGCGCAGCAGCGCACGCAGATAACGATCGTTCTTCAGTTCGGTCATTTTGCAGTTCCTTATTGCGTCAGTCTGTCAGTGTAACACTACTCATACTCGGCCCGACACATTGCCACGGTATCTTCTATCAGGCGACGCGCCACCGTTCCCGGCGGGGGCAGCAGCGGTAAATCGTCGTAGCGATACCAGTTCGCCTCCAGCAGCTCTTTCTGATCGATAACAATCTCGCCGCTGTCGTATTCCGCCATAAACGCGGTCATCAGGGACATCGGGAACGGCCATGGCTGCGACGTCACATAGCGCAGGTTTTTCACCTTAATGCCGCTCTCCTCCATCACCTCGCGCGCCACCGCCTGTTCCAGCGTTTCGCCGACTTCCACGAACCCGGCGAGGACGGTGTGAATGCCGTTGCGATGGCGGGTATGCTGCGCCAGCAGGATGGAATCATCACGGCGGATGGCGACAATGATGCACGGTGCGATTTGCGGGTAGTAACGTTCACGGCAGTGGCCGCAGAGCAGCGCCCATTCGGTTTTGCTCGGGTGCATGGTGTGGCCGCAGTAACCGCAGTATTTGTGCGAGCGGTAAAACTCCGCCAGCTGTACGCCGCGCCCCGCCAGCTGGAACAGGCCGACGTCCAGATCCAGCACCTGACGTACGGATCCCATATCCTGACGGCGCGCCTGTTGGATCAACCACACGGGATCGCCCTGCCACTCGCCGATCTTCAGCGCGGACTGGCCCACCAGATCGAACGTTTCCGCGGCACCGTAGGGCAACTCTCCTGAGGGCAGCCATAATTTTTGTTCGTGGCTGACGATCCACCAACCCAGATCTGATTTTTCAATAATACGATCCATATCTATTGCACTACCTTCGCTTCACTGACATGTTGTTAGCATTGTGGTTACATTTTGGATAAGCAGATCCCATTTTAAACCTTATGGAGTCGACCATGTTAAACCAGCTGGAAAGCCTGACTGAGCGCGTTGGAGGAAGTAACACCCTGGTGGATCGCTGGCTACATGTGCGCAAGCATCTCCTTGTGGCGTATTACAATCTGGTTGGTCTTAAGCCTGGCAAAGAATCCTTTATGCGACTCAATGAAAAAGCGCTGGACGACTTTTGTCAGAGCCTGGTCGACTACCTCTCCGACGGCCATTTCAACCTTTATGAACGCATTATCCGCGAAATGGAAGGGACAACGCCGTATTTAGCGGCCAGTAAACTCTGTCCGTTGCTTGAAGCCAACACCCAGCAGATCATGGACTACTACGATTCCACGCTGGAGAACGCTATCGATCACGATAACTATCTTGAGTTTCAGCAGGCGCTTTCCGACCTTGGCGAAGCGCTGGAAGAGCGATTCACGCTGGAAGACAAACTCATCGCCCTCGTGCTGGACAACAACCTGAATATCAGTACCAGCGATAACGTTGCGCGCCCTGCTTGAGTTCTTAATCGTTAACGAGTAATTTACAACCATTCGCCCCTCTCACGAGGGGGATTTTTCTTGTCGGAGTGCCCAGTGTGAAAGCACGGGCTGAGACCGTTAATTCGGGATCCGCGGAACCTGATCAGGTTAATACCTGCGAAGGGAACAAGAGTCACACTGCTGTTGTATCGCCCCTGGGGCGATCTCCTCTTGCTTCATCCGTCGTCTGACAAGCCATATCCTTCACATCTGGAATGAGCTATGTCTACTGCAAAACTGACCCGCCGCGAACAGCGCGAACACGCACAACGCTTCATCGACACCCTGGAAGGCACCGCTTTCCCGAACTCAACGCGCATCTACATCACCGGTTCACAGGCCGATATCCGCGTGCCGATGCGCGAAATCCAGCTCAGCCCGACGCTTATCGGCGGCAGCAAAGAGCACCCGCAGTTTGAAGACAACGAAGCCGTGCCGGTGTATGACACCTCCGGCCCGTACGGCGATCCTGATGTTGCTATCAACGTGCAGCAGGGTCTGGCAAAGCTTCGCCAGCCGTGGATTGACGCCCGTAACGACTGCGAAGAACTGAGCGTGCGCAGCTCGGCGTACACCAACGCGCGCCTGGCCGACGACGGTCTGGATGAGCTGCGCTTTACTGGCCTGCTGACGCCGAAACGCGCTAAAGCGGGCAAATGCGTAACCCAGTTGCACTACGCGCGACAGGGTATCGTCACGCCGGAGATGGAGTTCATCGCCATCCGCGAAAACATGGGCCGCGAGCGCATCCGCAGCGAAGTGCTGCGCCACCAGCATCCGGGTGAAGGGTTTGGCGCTCGCCTGCCGGAAAACATCACGCCGGAATTTGTTCGTGATGAAGTGGCCGCCGGGCGCGCCATTATCCCTGCCAATATCAACCATCCGGAATCCGAGCCGATGATTATCGGCCGCAACTTCCTGGTAAAGGTCAACGCCAACATCGGCAACTCAGCAGTGACGTCATCCATCGAAGAAGAGGTGGAAAAGCTGGTCTGGTCGACGCGCTGGGGCGCGGACACGGTGATGGACCTTTCCACGGGCCGCTATATTCATGAGACCCGCGAGTGGATCCTGCGTAACAGCCCGGTGCCGATCGGTACCGTCCCGATTTATCAGGCGCTGGAGAAGGTCAACGGCATCGCCGAAAACCTCACCTGGGAAGCGTTTCGCGACACGCTGCTGGAGCAGGCGGAACAGGGCGTGGACTACTTCACCATCCACGCGGGCGTGCTGCTGCGCTACGTGCCGATGACGGCGAAACGTCTGACCGGTATCGTCTCACGCGGCGGTTCGATTATGGCGAAATGGTGCCTTTCCCATCATCAGGAAAACTTCCTCTACGAACACTTCCGCGAAATCTGCGAAATTTGCGCCGCTTACGATGTCTCTCTGTCGCTGGGCGATGGCCTGCGTCCGGGCTCCATCCGCGATGCTAACGACGAGGCGCAGTTTGCCGAGCTGCACACGCTGGGCGAGCTGACCAAAATCGCCTGGGAGTACGACGTCCAGGTGATGATTGAAGGCCCGGGCCATGTGCCGATGCAGATGATCCGCCGCAACATGACCGAAGAGCTGGAGCACTGCCACGAAGCGCCGTTCTACACACTGGGGCCGCTGACCACCGATATTGCGCCGGGCTACGACCACTTCACGTCAGGCATTGGCGCGGCGATGATCGGCTGGTTCGGCTGCGCCATGCTCTGCTACGTGACGCCGAAAGAGCACCTCGGGCTGCCAAACAAAGAGGACGTGAAGCAGGGGCTGATCACCTACAAAATTGCCGCCCACGCGGCGGATCTGGCGAAAGGCCATCCGGGCGCGCAAATTCGCGACAACGCCATGTCCAAAGCGCGCTTTGAATTCCGCTGGGAAGACCAGTTCAACCTGGCGCTGGATCCGTTCACCGCCCGCGCCTACCACGACGAAACCCTGCCGCAGGAATCGGGCAAAGTCGCGCACTTCTGCTCCATGTGTGGGCCGAAGTTCTGCTCGATGAAAATCAGCCAGGAGGTGCGCGACTACGCCGCCGCGCAGACCATTGAAGTCGGCATGGCAGACATGTCCGAAACCTTCCGCGCCAAAGGCGGCGAAATCTACCTCAAAAAGGAGGAGGCGTAATGTACCAGCCCGATTTCCCACCTGTCTCCTTCCACTTAGGGCTTTACCCGGTGGTGGACAGCGTGGCGTGGATAGAGCGCTTGCTGGAGGCAGGCGTTCGCACCCTCCAGCTGCGCATCAAGGATAAACGCGACGAAGAGGTGGAGGCCGATGTGGCCGCCGCTATCGCGCTGGGACGTCGCTACCACGCCCGCCTGTTTATCAACGACTACTGGCGGCTGGCGGTTAAACACCAGGCGTACGGCGTGCATCTGGGACAGGAAGATCTGGAAACGACCGATCTCAACGCAATCCGTGACGCCGGTCTGCGGCTGGGCGTTTCCACCCACGATGATATGGAGATCGACGTGGCGCTGGCGGCCCGCCCCTCCTACATCGCCCTCGGCCACGTTTTCCCGACGCAAACCAAACAGATGCCGTCTGCCCCACAGGGTTTGGCTCAGCTGGCAGCCCACGTTAAGCGCCTTGCCGATTACCCCACCGTCGCCATCGGCGGAATCAGCCTTGAACGTGCGCCCGCCGTGCTGGAAACCGGCGTCGGCAGTATCGCCGTCGTCAGCGCTATCACCCAAGCCGCAGACTGGCAGACCGCCACCGCACGGCTTTTACAACTGGCAGGAGCAGGCGATGAAAGATCGTGATTTTATGCGCTACAGCCGCCAGATCCTGCTGGAGGATATCGCCATTGACGGGCAGCAAAAGCTGCTCGCCAGCCGGGTACTGATTGTCGGTTTGGGTGGCTTGGGCGCGCCCGCCGCGCTGTATCTGGCCGGGGCGGGCGTGGGAACGCTGGTACTGGCCGATGACGATGAGGTACACCTCAGCAACCTGCAACGGCAAATCCTCTTCACTACAGAAGATGTTAACCAGCCTAAAGCACAGGTTACGCGCAAGCGGCTGAACCAGCTTAACCCCGATATTGAACTGGTGGCGCTCCAGACGCGGCTGAGCGGAGAAGATCTGCAACGCGAAGTTGCCCTTGCCGACGTGGTGCTGGACTGCACGGACAATATGGCGACGCGTCAGGCCATTAATGCGGCCTGTGTTGCACAGAACACGCCGCTGATCACCGCCAGCGCGGTCGGTTTCGGCGGGCAGATAATGGTGCTTACGCCGCCGTGGGCGCAGGGCTGCTACCGCTGCCTGTGGCCGGACGAGGCTGAACCGGAGCGTAACTGCCGCACGGCTGGCATTCTTGGGCCGGTGGTGGGCGTGATGGGTACCCTTCAGGCGCTGGAAGCCATCAAGTTGCTCAGCGGCATGGAAACAGAGCGCAACACGCTCCGGCTGTTCGACGCCCGTTCCAGCGGCTGGCGCCATCTGGCGTTAAACCGCGCCAACTGCTGCCCGGTATGCGGAGGCCGCGATGCGCATTCTGTTTAACGATGAGCCGATGACGTGCGACGACGATCTCACCGTTGCCGCCCTGCTCGACACGCTGCGCCAGCTGAAGCCGGGAACGGCACTGGCGCTCAATCAACAGATCCTGCCGCGCGAGCGGTGGGAACATCAGCAGGTCATTGAAGGCGACCAGATCCTGCTGTTTCAGGTTATCGCTGGGGGCTGAGATGTTACGTATTGCCGACAAAGTCTTTGATTCACATCTGTTTACCGGAACCGGAAAATTCGCCTCCCCGCAGCTAATGGTGGATGCTATTCGTGAAAGCGGCAGCCAGCTGGTGACGCTGGCGATGAAGCGCGTGGATCTGCGTCAGCACAACGATGCCATACTTGCGCCGTTACTGGAGGCAGGCGTGACGCTCTTACCCAATACCTCCGGTGCGAAAACGGCCGAGGAAGCAATTTTCGCTGCGCATCTGGCCCGGGAAGCGCTCGGCACCTGCTGGCTGAAGCTGGAAATTCATCCGGACGCCCGCTGGCTGTTGCCCGATCCGATCGAAACCCTGAAAGCGGCAGAGACGCTGGTGCAGCAGGGATTCACCGTTCTGCCCTACTGTGGTGCCGATCCCGTGCTGTGTAAGCGTCTGGAAGAGGTCGGCTGCGCGGCCGTGATGCCGTTAGGGGCGCCCATTGGCTCCAACCAGGGACTGGAGACCCGCGCGATGCTGGAGATCATCATCGAGCAGGCGACCGTGCCCGTGGTGGTGGATGCGGGCATCGGCGTACCCAGTCACGCCGCGCAGGCGCTGGAGATGGGGGCCGATGCGGTGCTGGTCAATACCGCGATTGCGGTGGCCGACGACCCGGTGATGATGGCGCGTGCGTTCCGCCTTGCCGTGGAGTCCGGTCTGCTGGCACGACAGTCCGGCCCCGGCTCGCGCAGCTTTCAGGCGCAGGCCACCAGCCCGCTGACCGGTTTTCTGGAGGCACTCTGATGGCTACCTTTACCGATCGCTGGCGTCAGCTTAACTGGGACGATATTGCCTTACGTATCAACAGTAAAACCTCTGCGGACGTAGAGCGGGCATTAACAGCCCGGCATGTGACCCGCGAGGATTTGATGGCCCTGCTTTCTCCGGCAGCCAGCGCATACCTTGAACCGATGGCGCAGCGCGCGCAACGCCTTACCCGCCAGCGCTTTGGCAACACGGTGAGCTTTTACGTGCCGCTTTATCTCTCTAACCTGTGCGCCAACGACTGCACCTACTGTGGCTTCTCAATGAGCAACCGCATTAAGCGTAAAACGCTGGATGAGCATGAGATCGCCCGCGAGTGTGCGGCTATTCGTGAGATGGGTTTTGAACATCTCTTACTGGTGACGGGTGAACATCAGGGCAAAGTGGGGATGGACTATTTTCGCCAGCATCTTCCGGCCATCCGCCGCGAATTTGCCTCATTGCAAATGGAAGTGCAGCCTCTGTCGCAAGAGGAATATGCGGAACTGAAAACCCTTGGGCTGGACGGCGTAATGGTTTATCAGGAAACCTACCACGAGGCGACCTATGCCCGGCATCACCTGAAAGGGAAGAAGCAGGATTTCATCTTCCGGCTGGAAACGCCGGACAGGCTGGGGCGCGCCGGTATCGATAAAATTGGGCTGGGCGCGCTTATCGGTCTGTCCGACAGCTGGCGGGTTGACTGCTATATGGTGGCAGAGCATCTGCTGTGGCTACAGCAGTACTACTGGCAAAGCCGCTATTCCATCTCATTCCCACGGCTGCGTCCGTGTACGGGAGGCATTGAACCCGCCTCGCTGATGGATGAGCGCCAGCTGGTGCAAACCCTGTGCGCATTTCGCCTGTTCGCGCCGGAAGTGGAATTGTCGCTCTCCACGCGTGAATCCCCCGCGTTTCGCGACCGCGCGATCCCTCTGGCGATCAACAACGTCAGCGCCTTTTCCAAAACGCAGCCGGGCGGTTACGCGGACGATCGCCCGGAACTGGAACAGTTTGCACCGCACGACGGACGACGGCCCGACGCGGTGGCGGAAGCCCTGACTGCACAGGGGCTACAGCCCGTGTGGAAAGACTGGGACAGCTGGCTGGGAAGAGCTTCGCATTTGCGCTGAAACCGCCTGCAACAATGCGGAAAGGTTACGAGACGGCTCGTAAGATCAACGCCGGGCGATTGAGGAGATCTGCCCGGTTTTATTAGGATTAACCACGTCAGCAACGGACGCTGACCAGGGTGAAAATGCTTCTTCCTCGTTTCGCCCTGCCCTCCGCCCCTTAAACAAAATTTCAATTGATAAAATAAATACGTCGTTTCTTATCTACTCTTAAGATAAATCAACCCGTCGGAAATCGCTTTCTGTATAATTTACTACCAGCAATCTGACAGCGACTATGCTGAGGATATCGACAGACGCAACGCGTCTACCATCTGGATTGATGCACAACTCATGGCACTCCACAGTAAAAAGCTCTCTTTCACCCGACCAATTATGGTCAGCTTCGCGGGGATTCTGTTCAGTTTCGCGATAATCGCGATCCTGGTCATCCTTTCACAACGGAAGGATTTTATTGAGGATTATCATAAAATTAATGGTAACTTCACCCATAATCTGGCGGTGAACTATACCGAATCCATCCTGCGAGAAAATGACTATATTCTTGGTCGCGCTGCGATGTACTACGCCCGTGAAGACAGAGTGAATCAGACGATAAATATCGATCCGACACACGGTTTGCAGATGTTAATGCATTTGCAGAATCTGATGCCGACGGTGTCGTCTATCTCTCTGGCGGACACCGAAGGGCACCATCTGCGCGCGCCGGAAGTACTGCCAACGGAGAAGAGTAGGTCGTTCAACGCACGAACACGCCCATGGTTTATCGGGCAAGCGGAAGCCAGCAACTTTCCTCACTACACCCGCCCCTATCTGGACTATTTCACCCAACATCCTACGGTCACCCTCTATAAACCGGTCATTTCACCGGAAGGCCGTCTGAAGGGCACGCTCGCTTTCCATCTTGATTTAACCTCCATGGGGTATACCTTGCGCCAGATGGTGGCACCGGTTCAGGGTGAGTTTTTTGTCGTGGAACGTGACGGCGCCGTTGTGCTGCATCCGGACACGGGGGCGCTCTTTAAGCAGTACGTAAGCGAAGCGCTGATGGACAAAATGACCAGCGGCGAAGGGCATCTTTTCGACCCCAAAAGTAAAACCTGGTATTACTACTACTCTTTCACCAATCCGGACTGGTTTGTGATTTATCGGGTCTCCGATGCCACGCTTTCCGTCATCACCCGGCATGAAACCACCGTCGTCGGCTGGGGATTTGCGCTGGCGGCAATCATCATCATTCTGTTCGGGCTCTACCTGCGCCATGCCTCGCGTTCTGTGCTGATGAACATTATCAACGCCATCAAAACCGGAGACGTCAATCAGGCGCCACGTCTTGAGGCGATGCTCAGCCATACCATTCGAACCAATAAGGAACGTGAGATGGCCTATGTCCGTCAGGCCACCCATGATGCGCTGACAGGCTGCAAGAACCGCCGTGCTTTCGACAACGATGTGGATGAGCTGCTGACCGCTCATCAACCCTTCGTTCTGGCGCTGGTCGATATCGATAACTTCAAATCTATTAACGACACCTGGGGCCACCTGAGCGGGGATATTGTTCTGCGCAGCGTGGCGCGCGAAGGTATTCAGATCATGCAGCCTCACCACGTTTCCGTTTACCGCTACGGTGGGGAAGAGTTCGGGGTGATTTTCCCGGCCGAGCTGATGAACTCCGCGCACGCGCTACTGGAAGCCTGGCGCACCGCCGTGGAAAAACGGACCTGGCGGGAAGAGAACCTGCGAGTAACCTTCAGCGCGGGGGTGGGAGAGTGGCACTTCGAACCGCTGGAACAATTTATCGGCAGCGTAGATGAAGCGCTGTATACCGCTAAACAACAGGGTAAAAACCGCATCGTAAGCACGGCCAGCCGATAATACCCTTCCTGAAATTCCGCCCGTTAAGACGGGCAGAATGCTTTCATGTATAAAATTGTAACCGGTTTCAGAAAAATGCCGATTTCTTTGTGATGCCTGACACACAATCGCGGTAAAGCGGTTGTTGAAGCGGTCTGCGCGGGATAATTATCAATAAACACATGTAGATCGAGGCTGACTATGAAGAACATCGTTTTATGCTGTGCAGCGGGAATGTCAACCAGCATGCTGGTTCAACGTATGAAAGATGCCGCGCAGAAAAAAGGAGTCGAAGTAACCATTAAAGCCGTTCCGGTCGCGGAGTTTAAAGATAACATCGCGACGGCTGATATCGTATTACTGGGGCCACAGGTTAAATACGAACAGGCAAAACTCCAGGCGCAGGCCGATCCGCTCGGAAAAAAGGTCGCGGTTATCGACATGATGGATTACGGCATGATGAAAGGTGATGCCGTACTGGAAAAAGCGCTCAAGCTGCTGGAGTCATAATGGAAGACTTAGAAACCACAATCATGGAGCTATTGGTCAATGCAGGTGCGGCGCGCAGTGCGGCCCTGACAGCGTTGCAAATGGCGCGAAAAGGTGACTTTGACGAAGCCGAGAAAGCGATGGAAGAGTCGCGTGAATATGTGAAACATGCGCATACTATCCAGACGCAGCTTATCGGTCTTGATGAAGGGACAGGTAAACTTCCGGTTAACCTGATCACCGTTCACTCTCAGGATCACCTGATGAACGCGATGGTCATTCAGGATCTGGCGGGCGATATGATTGAGCTTTATCGACGCATCCCGTTAGTGAATTGAAGACATACAGACGTAAAAAAACCCGCCGAGGCGGGTTTTTTATTGTCGGGTGGCGCTGCGCTTACCCGACCTGTGATTCATATGCCCGGTAATTTTACCTACCGGGCATCAACGATTACTCGTTGTCGGAACCGCCCAGACCTGCGTTCAGCAGTTCTGCAAGGCTCGCGGATGCATCTTCGGCAGTCACCTGCGGTGCAGCTGGCAGTTCGCCCGCTGCGCGACGACGCATACGATCCTGGTGGTACGCATAACCGGTACCGGCCGGGATCAGACGACCCACGATAACGTTCTCTTTCAGACCGCGCAGTTCATCACGTTTACCTGCAACAGCCGCTTCGGTCAGGACACGAGTGGTTTCCTGGAACGATGCAGCAGAGATGAAGGACTCGGTTGCCAGAGACGCTTTGGTGATACCCAGCAGATCGCGTGCAAAGGTCGCACCGATTTTGCCGTTCGCTTCCAGATCGCGGTTAGCGATCTTAACGCGTGAGTATTCAACCTGCTCGCCTTCCAGGAAGTCGGAGCTGCCCGCGTTTTCGATGGTTGCTTTACGCAGCATCTGACGAACGATAACTTCGATGTGCTTATCGTTAATCTTAACGCCCTGCAGACGGTATACGTCCTGTACTTCGTTAACAATGTAACGAGTAACAGCATGCACACCACGCAGACGCAGGATGTCGTGCGGCGCTTCTGGACCATCGGAGACCACGTCACCACGTTCCACGCGTTCACCTTCGAACACGTTGAGCTGACGCCACTTAGGAATCATCTCTTCGTACGGCTCGCTGCCATCTACTGGCGTGATAACCAGACGGCGCTTACCTTTGGTCTCTTTACCGAAGGAGATGATACCGCTGATTTCAGCCAGGATAGCAGGCTCTTTCGGACGACGTGCTTCGAACAGGTCCGCAACGCGTGGCAGACCACCGGTGATGTCCTTGGTACCGCCGGATTCCTGAGGAATACGCGCCAGGGTGTCACCAGAGCTGATCTGTACGCCATCTTCCAGCTGTACAATCGCTTTACCCGGCAGGAAGTACTGCGCAGGCATATCGGTGCCAGGGATCAGAACGTCGTTACCCTGAGCATCAACGATTTTCAGTGCAGGACGCAGATCTTTACCACCGGTAGTACGTTCAGCAGAATCCAGAACCACCAGAGAAGACAGACCGGTCAGCTCGTCGGTCTGACGAGTAATGGTCTGGCCGTCGATCATGTCAGTGAAGCGGATGAAACCACTTACTTCGGTGATAACCGGCATGGTGTGTGGATCCCAGTTTGCTACGGTTTCGCCGCCGGCAACCTGCTCGCCATCACCTTTCGCCATAACCGCACCGTAAGGCACTTTATAGCTCTCTTTGGTACGACCGAATTCGTCGATCAGCTTCAGCTCGGTGTTACGAGAAGTCACAACCAGCTTGCCTGCGGAGTTAACAACAGACTTCGCGTTGCTGAGCTTGATGCTACCTTTGTTTTTCACCTGGATGCTGGATTCAGCAGCCGCACGAGATGCCGCACCACCGATGTGGAACGTACGCATCGTCAGCTGTGTACCCGGCTCACCGATGGACTGTGCCGCGATAACGCCGATAGCCTCACCTTTGTTGATGATGTGGCCACGCGCCAGGTCACGACCGTAGCAGTGCGCACACACACCAAAGTCGGTGTCACAGGATACAACGG
Source organism: Enterobacter cloacae complex sp. IR5412 (assembly GCF_049237385.1). NCBI lineage: Bacteria > Pseudomonadati > Pseudomonadota > Gammaproteobacteria > Enterobacterales > Enterobacteriaceae > Enterobacter > Enterobacter cloacae complex sp. IR5412. The sequence continues at coordinate 10,936 of NZ_JBMKHQ010000024.1, read as the reverse complement.
AACGCACTTTCACAGAGTCAACAGAGTTCGCTTCCAGCAGGTCACACCACTGTTCGTGCAGCAGAGTGTTGCGTGGAACCAGAATGTCTGCGGTGCCCGGCTTCAGGATGTCTTCCGCGGTCACGCGACCCAGTACACGATCGCGCAGCGGCTCTTTAACATCACCACCCTCGATAACCGGGGTCATGGTGATACCTTCGAGGGTGCCACAATCGTCTTCGGTGACGACCAGATCCTGCGCAACGTCAACCAGACGACGCGTCAGATAACCGGAGTTCGCCGTTTTCAGTGCGGTATCCGCCAGACCTTTACGCGCACCGTGCGTGGAGATGAAGTACTGGAGTACGTTCAGACCTTCACGGAAGTTCGCGGTGATTGGCGTTTCGATGATGGAGCCATCTGGCTTCGCCATCAGACCACGCATACCTGCCAGCTGACGAATCTGTGCCGCAGAACCACGCGCACCGGAGTCGGCCATCATGTAGATGCTGTTGAAGGAGACCTGCTGCTCTTCTACGCCGTCACGGTTAATCACGGTTTCGGTTTGCAGGTTATCCATCATCGCTTTGGATACACGATCGTTCGCCGCAGCCCAGATATCGATAACTTTGTTGTAACGTTCGCCTGCGGTTACCAGACCAGACTGGAACTGCTCCTGGATCTCAGCAACTTCAGCTTCCGCTTCAGAGATGATCTCGTGTTTCTTCTCTGGGATGACCATGTCATCGATACCAACAGATGCACCTGAACGCGCTGCATAAGCAAAGCCGGTGTACATTGTCTGGTCAGCGAAGATAACGGTCGGCTTCAGGCCCAGAATGCGGTAACAGGTGTTCAGCATTTTGGAGATCGCTTTCTTGCCCAGCGCCTGGTTGACGATGGAGAAAGGCAGACCTTTCGGTACGATCATCCACAGAATCGCACGGCCAACGGTCGTGTCTTTCAGGCTGGTAATCGCCACGAATTCGCCGTTTTCATCTTTTTCGTATTCGGTGATACGCACTTTAACGCGCGCATGCAGAGAGGCCAGGCCAGCGCGATAAATACGCTCAGCTTCTTTCGGGCCAGTCAGCACCATGCCTTCGCCTTTGGCGTTAACACAGTCACGGGTCATATAGTACAGACCCAATACAACGTCCTGAGAAGGAACGATGATAGGTTCACCGTTCGCTGGAGACAGGATGTTGTTGGTAGACATCATCAGCGCACGCGCTTCGAGCTGGGCTTCCAGCGTCAGCGGTACGTGAACAGCCATCTGGTCACCATCGAAGTCGGCGTTATAGGCCGCACAAACCAGCGGGTGCAGCTGGATCGCTTTACCTTCGATCAGGACTGGCTCAAATGCCTGGATACCCAAACGGTGCAGAGTTGGTGCACGGTTCAGCAGTACCGGGTGTTCGCGGATCACTTCGTCCAGGATATCCCAAACGACAGCTTCTTCACGCTCAACCATTTTCTTAGCGGCTTTGATGGTGGTGGCCAGGCCACGCAGTTCCAGCTTGCCGTAGATGAACGGTTTGAACAGCTCCAGAGCCATTTTCTTCGGCAGACCGCACTGATGCAGACGCAGGTATGGACCTACGGTGATTACAGAACGACCGGAGTAGTCAACACGCTTACCGAGCAGGTTCTGACGGAAACGACCCTGCTTACCTTTGATCATGTCGGCCAAAGATTTCAGAGGACGTTTGTTAGAACCGGTGATCGCACGACCGCGACGACCGTTATCCAGCAGGGCATCTACCGCTTCCTGCAGCATACGTTTTTCGTTGCGTACGATGATGTCCGGCGCAGCCAGATCCAGCAGACGTTTCAGACGGTTGTTACGGTTGATCACGCGACGGTACAGATCGTTCAGATCCGACGTTGCGAAACGACCACCATCCAGCGGAACCAGCGGACGCAGATCTGGCGGCAGAACCGGCAGAACGGTCAGGATCATCCACTCTGGTTTGTTACCAGACTGTACGAACGCTTCCAGCAGTTTGATACGCTTGGTCAGCTTTTTACGCTTGGTTTCGGAGTTGGTTTCGTTCAGCTCTTCGCGCAGAGTTTCACACTCTTGCTCCAGATCCATGCTCTTCAGCAGGGCCTGGATAGCTTCCGCACCCATCTTCGCGTCGAATTCGTCACCGAACTCTTCCAGCGCGTCCAGATACTGTTCTTCGGTCAGGATCTGGTTACGTTCCAGATTCGTCATCCCGCCTTCGATCACAACATAAGATTCGAAGTACAGAACACGTTCGATATCGCGCAGCGGCATATCCAGCAGCAGGCCGATACGGGACGGCAGAGATTTCAGGAACCAGATGTGAGCAGTTGGAGACGCCAGCTCAATGTGGCCCATACGCTCACGGCGTACTTTGGTCTGGGTCACTTCAACGCCGCACTTCTCACAGATCACACCACGGTGTTTCAGGCGCTTGTACTTACCGCACAGGCACTCGTAGTCTTTTACTGGCCCGAAAATACGCGCGCAGAAAAGGCCGTCACGCTCAGGTTTGAACGTACGGTAGTTGATGGTTTCCGGCTTTTTAACTTCACCAAAAGACCATGAACGGATCATGTCTGGCGAAGCCAGAGCAATTTTGATCGCATCAAACTCTTCGGTTTTAGTCTGCGCTTTCAGAAACTTTAATAAATCTTTCACGGATTTGCTCCCGTCGGAGTTAGCACAATCTGGTGTCGGGGGTTAACCCGACACCAGTGACCTGTTTGAGCGAGAATTACTCGTCTTCCAGTTCGATGTTGATACCCAGCGAACGAATCTCTTTCAACAGTACGTTGAAGGATTCTGGCATGCCCGGTTCCATCTGATGGTTGCCGTCTACGATGTTCTTATACATCTTAGTACGACCATTCACGTCATCAGACTTAACGGTGAGCATTTCCTGCAGGGTGTATGCTGCGCCGTATGCTTCCAGCGCCCACACTTCCATCTCCCCGAAGCGCTGACCACCGAACTGAGCCTTACCACCCAGCGGCTGCTGAGTAACCAGGCTGTAAGAACCGGTAGAACGAGCGTGCATCTTGTCGTCGACCAGGTGGTTCAGTTTCAGCATGTACATGTAACCTACGGTTACCGGACGCTCGAACTGTTCACCGGTACGGCCGTCAAACAGCGTAATCTGACCAGACGTTGGCAGACCACCCAGTTGCAGCAGCTCTTTAATTTCAGCTTCTTTTGCACCGTCGAATACCGGCGTTGCAATTGGCATACCCTTACGCAGGTTTTCCGCCAGACGCAGAACTTCATCATCGCTGAAGGTGTTCAGGTCGACTTTCTGACGCACGTCGGTACCCAGATCGTAGGCACGCTGGATGAACTCGCGCAGTTTCGCGACTTCTTCCTGCTGCTTCAGCATGGCGTTAATCTTGTCGCCGATACCTTTCGCAGCCATACCCAGGTGGGTTTCCAGGATCTGACCGATGTTCATACGAGACGGTACACCCAGTGGGTTCAGTACGATATCTACCGGCGTACCGTTAGCATCGTGCGGCATATCTTCGATCGGGTTGATCTTAGAGATAACACCCTTGTTACCGTGACGACCTGCCATCTTGTCACCAGGCTGGATCTGACGTTTAACAGCCAGATACACCTTAACAATCTTCAGCACGCCTGGTGCCAGATCGTCGCCCTGAGTGATTTTGCGGCGTTTCGCTTCGAGTTTTTTCTCGAACTCGTGTTTCAGTTCGTCATACTGCTCAGCCAGCTGTTCCAGCTGATTCTGTTTCTCTTCGTCGGTCAGGCCCAGCTCCAGCCAGCGATCGCGTGGCAGTTTGTCGAGCTTCTCAGCTTCAACGCCACCGGCAACCAGCACCGCATAGATACGGCTGAACAGACCCGCTTCGAGGATTTGCAGTTCTTCAGACAGGTCTTTCTTAGCCTGCTTGAGCTGCATCTCTTCGATTTCCAGCGCACGCTTATCTTTCTCAACGCCGTCACGAGTGAAGACCTGAACGTCGATAACCGTACCGGAAACACCGTTTGGTACGCGCAGAGAAGAGTCTTTAACGTCAGACGCTTTCTCACCGAAGATAGCACGCAGCAGTTTCTCTTCTGGCGTCAGCTGGGTTTCGCCTTTCGGTGTAACCTTACCAACCAGAATGTCGCCGCCGGTCACTTCCGCACCGATGTAAACAATACCGGATTCATCCAGTTTAGAGAGCGCAGCTTCACCCACGTTAGGGATGTCGGCAGTGATCTCTTCTGGCCCCAGCTTGGTGTCACGGGACACACATGCCAGTTCCTGAATGTGGATGGTGGTGAAACGATCTTCCTGAACCACACGCTCGGAGACGAGGATGGAGTCTTCGAAGTTGTAACCGTTCCACGGCATGAACGCTACGCGCATGTTCTGACCGAGCGCCAGTTCACCGAGGTCGGTGGACGGACCGTCTGCCAGCACGTCGCCGCGCTCAACTGGCTCACCCAGAGATACGCAAGGCATCTGGTTGATACAGGTGTTCTGGTTAGAACGGGTGTATTTGGTCAGGTTGTAGATGTCGATACCCGCTTCGCCCGGATACATCTCGTCTTCGTTAACTTTGATAACGATACGGGATGCGTCAACGTACTGAACGGTACCGCCACGCTTAGCAACTGCTGTAACACCGGAGTCAACGGCAACAGCACGTTCCATACCGGTACCAACCAGCGGCTTATCAGCACGCAGAGTTGGAACGGCCTGACGTTGCATGTTCGCACCCATCAATGCACGGTTGGCGTCATCGTGTTCCAGGAACGGGATCAGGGACGCACCGACGGATACCACCTGTTGGGTGGATACGTCCATGTAGTCAACCTGGTCGCGGCTGAACAGGCTGGATTCGCCTTTGCTACGGCAGGTAACCAGATCTTCTACAAAGTGGCCTTCGTCATCCAGGTTGGAGTTCGCCTGAGCGATAACGTAGTTGCCTTCTTCGATAGCAGACAGGTAATGAATTTCGTCGGTAACCACACCGTCGGTCACTTTACGATACGGGGTCTCAAGGAAACCGTATTCGTTTGTCTGTGCGTACACGGACAGGGAGTTGATCAGACCGATGTTTGGACCTTCAGGCGTTTCGATTGGACATACGCGACCGTAGTGAGTCGGGTGTACGTCTCGAACTTCAAAGCCTGCACGTTCACGGGTCAGACCGCCTGGGCCGAGTGCAGAGATACGACGTTTGTGCGTGATCTCAGACAGCGGGTTGTTCTGGTCCATGAACTGAGACAGCTGGCTGGAACCGAAGAACTCTTTCACTGCCGCAGAAATCGGCTTGGCGTTGATCATATCCTGAGGCATCAGGGTATCCAGATCGCCCAGAGACAGACGCTCTTTCACCGCACGCTCTACACGAACCAGGCCAACGCGGAACTGGTTTTCCGCCATTTCGCCTACGGAACGGATACGACGGTTGCCGAGGTGGTCGATATCGTCCACTTCGCCTTTACCGTTACGGATATCGATGAGCTTCTTCATCACTTCAATGATGTCGTCTTTGCTCAGGATACCGGAACCTTCGATTTCGTCGCGCAGCAGAGAACGGTTGAACTTCATACGACCTACCGCGGACAGATCGTAGCGGTCTTCGGAGAAGAACAGGTTCTCGAACAGGCTTTCAGCCGCTTCGCGAGTTGGTGGCTCACCAGGACGCATCATGCGATAGATTTCAACCAGCGCGCTCAGACGATCGTTGGTTGGGTCGACGCGTACAGTCTCAGAGATGTACGGACCGTGGTCCAGATCGTTGGTGAACAGCGTTTCGATACGTTTGTGGCCAGACTGGCTCAGCTTAGCCAGCAGATCCAGGCTCAGCTCCATGTTCGCCGGGCAGATCAGCTCGCCAGTTGATTCATCAACGTAATCTTTCGCGGCTACTTTTCCTGCAATGTATTCAACCGGAACTTCGATGTGTTTGATATCATCTTTTTCCAGCTGGCGGATGTGGCGCGCGGTGATACGGCGACCTTTTTCCACATACACTTTGCCGTCGGCTTCGATGTCGAACGACGCGGTCTCACCACGCAGACGTTCCGGCACCAACTCCATCTGCAACTTGTTGTCGCGGATTTCAAAGATCACTTTCTCAAAGAACAGGTCCAGGATCTGCTCAGTGGTATAGTTCAGTGCACGCAGAATGATGGTTGCAGGCAGCTTACGACGACGGTCGATACGGACAAACAGGTTGTCTTTTGGATCGAATTCGAAGTCCAGCCATGAACCACGGTAAGGAATGATGCGTGCGTTATACAGTACTTTACCGGAAGAGTGCGTTTTACCTTTATCGCTGTCGAAGAAGACACCCGGGCTACGGTGCAGCTGGGAAACGATAACACGCTCAGTACCGTTGATAACGAAAGTACCGTTGTCCGTCATGAGTGGAATTTCACCCATGTAGACTTCTTGTTCTTTAATGTCTTTTACGGTGCCTTCCGGCGCTTCGCGCTCGTAGATCACCAGACGCAGTTTTACGCGCAGCGGTGCGGAATAGGTCACGCCACGGATCTGACATTCCTGAACGTCAAACACCGGTTCGCCAAGGCGGTAGCTGACGTACTGCAGCTCGGAATTACCGCTGTAGCTCTGAATCGGGAACACGGAACGGAAGGCTGCTTCCAGGCCGTACTGCCCTTCAGGATCTTGCTCGATAAACTTCTGGAACGAGTCAAGCTGGATAGAAAGGAGATATGGAATGTCCAGAACTTGTGGACGTTTACCAAAATCCTTACGAATACGTTTTTTCTCGGTATAGGAGTAAACCATAGGGTTCCTCAGCTCGCTGACAAGTCGACCCATCTGTCCGACGAAGGGACAGTTTGTGCAACACCATTTTGTGGACCGGAAAATTGAATACTTTCCGCAATACCTGTTGCTATCACGCTTAAACCATTTCATTGCGATTTACACAGAGCGAGCACCCTGTCGCAGTATATTAAGTCGTCGATAGAAACAAGCATTGTCAGGACAACCAGCAGTCAAACAGTGTGAAATGCTGCTGATGCCTTACAGCGCAAAAAGGCTGGTGACTAAAAAGTCACCAGCCATCAGCCTAATTACTTAGGCTGCAACCAGAAAAGTTGGCTTATTTAACTTCAACTTCAGCGCCAGCTTCTTCCAGAGATTTTTTCAGTGCTTCTGCGTCGTCTTTGCTCACGCCTTCTTTCAGCGCAGCTGGAGCAGATTCTACCAGGTCTTTAGCTTCTTTCAGACCCAGGCCAGTTGCGCCACGTACTGCTTTGATTACAGCAACTTTGTTCGCGCCAGCAGCTTTCAGAATTACGTCGAATTCAGTTTTTTCTTCAGCAGCTTCAGCCGGGCCCGCAGCTACAGCTACAGCAGCAGCAGCAGAAACACCGAATTTTTCTTCCATTGCAGAAACCAGCTCTACAACGTCCATTACGGACATAGCTGCTACTGCTTCAATGATTTGATCTTTAGTGATAGACATTTAAATTGTTCCTGAAAATCAGAATAAGTTTATACGTAAGCAAATGCTTTATAAAGATAACTGCGATTAAGCAGCTTCTTTCGCATCGCGTACAGCAGCCAGAGTGCGAACCAGTTTGCCAGCCGCAGCTTCTTTCATGGTTGCCATCAGGCGTGCAATTGCTTCTTCGTAGGTCGGCAGGGTGGCCAGGCGATCGATTTGCGATGCCGGGATCAACTCACCTTCAAAGGCTGCAGCTTTGACCTCAAATTTTGCATTCGCTTTCGCGAACTCTTTGAACAGACGAGCAGCAGCGCCCGGGTGTTCCATAGAGTATGCAATCAGGGTCGGACCAACAAACGTGTCTTTCAGGCACTCGAACTGAGTACCTTCAACTACGCGACGCAGCAGGGTGTTACGAACAACACGCATGTATACGCCAGCTTCACGACCTGCTTTACGCAGTTCAGTCATTTTGTCTACAGTAACGCCACGGGAATCCGCAACTACTGCAGACAGCGCGCCTTTGGCTACTTCGCTGACTTCAGCAACAATCGCTTGTTTGTCTTGAAGATTTAAAGCCATTAGCTTTGCTCCTGGATGTTTGCCGGAACTCATGTTCCGGAACTCACTTCACTCGACCCAACGGGAAGAGCGTCTTAATACGGTGAGCAGAAACAAGCCAGAGTATTTAAAATAATCTTAGCGTTCTGTCACCGTCTACGCAGGGGATTAAGTTTCTTGCGAAACACCTGCGGTCTTCGACGGAGGCCTGGATAGGCCAGGCTCCAACGAACAATTCTTTTAGCCGCTAACTTTTGTTAGCAAACGTGGGGGTAAGATTGTAGACAAAATCACCGCCCACGTAAAGGCATTAGTTTGCAGCAGCGCTCAGGCCAGCCTGGTCAACTGCAACACCTGCACCCATGGTGGTGGAGATGCTAACTTTCTTGATGTACACGCCTTTCGCCTGAGTTGGTTTAGCTTTTTTCAGCGCAACCAGCAGAGCTTCCAGGTTTTCTTTCAGTTTGTCAGCGTCAAAGTCCACTTTACCGATGGTGGTGTGGATGATGCCGTTTTTGTCGTTACGGTAACGAACCTGACCTGCTTTAGCGTTCTTAACCGCTTCAGCAACGTTAGGAGTTACAGTACCCACTTTCGGGTTTGGCATCAGGCCGCGTGGACCCAGAACCTGGCCCAGCTGGCCAACAACGCGCATTGCATCTGGAGAAGCAATAACAACGTCAAAGTTCATTTCGCCTTTCTTGATCTGATCAGCCAGATCTTCCATACCTACCAGTTCAGCGCCGGCAGCTTTAGCCGCTTCAGCGTTTGCACCCTGAGCAAATACAGCTACGCGTACGGAACGGCCAGTACCGTGTGGCAGTACAGTTGCGCCACGAACGTTCTGATCGGATTTACGAGCGTCGATGCCCAGGTTAACGGCAACGTCAACGCTTTCAACGAACTTAGCAGTTGCCAGTTCTTTCAGCAGAGCGATAGCTTCGTTGATGTCGTACTGTTTGGTCGCATCAACTTTGTCACGGATCACGGACATGCGCTTGGTCAGTTTAGCCATTTCTTAGTCCTCCACTACCAGGCCCATGGAACGTGCAGTACCTTCAATGGAGCGAGTCATCGCTTCAATGTCGGAACCAGTCATGTCGGCAGCTTTGGTCTGCGCGATTTCCTGCAGCTGAGCGCGGGAAATTTTACCCACTTTGTCTTTGTTCGGCTTACCGGAACCAGACTTGATGCCCGCTGCTTTCTTCAGCAGAACTGCTGCTGGAGGGGTTTTGGTAACGAAAGTGAAAGAACGGTCAGCGTAAACAGTGATTACAACTGGGATTGGCAGACCTTTTTCCATGGATTCAGTTTTGGCGTTGAACGCTTTACAGAATTCCATGATGTTCACACCCTGCTGACCCAGAGCTGGACCAACTGGTGGACTTGGGTTCGCCATACCTGCTGCAACCTGCAGCTTGACGTAGGCTTGTACTTTCTTAGCCATTCTAAAATCCTCTGATTGGGTAATAACGCCTCGGAGAGGCTCCCCGTGAATAAAATTCGTTTTACGGGTCGGAACCCATAAAAACAAAAGGCGCGAAATTGTATTCCAATCTCGCGCCCTGTGCAACGATTAAATCGTCGCTTTTTTGATCGCTGCTTAGGCTTTTTCTACCTGAGCAAAGTCCAGCTCTACCGGGGTCGCACGACCAAAGATAGAAACGGAAACTTTCAGGCGGGACTTCTCGTAGTCCACTTCTTCGACGACGCCATTAAAGTCAGCAAACGGACCGTCGTTAACACGAACCATCTCACCCGGTTCAAACAGCGTTTTCGGACGCGGTTTATCACCCACCTGCTGGAGGCGGTTCATAATCGCATCAACTTCTTTGTCGCTGATTGGCGCCGGACGGTCAGATGTGCCGCCGATAAAGCCCATCACGCGTGGTACGCTGCGCACCAAGTGCCAGCTCGCGTCGTTCATCACCATCTGAACCAGCACGTAACCCGGGAAGAATTTACGCTCGCTTTTGCGACGTTGGCCGCCACGGATCTCAACCACTTCTTCGGTCGGAACCATAACTTCGCCAAATAACTCTTCCATATTGTGTAATTTGATATGCTCACGCAGCGACGTAGCTACGCGGCCTTCAAAACCGGAAAACGCCTGAACGACGTACCAGCGCTTTTTAGGGGCTTCAGACATCTCAGAACCTCAGGCCAGTGATAAAGGATACCAGGCGAACCAGAATACCATCCAGTCCCCACAGGATCAGTGACATTACAGCGGTTACCGCCGCTACAATCAGCGTGGTGTGCAATGTTTCCTGGCGAGTCGGCCAAATGACCTTGCGGACTTCGGTACGCGCTTCGCGGGCAAACGCAACGGTCGCTTTGCCTTTCGTCGTCAACAGCGCGACACCACCCGCCGCAGCAATCAGAATTACCACTGCAAGCGCGCGTAGCGGCAGCATCATGTCACGATAAAGATAGTTGCCGACAATCGCCACAATCAGCAGCACGGCTACAACTACCCATTTCATCGCTTCCAGGCCGCGCCCGCTCCCTTGAGCTTCGGTATTCGCACTCATAAACCAACCTGTCAGAAGTATTCTACAAACATTTTCACCCCGCGAGTGCGAGGCAAACCAATCGAAATGCTATTCGCTTTTCGTATTATACGCTCTCCGCAGAGCCTGTCTCAGCAATGATTATGACAAAATTAATCACTGATGAGCCAGGTTCTGATGTGAAAGCGTGCAAAAAGGGCATCAAATGATGCCCTTTTATTGCGCATTGCGTCAAATGTTATCAGCGATTAGCCGAGAACTTTAGCAACAACGCCCGCGCCAACGGTACGGCCGCCTTCACGGATTGCGAAACGCAGACCGTCGTCCATCGCGATTGGGTGGATCAGAGTCACAACCATCTTGATGTTGTCGCCTGGCATTACCATCTCTACGCCTTCTGGCAGTTCGATGGTACCGGTCACGTCAGTTGTACGGAAGTA
>NZ_JBMKHQ010000023.1:0-32974 GCF_049237385.1 Enterobacter cloacae complex sp. IR5412 | reverse complement strand
GAAGTAGTGATTCACGACTTCAAGGCGCTTTTCGAAGGGGTATTTTGGCTTTGACATATCAGGGACTATTCCATTTCATCGTCCAACAAAATGGGTGCAGTACAGGTAAATGCAAATTTCCCGGGGCTTTCCACTTTCTGTCCCTCAACAATGCTCAAGACAGAAAGTCTTAAGCACCCGCCGCATATCTTATCCCTCTGAATTAAAATGCAAAGATGTAATTAATTTTCGCGCAAATTACATTTTTCTGCGAGACGTCTTCAGAGAAATATATTGTTATTATTAATAGCGATGCCAGAAATAATAATGGGGTGAATATCTCACCCCATTTAGTCAGCGATTAATTAACAGCTTCATCCCATTGCGCTTTCACGCAGGCGGGCTTTCAGCTTGTTATATTCGTCGATCACGTACTGTTCCGCTGCGCGCTGATCCGCTATGGGCTCCACGTTTACGGCGCAGTATTTATACTCCGGCGTTTTGGTTATCGGACTTAAGTTCTCCGTCACCAGCTCGTTACAGGCGCCAATCCACCACTGGTAGGTCATATAGACCGCGCCTTTGTTCGGACGGTCGCTGACCTGCGCGCGGGTAATGATGCGGCCTTTACGCGAGTTCACCCACACCAGCGCTTCATCTTCAATACCGAGCCGTTCGGCATCGGCGGTGTTGATCTGCGCGTAGCCCGGTTCATCCGCCAGCGCCGCCAGCGCGGCGCAGTTGCCGGTCATGGAACGGCAGGAGTAATGGCCCACTTCACGCACGGTGGAGAGCACCATCGGATACTCGTCGGTGAGTTTATCGATCGGCGCGACCCAGTCGCAGGTGAAGAATTGCGCCAGCCCGTTCGGGGTGTCGAATTTTTCTTTAAAGAGGTACGACGTTCCCTGATCCGCCTCTGACTCATCCCGGCATGGCCACTGGATGTAGCCTAGCTCACCCATTTTTTCATAGGTTGCCCCATAAAAGTCCGGGCACAGATGCCGCAACTCGTCCCAGATCTCCTGGGTGTTGTTGTAGTGCATCGGGTAGCCCATGCGGGTGGCGATTTCGCTGATGATCTGCCAGTCCGTTTTCAGATCCCACTTCGGCTCGACAGCCTTGAAGAAGCGCTGGAAGCCGCGGTCTGCCGCCGTATAGACACCTTCATGCTCTCCCCAGGAGGTCGACGGTAAAATCACATCCGCCGCCGCCGCGGTTTTGGTCATAAAGATATCCTGAACAATCACCAGCTCCAGATCCTCAAACCCTTTACGCACCGCAGACAACTCGGCGTCGGTCTGGAGCGGATCTTCACCCATGATGTAGGCCGCACGCACTTCACCGTGCGCCGCGCGGTGCGGCAGCTCGCTGATGCGATACCCCGTGTGCTCAGGCAGGCTCTCCACGCCCCAGGCCTTCGCGAATTTCTCGCGATTTTCCGGGAATTTGACGTACTGGTAGCCCGGATAGGTGTCCGGCAGCGCGCCCATGTCGCACGCGCCCTGCACGTTATTCTGACCACGTACCGGGTTCACGCCCACATGCGCTTTACCCAGATTGCCGGTCAACATGGCGAGGCTGGTGAGCGAGCGCACGGTTTCCACGCCCTGGTAGAACTGGGTCACGCCCATACCCCACAGAATAGCGGCGGTTTTCGCTCCGGCGTACATCCGCGCCGCCTGGCGGATCTCCTGTGCGCTGACGCCGGTTATCGCCTCAACGGACTCCGGCGTATAGCCTTCGACAATCTTGCGATACTCTTCAAACCCTTCCGTACGGCTTGCGACAAACGCCTGGTCGTAGAGGTTCTCCTCAATAATGACGTGCCCCATTGCATTTAACAGCGCGATATTCGAGCCGTTTTTCAGTGCGATGTGCATATCGGCAATGCGCGCGGTTTCAATTTTGCGCGGATCGCAGACGATGATTTTCGCCCCGTTCTGTTTGGCGCGAATCACGTGATTCGCGACGATAGGGTGAGAATCCGCCGGGTTATAGCCGAAGATGAACACCAGATCGGTGTTATCTATCTCATTGATGGCATTACTCATTGCGCCGTTACCGACCGACTGGTGCAGACCTGCAACCGATGGGCCGTGTCAGACGCGAGCGCAGCAGTCGACGTTATTGGTACCAATAACGGCGCGCGCGAATTTTTGCATCACATAGTTGGTTTCATTCCCGGTTCCGCGTGAGGAGCCGGTGGTCTGAATCGCATCCGGGCCATACTTGGCCTTGATGGCGCTGAGGCGCGTGGCGACGTAATCCAGCGCTTCATTCCAGGAGACGGCTTCCAGTTTGCCGCCGCGCTCGCGGCGGATCATAGGGGTTTTCAGGCGCGGCGTGAGGATTTGGGTATCGTTAATAAAATCCCAGCCGTAGTACCCTTTCAGGCACAGCGTGCCCTGATTGGTTTTACCCTGCGCCGCTTCCGCCCGGACGATTTTGCCGTTATCGACCACCAGGTGGATCTTGCAACCTGAGGCACAATAAGGGCAAACCGTGACGACTTTTTTCATCACTTTGCTCCAGTTAAACAGTTCTTACCTGCCCAATATGCAGCTTCTATGCCATGTTTTTACTATGGGTATTTCCTGACTTTACGACCCTTTGCGGGGCAAAACCCTGACGAAAAACAGCCAATCGTCAAAATTGACGTGTCGAAAGGGCAGGGGATGTGACATGGATTGAATTTCCGTCACGTAAAAAACAATTCGGCTGGAGTCGGCGGCAGAATGGTTCAGACTTAACATAATTCCCTGACGGAAGCATGCGATGAAACCGGCGATTCTGGTGGTTGATGATGATGTCGCAGTCTGCGAACTGCTACAGGATGTGCTCAGCGAGCACGTCTTTACCGTGCTGACGTGTCACACCGGTCAGGAAGCAGTGAACCGTGTCCAGCAGGACTCCGGCATTGCGCTGGTTCTGCTGGACATGATGCTGCCGGATATCAACGGATTACAGGTTTTGCTGCAGATGCAAAAGCGGCGACCGTCGCTACCGGTGGTGATGCTGACGGGGCTGGGAAGTGAATCAGATGTAGTCGTTGGGCTGGAAATGGGCGCTGATGATTACATCGGAAAACCGTTCAATCCGCGCGTGGTGGTCGCCCGCGTTAAGGCGGTGCTGCGTCGTACCGGCGCGCTGGCCGCGGAGCCTGCCGCGCCGCGCGTTGAGGGTATTGCTTTTAACGGCTGGACGCTGGACACCACCCGCTGCGAGCTGAGCGATCCGCAGCGTAATACCGTGCCGTTAACCCAGGGCGAATATGGCCTGCTGCTGGCATTAACGCAAAACGCCCGCCGGGTACTGAGCCGTGAACAACTGCTGGAGCTGACCCACAGCGAAAGCGCCGAGGTCTTTGACCGCACTATCGACGTGCTGATCATGCGGCTGCGGCGAAAAATTGAGGTCAATCCGCACCAGCCTCTGCTGATCAAAACCATTCGCGGTCTGGGCTATGTTTTTGCCACGGACGTTTCCCATCATGAGAAAGCCGCCTGACCGTTCTCCTGAATAAACGTCTGAAGTTCGGCCAGCGTTTTCGCGCCGTCAATTGCATTAGCCGCCAGCAGGCTGGCCCGCGCGCAGGCGTGCGCCAGATAAATACTCTCCGTCAGCGGCAGGGATTCATGGCAGCCGTATAAAAAGCCCGCGCAAAACGCGTCGCCCGCGCCGACGCTACCGATAATCTCGTCCTGCGTCAGCTTCCACGACGGAACCCATTGCCCTTTTTCACCCGGCGCTTCACCCCATGCCCCTTCCGGACAGTGGATCACCACCCGCTGTCGCACGCCTGCCGCCAGCAGCTGTGCGGCAGCGTCGGCGATATGGGCCATGTTCAGCGCATCATGGCCGTCGCGGATCTCAAGCCCGCTAAACTCACCGGCTTCCAGCTCGTTAATCACCAGATAATCAAGATGGCGCAGGGCAGGGAGCACCAGCGGCTGATAGCGCGGGTCGCCCTTGCGGGACACCAGATCGAGCGAGGTCTCATACCCCTGATCGTGCATTTGTGCCAGTAACCGGGCGCTGCGGGTGCCAAATTCCTCGTCCGGCATGTCCAGGCTGTCGAGCAGCAGCAGGTAGCCGAGATGGAAGATCTTCAGCGATCCATCTAAACGATCGAAGGCGGGAAGATCCAGCAGGCGGTTGGCGCCCGGCGAGTGGAAAAAGGTGCGCTGTCCGCTGGGGTCGGTCATCACCTGCGACATCGACGTTGGGGAGAACGTCGTGCGCTGCACGCGCTGGCGATTGACGTGATACTGGTCGAGCATCGCCAGAATATAGTCTCCGTCGCTGTCTTCCCCAATCAGCCCCACCGCCTGTAACGGCAGGCCGACGTGCATTTTTGCCAGCGTCAGCAGAACGTTGAGCGGCGCACCGCCGGTTGAGCGTTCGCTGTGGGTGATTTCTGCCAGCCAGCCGCGCTCCGGCCACTGTACGATCTGGTGGACGTGATCCACCAGCATATTGCCTGCGGCGACGATCCCTTTGCGTTCCATTAGGCCTGCCCCGCACTGCCGAAGATGCGCATCTGTTCCGCAACCGTATCGGTAATGGCCTCTTCAATGCCCAGCAGCAGCTCGGCAAACTCATCGTAAAGCGATTGTCGGTTCGCCATGCGTTGCTCAACGGCGGCAAGTGCGGCCTGCGACATGCCGGTATAGAAATTGATTTTATGAATACCGAGTTCAATGGCGCGGCGGAAATCAGTGTCGCTTATGCCAGAGCCACCGTGTAAAACCAGCGGCAGGCCCGTCTGCTGGCGAATGGCGTCCAGACGCGGAAAATCAAGCTTCGGCTCGCCCTTGTATTTGCCGTGCGCGTTGCCAATGGCAACCGCCAGCGCATCGATGCCGGTTGAATCAACAAATTCGCGCGCCAGTTGCGGGTCGGTAAAGAAGGCTTCATCCGCATGACCGTACAGCGCGCCACCTTCATCCCCGCCTACCGCGCCCAGCTCCGCCTCTACCGAGACGCCCACCGCGTGGCACATCTTCACCACTTCCCGGGTCTGGCGGATATTTTCCTCATAGCTCAGCGTGGAGCCGTCGAACATCACCGAGCTGAACCCTAAACGCAGGGCGCGCACCACCGCCTCAAAATGCAGGCCGTGGTCGAGGTTAAGCACCACGGGAATATCGTGGCGGGCAGCTTCGAATTTCACCGCTTCCACCAGCGACTCCAGAGACACGTACTTAAAATGCACTTCGGCGATGTTGATGATAAACGGCGAGCGTTCCTGCTTCGCGGCGGCAAACAGCGCGCGCAGGAAATGGGAGTCGAGCACGTTGAACGCGCCCAGGGCGTAGCGGTGTTCCCTGGCGTGGGCCAGACCGTCGGCAAGAGAAATCAATGGCATCATTCACTCCTTATATCCGAAAGAGGGTGTACTCGTTGCACAGCACCAGCACCGCCGGTTCGTCTTCTTCAATGGTGTTGTAGCGGTCAATGGGCTGTAAAAAGTGGTTGTCGTGTTCATCGTCATTGACCGACGACACTTCGCCCACCAGCACGTCACCAAAGCCGCGTTCACCCCAGAAACTGTGGTACAGGCCGGGCGTCAGGCAGATGCTCTCCCCAGGCGTGAGGCGCAGCTGGCTGCCGGGCGCGTGCGTCTGCCGACAGCCGTCTATCGTGACGGTCACGTCGGTGTTTTCGGTCTCTTCATGCGCGCCCGCATTCCATAACTCAATAATCAGATTCCCGCCGCCGCGGTTAATAATGTCCTCCCGCTTGCGCCAGTGAAAATGCATCGGCGTCACCTGGCCGTCGCGGACGTGCATGATTTTTTCGGCATAGCACTTTTCATAGGGCACGCCGTTGGGGGAGCCGTTGCGCAGGGTGAAAAGCGTTAACCCCTGTGCAGCGAAGTTGTTGCCACCAAATGCCGTCACGTCCCAGCCGAGCCTGAGGTCAAACACCTCCTGCCATGCTGCCTGGTCAAGCTGCTGCCATTTTGTCGGCGGAAAGCTGGCAAAAGGCGGGAGATGCACGTCGTGCATGGAGAAGAACTGCCGCGTGTGGCCGAGGATTTCATTGATGTCGGAGCGTTTCATGGGGACTCCTTGAGTTTTCGCCGCCCCCTTACCCTAACCCTCTCCCCAAAGGGGAGAGGGAACTTGAACACCCTCTCCCCTTTGGGGAGAGGGTCGGGGTGAGGGGCTTACTTAACCGTCCACCCCTTATACGTGCCGACGTTCTTTTTATCGATCATCGTCACCGGGATCAGCACGGGCTCTTTCGGCGCAGGTTTGCCCTGAAGAATGTCATAGCCAATCTCCACCGCCTTCGCCGCCATCACCTGCGGATCCTGCGCCGGGGTAGCAACAAACAGCGAGTTTTCGCGCTTCAGGGCTTCTTCACCATCCGGGCTGCCATCCACGCCAACGATAAAGAATTCGTTGCGTTGAGCCTGTTTAGCCGCCAGATCGGCGCCGATCGCGGTCGGATCGTTAATCGCGAATACGCCGTCGATCTTCGGATTGGCCGCCAGCAGGGAGGTCATGACCTCCAGGCCGCCTTCGCGGCTGCCTTTGGCGTTCTGATTATCCGAGAGCACTTTGATATCCGGGTGGCGCCTGAACTCGGTCTGGCAGCCCTCCACGCGGTTTTGTACCGCAGAAACCGGCGGTCCGTTGATGATCACCACGTTGCCTTTACCTTTCAGGCGGTCGGTAATGTACTTACAGGCCATTTCTCCCGCCTGAGTGTTATCGGAGGTGATGGTCGCATCGGCCCCTTCCGCCGCCACGTCCACCGCCACGACCACGATCCCCGCCTCTTTAGCGCGTTTTACCGCGGGGCCGATCCCTTTGGAATCCGCGGCATTGAGGATGATCATGTCTACTTTCGCCGCAATGAAGTTATCGATCTGCGACACCTGCTGGCCCAGATCGTACCCGCTGGAGACCAGCGTCACCTTGACGTTGTCCCCCGCCAGCTTGCGCGCTTCCAGCTCGGCACCTTTGGTGATCTGCACGAAGAACGGGTTAGCCAGGTCACCCACCGTCACGCCGATGGATTTCAGATCTTTTGCCTGCGCAAACGGGGTTGCGGCCAGCAGCGCGCCAGCACAGAGCGCGGTCACTAAGGGCTTCAATCTCATGCTGTATTCCTCACGTAGGGTATTGTTGTTATGCACTTTGATGGTGTCGGGTACGGTATTTGTCGATCAGCACCGCTATGATGATCACCGCCCCTTTGATCACCAGCTGCCAGAAATAGGAGACGCCCATCAGCGTCATGCCGTTGTTGAGGGTGGCGATGATCAGCGCGCCCACCAGGGTGCCGGTGATCGTGCCGATCCCGCCGACGAAGCTGGTGCCGCCGAGGATCACCGCCGCAATCGCATCCAGCTCGTACCCCGTGCCGAGGTTGCCGTTGGCGCTGTAGAGACGTGAAGCGCTCATCACGCCGCCTAAGCCCGAGAGCAGGCCACTCATGCCGTAGACAAACAGCAGCACCAGCCAGACCTTAATGCCGGTTAAGCGTGCCGCCTGCATGTTGCCACCAACCGCATAGATGTGAACGCCGAGGGTGGTGCGGCGCAGGATGAACCAGCACACCACAATCACCGCCAGGGCGATCACCACCAGCCACGGAATCGGGCCGAGGTAGTTATTGCCGATCCACTCGAAGTTAATGTTGGAGTTAATAACCGTCGTGCCGTCCGCCAGCAGATAGGCCGCGCCGCGCAGCGCCGTATAGGTGCCGAGCGTGACGATAAACGGCGGAAGTCCGGCGAAGGCCACCAGCGCACCGTTGAACAGCCCCAGCACCATACCGAGCATCAGCGCCGCCGGAATGGAGAGCATCGCAAATTCAGGGATAAGCGACACTACCATCGCTGCCACTGCCGTGGTGCCCAGAATCGAGCCCACGGAGAGGTCAATCCCGCCGGTCAGGATGATGAAGGTCATCCCGGCCGCCAGGACAATGTTGATCGACGCCTGCCGGGTAATGTTGAGCAGGTTGCTCTCGGTGAAAAAGTTCGGGGCGATAAAGCCAAATACCGCCACAATCAGGATTAAAATCGGCAAAATGCCGATCGTTTGCATCAGATCGCTCATCAGCATTTTTTTGGCGGAGGCGGATTTCGCCACCTGCTGCGGATGGGTTGGAGTTGTCATAATTACACCGCCTGATGATGTGTGTCGTTTACGCCGGTTGCCAGCGTCATGATGTTTTCCTGAGAGATGTCGCGCCCGTGCAGTTCACCCGCAATGCTGCCTTCCCGCATCACGTACACCCGGTCGCTCATCCCTACTACTTCCGGCAGCTCGCTGGAGATCATCAGTATCGCAACGCCTTTGCGCGCCATCTGGTTCATGATGCGGTAGATCTCGCTTTTTGCGCCGACGTCTACGCCGCGCGTGGGCTCGTCCAGAATCAGAATGCGCGGGCCTATCGCCACCCAGCGGGAGATCAGCAGTTTTTGCTGGTTGCCGCCGGAGAGCCCGCCCGCGCGCACCTGTGAATGGGGCACGCGGATATTGAGCAGGGCGATGGCGTCATCGGAAATCGACTGCGCTTTTTTGCGGTTCAGCCAGCCGAAGGTGGCGTCGCGCTCCAGCGTCGCCATAGTGATGTTCTCCTGCGCCGCCAGCTCCAGAAACAGACCTTGCTCCTTGCGGTTCTCGGTAAGAAAACCGATGCCGTTCTCAATGGCCGCGCGCGGGGAGTGGATCACCACCGGTTCGCCGTCCACCTCAATCATGCCGCCGGTGGCTTTGCGCACGCCGAAGATCAGCTGCGCCAGCTCGGAACGCCCGGCCCCGACCAGACCCGCCAGTCCGACGATTTCACCGGAGCGCACCTGCAAACTACAGGGCTGCACTTTTTTGCCGTCGGTGAGGTGGTGGACGTTAAGACGCGGGCTGCCGAGGGGAATATCGCGCTCTTTGTTAAACAGATCGCTGAGCGGACGGCCCACCATCATGCGCACCAGCTCGGAGGCGTTGAGCCTGTCGCGCGTCAGGCTGCCGACGTATTGCCCGTCGCGCAGCACGCTGACGCGGTCCGAGAGTTCATACACTTCCGCCATCCGGTGGCTGATGTAAATAATCGCCATGCCTTCATCGCGCAGGCGCAAAATCAGTTCGAACAGACGGTGGGTTTCGCGTGAGGAGAGGGCGGCGGTAGGTTCGTCCATCACCAGAATGCGGCTGTTGCGGTGCAGGGCGCGGGCGATCTCCACCTGCTGCTGCTCGGCGATCGTCAGCTTCATGACCAGGTCGGTGGCGCTGAACTGCGCACCGAGGCGGTCAATGACCGCCTGCGCCTGGGCAGCCATCTCTTTGCGCTGGACCAGCCCGCCGCGCGACAGCTCGCTGCCGAGAAAAATGTTTTCTGCCACGGTCAGGTTAGGAGCAAGCTGCATCTCCTGATAAATCAGGGTAATGCCTGCGGCCAGCGCATCCTTCGGACCTTTGATGTGAAATGGCTTGCCGTCGATGAGGATGTCGCCGCTGCTGGCGGTATAGGCTCCTGCGAGGATCTTCATCAGCGTGCTTTTTCCGGCGCCGTTTTCCCCCATCAGCGCGTGGATCTCACCGGGGAAAACCGTCAAATCCACGCCCTTGAGCGCGTGGAAATTGCCAAAGGTTTTGGCAATGTGGCGCATCTCTAAAACCGGGGTTCTGCTCATGGCGGATCTCCTGTGAATGTCGATATCTGCACTTCATCACAGGCGCGTAAATGCAAAATGTCAGAAGCTGTTCATATTTGTCATAGTTATGAATAGCTAATCGCCATCACATTTTCCTTTTCCCTCTCCCTGTGGGAGAGGGCCAGGGTGAAGGCACCAATCCGCAGAGGAGCCCAAACCCATGTCTTCACGCCCCCCGTTCTTCACCAGCGCCCGCGGACGCCTGCTGATTTTTAATCTGCTGGTGGTCGCCGTCACGCTGATGGTCAGCGGTGTGGCGGTGCTCGGCTTTCGTCACGCCAGCCAGATCCAGGAGCAGGTCCAACAGCAAACGCTGGATGACATGACCGGCAGCATGAACCTCGCCCGTGATACCGCAAATGTGGCAACGGCGGCGGTGCGGCTGTCGCAGGTGGTCGGTGCGCTGGAGTACAAAGGCGAAGCCGAGCGGCTGAAACAGACGCAGATGGCGCTGCGCCACTCGCTGGATCAACTTGCCGATGCGCCGCTGGCGCAGCAGGAGCCGGCGCTGGTGGCGCGAATTATTCGCAGGAGTAATGAATTACAGCAGAGCGTGACGGGAATGCTGGAGCGCGGGCAAAAGCGGCATCTGGAGCGTAACGCGCTGCTCAGCTCGCTCTATCAAAGCCAAAGCTACCTGCGTCATTTGCAGGATATCAACCGCCGTTACGCGAGCAATGTGCCAGACGCCCGACAGCTTGCAGAGATGGACAGGCTGATCGTTGCCGCCATTGATACCCCTTCACCGCGCGCCACGGTGCAGCAGCTGGATGCAGTAACCGCGGGGTTATCCGCGAGCGCCCTGCAACCGGTGGCCAACCTGGTGCTCCCGGATTTTAATGATGAGCTGCGCAAGCTCGCACCACTGTCGACGCAGCTGGAGGAGAGCGAACTGTCCATCAGCTGGTACATGTTCCACATCAAGGCGCTGGTGGCGATATTAAACAGCGACATTAATCAGTACGTTGAACAGGTGGCGCAGGCTTCCCGGCTTCGCACGGCCCAGAGCCATCACGAGCTGCAATCCATCAGCGTGTTTATCAGCATCTTCGCGGTGCTGGCGCTGATCATCACCGGCTGTGCCTGCTGGTATATTTACCGCAATCTGGGCTCCAACCTGACGGCTATCTCAAGGGCGATGTCGCGTCTCGCTCATGGGGAGCAGGATGTGTCGGTGCCCGCGCTACAGCGGCGTGATGAGCTGGGGGAACTGGCGCGCGCGTTTAACGTTTTCGCCCGCAATACCGCTTCGCTGGAGCACACCACGCGGCTGCTGAAGGAGAAGACCTCACAGATGGAGGTTGACCGCATCGAACGTCAGGGGCTGGAGGAGGCGCTGCTGCACAGCCAGAAAATGAAGGCGGTCGGGCAACTGACGGGTGGCCTGGCGCATGATTTTAATAACCTGCTGGCGGTGATTATCGGCAGTCTGGAGCTGACCGATTCGGCATCACCGGACGCGCCGCGCATCACCCGTGCGCTTAAAGCCGCGGAACGCGGAGCCATGCTCACCCAGCGTCTGCTGGCCTTCTCGCGCAAGCAATCCCTGCAACCCCATGCGGTAGAGATGAAGCCGCTGCTGGAGAACCTGAGCGAGCTGATGCGGCACTCGCTTCCCGCCACGCTGACGCTGGATATTGAAGCGCAAACCCCGGCGTGGCCCGCATGGATTGACGTCAGCCAGCTGGAAAACGCCATTATCAACCTGGTAATGAACGCCCGTGACGCAATGGAGGGGCAATACGGTGTGATCAAAATCCGCACCTGGAACCAGCGTGTGACCCGCAGCGACGGGCGCAGGCAGGATATGGTCGCGCTGGAGGTGATTGACCACGGCTGCGGGATGTCGCAGGAGGTGAAATCGCAGGTCTTTGAACCGTTCTTCACCACCAAACAGACCGGCAGCGGCAGCGGGTTAGGGCTGTCGATGGTGTACGGCTTTGTGCGCCAGTCGGGTGGTCGCGTTGAGATCGAAAGCGCGCCGGGGCAGGGAACCACCGTGCGGCTCCAGCTGCCGCGCTCGACGCTGCCCGCGTTCTCCGATGATGTCGTGCTGGCGACCACGGCCCCGGCAGAAAGTGAGCTGCTTGTGCTGGTCCTGGAAGATGAGGCGGGCGTGCGTCAGACCCTGTGCGAGCAACTGCACCAGCTTGGCTACCTGACACTTGAAGCCGAAAACGGCGAGCAGGCGTTGAACATGCTGGACGCATCACCGGATATCGGCATGTTTATCAGCGACCTGATGTTGCCGGGCGGCCTGAGCGGTGCGGAGGTGATCGGCCATGTACGCAGCCACTATCCGCAGTTGCCGGTTCTGCTGATCAGCGGGCAGGATTTGCGCCCGGCGCATAACCCGCAGCTGCCGGACGTTCCGTTACTGCGAAAACCGTTCACCCGCGCACAGCTGGCGCAGGCGCTGCGCAAGGTGAGGGTAATTTGAGATTCCTCCGCTACTCCCGCTAACAGCCAGTCATTACTTTAAGGCCAGTTCACCTGCGAGTCTGGCCTTATGAAACGTTACTCTACCGCTCTGTTATTGGGTCTGCTGACTTTAACCAGCCAACTGGCGCATGCCGATGTGATTGATGATGCTATTGGCAATATTCAGCAGGCGATCAACGACGCCTATAACCCCGGCAGCAGCCGTAATGACGATGACGACGATCGTTACGATCGCAGCCGTCAAACCGACAGCCGCCAGTACGACGATCGTCGCCGGCAGTTAGAAGACCGACGCCAGCGCTTAGACGAGCGTCAGCGGCAGCTGGATGACGACCGGCGTCGGTTAGAGGAGGATGAGCGCCGGTTAGAGGATGATTACGATCGGTGGTAAACCCCGGTATCGCAACGCGTAGGCCGGGTAAGGCGCAGCCGCCACCCGGCAAAACCTAATCCAGCACCAGTACCATCCCGTCATACCCCGCTTCAATGCCGGACGGCAGCGGGTTATCCATCATCCAGACGTCAAACTGATGGCTGATATGCGTCAGGATCACCTGCGGACAGCCAATCACCTCGTTCAGCGCAATCACCGTATTCAAATCACAGTGGTTGGGCGGCGTCTCCTGGCGCGGTTCATGGCTACAGTCAATAATCATCGCCTGCGGCTGATTATTTAGCAGAAACGTCACCGTTTTATCCGGTAGCCCGGCGGTATCAGAAAGCCACGCCACGCGGCTGTGGGCGGACTCCAGCAGATAGCCAAATGTGAGTTTTGAATGGTTGAGCGGCAGCGGCGTGACCCGCAAGCCCTGAAGTTCAAACGTTACAAACGGCTCTACCGTGTGGCTGAAATCGAGAAGGCCCGGATGTTTGAACAGGTCGTCACAGCCTGCGTCGTCCGGCGGACCGTAAACCGGAATGGTCGCCCCCACGCCCCAGCGCAGAGGAAACAGCCCCTGAACGTGATCCATATGATAGTGGGTAAGCAAAAACTGCCTGAAACTCCCTGCGGGCCAGTCGTCCATCAGGTGTGGAATACCTGCGTCCAGCAAGGTGACCGCATCGTTGAATTTCACCGCCGCGCTACAGGGGCGACGGCGATGGTTTTCCTGCAAACGCGCCCGTCGGCACGCCGCGCAGTCGCAGCCAAACACCGGCACCAGCTGCGCCCCTCCCGTTCCTGTCAGCGTGATCGTCAGACTCATAACGCACCTCTACAGCGGTTTGGTGAAGCGGAAATGGCTTTGCGTATACCCTTCACGTACATAAAAACGGTGCGCGTCCACGCGCTTCACGCTGGTGGAAAGCTCGGTCAGCTCGGCGCCTGCCTGGCGTGCGATCTCCTCTGCCCAGGCCAGCAGCTGGCTGCCCACTTTCAATCCGCGCACCTGCGGCATCACCACCAGCTCCTGGATCTCGCCGATCCAGCGGGCGTGGTGCAGGTGAAACTGCATGTGCAGGCCGATCATCCCGATGATCTTCCCGTCCAGCTCGGCCAGCTGGTAGCGCATATTGTGATCCTGCAAGTTGGCCAGATACCCGGCGTGAAACGCCTGATGATCGAACTCGGCCTGCTTAAGTTCGCAGATCAGAGCGTAAACGATCGGCGCATCGTCGGCGGTGGCGGGGCGAAGCTGGCAGTCAGGCATGCTGTTTCTCCTTCTGGCGAATAAGCGATAGAAAGGTCTCGACTGACTGTAGCAAACTTCCGTCGTTATTGAGGAGATGGCAACCCGACGGGGTGTAGCGCGCCGCACGTTCCAGCCGCTGGTCGATCTCGCGCGCGTTTTCGCGCCCCCGCTTTTGCAGCCGGCTACGCAGAACCTCCGGGGAAACCTGCAAACAGACCGGGAGCAGCGCCGCTTCGTACCGGGCGCGAGCCTGCGGGAGATGCGCCCGTGAGCCGTTAACCAGCACGTCGAACCCCGCGTGCAGCCAGAGGTCGATCTCAATGCCGACGCCATAGTAGTAACCGTTGGCATGCCAGCTTAGCGCCAGCAGGTTTTGTCCGGCGCGGGTAAAAAACTCCTGCTCGCTCAGGGCGATATGGTTTTCGCTTCCGGCGTTGGCATCGCGCGTGATATAGCGGTGCGCCACCAGCAGCTGTGAGTGTTCCCGCTGCCGTAACGCCGACAGCAGGCTGTCCTTCCCGGAGCCGGACGGGCCCATTAACCAGATGAGTCTTC
Source organism: Enterobacter cloacae complex sp. IR5412 (assembly GCF_049237385.1). Classification (NCBI taxonomy): domain Bacteria; kingdom Pseudomonadati; phylum Pseudomonadota; class Gammaproteobacteria; order Enterobacterales; family Enterobacteriaceae; genus Enterobacter; species Enterobacter cloacae complex sp. IR5412. The sequence continues at coordinate 18,688 of NZ_JBMKHQ010000023.1, read as the reverse complement.
CCATCAGAACACCCTTTTTCCCTGACGCCAGACGTGGTCGATATGAATGTGCTCGCCCTTAAGGTGCGCCAGCACCAGATCGGCCCGTTTCCCCTCGGCAATTTCCCCGCGATCGTGAAGATTAAGCGCCGAGGCCGGGTTTTTCGTCACCAGACGAATCGCCTGCGGCAGCGTGAAGCTATTGCCTTCGTCGTCCGCGACGCGGAAGGCCGCGTCCAGCAGGCTGGCGGGGTAATAGTCAGATGAGAGGATATCCAGCAGGCCGAGGGAGGCGAGCTTGCTTGCCGCCACGTTGCCGGAGTGTGACCCGCCGCGCACGATGTTCGGCGCACCCATTAGCACGTTCATGCCATGCTTACGCGATGCCTCTGCCGCCTCGAACGTGGTGGGAAATTCGGCGATCACGCTCCCAAGCTGGTGGGATTCGCGAACATGGTCGTGCGTGGCATCATCATGGCTGGCCAGGGCAATATTACGGTCACGGCACATCGCGGCAATGGAGAGACGATTCGGCTGCGACCACCGCGCCGCAAGCTGGAGCTGCTCTTCTTCATAGCGCGCCATCTCGGCATCATTGAGCGCGTATTTGCCCTGATAGTATTCGCGATACTTTTCAATGTTGGCGAACTGGCGCTGCCCCGGCGAGTGATCCATCAGGGAAACCAGCGAGACCGGCTCGCGGCCCACCAGCTTTTCAAACAGCGGCAGGGTGGTGTGGTGCGGCAGCTCGCAGCGCAGGTGCAGGCGGTGCTCGGCGCGGTTGAGGCCGCGCTTTTGCGTCTCCTCCACGGCGTTGATCATCTTCTCCAGGTTCTCCAGCCGATCGCCGCCGTCGCGCACGTCGCCGATCGCCACCGCGTCCAGCACCGTGGTGATGCCGCTGGCGACCATCAGCGCGTCGTGGCTGCTCATCGCTGAATGAGCAGGCCAGTCGACCTTCGGGCGGGGCGTGAAAAATTTATCAAGATTATCGGTATGCAGCTCAATCAGCCCCGGCAGCAGCCAGCCGCCTTCGCCATCCATCGCGTCCGGTGAGCGGCTCTGGGTTTCAGCAAACGCGCGGATGACACCGTCCCGGACCTCAACCGAGCCGTTCACGACTTCATTTTCCAGTACCAGCCTGACGTTATTGATAATCATACGTTTGTCCCCATCGGGTGCAGTCTGTCCGCCACGCGATGGCGTACGGCGTCGTCGTGGAAGATCCCGACGATCGCCGCGCCGCGCGCTTTGGCCTGTTCGATCAGTTCCATCACCGCTGCGCTGTTTTTACTGTCGAGCGAGGCGGTGGGTTCATCCAGAAGTAAAATCGGGTAATCGACGATAAAGCCGCGGGCGATGTTCACGCGCTGCTGTTCGCCGCCGGAAAAGGTCGACGGGGCGAGGTGCCACAGACGCTCCGGTACGTTGAGACGCGTCAGCAGGCTGGCGGCTTTAGCGGCGCAGGTTTCGCGCGGTACGCCGAGATCCAGCAGGGGCTGCATGACCACGTCCAGGGCAGAGATCCGCGGGATCACCCGCAGGAACTGGCTGACCCAGCCGATCGTCGAGCGGCGTACTTCCAGCACCTTGCGCGCGGGAGCCTGGACCAGATCGACCCATTCATTGTTATGGCGGATATGAATATGGCCTTCGTCCGGCAGGTAGTTGGCATACAGGGAGCGCAGCAGGGTGGATTTTCCACTGCCGGAATGGCCATGCAGCACCACGCATTCGCCGTTGCTGACCTCTAATGAGGCATTTTGCAGTACCGGCAGGCGGACACCGTTTTGCTGGTGGAGCACAAAGGTTTTACTGACATTTTCAACGTGGATCATTTTTGCCTCGCGATTCGTTTTGCCGGGTGGCGGCTTCGCCTTACCCGGCCTACGGGTGCGGTGTTCGTTTTGCCGGGTGGTGGCTTCGCCTTACCCGGCCTACGGGTGCGGTGTTCGTTTTGCCGGGTGGCGGCTTCGCCTTACCCGGCCTACGGGTGCGGTGTTCGTTTTGCCGGGTGGTGGCTTCGCCTTACCCGGCCTACAGGTGCGCTGTTCGTAGGCCGGGTAAGCGCAGCGCCACCCGGCAACAGCGCCCTCAGTTCTGCAACACCGACGACACCAGCAGCTGGGTGTACGGATGATGCGGATCGTCGAGCACGCGGTCGGTCAGCCCACTTTCCACCACCTGACCCTGCTTCATCACCAGAAGACGGTCCGCCAGCAGGCGCGCGACGCCTAAATCATGGGTGACAATCACCACCGCCAGGTTCAGCTCCACCACCAGGCCGCGCAGCAGGTCGAGCAGGCGCGCCTGCACGGATACGTCCAGCCCGCCGGTCGGTTCGTCCATAAACACCAGCTTCGGATGGGTGACGAGATTGCGGGCAATCTGTAAACGCTGCTGCATGCCGCCGGAGAAGGTGGTCGGCAGGTCGTCGATGCGCGAGGCGGGGATTTCAACTTCCTCCAGCCAGTGCTGCGCCGTGGCGCGGATATTGCCGTAGTGGCGTGCGCCGGTGGCCATCAGCCGTTCGCCGATGTTGCCCCCCGCTGACACCTGACGGCGCAGGCCGTCCATCGGGTGCTGATGCACCACGCCCCACTCGGTGCGCAGCAGGCGGCGGCGCTCGGCTTCGCTCATGCCGTATAGCGATGCGCCCTCATACAAAATGTCGCCATTCTGCGGCGTCAGGCGCGCGGAGATGGACTTCAGCAGGGTGGTTTTACCGGAGCCGGACTCGCCGACGATGCCCAGCACTTCGCCCGGCCACAGCTCAAACGACACGTCGCTAAAGCCTTTGCCCGGCGCATAAAGGTGAGTCAGGTTGTTAACCGAAAGCAGCGGTTTCATTGGCTGTTCGCCTCGCTCTGTTGGCGGCAGTAATCGGTGTCGGAGCAGACAAACATCCGTTTGCCCGTGTCGTCCAGCACCACTTCATCCAGATAGCTGTGTTTGGATCCGCAGATGGCGCACGGCTCGTCCCACTCCTGCACCGTAAACGGGTGATCGTCGAAATCCAGGCTCTCTACGCGGGTAAACGGCGGTACGGCGTAGATGCGTTTTTCACGTCCGGCACCAAAAAGTTGCAGGGCGGGCATCATGTCCATCTTCGGGTTATCGAATTTCGGGATCGGCGACGGGTCCATCACGTAGCGGCCGTTCACCTTCACCGGGTAGGCGTAGGTGGTGGCGATATGGCCGAAGCGGGCGATGTCCTCATACAGTTTGACCTGCATGATCCCGTACTCTTCCAGGGCGTGCATGGTGCGGGTTTCGGTTTCCCGCGGCTCGATAAAGCGCAGCGGCTCCGGGATCGGCACCTGGAAAATCAAAATCTGATCTTCCGTCAGCGGGGTTTCCGGGATGCGGTGACGGGTCTGGATCAGCGTCGCGTCTTCGGTTTTTTCAGTGGTGTTGACGCCCGTTACGCGCTTAAAGAAGTTGCGGATCGACACGGCATTGGTGGTGTCGTCTGCCCCCTGGTCGATGACCTTCAGCACGTCCGCTTCGCCAATCACGCTGGCGGTGATTTGAATACCGCCGGTGCCCCAGCCGTAGGGCATCGGCATTTCGCGGCCGCCGAACGGCACCTGGTAGCCGGGGATCGCCACAGCCTTAAGGATGGCGCGGCGGATCATGCGTTTAGTTTGCTCGTCCAGATAGGCAAAGTTGTAGCCGCTTAAGTTAGCCATTGGCGCGCTCCCGTTGCAGGCGTTTCAGCAGTTCCAGTTCGGCCTGGAAATCGACGTAGTGCGGCAGCTTGAGGTGCGAGACAAAGCCCGCGGCCTCAACGTTATCCGCGTGGGCCAGCACGAACTCTTCGTCCTGTGCCGGCCCTGCAATATGCTCGCCGTAGTCCGGCGCCTGGAGCGCACGGTCAACCAGCGCCATCGCCATCGCCTTGCGCTCGCTCAGGCCATACACCAGCCCGTAGCCGCGGGTAAAGTGTGGATCTTCATTTTCTGGCGCGACAAAACCGTTGACCATTTCGCACTCGGTCATCAGCAGTTCGCCGATGTTCACCGCAAACCCCAGCTCTTCTGGCACAATTTCGACATCGAGATAGCCGCTGCGGATCTCTGCCGCGAAGGGGTGGTTGCGCCCGTAGCCGCGCTGCGTGGAGTAGGCCAGCGCCAGCAGATAGCCTTCGTCGCCGCGCATCAGCTGTTGCAGACGGGACGAGCGCGAACAGGGATAGACCGGCGGCGTGCGGGTGATGTCATCCGGTGTGCTGCCGGTGTCTTCTTCCGCCTTCGCCAGCCCCTGGTTTGCCAGCAGGCTAAAGACGTGCGGGGAGGCGTCTTGTTCAGCGTCAGAGGCGCTGAGTTGCGGTGTTTCACCGTTCGCCAGCAGAGTGAAGTCCAGCAGGCGATGGGTGTAGTCGTAGGTCGGACCAAGCAGCTGACCGCCAGGAATATCTTTGTACACCGCAGAAATACGGCGCTCTAATCGCATTTCCGCCGTATTCACCGGCTCGCTTACCGCCAGCTTCGCAAGCGTAGTGCGGTAAGCGCGCAGCAGGAAGATGGCTTCCACGTTATCGCCGCTGGCCTGTTTCAGCGCCAGCGCCGCCAGCTCGCGGTCCGCGATGCAGCCTTCGGTCATCACGCGGTCGACGGCCAGGTTTAACTGCTGTTCAATCTGGGCGACGCTCAGCTCGGGAAGAGCGTCATCCCCCCGGCGTCTGTGCGCCTGCAAGGCATGGGCGGCGGCGATCGCCTTCTCGCCCCCTTTGACGGCAACGTACATCAGCACACCTCCACGTGAGTGGTTCGCGGGATCGCCAGCAGGCGCTCGCCGCAGGTCAGGATCAGGTCGATACCGAGCGGGAACGGATGCGGGCGCTCGGTCAGCTCATGAATGATGCACTCCGGCAGCTGGGGGGCGACCATCCGCTCGTCGGCGATGCCTGCACCCGTCAGGCGAAGCATGCGACCACCGCTCAGGCTGGAGACCTGCAAAATCAGCGTGGCGCTGGTTTCCGGGGCGACGGCGCTGCCTTCGCTCAGGGCATTAAGCTGCTCGTGGCTGATTTGCTCGTCTGCCACGGCAAAGACTGCCTGCTGGGGCTGCTCGACCAGCGGCGCGTTGGTGTGAAAGCGCAGGTTCTGGCTGGCGATATCGTTCAGCAATGCCCCTGACAGCCATACCGGCGTGTCGTTGTCCGCCAGCGTCAGCAGCACGCTGGTAGAGGCGAGGTTCAGCGGCAGCCAGCCCTGCGAAAGCTGGTGCAGCGAGACGATCACGCCGGGCTCGCTCATGGCTTTCAGCAGGCGACGGAAACTCTGTTGGGCATCCTGGACGGCCAGGGTAAAGGCAGGTTGAAGCGTCATGCGTTGTCTCCGCGAACGAGCGTAAAGAAGTCGACCCGGCTGGTATTCACTTCGGTCTGACGCGCGGCAAGGCGTGCGGCGCGGTCAGCTTCCAGCGGGGCAATAAGGGTTTCCATTAAGGTCTGAAAATGCGGCTGTTCCTGTAAAAGCGCGTCGATCACGGCGCAGCGCTCGGCGTGTGTTTTGTCGCGCCCAAGTACGTAGCCGTAGCCCAGCGTGCCGCTGCTCAGGCGGATCACCGCGCGGGTGAGGGTGGCATCGCCGGCGAAGAAGCGCTCGCCGGTGCCGCCCATGCGTGCCTGAATCTGCACCAGGCCGATCTCCGGCGCGCGGATCGTGTCGTAGTCCGGCGTCAGGCCGAGCGCGTTCATGCGGGCAGCCAGCGCAGCAGGCTGGCTGTGGGCCAGCACGCGCATCCAGCGCTGACGAGTGGAGGTGTCGAAGTGCATTCAGTGCTCCATGGTAAATTCAATCATGTCGGCGCGGGTCAGGCTGACGGAGTATTCCGTTGCGTTGACGTCGCCGTCACGGTGGTTGAGGGTGCGCACGCAGAGCAGCGGGGCCATGTTGGGGATCTCCAGCACCTTGCTCTCTTTAGCCTGCGCGCGGCGGGCGCTGATGCGCGTCTGGGTGCGTTTGAGCGCGATACCCGTCGCCTCCTGAAGAAAATCATGCAGGGAACCGCTGGCGAAATGTTGCAGCACGGGCCAGAGGGAGAGGTCCGCGAAGTAGTGGTCGATCTGACAGACCGCCACGCCGTTCACCCGGCGCAACGTGCGCAGGTGAACGACGTTGTCGCCCTCCTGAATCCCCAGCGCGTCCGCTACGTGGCGGGAGGCCGGGCGCAGGACAGACAGCAGCTTTTCGCTGGTGGGGTGGCTGCCCTGATCGAGCAGGTTCTGGCTAAAACGCGCCTGGGCATTGAGCGGGTAGTCAAACGGGCGCATCAGCACCAGCACGCCGACGCCCTGACGACGCTGGACCCAGCCGCGCTCCACCAGCTGATCGATGGCGCGACGCAGGGTGTGGCGATTCACTTCGTAGCGGTCGGCAAGCTGCTGCTCGGCAGGCAGGTAGTCGCCGCACCGATAGTGCGTGCGCAGCTCCACTTCGAGCTTTGCCGCAATCTCTTGCCAGCGGGTAGGGTAACTGGTCGGATGTCTGGATAAGTGCATACCAATCAAAGCCTCGCTTCTCAGATGAAGTGCTTACGCAAGCGTTGAGAGAGGAAATCCAGCAGGCTGACGGTGACGATGATGAGCACCATCAATGCGCAGGTTTGCTGGAACTGGAAACCGCGAATCGCTTCCCACAGGGTGACGCCAATACCGCCTGCGCCCACCATGCCGACCACGGTGGCGGAGCGAACGTTGGACTCGAAGCGGTATAGCGAATAGGAGATGAGCAGCGGCATGACCTGCGGCAGGACGCCGTAGAGGATCTCTTCGATTTTGTTCGCGCCGGTTGCGCGGATGCCTTCCACCGGGCCGGGCTCGATGGCTTCAACCGCTTCGGAGAGCAGCTTGGAGAGTACGCCGGTGGTGTGGATGAACAGCGCCATCACGCCAGCGAACGGACCCAGGCCGACGGCGACCACGAACAGCATCGCAAAGACCATTTCGTTGATGGCGCGACAGGCGTCCATCAGGCGACGCATCGGCTGGTAGATCCACCACGGCACGATGTTTTCGGCGCTCATCAGGCCAAACGGAATGGAGAGGATCACGGCGAGGGCGGTGCCCCAGACGGCGATTTGCAGGGTGGTGGCCATTTCACTGAGGTAGTCCTGCCACTGGCTGAAGTCCGGCGGGAAGAAGTCGGCGGCGAAGGTCGCCATGTTGCCCGAGTCCCTGAAGAGCAGCAGCGGATCCATCTCCGCGCCCTTCCAGGAGATAACGAGCACCGCCAGCAGAACGGCCCAGCTTATGAGCGAGAACCAGCTGCGCTTTGGCGGCGGGAGGGTGATGGTTTGCATGTTGGCTCCTTAATCTGTTCTCCCTCTCCCTGTGGGAGAGGGGACTTGAGTTACTGCACCGCTTTATTCACGCTGGTCATCGCCCCGAGCGCGGCGGTCAGGCGGTCGAGATCGTCCAGCTGCGCCTGAATTTCCGACACTTTGCTGGTCTTCTCTTCTTCCTTCAGACCTTTGTTGTCCTTCACGCCCTGCATCTGTTTAAACAGCGCCAGCTGGCGAATCGGCACCAGCTGCAAATCGCTGGACGCGCGGAACGGTGCCCAGCCCAGGTGCGCCAGCACTGCTTTCTCTTCCGGCGTTTTGCCGTAGTTCATAAAGAAGTCGTAGACCTTGTCTTTGGTGCTTTCGGAGAGGTTTTTACGCCACACAATCGGGTCGCCCGGGATCAATGGCGATTTCCAGATCACCTTCAGCGCTTTCAGCTTGTCCGGCGCGGAGGTCTTCAGCTTGTCGAGGTTTTCAGTGTTGTTGGTGGCAACGTCTACCTGCTTGTTCGCTACGGCCAGGGCGTTGGTTTCGTGGCTGGCGTTGACCGTGCGCTTGAAGTCGCTGGCGGAGATGTTGTTTTTCGCGAAGACGTAGTAACCCGGGACGAGGAAGCCGGACGTAGAATTCGGGTCGCCGTTACCAAAGGTCAGCTCTTTGCGTTTGGCGAGCATATCGTTGAGGTTGTTGATCGGGCTGTCTTTGTTAACGATCAGCACGCTCCAGTAGCCCGGGGAGCCGTCTGCTGCAACGGTCTGGGCAAAGACCTGGCCGTTGGCGCGATCTACCGCTTCCATGGCAGAGAGGTTGCCGTACCACGCGATGTCGACTTTGTTGAAGCGCATTCCCTGGATAATGCCCGCGTAGTCCGGGGCGAAGAAGGCGTTCACTTTGATCCCCAGTTTGGTTTCCATATCTTTCAGGAACGGTTCCCACTGCGGCTTCAGGTTTTGCTGTGATTCCGTTGAAATGATGCCAAAGTTCAACGCTTTTTCCTGTTCCTCTGCCCAGGCCGGGCTTAACAGGGTGCTGATGCTGAACATGCTGGTGAAGGCCAGCGCGGCAACGGCTTTGTAGTTCATTTCCATTCCTCGTTATCGGGGCGTTAAGCAGCCTGCGCGCGTTCTTCGACGCGGTTTACGCTGCGGTAGAGATGATCAAAACGTTCGTTATCAAACTGATGGCTGGCGCCATCGAAGAACACGTGGCCCTGACGCAGGGCGACGATGCGCTCGCAGTAGCGCAGGGCGTAATCCACCTGATGCAGCGTCACCACCACGGTGATGCCGTCGTTCTGGTTGATGTCGCGCAGGGTTTCCATCACGATGCGGGCCGATTCCGGATCCAGCGAGGCGATAGGCTCATCGGCCAGAATGATTTTGGCTTTCTGCATCAGGGCGCGGGCGATGGCGACGCGCTGCTGCTGTCCGCCGGAGAGCGTTGAGACGCGCTGGTGGGCAAAATGCGCCATGCCGACGCGGGTCAGCGCCTGTAAGGCTTCTTGTTTCTGGGAAGGGGAGAACCAGCGCAGGCAGGTGCGCCAGAACGGGGTGCTGCCGAGCGCGCCAATCAGCACGTTCTCGAGCACCGTCAGGCGGTTCACCAGGTTGAACTGCTGAAAGATATAGCCCGTCTGCGCGCGGCTTTTGCGAATATCGCTCGCCAGACGCCCCGCATGTTGCACGGTGTTACCCAGCAGCTCGACGCGGCTTTCCGGCGTTTTGTCACAGGTAATGAGGCCGCTTAAGTGACGAAGAAGGGTGGATTTTCCTGAACCGGATGGCCCCAGCAGCGCCACCATTTCGCCCTGCTGGACGGTCAGATCAACGGCATGCAGCGCCTTGTTGTGATGGAAGGTTTTGCTCAGTTTCTCGACGCGAATGACAGTTTGCATGTGCTGGGCCTCACGATAAATGTGGCCTCATGCTGGCGTATCAATATGACATTCAGGTTAAGTGTTGGTTGCGGGAGTTTGAAGAGTTGAGGGGGATTTGATGACAATCACCGTAGGGCCGGTCAGCGCAGCGCCACCGGACGCTGTTGCCGGATGCGCTGCGCTTATCCAGCCTACGATTTAACGACGTTAATCATCCACGGCACGCCGTATTTGTCGGTCACAGTGCCGAATCCGTGCGCCCAGAAGGTCTCCTGCCAGGCCATTTCAATATTGCCGCCATCGGCGAGGTTGTCGAACCAGCGCTTGCCTTCCGACACATCCTGGGTGTCGAGCACCAGTGTGAAACCCGCGTATTGCGCGCTGCTGCCAGGCGGTATCCCGTCGCTCATCATAATGTCGCTGCCCGCGATGCGGACGTTAGAGTGGGCGATGGCGGTATCCGGGAAGTTCATGCCGGACGGACAGCCTTCTTCGCTGTTTTCGTCTTTAGGCATTTCGCCGAAGGTGATTTTGTAGAGGAGTTCTGCGCCGACGGCCTGCTGATAGAAGGCGGTGGCCTCCGCACAGTTGCCGGCGAAAGAGATGTAGGGACTTAACGGCATAATCTTTACCTCACGTAAGAAAAGCCCGTTAAGTGTAGTTCCCGAACGCCCGGTAAGCGAAGCGTCACCGGGCGGGTCAATCAGTTCTTTTTCACGAACTCAGATTTCAGTTTCATCGGACCGAAGCCGTCAATTTTGCAATCGATATTATGATCGCCTTCAACAAGACGGATGTTTTTCACTTTGGTACCAATCTTCAGCATGGAAGAACTGCCTTTTACCTTCAGATCTTTCACAACGGTAACGCTGTCGCCGTCTGACAGCAGGTTGCCGTTCGCGTCTTTCACAATCAGCGTATCGCTGTCCTGCGCAGGCTCCGCATCGTTCCATTCATGGGCGCATTCCGGGCAAACGAACATGCCATTGTCTTCATAGGTGTATTCAGAATTGCATTTCGGGCAGTGTGGAAGTTGCATGTTGGTATCCTCAAAAGTGTTAACACGCTGGAAAACGCCAGCTAAATGACGGCAGTGTGCCGAAAAAGGCAGCGAGTATAACGCAAATCCCCACTTTTGTCGGTGATATTGTTTTAGAAAAATAGCGCAAAAATGCGTAAAAGATGACACGAACTGTCAGTGAATTAAGGGAAGCTTATGCCCTGCACGGCAGTGATCGTTATGATGATAAATATATCGAATATTTTATTACAGCAAATTGCTACGCTGTGCCATTTCGGATAAGGTGAAGGAACAAGCCGTTATTTATCTATCCTTTCTGATGCTATACATCTTTTGGTGTCAGGGAATACCTCTCTTTTTTGGTGGGTAAATAACGATGATATCTCCTGATGTTTCCTGAAAATGCGTTTTGTCTATTTACTTTTGGTCTTCTGACCAGAGGGATGTTTTACACGTATTAGAAGGGTGAGATTTAAATTCTCATTATCTTCAGTTACTTGTATTAAATGAACATGTTTTCCATACGTGATCATATAAGCCTGAACAGTATAATTAAAAAAACGTGGCTTAATAAAAGTAATAAATTTGCGTTAAGGGAAGGCTTTTATCATGCACACACAGACCATATTTGAATTAAGCCAGGAAGCCGAACGTTTGTTACAGCTGGCTCTGAACAATCTTGATTCATTAAAATCAATGCCGATTGCAAAGCTGGATAGCACAGCCGCTGCCATGAGCGGTGTTAATAACAACGTTTTGCCATTACATTTTAGCACGCGGGGTGTCGACGCTCAGCAGGCGTTGCTGAATAACGAATTACGCAAAATAACCCGCCTCGAAATGGTGCTGGCGATTGTGGGTACCATGAAAGCGGGAAAATCGACCACCATTAATGCGATTGTGGGCACGGAAGTGCTGCCGAACCGCAATCGTCCGATGACGGCGCTGCCCACGCTGATCCGCCATACGCCGGGCCAGAAGGAGCCGGTGCTGCATTTTTTGCACGTTGCGCCCATTGATACCCTGATTTCCCAGTTGCAGACGAAATTGTGCGATAAAGATCGCGGCAAGCTGGCGCGGCGTCTGGAAATCGACAAGGACATGAATACGCTGCTGGAGCGCATCGAAAGAGGTGAGGCGTTCGGAAAACATCACCTGGGCGCGGAGCCCATCTTTCATTGTCTGAAAAGCCTGAACGATCTGGTGCGGCTTTCTCAGGCGCTGGGCGTGGAGTTTCCTTTTTCTGAGTACGCCGCGATTGAACATATTCCGGTGATTGAGGTGGAATTTGTGCACCTCGCCGGTCTGGATGCGCACCTGGGGCAACTGACGCTGCTCGACACGCCGGGGCCGAACGAGGCCGGTCAGCCGCACCTGCAAAAAATGCTCAGCGAGCAGCTGGCGCGCGCCTCCGCCGTGCTGGCGGTGATGGACTATACCCAGCTTAAATCCATTTCCGACGCCGAGGTTCGGCAGGCAATTTCGGCGGCGGGGAAATCCGTGCCGCTTTACGCCCTGGTCAATAAATTCGATCAGAAAGATCGTAACAGCGACGATGAAGAGCAGGTACGGGCGATGATTTCCGGCACGCTGATGAAAGGGAATATTTCTCCGGGACAAATTTATCCGGTCTCTTCCATGTGGGCCTACCTGGCAAACCGCGCCCGCTATGAGATGAACACCCATGGGCGGCTTCCCGATCATCAGGATCAGCGTTGGGTGCAGGATTTTGCCGAGGCCGCGCTGGGCCGCCGCTGGCGTACGGCCGATCTCGACGATAGTGACCATATTCGCCATGCGGCGGATCTGCTGTGGGAGGATTCGCTGTTCGAACAGCCCATCCGCAAGCTGATTTACGCGGCTTACGCCAACGCCTCGCTGTTCGCCCTGCGGTCGGCATCGCATAAGCTGCTGAACTATGCGCAAAATGCCAGAGAATACCTGGATTTTCGCCATCAGGGACTGACGGTCGCCTTTGATGAGCTGGAGCGGAATATTAAGCGCCTGGAAGAGGACATGGCGATGCTGCGTCAGCGGCAGAGCGTAGTGAGCGATGAGGTCCAGCATGAAGTTGAAGAGGCGCTCAACGCAGCGGATGCATTTCTGCTTAGTCAGAAAGGCGAACTTCACCAGGCGCTGGACGACATGTTTAGCCGCCCGTTAATTCTTGATTTAGCCGGGCGCGAGCCATCCAGCATGCGTACAGACGACACGGATGAGAACCAGCAACTGGTGCTTGACGATGAAGGGCAGGCACAGATTGTCCTGAGCAAGATCCGATCGTCATGCGAGCAGATTTTGCTGAATGCGCAGAGCAGAATTAGCCGGGAGCTGGCGTTACGCTTCGATCAGCTGGAGTCTACGCTCGCCCGATCGTTGAATGAGGCGATGCGCCCCATCGAGATGCAAATTAAGGAACAGCTCAGTCATGCCGGCTTTCGGGCGCGGATTAGCTTTCCGGCGTTTCAGGCAAACCAGCTTAACTTCAATACGCGCGGCTTATTTAATGATGCCATTGTGCAGGACACCCCTCCCGCCAGTCAGCCCGCAGGGGCGGGTAGCGTACGTAATACCGTCTCGCGCTGGCTCAATCATCCCGGCTGGGGCTGGGAAGCGTATGTGGAGACGCGCACCCGATATGTCATCGATATCGCTCAGCTTCATGGCAAATTTACGCAGCATACCGATCAGTTTTGCGATCAAATACGTAAAGCTTTGGCCGCGCAGGTCGATGTCTCTGTTACGGCAGGTATGGCAACGTTCTTTGCAGAGTTTTCGTTGTGCCTGACCGGGTTACAGGAAAGCTTGCGTGATAGCCTTGCCGTGCGGCAGCAGAATGAGCATTCAACCCGGGCGCTTAGCCAGTTGTTGAAGCAAAGTATGACCACAGCGGCGTGGATTCAGGAAGATACCCGACTGTTACGCGATGATATTCAAACCTTATTCGCGGCAGAGCAACCATGACAACACAGCTACTGGACGGTCCCGGGCGGACGCTGGAGTGTATTCATCCAAAATTTATGGTCGATTTGGTCCAGGGGGCGGATGCTGCTCGTCACACCCTCCTGGGGCCACAGCAACTGCAATTTCGTGAGCGTTTGACGCAGGAGATCGTTACGCAGACCCGGTTGCGGCCATGGGCAATGGCGGGAATGCTCAACGAAAATGCAGCACTGCGGCTGGGTCTGGCGGAGAAACTGGCCGGTATGCTCGACCCCGGACACCTGGCGCTGACCCGCATGTCCGACAAGCTGGTAGCCCTGCGCCAGCAGGTTAATCCACGCCTCCCTCAACCTTCCGGATTGTTGCAACAGTACGAGGCGCTCTCCGCACATTTCAACCAGCGTGCCGCCTATAAAGAGAAAGCGCTCGCGCAGCGCGGCCTTACGGTTCAGGCGGGTGAGCACAGCGAGCAAATTTTTACCCGCTGGCGAGCCGGGCAGTATGACGGCTGGTCGCTGGCTGGCCGCTGCTTTATCGTGCTGGAAGAGTTGCGCTGGGGCGCGTTTGGCGATGCCTGTCGTCTGGCGAATAGTGATGTGGCGGCCATGCTGAAAGATAACCTGCGCAGCATGGCCGCAAACTATCTGGCACAGGGGATTAACGCTTCTCCCACCACCCGGCATTTTTACCATCAGTGGCTGACGACGCCCGCTTCTCCTGGTCTGATGGATTATAAAGATATGCTTGGCTGGCTGGGGGACTGGTGTCAGGCGGATAAACATCCGGTGAGCTGGTCAGTGACGCAGAGCTGGCAAACGGTCGCGCTGGGTATGCCGAGACTCTGTTCGGCAAAACGGCTGGTGGATGGCATGGTGGAAGAGATATTTAGTGCGTGATTGCCCCCTCTTTTTAAGGAGGGGGCGAACGGCTTAGTGGTGCATTTCTACCGCTTTCGGCTCTGCCTGGGTCTCCGGAACCTGTCCAAAACGTCTGGCGTACAGCGCCGTGATGATCGGGACCAGAATCGCCGTCACAATCACGCTGGCGGCAACCAGGGCCGTGGCGGAAGCCGCCACCGGTTCAAAGGCCGGGTTAATCTGGGCGATAATCACCGGGTTAGCTACCGCAGCGCCTGCGGCCGACGAGGCGGCCACACCTGCGGTTCCGTTACCGCCCCCAATGACGCGGTCTGCAATAATTAGCGGGATACCCGTGATGACGATGACGGCAACACCCAGCACAATACCCAGCAGGCCGGTTTCCAGAATCACGTTCAGATTGATGGTATTGCCCAACGCGAAGCCGAAGAACGGGATCAGTACCGGGGTGGCTTTGCTGAAGAAATCGCGCAGATCGTGATCGAGGTTGCCTAGCGCAAAACCAATCAGGAACGGCAGGATCGCCCCGACAAAATGGTGGGGTTCAAAGGAGGCAAGGCCGGCAGAACCCAGAATCAGCATGGTCATCAGCGGACCCGACTCCAGGGACATCAGCACGAACGCGCCTGATTCTTCTTTGGTGCCATATTGATTCATCAGGCTGGCATAGAGACCGCCGTTGGTCATATCCATTGCTGAAACAATGGCCAGAACGGATAATCCGGCGAAGAATCCGGTCTGTATGCCATTCTCCGGAATGAACATCGCGCAGATCATGGCAACGACCCAGGCGACCGCAATTTTAGTAATGACCAGCGTCCCTGATTTACGTAATACCGTACCAGTTGCACGTAAATTAATAGATGCGCCGATGCAAAAGAACCAGACTGCCAGAATCGGCACCGTTCCGGTGATCATACCTTTTGTAAAACCGCCAAAATAAGCACCGGTATTCGGGGCCAGCGTATTTAATATCGCGCCAAGTACCAGCGGGACCAGCATCATCCCGCCCGGGATGCGTTCTATTGTTGCTTTAATCTTCATCATTAACCCTCACATCTCGCCCGCGTGGCTGGCGGAAATCTCAAAAAATAGATCAACAAATTCAAATGATTGCCTTTTTTGAAGACCAATCGATTCGTTACTTATGCTGTAAAGCGAAATTCAGGTGCTTAGCATTCCTTCATTTGAAAGCCGCTGGGATATTGTGTTCGGGTTTATCATGCGATCTTTGGAATTGCGATTCAATGAAAATAAAACACTGTTTTAGTTATCTGCGTCACATATTGAATGTAAACAGGAATGCCCGCTGTTAATAATTAAATTTTGTGTAAATTCGATGTGAAGAAATGTGATTGTTTTTTGTTTTAAGAGGAATAATAACGGGTGTTAAGATGTGCTTGATAAAGGGGGTGAGAATGACCTTATTTATCGTGAATTGACAAAACCTGAAGCCAACTTACGAACCGGAAAAATATATGTGAAGTTGATCACATATATAAACGCTGGTAGGGTAAAAAGGTCTTTAACTGCCCAGACAGGCGTCAACAGGTTCGGTTGTATTGAGGTAAAACGTCAATGTAAGTAAACCTGCTACGCTTGAATAAGGAGATTCGCATGGAGCGGATCTCTGGTTCACAGCTTGCAAATGCGCTGTGAAACGGACGGGGCTGAGTCTACGAGGAAAGCTATGCTTAGAAGGAAAAAAGTAAAACCCATCACGCTGCGCGATGTCACCATTATTGATGATGCGAAACTGCGCAAAGCGATTACGGCGGCCTCGCTCGGTAATGCGATGGAGTGGTTCGATTTTGGTGTCTACGGCTTTGTTGCCTATGCGCTTGGTAAAGTGTTCTTCCCCGGTGCCGATCCCAGCTTGCAGATGATTGCCGCGCTGGGTACGTTCTCTGTTCCCTTCCTTATTCGCCCTCTCGGTGGCCTGTTCTTCGGCATGCTGGGTGATAAATATGGTCGCCAGAAGATCCTGGCCATTACTATTGTCATCATGTCGATAAGTACATTCTGTATCGGCCTTATTCCGTCCTATGCGACCATTGGTATATGGGCGCCGATCCTGCTGTTGATCTGTAAGATGGCGCAGGGCTTCTCCGTTGGCGGCGAATATACCGGTGCATCGATTTTTGTCGCCGAGTATTCTCCGGACCGAAAACGCGGCTTTATGGGCAGCTGGCTCGACTTTGGTTCGATTGCCGGGTTTGTCATGGGCGCGGGAGTTGTGGTTCTGATTTCAACCGTAGTGGGTGAAGAGAACTTCCTCGACTGGGGCTGGCGTATTCCGTTCTTCCTGGCGCTGCCGCTTGGCATCATCGGTCTTTACCTGCGTCACGCCCTGGAAGAGACGCCTGCGTTCCAGCAGCACGTTGAAAAGCTGGAGCAGGGCGACCGTGAAGGGTTGCAGGATGGCCCAAAAGTGTCGTTCAAGGAGATTGCGACCAAACACTGGCGCAGCCTGCTGACCTGTATCGGTCTGGTGATTTCCACCAACGTGACCTATTACATGCTGCTGACCTACATGCCGAGCTATCTGTCGCATAACCTGCACTACTCGGAAGACCACGGTGTGCTGATTATTATCGCCATCATGGTAGGCATGCTGTTCGTGCAGCCGATTATGGGTCTGCTGAGCGACCGCTTTGGCCGTAAGCCATTCATTATTCTCGGTAGCGTCGCGCTGTTCGCGCTGGCAATCCCGGCCTTTATTCTGATTAACAGCAATGTGCTGGGGCTGATTTTCGCCGGTCTGCTGATGCTGGCGGTGATCCTCAACTGCTTTATCGGGGTGATGGCTTCTACGCTACCGGCAATGTTCCCGACGCATATTCGCTACAGTGCGCTGGCGGCAGCCTTTAATATCTCCGTTCTGATTGCGGGCCTGACGCCGACGCTTGCTGCTTCACTGGTGGAGAGCACGCAGAACCTGATGATGCCTGCTTACTATCTGATGGTTATTGCGGTGATTGGCCTGATTACCGGTATTACTATGAAGGAGACGGCGAACCGTCCACTGAAAGGGGCAACGCCTGCGGCGTCCGATATTCAGGAAGCGAAGGAGATCCTGCGCGAGCACTACGATAACGTAGAGCAGAAGATTGAAGATATTGACGCAGAGATTGAAGAGCTTCAGAAAAAACGTTCTCGCCTGGTTGATCAGCATCCGCGAATTAACGAGTGATAAAAAACCCGCCGCTGGCGGGTTTTCTTTTATTAGCATCCTGCGGCGATATAGTCGCCGCTGGCGCTGACGGGGATCACCGTCAGGAAGAGGATAGTTGCGAACAGTATCAGAACAACTCCTCCGGCTATTTTGACCATCGGCATTACCCAGTTCAGGGAAGTGCCGCCACTAAACCAGGCTACTGTGCGTTCACGCGCGTAACGTACTGCCAGCGACAGCCCCATAATCGACAGCGCCGTGCCCAGCGACATTGTCATCACAGCAGCAATTCCCCAGCTAATAATGCCGAGCGCATTCGAGAACATCAGGATCATAATTGCTCCGCTGCACGGGCGTGCGCCAATGGCCAGCACCACGCCCAGACGGGTTTTCCAGTCGCTTTTAGCCAGATCCACCCCTACGCCGTGATGGCCGCAGCCACAGTGTTCATTATGCTGATGATGCGGCTTGATGGCGCTAATCGCCATTTTGCGCGGACGCAGGCTGCTGAGCGCCTGATAAATGATAAACGCACCGAAGGCGGCAATCAGTAAGGCGCTGATTTTCTCGACGTACCAACGGCTGGTACTGATATCCCCTGCCGCGAGGTTCAATCCAACCGCCAGGATAAACACAAAGAGGATCGCGCTGACGCCCTGCATCAGGCTACCGATAAACGGTACGACGCGCGCCGCGAGCTGGCTCTCTTTATTGGTGCTGAGATACGTGGCGACGATAAATTTGCCGTGTCCTGGTCCAACGGCATGGAGTACACCATAAAGAAACGCACCGGTTAACAACCACAGCCCACCGCTGTACTGATGATTATTAAGTTGCAGCAAATACATCACCAGATAACGGTGCAGGGTGATCTGAGCGGCGAGGCACCACTGAATAAAAGCATTCCAGTGCGTATGCAGTGCGAAACCTGCCATAAGTAACACCAGCACGGCGAGCCCGGCGGTTGGGATACGCCAGTCACGTTGAAGTCGTTGTGTCGTCATCAGGTTGGTCTG
The DNA here is from genome assembly GCF_049237385.1 of Enterobacter cloacae complex sp. IR5412. NCBI lineage: Bacteria > Pseudomonadati > Pseudomonadota > Gammaproteobacteria > Enterobacterales > Enterobacteriaceae > Enterobacter > Enterobacter cloacae complex sp. IR5412. The sequence goes on along the minus strand of NZ_JBMKHQ010000023.1, from coordinate 507 downwards.
CGAGAGGAATATTTGCCGCTAGTATAGTGTTCAATTAGCGGGATCGCACCGGGATCGTCAATGGATTGTGGATAACTCTGTGCGTAAAAGGGTATAAGGCGGGGTTTTGCTGGGGAATACAGCAGTCAGTCATTTTTTTGCAACTTTTCTGTTGCGGTCGCTCGGGAACTCCCTATAATGCGCCTCCATCGACACGGCGGATGTGAATCACTTCACAGACAACCCGGTCGGTTGAAGAGAAAAAATCCTGAAATAACGGGTTGACTCTGAAAGAGGAAAGCGTAATATACGCCACCTCGCGACAGAGCGCTGAAGCGCGTCGCAACTGCTCTTTAACAATTTATCAGACAATCTGTGTGGGCACTCAAAGTGACATGGATTCTTAACGTCGCAAGACGAAAAATGAATACCAAGTCTCAACGAGTGAACACGTAATTCATTACGAAGTTTAATTCATTGAGCATCAAACTTTTAAATTGAAGAGTTTGATCATGGCTCAGATTGAAC
>NZ_JBMKHQ010000022.1:24113-45116 GCF_049237385.1 Enterobacter cloacae complex sp. IR5412 | reverse complement strand
TACAGCCGGACCAGGGCATCGCTGACAGCCCTCAGTCATTTAGAAAGCAACTTTATTGCTTCTGCATAAAAAAATTACTGGGGATCCCTCAGCCCACGGGGAGAGGGTAGCATTTATGGCATATGCTCACGCTTGAGGTACTCTTCGCTCTGCATCTCTTGCAGGCGCGACAGGCAGCGCTGGAACTCAAACTTCAGGCGCTCGCCCTGATAGATCTCATATAAAGGCACCTCGGCACTGACTACCAGCTTGACGTGGCGCTCATAAAACTCGTCCACCAGCGCGATGAAGCGGCGCGCTTCGCTCTCCATGAGTGGGGTCATGACGGGCACATCCCATAACATAACGGTATGGAACAGACGCGAAAGCGCAATGTAGTCATGCTGGCTGCGGGCGTCCACGCAGAGCGTTGCAAACGAGACGGCCAGCGTCTGGTTCTCTACGCCAAGCGTCGGCAACGGACGATGATTAATCTCCAGCGCTGGCGCGTTATCCCGCGGCGCCCCTGCCAACGCCAGCCAGAGTTTATCCATCTCGCGGGATGTGTCGGCATTCAGCGGTGAAAGCCACAGGTGCGCCTGCGTCAGCGTGCGCAAACGATAGTCGACGCCAGCGTCGACATTCATGATGTCGCAATGCTGCTTAATGGCATCTATGGCTGGCAGGAAACGCGCCCGCTGGAGACCGTTGCGATAAAGCTCATCCGGCGGGATATTTGAGGTCGCCACCAGGGTGATCCCACGCGCAAACAGCGCTTTCATCAGCCCCCCCAACAGCATCGCGTCCGTAATATCGGAAACAAAGAATTCGTCGAAGCAGAGTACGTCCGTTTCCGCCTTGAAGCGGTCCGCCACGATTTCCAGCGGGTCGGTTTCGCCCTGGAGCGCCGTCAGCTCTTCATGGACCCGGAGCATAAAACGGTGAAAGTGCAGACGCTGCTTACGCGTGCCGGGCAGGCTCTGGTAGAACATGTCCATCAGCCAGGTCTTACCCCGCCCAACGCCGCCCCACATATATAAGCCACGAACCGGTGCGTTTACCGTGGGCTCTTTTTTGCCCAGTAAACGGCCGAATGCCGCCTTCAGCCCACTGCTCTGCATCGCATCGGCGGGTTTCGCCAGAAGCTCCTGGTAAATCGTGTCCAGGCGGTTTACCGCTTCACGCTGGACATCATCCGGCTGGTGTGTGCCCTCACTCAGGGCGAGTTGGTAACGCGATGATGGGGACAGGTTTTGCATGATGTTATTGTTATTCCTTTAGTTAAACCTCATCAGCGGTCGTGGCTGATGAAAAAAAGGCCGTTCTACACTACGCGATGATACGTCAGGATTCCACTTCTGCGGAAATAGCGGTTATAGTGGCATAATCAGGCACAGGCAGGAGCCGAGCCAACACCCTACGGAACAACAAGACAACGGGAGAAGTTCATGACCTGGGAATATGCGCTAATCGGTTTAGTCGTCGGCATCATCATTGGTGCTGTGGCCATGCGTTTCGGTAACCGCAAATTGCGTCAGCAGCAGTCACTGCAATACGAACTGGAAAAGAACAAAGCCGAACTGGAAGAATACCGCGAAGAGCTGGTCAGCCACTTTGCCCGTAGCGCTGAGCTGCTGGACAACATGGCGACAGATTATCGCCAGCTCTACCAGCACATGGCGAAAAGCTCCAGCAGCCTGCTGCCGGAAATGACCGCGGAGAGCAACCCCTTCCGCAATCGTCTGGCGGACTCTGAGGCCGGTAACGATCAGGCACCGGTTCAGATGCCACGCGACTATTCAGACGGCGCGTCCGGCCTGCTGCGCGGTGGCGTAAAACGCGATTAATCGCACAACCTGAATAAATTTTACGGGCGCACCTTATGCGCCCGTCCTTTCTTCCCGTCCCCAGCTATTATTTAGTCAAACACCTCCATTGTTCAGCGGTTGAAAATTCAATAACATCAAGATGTTTTTGGGGCCGTTCTTTTTCATTCCAGGATACGAGAGTCAGCATCGATGAAGAAAAAAAACCAGCTGTTGAGCGCCTTAGCGTTAAGTGTCGGGTTATCTCTCTCGGCGTCCTTCCCCGCCAGTGCGGCACTGCCTTCGCAGGTGCCAGGACAAGAAGCCATTCCCAGCCTTGCGCCGATGCTTGAAAAAGTCCTGCCTGCGGTAGTCAGCGTTCAGGTGGAAGGGACGGCACGCCAAAGCCAGCGTATTCCCGAAGAGCTGAAGAAATATTTTGGCGAAGAGGCGCCGGATCAGCAGGCTCAGCCGTTTGAAGGCCTTGGTTCGGGCGTGATTATCGACGCGGCCAAAGGCTATATCCTGACCAATAACCACGTGATCAGCCAGGCTGATAAAATCAGCGTTCAGCTGAACGATGGCCGGGAGTTTGACGCCAAACTGATCGGCGGTGACGATCAGAGTGATATCGCCCTGCTACAGGTGCAAAACCCCAGCAACCTGACCCAGATCGCCATCGCCGATTCCGATAAGCTGCGCGTGGGTGATTTTGCCGTCGCGGTCGGTAATCCGTTCGGTTTAGGGCAGACCGCCACCTCCGGGATTGTCTCTGCCCTGGGGCGCAGCGGCCTGAATCTCGAAGGGCTGGAAAATTTCATCCAGACCGATGCCTCCATCAACCGGGGCAACTCCGGCGGTGCGCTGCTTAACCTGAACGGCGAACTGATCGGCATTAATACCGCTATCCTCGCACCAGGCGGCGGCAGCATCGGGATTGGTTTTGCCATTCCGAGTAACATGGCGAAAACCCTGTCTCAACAGCTGATACAGTTTGGCGAGGTTAAGCGCGGGCTGCTGGGCATTAAAGGCATGGAGATGAGCGCTGATATCGCCAAAGCCTTTAAGCTCAACGTCCAGCGCGGGGCGTTTGTCAGCGAAGTGCTGCCCAACTCAGGATCTGCGAAAGCGGGCGTGAAATCCGGTGACGTTATTGTCAGCCTGAACGATAAACCGCTGAGCAGCTTCGCTGAATTACGTTCGCGTATTGCCACCACGGAGCCTGGCGCTAAAGTGAAGCTGGGCCTGATCCGCGAGGGCAAACCGCTGACCGTGGAAGTGACACTGGACAAGAGCACCTCCTCTTCCGCCAGTGCAGAACAGATCTCCCCGGCGCTACAGGGCGCAACGCTGAGCGACGGTCAGCTTAAAGACGGCACGAAAGGCATTTCTGTCACTGCCGTTGAGAAAAGCAGTCCAGCCGCGCAGGCAGGTTTACATCAGGACGACGTGATCGTGGGTGTGAACCGCACTCGCGTGCAGTCTATTGCCGAAATGCGTAAGGTGCTGGAGAGTAAACCGGCGGTCATTGCCCTGCAAATTATCCGTGGCAACGACACCCTCTACATTTTACTGCGTTAACCATTTGCGACTCCGGGCATCGCCGCTGCGTGTGATGTCCGGATAACTCATGTTATGCTGCAAACCGTTCCTTTTTTAACGACACACGCATCATGCTTTTAAAGCTCTTTCGTTCAATTGTCATTGGTTTGATCGTTGCCGGTCTGCTGCTGGTGGCTATGCCATCTTTACGCCAGTTCAACAAACTGTCGGCTCCTCAGTTCGACAGCACGGATGAAACGCCTGCAACGTACAATCAGGCGGTACGCCGTGCCGCCCCCGCCGTGGTTAACGTCTATAACCGCGGGCTTAACAGTTCCGCTCATAACCAGCTGGAGATCCGCACGCTCGGTTCCGGTGTGATCATGGATGACCGGGGTTACATCATCACCAATAAACACGTGATCAACGATGCCGACCAGATTATCGTCGCCTTGCAGGATGGCCGCGTGTTTGAAGCCCTGCTGGTGGGGTCGGACAGCCTGACCGATCTGGCGGTGCTGAAGATCAACGCCACGGGCGGTCTGCCGACTATCCCGATTAATCGCAAACGAACGCCGCACATCGGCGATGTGGTGCTGGCGATCGGTAACCCGTACAACCTGGGCCAGACCATCACTCAGGGGATCATCAGCGCGACAGGTCGAATCGGACTGAACCCGTCAGGGCGGCAGAACTTCCTGCAAACCGATGCCTCGATCAACCACGGTAACTCCGGCGGTGCGCTGGTGAACTCTCTGGGCGAACTGATGGGCATTAACACCCTCTCCTTTGACAAGAGCAACGATGGTGAAACACCGGAAGGGATTGGCTTTGCCATTCCGTTCCAGCTGGCGACCAAGATCATGGACAAGCTGATCCGCGATGGCCGCGTGATCCGTGGCTACATCGGTATTGGCGGGCGTGAAATCGCGCCGATGCATACGCAGGGCGGTGGTATCGATCAGATCCAGGGGATTGTGGTCAACGAAGTGGCACCTGGCGGCCCGGCGGCCAATGCAGGTATCCAGGTGAACGACGTTATTCTTTCCGTCAACGGCACGCCGGCGGTCTCTGCGCTTGAAACGATGGACCAGGTGGCGGAAATTCGACCGGGCTCTATCATCCCCGTAGAAGTCATGCGTAATGACAAGAAGCTCACGATTCAGGTCACCATCCAGGAATACCCGGCCACTAACTGACGGGCATAAAAAAACGGAGCTTAGCGCTCCGTTTTTTTTACCGGGACAAGATCACTTGTTAACGAACTCTTCGCCCAGCGTGATGTCTTTCTTCAGCGTATCCAGCATGCCTTCCATCGCGTTTTGCTCAAACGCGCTCAGCGTGCCGATAGACTTACGCTCTTCAACGCCGTTTTTACCCAGCAGCAGCGGCTGAGAGAAGAAGCGCGCGTGTTCACCGTCGCCTTCTACGTAAGCGCATTCAACCACGTTTTTCTCGCCCTGCAGCGCGCGAACCAGAGACAGGCCGAAACGCGCCGCCGCCTGGCCCATAGACAGGGTTGCAGAACCGCCACCCGCCTTCGCTTCCACCACTTCGGTGCCTGCATTCTGAATACGTTTGGTCAGGTCAACCACTTCCTGCTCGGTGAAGCTCACGCCCGGGATCTGCGACAGCAGAGGCAGGATGGTCACGCCAGAGTGTCCGCCGATAACCGGCACTTCCACTTCCGTTGGCTGCTTGCCTTTCAGCTCAGCCACGAAGGTATTGGAACGGATGATATCCAGCGTAGTTACGCCGAACAGTTTGTTCTTGTCGTAAACGCCCGCTTTCTTCAGCACTTCTGCTGCGATGGCAACGGTGGTGTTCACCGGGTTGGTGATGATACCGATGCACGCTTTCGGGCAGGTTTCAGCGATCTGCTGAACCAGGTTTTTCACGATGCCCGCGTTGACGTTGAACAGGTCTGAACGATCCATACCCGGTTTACGTGCAACACCCGCGGAGATCAGCACCACATCGGCACCCTGCAACGCAGGACGCGCATCTTCACCGGAGAAGCCTTTGATTTTCACAGCTGTCGGGATGTGGCTCAGGTCAACCGCCACACCTGGGGTTACCGGAGCAATATCGTACAGGGAGAGTTCTGAGCCTGAAGGCAGTTGGGTTTTCAGTAGTAGGGCAAGCGCCTGGCCGATACCACCAGCAGCGCCGAGGACTGCGACTTTCATCCTAAACTCCTTATTATGGTTAACTTAAGTATCTGTAACTCCGTTGCGGCGACCATAATTCAGCACGTCATTAATTACAATTTTCATCGCTAAAGAATTTGAGGTCGCACGTCTTTGACCTTCACCCGAATGCTATCAGGCTGTGGGCAACAACGAATTAAGAGGGGGTTACAATACACCCTGCCACGCCACCAAAACAACATCATTTTGATAACATTTAATTTACTTTTAAGCTTATTTGCGCGGCGTGACCCAGGCATGTTTTCTGATAACGAAATCTGATAAAATCTCTCCCTTTCATAACATTATTTCAGCCTGGTGCCAGGTAGATAATTTGCATAAAAATTCATCCACATGCATAATAATGTTGTTTCTATCGTCATATTCCGGGTGACTTATGCGAAGCTCGTCTAAGCAAGAAGAATTAGTGAAAGCGTTTAAAGCGCTACTCAAAGAAGAGAAATTCAGTTCTCAGGGAGAAATTGTTCAGGCGTTGCAGGAGCAAGGCTTCGACAACATCAACCAGTCGAAGGTCTCCCGCATGTTAACCAAGTTTGGTGCAGTGCGTACGCGCAACGCCAAAATGGAGATGGTTTATTGCCTGCCTGCTGAACTTGGCGTGCCAACGACCTCCAGCCCGCTGAAAAACCTGGTTCTGGACATTGACTATAACGATGCCGTGGTCGTGATCCACACCAGCCCGGGTGCAGCCCAGCTGATTGCCCGCCTGCTGGACTCGCTGGGTAAAGCAGAGGGGATCCTCGGGACCATCGCCGGCGATGACACCATTTTTACGACCCCGGCAAATGGTTTCTCGGTGAAAGACCTCTACGAAGCGATTCTGGTCCTGTTCGAACAGGAGCTGTAATCTTCTGCCCCGTAGCGCCTGGCTGCGGGGATCATTCTGCTGCCGCCTCGTTTTACCCTGCTTTTCTCTGCCTGCTGCTTTTGCAAATAGTGCTTTTTACCGCCTGTTAACATTCATTCAGTGAATGATCTGCCGTAAAATCGCACTAAAAATCAAAGCCACCTATCCAATTGATTTACATAAGAAAAAATCATAACGCCTGCAGAGTAACGCCCTTTTTTATTCATTCCCGTTATAAAAAATGATGTTTTTAACACGTAATAACAGGCGAAACCATTAGTCTGGTATTAATTTTTTCCGTGATTAGTGTATACTTGATTTTGTGATGAGGGTCACAGAACAAAGACCCCAGTAAAATAATTGACGAGGTAAATAATCATGAAAATTAAAACCACTGTAGCTGCCCTGAGCGTACTGTCAGTCCTGTCATTCGGTGCGTTTGCAGCCGACACTATTAACGACGAACAGGCACAATCCCGTCAGGCTATCGGGACCGTTTCTGTTGGTGCCATCGGTACTTCTCCGATGGACATGCACGAAATGCTGAACAAAAAAGTGGAAGAACAGGGTGCGTCATCTTATCGCATCATCGAAGCGCGCAGTGGCGACCACTGGCACGCTACCGCAGAACTGTACAAATAAACCCTCGTCGTATCTCATCATACGACTTGCCCCTGACCTCCCGGTCAGGGGCTTTTTTATCACTGACGCACGTTGAAACGCAGTTGCCCTTCCAGCTCCTCCTCCGCTTCATCAAACAATAAAATCAATGCGCCAAAGCGTCTGCGCAGTTTTTCAGGCAGATGGGTAAATTCGATCTCCAGCGGTAACGGCAGCCTGTCGCCGGTAACCACATCCCACAGCATATCAAGATTGTTTACGCTGCCCCGCTCCAGGTCGAACGCCCGGATAAACTCGCGGTAGAAGTCTTCCTGACTATCAATTTCGTCAAAATCAAAGGTATAAATTTTCATTGCCAGCCACCCGGTACAGGCGGGCGGCAGATGCCGCCCTGTCTATTATAAGCCCCCGATATGCAGGGTTTTAACTACCAGAAACTCCTCCAGCCCCAGCACGGACCCCTCGCGTCCCAGCCCGGACTCTTTTACGCCCCCAAACGGACCCAGCTCGGTCGAGACCGCACATTCATTAATTCCGATCATGCCGCTCTCAATGGCCTGTGAGACGCGGAACACACGCGAGAGATTCTGGGTATAAAAGTAGGCCGCCAGCCCGTAAGGCGTATTGTTAGCGCGCATAACCACTTCGTCTTCCGACGTGAAGCGGAAGCAGGCGGCAACGGGACCAAAGGTCTCCTCTTCTGCCAGCTTCATGCCTTCATGGCAGTCACCGAGCACGGTTGGCATCCAGAAGTTGCCGCCAAGTTCGTGCGGTTTACCCCCAGCCAGCACCGTGGCCCCCTTCGCTACCGCATCTTCGACGTGCTCACGGACTTTCTCGACAGCCGAAGGCTCAATCAGCGGGCCGATAACGACGCCCTCGTCCAGACCGTTACCCACCTTCAGCGCCTTCACCGCATCGGCAAGCTGATTGACAAACTTGTCATAGACCGTCTCCTGAATATAGAAACGGTTTACGCTGACGCAGACCTGCCCGGCGTTACGGAATTTATTGGCGATGGCGCCTTTGACGGCGGCCTCAATATCCGCGTCCTCGAAAACGATATACGGCGCATTGCCGCCCAGCTCCATCGATACCTTTTTCATGGTCTCAGCGGAATTGCGAACCAGCGTTTTCCCGACGGCGGTTGACCCCGTAAACGAGATTTTGCGCACGTCATGGCTGGCCATAATGGCGTCGCTAATTTCTGAGGTGCTCCCCGCGACCGCATTCAGCACACCATCCGGCACACCGGCCTGCTTCGCCAGCGTCAGCAGCGCAAAGGCGCTCAGCGGCGTGTTGTTTGCAGGCTTGATGACGCCGGTACACCCTGCTGCCAGCGCCGGGCCGAGCTTACGGGTGAGCATAGCCATCGGGAAATTCCATGGCGTGATAGCAGCAACCACCCCAACAGGTTCACGAGTGGCCAGAATACGGGAGCCGGGTTTAACCGGAGGAATGATTTCACCGTTAGCGCGCTTGGCCTGCTCCGCAAACCACTGAATAAAGCTGGCAGCGTAGTCCACCTCGCCCTCAGCCTCTTTCAGCGGCTTGCCCTGCTCGGTGGTCATCAGCCGCCCGAGCCAGCTTTTGTTCTCGATAATTAGTTCATACCAGCGATAGAGGATCGCGGAACGCTCTTTTGCCGTTTTTGCGCGCCATGCGGGAAAGGCTTTCGTCGCGGCCGCAATGGCCTCTTCGGTTTCGGCTTTCCCTGCTTTCGCCACTTTCGCAACCACCTCGCCCGTGGCCGGGTTTAGCACATCAAACGTGGTGTCGAGTGTTTTCCAGATACCGTTAACCAGATACCCGGTCTGAAAAAGAATACTGTCCTGAAGAGCCTGGGTTGTCATGTGTCCTCCCTTCCTGAATGTTTGAACCTGCAAGAATAAGTATAGCCACAAAAAAACCGACGCTTTTGGCGTCGGTTTTCTCTTCGTTAGCTGTCTGTCAGCGCATTCTGGTAGCGGTGCAGCATAAACACCAGCCGCTCTACCGGCTCGGTAACCTGCGGCGGCGCTTCCCAGACTCGCAGTTTCTCCTGGTAGATATCCAGCTCCTCCAGCAGTTGCTTAAAGTAGCGGCGACGTTTGTCATCACTGGATGCCGATATCACATGGTCCGCCGTTCGCCGTAGCTGGCGGTGGAAAGCGGACAAATCGTCGTTGATCGGCACTGGCGCGTTCCGCAGACGCTGGTGCGCGATAATCATGGTTAACGCCAGACGGAAGCGAGCGACATCGCCCGGGAATTTATTCAACAGCAGGAACAGTTGCTGGTAAAGGGCCGGAAGGTGGTTCTGCTTGCGCCGCGCGGTGTTGGTGGTCAAGGACGATACGGCGGCCGACACAAACTGATTGAGCAGCACGCGCCCTGTCCGCGCCTGAGAGTTATCCCGCACCAGCAGGATCACCATCATCGCCAGGAAACAGCCCACCAGCTGGCCTAATGCGCTATCCAGGAACTGGCTGAAATGGAAGGTCATCGGGTTATCCAGCACGAGGATGTTAATCGTACTCGCCAGCGCACCTAACGATCCCAGACGGCGTTTTTGTACCTCAATCCCGATAAAGAACGCCATCACCGCCAGGCTGATACAGAGCAAAAGCATGCTTTGCTGCGTCGAGGGGATGATTACCAGGAAGTAGAGCGCGCCAATGGGTAACGCCGCAATGGTGCCGTACAGAAAATCAATAGCGACCATGCGCGGGTTGGGCAGACGCATCGCCAGCGCGGTAACGACGGCAATCATCACCATCGCGCCGCTGCCGGATGTCCAGCCGGTCCACAGCCAGAACAGCGTGCCGAGTATACAGGCCAGGGTGGTACGCCAGAAGTTAACCATCGCATGATGACGCTCGGCGGATTCCGGTTTGATCACCACTTCGCCCTGTAACACCTCTTCTTCCGCCGCACTGATTTTGGTGTTGCTAATCACGCCGCGTTTAAGAAGCAGGTAGCGCGTTGCGGCGCCAACCCAGGTATAAATGGTGACTGGCGTATCCCGTTCGCCCGTCCAGGCAATCACACGACGCATGCGTTTAAGCTGTCGATGCACGTCCTGCACCGTCTCCACAGGCTCATCAAACAGTTCGCGGAAGGTATCCGTTACCACTTCGGGGCGAGTGTTCTGAATCAGGTAGGTTTCACACGCCTGGGTGATCAGCGTTAACGAGACGGTATTGATCGCTTTCAGACGACGATTGGCACGCTCCCAGCGGGAAGACTCCATATTGAGATTACTGCGCATCCCTTCCAGCGCCTGCGTGCGGCGCACCAGCGCGCTCCAGGCCTTGTCGACCTCTTCGCTGTCGCCGTGCTTAATGCACAGCTGCATGAGCTGGTACTGGGCAACAATCAGCGCGTCCAGCTCACGATCGACTTCCTGCTTGATGGATCGCGGAGAGAAAAGCAGATCGGCGACAATCGCGCAGACGATACCAATGACAATCTCGCTACAACGTTCCACGGCGAACTGCGGAGCAAGCAGCGGTTCACTCTGAATGGTGATGATAATAATCAGCGCGGTATATCCCGCCAGGCCCCAGGCGTACGAGTTCTCCACCTTCACCAGCGAAGAGACCCAGGTGCAAAAACCCGCCCAGATACAGCATACAATCAGCATCAGCAGCGGCGTGCGGATCATCAGGATGATAATGGTCAGGGCGGCGATACAGCCGATAAAGGTACCGATAATACGCAGCATCCCGCGATAGCGAATTGCCCCGGAGTAAGGCTCGCCACCCGCCGCGAAGGCAGGACCGGCGGCGACGATCGCGGCGGTCAGAACAGCCCAGCGCGGCGTTTCAAGCTGGAAATGGAAGCCAACAAACAGCGCCAGCACAATGGCGCATGCCAGCTTCACGGCGAAGCGGATGTGCTGGCTGGCGATGGAAAAAATGCCCATAGCGATCAACCAAACTCGCGCAGGCGATGGGCGATTTGACGGAAGATAGAATCCTGGCTGGCATCACGGTCTTTTTCACCGGTGATCACTACCGTCGCCGTGGTGCCTGCGGGCCAGAGGTTGCTCTGCTGCTCATCCAGACGAATGCGTACCGGTACGCGCTGCGCCAGACGAACCCACTCGAGGTTAGAATCGACGGTCGCCATCCCTTTTGAATCATTGGTACTGCTGGCGTTGGTCACCCCCGCGGCCACGCTGTCCACGGTTCCTTTCAGGACCCGGTTGCTGCCGAGCGGCGTGATTTCGGCGCGATAGCCCGGACGCACGCCTTCCAGCTTGGTCTCTTCCATATAGGCGAGGACGTAGAAAGAGTTCTGTTTCACCAGCGCCACGGCCGTAGAGCCGCGCGTGATAAACTCACCCGCATAGACGTTGAGGTTGGTTACCCAGCCATCGGACGGGGCGCGGATAACGGTACGTTCCAGATCGAGCTTCGCCAGATCGCGCGTCGCCTGCGCTTTTGCCAGCTGATGCAGCACGGTTTGCAGCACGTTATTGGACTGATCAATCTCTTCCCGGGACATGGCCTGGATGCCCAGCTTGTTACGACGTCCTGCTTCACGGCGTTTTTCAGCGGCCAGCGCGTTGTAATACGCTACGTCGGCTTCCGCTTCTTCCAGCGCTTTTTGATAGCGCGGCTGGTCGATAGTGAACAGTACCTGATCTTTTTTCACCAGCTGGTTATCGTGGACATTGACCGCCGTAATGAGACCGGCGACATCGGGCGCTATCGCGACCACCTCCGCGCTGAAACGCGCATCGCGCGTCCACGGGGATTCGGTGTAATAAACCCAGGCGCGAAAAATAGCGATGAACGCCAGGATGACCAGCGCCATAGTGATGGCAGTGCGGGAGATTTTTCTTGTTAGCGTTTTCACATCAACCTCAGACAAACATGCGCGATATTAAATAGAACAGGCAGCAATACAGCGCGGTATTAAACAATGCAGGATGCCAGACGAAATCATAAATCCCGGTAGGGACCAGCACCTTGCGCACCAGCCAGAAGATCGCCAGTGATAAAAGAAGCTCGAAAAATATCGGTGGGAACGACAGACCGAACACCACGATAACGGGAAACAGACTCATGTTGACCTTGATTAAAGAGATGCAGGTTACTGGATTATTAAGCTCACGCCGCCGCAGGAGAGCATGAATTGCCGGGCGAGAGTGGCGCAGCCGTTATGTAATTAATAATATATTAACGTAACTGTTATGCTGTTATCTATCATATGTGATCTAAATCACTTTTAAGCCAGAGTGAATAATGGAACGTCTAAAACGCATGTCCGTCTTTGCGAAAGTGGTTGAGCAAGGCTCTTTTACCGCCGCAGCACGTCAGCTACAAATGAGCGTCTCATCCATTAGCCAGACAGTGTCAAAACTGGAAGATGAGCTCCAGGTGAAGCTGCTCAACCGCAGCACCCGCAGCATTGGGCTGACGGAAGCGGGTAAAATTTACTATCAGGGCTGCCGTCGAATGCTGCATGAAGTGCAGGATGTTCACGAGCAGCTCTACGCCTTTAACAACACGCCTATCGGCACGCTGCGTATCGGGTGTTCTTCAACTATGGCACAAAATGTTCTCGCTGCCATGACGGCGGAAATGCTGAAAGAGTATCCCGGTTTAACCGTTAATCTGGTAACGGGTATTCCGGCACCGGATCTGATTGCCGATGGGTTAGACGTGGTGATCCGCGTTGGCGCATTGCAGGACTCGAGCCTGTTCTCGCGTCGACTGGGCAGCATGCCGATGGTGGTCTGCGCTTCGAAAAGCTATCTGGCACAGTATGGCGTACCGGAAAAACCTGCCGACCTGAGCAACCACTCGTGGCTGGAATACAGCGTTCGCCCAGATAACGAATTTGAATTGATCGCGCCAGAAGGGCTTTCCACCAAACTGCTGCCTGAAGGCCGTTTCGTGACCAACGATCCGATGACCATCTCACGCTGGCTGGTGGCCGGGGCCGGGATCGCCTACGTGCCGCTGATGTGGGTGATCAACGAGATCAACAGCGGCGAACTGGAGATCCTCTTCCCGCGCTACCAGTCGGATCCGCGCCCGGTGTACGCGCTCTATACCGAAAAGGACAAGCTGCCGCTGAAGGTGCAGGTCTGTATTAACTATCTGACGGACTATTTTGTGGAAGTGGCAGAGCTGTTTCAGGGGATGCGGGGAAGAAGGAAAGAGTAGGCCTCCCCCCTCACCCCGGCCCTCTCCCCAAAGGGGCGAGGGAGAAAAGACGGCACGGAGCAGTCCCCTCTCCCCAAAGGGGCGAGGGAGAAAAGACGGCACGGAGCAGTCCCCTCTCCCCGTTGGGGAGAGGGTTAGGGTGAGGGGAAAATGAAAAAATTACGCCGTGCCGCCCACCGTCAGGTTATCAACCTTCAGGGTTGGCTGGCCCACGCCTACCGGCAGGCTCTGGCCCTCTTTGCCGCAAACGCCCACGCCGTTATCCAGCTTCAGGTCGTTACCCACCATGGAAATCTGCTGCATGGCCTCAATGCCAGAGCCAATCAGGGTTGCGCCCTTCACCGCTTTGGTCACTTTGCCCTTCTCAATCAGATACGCCTCTGAGGTAGAGAAGACAAATTTACCGGAGGTGATATCCACCTGGCCGCCGCCAAAGTTCGGCGCGAAGATCCCGTAATCAACGGATTCGATAATCTCCTGCGGCGTGGATTTACCCGGCAGCATGTAGGTGTTGGTCATGCGCGGCATCGGCAGGTGTGCGTAGGATTCGCGACGACCGTTACCCGTTGGCGCAACGCCCATCAGACGCGCGTTAAGCTTGTCCTGCATGTAACCTTTCAGTACGCCATTTTCGATCAGCACGTTGTACTGGCCCGGCGTGCCTTCATCGTCGATAGAAATCGAGCCGCGACGGTCGAGCATGGTGCCATCATCCACCACGGTACACAGTTCGGAGGAGACTAGCTGCCCCATCTGACCGCTGAATACGGACGTCCCGCGACGGTTGAAATCCCCCTCCAGGCCGTGACCGACCGCTTCGTGCAGCAGCACGCCAGGCCAGCCTGCGCCCAGAACCACCGGCAGCGTACCGGCAGGTGCCGCCACGGCAGACAGGTTGACCAGCGCCATGCGCACGGCTTCTTTTGCCCACGCATCCGCGCGCGCTTCGCCGTCAACGTCGCCGAGGAACCAGTCGTAGCCAAAACGACCGCCGCCACCGCTTGAGCCGCGCTCGCGCTTGCCGTCGTCTTCCACCTGCACGCTGATAGAGAGGCGCACAAGCGGACGCACGTCGGCGGCCAGCGTACCGTCCGTCGCCGCCACCAGAATCAGCTCATAGACCCCGCTCAGACTGGCAGAGACTTCCTGCACGCGTTTGTCCGCCGCGCGAGCCACTTTGTCCACGCGACGCAGGATGTCCAGCTTCTCTTCGCGGCTCATGCTTTGCAGTGGATCGATGCTGGTATAAAGCGCAGCGTGCTGCACTTCACCCAGGGTTTTCACGCGACCGTCGCCGGTATCACGCACAATGGTTCGCGCCGCCTGCGCGCTCTGCTCCAGCGCGGCCAGGCTTATCTGGTCTGCATAAGCAAAACCGGTTTTTTCGCCGCTGACGGCGCGCACGCCGACGCCCTGGTCAATGTTATAAGAACCATCTTTAATGATACTGTCTTCTAAAACCCAGGATTCGTGATAGCTCGACTGGAAATAGAGATCGCCGTAGTCGAGGCGGCGTTCGGTCAGTTGACCAAGAATGGAGAACAGGTCCTGATGGCTCAGGCCGTTAGCTGCGAGCAAATGTTCACTTACCAGGTTCAGACTCATCGTATTGCTACTCGTTCGTTGCCGCCAGTGGCGGTATAAAATCAATATTATTGAGAGTGAGGCAATTACCTGCCCACGTCAAATCATTGCTGTGCTTCTTTGCGCGGCTGGCGCAGCACTTCATTAATCTGCGGTTTATCGATTGGGCCCGTAATGCGGTAGCGCAGAATCGAGACTTTGCTCCAGAGCGGCCCCAGCACTTTGCTGGCGGCAAATACCGCCGCGCCGATTATCGGATTGACCACAAAAGCGGTAGCAACACCCACTGTAGCGGAGATTTCCGGGGCAACAACCGCTTCCATATCCAGCTCCCGGCGCACGAGGTTCACTGATCCTTTCATGGCGATGTCCGCTTCCAGGCCGTCCAGCAGCGTATCATCGGTATGCATCACGCCGTCCTTGATCCAGGCCGTTCCGCGAATGGAGTCATAATAGAAACCGTCGTTGAAGGTATCGCTGAAATCGAAGCGCAGCTTGCGCAGCAGCGCGTCAAAGCTCAGCAGGCGCAGTATTTGCCCTGCATGACCGGTGCTAACATCGGCAATTTGTCCCTTACCAAAACGGGTTCTGAGGATACCGTTCAGCGAGGCAACGTCCGGCTGCCACGGTGCCGCGCGCCAGTGCAGATCGTAATTCACATCGAAGGACGATCCGCGAAGCGGCGTGCTGATCCCAAAGAAGTTAGCCGCGGAGTCCAGCTTGTTGCCTTTAATATCGCCCTTCAGCGAGGTGCGCTGTTCACCCGGTTTGTTCACCCACTCGCCAGCGGCGGTCATGCGGCCAAAGCCGGTATCCACCAGCCCACCAGAGAGGCTCAGCGTATTGCCCTGAATAGCAAAATCACCGTCGATACGGCCATATTTCTGTCCCCACAGCCAGCACTCCGCACAGCGCAGCTGGAGATCGGGCCAGTTGCTGAAATCCACGCGCGACGTTCCACTGCTGCTGAAAGGAGACGTACTTGTCGACTGTGTTTTAGACGCCGTAAAGGTCGGGTTGTAATAGAGATAACGGATAGCCGCCTGCCATGGCGCGTTATCGCGCATCGTCAACGAACCGTTAATTTCACGCCCCTGCGCCTCGACCTTTGAGCCGTTCACCGTCGGCCGGGAGACAATACTCAGGTTGTTCCACTGCTGCCCACCCAGCGTCAGCGCAGGCGTGCGCAAGGTAATGGACTGCGGGAACTGCGCCGTTTGGTCGACGTTTTGCCCGACACCTTTCTGAAACAGTGCCAGCCACTCTGCGCCATCCATCGGCGGGAGATTCAGTTCAATGCCCGCCTGCTCCGGCAGCGGCGGCGTGGTACGGCTGTCCGTCGTCCAGATCGCCCTGTCCAGCGTCAGCTTGCGGTTAAGCAGCCAGCGGCTGTTGAAGTGGTTTGTTCCGCCAGCGTTTCCGGTTAAATCGAAGCTGTTAAGGTTGCCCGCAACCTTAACGTTGACGGGCAGTGCTTCACCGCTTTTCTTGTTCAGCGGTGCGGGAAGCTGGCTACTGAGGTTTTTTAGATCGCCCGTAATGTCGACGTTATAGCGCGCACCGGCATGATAAGGCAGGTCGATGGCGACCTTGCCATTCCATGACACCGCGCCGTCCACCGCATTCTCAATCGGCTTCGGCAGAACATCCATGCGTGACGGCTGCCAGTTCGCGTCCATATTGACCGCCACCTGGTAGGCTTTATCGCCCTCGGTGGTGGAGAAATCGATATTGACGGGTTGATTGAACCAGGTCGCTTTCAGCGGCTTACTTTTCAGATTGCCGTTAACAAAGCTGAACTGACCGCTAAGGTTTTTCAGCGTGCTGTCCAGCGGCTTGATATAGAGGCTGTTATTGTTCAGACGAACGTCGCCTTTGGCGGTGGTCATTTCACCGTCGAGCGGGATATCCAGATGTAAGCGAGCATTCACATCACCATCTAACTGCAACTGCTGGAGAGTGGCCGCCAGGGAGTCATCCAGCGGCGTATCTTCAAAATATGGGCCAACCGCTTTACCCGGCCCATTAATATCCGCATCAATCAGCAGTTTCTCTTTGGAGTAATCCGGGATGTTTGCCGTCAGGTTGCTTGCTGTTACGCCGCCCAGCGCAACGCTGTCCGTCTTCATCCACAAGCCGTCATTCAGGAAGTTGAGTTCGATATTCAGATTCTTCAGCGCGGGCCAGTCCGGCTGGAAGGCATAGGTGGCGTTGCGTAGCGGCACCAGAACCTGGAACTGGCCTTCGTTATGCTTATACGGGAACAGGTGCGGATTGCCGCCGTAGACCAGCGTGGCGTTATCCGCCTGACCGCCCTGAATGGCGCCGCTGAGATAGTCTACCAGCGCTTTCCCCATCAGGTTTTCCGGGAAGTAGCGCCACGCCTGCGAACCGTCATCTGTGCTTATGCCTGCCAGAATGCCCAGCCACGGCTCATCGCCTTCAGGCTGTAGATAACGGAAATTACCGCGGGCATGTACCGCTTTGGCTTTTACATCAATATCGCGACCATCGAGCTGAAAACCTTTGTCATTCTTCAGCCAGTTAAGAGTGGCGTTTCCCTTTTCGATCTCCAGTGGCGCACGGAAGACCGTTTCGTACGGCATTTTTGCTTCCTGCATTTCTGCCGTCAGCCTGCCGTTTTCCACGCTTCCTTCCAGTTTACCGCTGAAGTGCTCGGCACCCGGCAGCAGCTTCCACTGTTTCCATGCGAGATTTTTCCATGCCGCCTGAAAACGCGTCTTTTCCGTGGCCTGGAGCGGAATATCCAGCGCCAGCCGGTTTATCTGCCCGCTCGGTTGCGTCGCCAGCCAGATTTCGCCCAGCTCCGGGGAGAGTTTTGCGGCCATTGAACGCAGCCCTTCGATCGCCGTCAGATCCAGGTTACTGGCGCGGATACGCAGCTCATCGCTGCGTTTACCGTTTATACCGCCGACGTCCTGCTCCGGCATCCACGCCAGCGTCAGCGCGCCGCGCGGCCAGGGTTTGTTATCCATGGAGATGCGCGTATCCGGAATAGCGAACTGCCAGCCGCCTTTATCCTGCGTCACGTGTGCGGTGAGGTTATCGACGGAAAGCTGATGCTGATGGTTTTCCCCCTTCCAGCTCGCGCCCCCCTGCTTAAGCCAGATATCGCCGCTGGCGAATGCCCCGTTCGTCAGGGTCATCCAGCCTTCCAGGCTGAAGCGCGCGGTTTCCAGCTGCATGTTCTGCTGTAGCCACTCACCCAGCCACGGCTTCACGTCCACGTCGTCCGCCTGTAGCCACACCCTGCCGTTGTTCAGCAGGCCATTGTCGTCGCGCAGATCCATCCGCACCTGCATAACGCCGTGCTGCCCGTTCAGGCTGGAGAGATTCACCTGCCCCTCGGCGCGGTGGCGATCTTTCCCGTTTAGCCAGGTCAGCTGTGGGATCGCCAGCTCAGCGCGCTGTCCGGAAAGGGTTATAAAGCTCACTTCGCTGTCGCGGAGATCGAAATGATCGAACTGCCGCAGGAAGAGATCGCTGATACGGCTGGTTTCCAGCCCACGATCGCTGTCGCCGCTTTGCAGCGGCGTGTTGGTCATCAACTGAAGTTGCCAGAAGGTGAGATCGCGAAACTGCCAGCGCAGATGCAGCAGGCTTTGCCAGACATCCAGCGCCAGGGTGACGCGTTTGATTTTAAGATGGCCGCCATCTTTCAGGCTGGCGCTGATATCCCGTGCATCAAGCGTCGGGCCAAAGTTCTGCCAGCTTGCCTCGATATGGCTCACGTCCACCGGCAGACCGGTGGCAGATTCGATTTTTGCCAGGATCTGCGGCCGCCAGCTGTCCAGATGCGGCAAGGCGAGACGCAGCCCGCTCACGAGCAACGCGACAATCACGACCAGCGTTGCCCCTGTAAGCAGTAAAATCCCCGGCAATCGCCTCACGCGTCTCTCCTTGTCAGCCTTAAATCTCGCAGCGAACTGCGTTTACATCATGACGACGTCAAACTGCTCCTGGTTATAGAGCGGCTCAATTTGCACTTTTACCTGTTTGCCGACAAAGATTTCCACTTCCGCCAGCGCGTGCGACTCTTCCCCTTTCAGGGCCTCTGCCACCGCAGGGGAAGCATAGACCAGAAAACGGTCTGAGTCGTAGGCATGATGGACACGGACAATCTCACGCATGATCTCGTAGCAGACCGTCTCCACCGTCTTTACCGTTCCGCGTCCATGGCAGGTTGGACACTCATTACACAGGACATGTTCCACGCTTTCGCGGGTCCGTTTCCGGGTCATTTCCACCAGACCGAGCTGCGAGAAGCCATTGATGCTGGTTTTCACGCGATCTTTACTCAGCGCCTGCTCCAGGGAGTGCAGCACGCGACGGCGGTGGTCTTCATTATTCATATCGATAAAGTCGATGATGATAATACCGCCCAGATTACGCAGGCGAAGCTGGCGTGCGATGGCCTGCGTCGCTTCTATATTGGTATTAAAGATGGTGTCATCGAGGTTGCGATGGCCGACAAACGCGCCGGTGTTGATGTCGACGGTGGTCATCGCTTCGGTTTGATCGATGATCAGATAGCCACCCGATTTCAGCTCAACCTTACGCTCCAGCGCACGCTGGATTTCGTTTTCAACGTCATAGAGATCAAATATCGGCTGGCGTCCGGTGTAATGCTCCAGCAGCCCCGGCATTTCCGGGATGTACTCGGCGGTGAACTCCAGTAAGGCTTCGTACGTCAGACGCGAGTCCACGCGGATTCGGTCGAGCTGCGCATCGGCGAAATCACGCAATACGCGCTGAGCGAGCGCCAGCTCACCGTACAGCCGGTAGCGGGTCTGGTTGCGTTTTTTACGCTCCATCACTTTGGTCCAGACGCGCTTCAGATAGGCCGCATCCGAGGCCAGGTCTTCTTCGCTGATCCCTTCCGCTGCGGTACGGATAATAAACCCGCCCTGCTCGTCGCAGTAGGCGCTGACCACCTTTTTCAGGCGTTCACGCTCGCTTTCGCTCTCAATACGCTGTGACACGCCGACGTGCGACGCCCCCGGCATAAAGACCAGATAACGTGAAGGAAGGGTGATGTCGGTGGTCAGACGCGCGCCTTTGGTGCCCAGCGGATCTTTTACCACCTGCACCATCAGATCCTGGCCCTGACGCACCAGCTCAGAGATGTCGCGCACGGCAAACTGTTTTTGCTCTTCGCCTGCCACGCATTCGGTATGCGGCATGATGTCGGAGGCGTGCAAAAACGCCGCTTTATCGAGCCCAATATCTACAAAAGCCGCCTGCATACCCGGCAGTACACGACTGACACGACCTTTGTAGATATTGCCTACGATTCCGCGCCGCGCTTCACGCTCAATATGAATTTCCTGAAGAATGCCACCATCAATGTAGGCCACACGGGTTTCCGATGGCGTTACGTTTACCAACAATTCAGCCGTCATAATTATCCCTTCCCTCACGCAGTGAGTTAAAATTGCTCAGCAACTCATACGTTTCCACCAGCGGTAAGCCGACTACGGCGTGATAGCTGCCATTTATCTTCCTGACAAAACAGCCACCCAACCCTTGAATACCGTATGCACCTGCTTTATCCATAGGTTCACCGCTGGCGATATAGCCGGCGATCTCCTCGTCGGTGAGGACTCTGAACGTCACTTCCGTTACCACAAGGCAATCCAGAACGTACTGGCTGTCTGCCAGCGCTACCGCCGTCATCACCTGATGGGTTTGTCCGGACATGTTACGCAGCATCCGCGCAGCATGGTCTGCGTCGCGGGGTTTCTCAAGCACCTCACCATTGAGGATGACGATGGTATCGGCCCCCAGCACCGGTAAGTCACGCGGCACGCATGCAACGCCCGCCTGCGCTTTTTCACGCGCCAGACGGGAGACATACTGCTGAGCGCTTTCGCCCTCAGCACGTTTTTCTTCGATACCGGTAACGATGCGTTCGAAGGATACACCCAACTGCGCGAGCAGTTCCTGGCGACGCGGAGAACCGGAGGCAAGATACAAAGACGTCATAGAAACCTTTTATTGCACGGCAAACTGCTGGCGAATTTTACGCATCAGCAGGAACAGCCACGGCCAGAGCACACCGTTTACTACACTACTCCAGAACACTTCCGGTCGGAAAGAGACGTTGATCACTAAAAACTCTGCCCAGAAAACAACGATATCCGCAGCGAGCGACAACAACATCACCACCAGCGCCTGTTGCCAGAGCGCAAGGTTACGAAAGAGCTGGAATTTGAGTGCAACGAGATACGCAA
>NZ_JBMKHQ010000022.1:0-24067 GCF_049237385.1 Enterobacter cloacae complex sp. IR5412 | reverse complement strand
GGATCCAATAGAGCAAAATGAGTAATACCCAGTTTGGCCGGAAAACAAGAATGTCGTCCGGCCAGGGCATAATTTGCAGCAACAATGCAACGAGGAATGAGAGCCAGATTACCCAGCGCCCCTGGCTACGATAACTGGCCACTACTGCCCTCCACCCGAGACTTGCGGCGGTGGCGGCGCATCCGGTAGCGGCTGCGTTAACCCCGTCGCCGGAGCCGGTACGGGCGCAGGTGGCCCCATTGCATCCGGCGCAGGCAGCACCTGCGGCATCATCTGCATCAGGCGCTCATTGGCCACGCGATGCACATCTTCCGGCGTCATCGGGTTAGCGCCGTTACGATCGGCGCCCCATAGCAGCAGCAGGTAGCGTAAACGCTGCAAGCCAGCCGTTGGACGCGCCTGGATCACGGTGTAGGCACGCTGAGTGTCGAGCTTCACGGAAGAGACAACCGCAACCGGGTAGCCTTCAGGGAAACGACCGCCCAGACCAGACGTCACCAGCACGTCACCCACGCGGATATCCGTGTTGGCGGGCAGGTGTTCCAGTTGCAGATCGTCCGTACAACCATTACCGGCGGCAATTACGCGAATATCGTTACGCAGCACCTGAATCGGCAGTGCATGGGTGGCATCGCAAATCAGCAGCACACGGCTGGTCAGTTTGGCAACCGCCACGACCTGGCCCACAACGCCTTTATCGCTGATGACAGGCTGACCTTCGTATACGCCGTTCACGCTGCCTTTATCAATCACCACCTGATCGCTGTATGGATCGTTTACGGTGGAGATCACCTGGGTGACCATTTTCTGTTCATCCTGGCGCAGCGGCGAGCCAAGCAGTTCCCGCAGACGCGCGTTTTCCTGCTTATATTGCCCCAGCATCAGTAGCTCGCTGTTTTTCAGCAGCAGTTCCTGGCGTAATGCACGGTTTTCGAGTTCGAGCTGGTCACGCGATGAAAGCGTTTGCGACACGGAGTCGAGCAGTTCACGGGGACCATTTGAAATAAAGTAGAAAGGACTGACGGCGGTATCCATGTACGTTCGGATCTGGCTGAACGTACCGAGGCGGCTATCGGCAATAATAACCCCGAGCGCCACCAGAACCGCCAGGATCAGGCGAAACTGTAGCGACGGGCCACGGCTAAAAATTGGCTTCATAGGCTATGCGTATTCTCGCGTCAGAGAGAAAGGGTAGCCATTTGCTACCCTCTCACACCCGACTACTCTTCGCTAAACAAGTCGCCGCCGTGCATGTCGATCATTTCCAGCGCCTTGCCACCACCACGGGCGACGCAAGTCAGTGGATCTTCTGCAACTACGACAGGAATACCTGTCTCTTCCATTAACAGGCGGTCGAGGTTACGCAGCAGCGCACCACCACCGGTCAGAACCATACCGCGCTCGGAGATATCGGAGGCCAGCTCTGGCGGGCACTGTTCCAGCGCTACCATCACCGCGCTCACGATGCCGGTCAGCGGCTCCTGCAACGCTTCCAGGATTTCGTTGGAGTTCAGGGTGAATCCGCGTGGCACGCCTTCTGCCAGGTTACGACCGCGAACTTCGATCTCGCGAACTTCATCACCCGGATAGGCAGAACCGATTTCATGCTTGATGCGCTCTGCGGTCGCTTCACCGATCAGAGAGCCGTAGTTACGGCGAACGTAATTAATGATGGCTTCGTCGAAACGGTCGCCGCCGATACGCACGGAAGAGGAGTACACCACGCCGTTCAGGGAGATAACGGCCACTTCAGTGGTACCGCCACCGATATCCACCACCATAGAACCGGTTGCTTCAGAAACCGGCAGACCCGCACCAATTGCCGCAGCCATCGGTTCTTCAATCAGGAACACTTCACGCGCACCGGCACCCTGAGCGGATTCACGGATTGCACGGCGTTCAACCTGGGTTGCGCCAACCGGCACACACACCAGTACGCGCGGGCTTGGGCGCATGAAGCTGTTGCTGTGAACCTGCTTGATGAAGTGCTGAAGCATTTTTTCGGTCACGAAGAAGTCAGCAATAACGCCATCTTTCATTGGGCGGATCGCGGCAATGTTGCCCGGCGTACGGCCCAGCATCTGCTTCGCATCATGGCCTACTGCGGCCACGCTTTTTGGCGAGCCAGCACGATCCTGACGAATGGCCACAACGGAAGGCTCATTCAATACGATGCCTTGTCCTTTTACATAGATAAGGGTATTCGCGGTACCCAGGTCAATGGACAGGTCATTGGAAAACATGCCACGAAATTTTTTCAACATACTAAGGGATAATCCTGAAAGCTGGGGCGGAAAACAAAATCCGCTTACTTTACCAACCACACGCAGCAGCGACAAGGCGCAAAAATCGTCTGCTACGGTGAAAATTAGTGCAGCACGTTTCCTTTGTTACAAATTCATCCCCTGAATCCCTCAGGGCTGAGTAAACAGCAGCGTCCCTCACTTTCACTTGTAACCTATAAAAGGTCGTTCACTGGCTTTTATGCTCGTCTTACTCAAAGCTACAGGCGCGATATTCTACGTGAAAACAAAGTAAACGGCAGGTCAAACAGAGTATCTTTGCAAATATTTTTTCACATTGGTGTCAAGCGGCTGAGAGGCGGCAAAAAAATCCCCCTGACCGCCCGTCACGCCGCGCTCTGTCAACATCTGCCATTCACTGCGTGAACGTACGCCTGCGGCAAATACTTGCGTTTGCGTTCCTTTGCACGCCTCCACCAGGCTTTGTACCAGCAACTGGTTTTCCGTGCGCTTTTCGATATTCCTTACCAGACCCGGATGCAGCTTCAATAATTCGACATCCAGCTCTTTGATCCAGCTGGTGCTGACCAGGGTAAGACCCGCCTGTGTTACCGCCACGCGAGCCCCAAGCGCATTGATTAAACGCACAACCGAGCGCAACCGGCTGATGTGTTGACCTACATCTGCCTCTGCAAGTTCAAAAATAATGCGTTTGCGTTGCGATTTTTCGCATTGCATTAACGTGTCACGTAACCAACGCTGAAAACGCGGACGGATCAGCGATTCGACGGTCACCTGTAAAGCCAGATTTTCTTCAGGCCAGTACGATAAAAACGGAATGAGGCGGGTGATTTGCTGGCGGTCATACTCTTCGGACAATCCGAATTGCAGCACCATCGGCAAATACTCTGCGGAGATAACCTCCTCGGTCCCATCAAAAATACGGCACATCAGCTCACGATGATGGACATGACCATTTTTTATGACCGCCGGTTTTTGATAGATGCGCGGTCCACCCCGGCTCAGCATCTGTTCAATCAGGGTTCGCCAGCGTACGTTACCGCGCCCTTTTTCCGGTAGCGTATCATCATAGACCGCCCAGCCGTTCGCCCCCTGCAATACGGCGTTGCGCGTGGCCGCTTCTGCATGTTCCATCACCTGCTCCGTCGACTGACCGCCGCGCCAGGCACAGATGCCCATATGCACCATGTCGTCGCGGTCGAGCATTTTGCTCTGGGGTAGCGCATCGACGGCTTTCAACAGCTGGCTGGCGATACTCTCGGACTCCTTTAAGGTGCGATGCGGCAGCAAGACGGCAAAGTCGCTGCGGTGGTAGCGTGCCAGTAACGCGCCGGGGTAGCGCATAATAAAGGTGGACAGCAGGTTAATCAGCGTGAAGAGGTTCTCTTCCGCCACGCGCTGGCCCCAGGTATCACGGAGCAGATCGAAGTCGGGCAGGCGAATCATCATTACCACGCCATGCGTCCCCACCTTTTCGGGGTCATCAAGAAGCGTAGCCAGCTGATTATCAAAGAAGAGACGGTTGTTAAGGCCCGTTTTGTTATCCTGCGCGGCGTAGGAGCGAATCAACGTGTCCATACGGCTACGCTGATCGCTGGCAAACTGGATTTCGGAGAGCAGCACGTCCAGGGCGCTACTGGTACGTGATGGCCATTCATAAACCGATCCCCGTACCTGCGGACCCCGCTCGCCATTCAGTATTCGCACCGAGCGTGTTTCCAGCAGTTCCTGGCCGGAAAGTTGACGACGCTGCCAGCGAACGGCGAGGAAAATCAGCAGGACGATCAAGGCAACGGCGATGGTTAAGGGCGCGGTGGTCATGAGCGAGCGTAAATAGTTGCTCATCGGATCCTGGTACATCAGATGGATTGTCATACCCGGATGTTTAAGTGAGCGTACCGTTATGTCCCGATACTGATCTACCGTGCCGGCAGGACGGTAGCTGCCCTGACGGGTATGGCTGAAAACGGTCTGCTTCCCCTGTTTAATGTCGATCTGCACGATATCCACAGGCACCATTAACTCATCCAGTTCACGCGAAAGTGCCGGGAAGGAGGTTGTAATCAGGCGAGTGTCGATAACCGATGCAACCGATTCTACCCGGTTAACCAGCTTATCCTGGATGGCATTATAAAAGCTCAGCGAGCAGCCGATTAGCGTGACAAATATGGTCAGTCCCGTCAGCAAGGTGATAAAAGCTGAGAACTTCGTCGTTAATCGCATCCTTGAGATTACTCCGTGGGTTGAAGGGGTCGCAAGTGAGCGCTAACTTGCATTTCAAATGCGGCATACTACCAAACCTGGTGTATCTGGCAATTTATTGCGTTAAATCGGCACTGCGTTTCATTGAGCGAGTATAGTCTTCAGTACATATTTTCCCATCATCAATCCTAGTGAGGACCCTGTATGCAGGCTTTGATCTTAGAACAGCAGGACGGCAAAACCGTTGCCTCGGTGCAAGCCATTGACGAGAGCCGCCTGCCGGAGGGCGACGTGACCGTAGATATCGACTGGTCAAGCCTGAACTATAAAGATGCACTGGCCATTACGGGAAAAGGTAAAATCATCCGAAATTTCCCAATGGTGCCAGGCATCGACTTGGCTGGTCGCGTGCATACCAGTGAAGATCCGCGTTTTCACGCCGGACAGCAAGTGCTGCTCACCGGCTGGGGCGTAGGTGAAAACCACTGGGGAGGACTGGCAGCGCAGGCGCGCGTAAAAAGTGACTGGCTGGTCCCGATGCCGAAAGGCCTGGACGGCCGTAAGGCGATGATCGTCGGCACGGCAGGTTTCACCGCCATGCTCTGCGTGATGGCGCTGGAAGAGGCCGGGATCCGTCCTGACTCTGGCGAAATTGTCGTGACCGGCGCCAGCGGTGGCGTGGGCAGCACGGCCGTCACGCTGCTGCACAAGCTGGGGTACCAGGTCGCCGCCGTCTCTGGCCGCGAAAGTACGCATGATTATCTACGTCAGTTGGGCGCAAGCCGTATTCTGAGCCGCGACGAATTCGCCGAGACCCGTCCGCTGGAAAAACAGGTCTGGGCTGGCGCTGTAGATACCGTCGGCGACAAAGTGCTGGCGAAGGTGCTGGCGCAAATGAATTACGGTGGCTGCGTGGCGGCCTGTGGTCTGGCGGGTGGTTTTGCCCTGCCGACGACGGTGATGCCATTTATTCTGCGTAACGTGCGTCTTCAGGGTGTCGATTCGGTCATGACCCCAGCCGAGCGGCGGGCTGAGGCCTGGGAACGTCTGGCGCGGGATCTGCCAGCCTCATTCTATGAGCAGAGCGCCACTGAGATTACCCTGAGCCAGGCGCCAGAGTACGCCAATAAAATCATGGACAACCAGTTCCACGGTCGTGCGCTGGTTAAAATCGCCTAATCTTCAAATTTTCGTGACATATTCGCGCTAACCCTCCTCCTCCGTCATGCTTAGAAAAACGCCTGACGGAGGATGCCATGAAAACCCGAAAACTGACGGAAGCCGACGTAACGTCCGAGTCTGTCTTTATGCTACAGCGTCGCCAGATCCTGAAAATGCTTGGCATCAGCGCCACTGCCCTGACGCTCACCCCTGCGGCCCACGCCGATCTGCTCGACTGGTTTAAGGGCAACGACCGCCCGAAAGCCCCCTCTGGCGCACCGCTTAACTTCACCAAACCGGCGCAGTGGCAGAATAAACTGACGTTGACGCCGGAAGATAAAGTCACCGGCTATAACAACTTCTATGAGTTTGGCCTCGATAAGGCCGATCCTGCCGCCAACGCCGGGAGCATGAAAACCGATCCCTGGACGCTGAAGATTGATGGCGAAGTGGCAAAGCCGCTGACGCTGGATCATCATGACCTCACCACCCGCTTCCCACTTGAAGAACGCATTTACCGTATGCGCTGTGTGGAAGCCTGGTCGATGGTGGTGCCGTGGGTAGGTTTCCCTTTGCATAAACTGCTGGCGCTGGTTGAGCCCACCAGCAACGCGAAGTATGTTTCCTTCCAGACGCGCTATGCCCCGGACGAGATGCCAGGCCAGAAGGATCGGTTTATCGGCGGCGGGCTGGAGTATCCCTACGTTGAAGGTTTACGTCTCGACGAAGCCATGCATCCGCTTACGCTGCTCACCGTCGGGGTTTACGGCAAAGCGCTGCCGCCGCAAAACGGGGCGCCCATTCGCCTGACCGTACCGTGGAAATACGGTTTCAAGGGCATCAAATCGATCGTCAGCATTAAGCTCACCCGTGAACGCCCACCCACCACCTGGAACCTCGCAGCGCCAGATGAGTATGGTTTTTTTGCCAACGTTAACCCGCACGTTGATCATCCACGCTGGTCGCAAGCGACGGAACGTTTTATCGGTTCCGGCGGCGCGCTGGATGTTAAACGCCAGCCAACGCTGCTGTTTAACGGCTATGCAGATGAGGTGGCATCCCTCTATCGTGGGCTGAATTTACGGGAGAACTTCTAAGTGCGTTTAACGGCAAAGCAGATAACCTGGCTGAAGGTACTCCTGCATTTAGCCGGATTGCTCCCCTTTATCTGGCTCTTTTGGGCAGCCAGCCAGGGACAGTTCAGTGCCGATCCGGCTAAAGATATTCAGCATTTTACGGGTCGGATGGCTCTGAAATTTTTGCTGGCGACCTTGCTCGTCTCACCGCTTGCGCGCTACGCTAAACAGCCATTGCTAATACGTACCCGTCGGCTTTTGGGGCTATGGTGTTTTGCCTGGGCGACGCTGCATCTCACCAGTTACGCCCTGCTGGAACTGGGCATTAACAACCTGGCACTCCTTGGCAGCGAACTGGTTACGCGTCCTTATCTGACGCTGGGTATCGTAAGCTGGCTGGTTTTACTGGCGCTGACACTGACATCCACGCAGTACGCGCAGCGAAAAATGGGACGGCGCTGGCAACTGCTGCACAACTTCGTCTATCTTGTCGCGATCCTCGCGCCCATCCATTACCTGTGGTCGGTGAAGATTTTATCTCCTCAGCCGGTCATCTACGCCCTGCTGGCATTGGCCCTTTTAGCATGGCGTTACAAGAAGTTCCGCCAGTGGGTACGATAGTCCACGAAACTGTGCGTTTTCCCGCAGATTATTTATCAGCCGCGAATCTTTTTCGGATAGCGGTTGATAATCTTCCCTGATAAGACCAGTATTTAGCTGCCAAATGCTACGAAATCGTTATAATGTGCGACTTCGGTTTTCCGGACAGGGGTTTTTGGCCTCTGAAAGGGTGACAATTGCGTGTTGAGGGTATATGTTGTTTTTTACCCGAAAATCGCAGGAGATAGCGGCACAATGGCTGACAAATTCCAAATTTTAGTATTGAACGGACCGAACCTGAACATGCTCGGCACCCGTGAGCCAGAGAAGTACGGCACGCTGACATTGAGCGAAATTGTTAACCGTCTGGGTACGGAAGCAGCCTCGCTGAATGTGGATTTGGACCATTTTCAGTCAAACGCGGAGTACGCAATCATCGACCGTATTCATCAGGCTAAAGACACTGTGGACTATATCCTGATCAATCCGGCCGCGTTTACGCACACCAGTGTTGCTATACGCGACGCACTGCTCGCGGTGAGTATCCCGTTTATCGAGATCCATCTGAGTAACGTGCACGCCCGAGAGCCGTTCCGCCACCATTCCTACTTGTCAGATATCGCCGCTGGCGTGATATGTGGGCTGGGTGCAGACGGCTATTCATACGCTTTACAGACAGCGGTAAAACGCTTGTCACAATCACACTAAACAAGAGTACGGAACCCACTCATGGATATTCGTAAGATTAAAAAACTGATCGAGCTGGTTGAAGAATCAGGCATCTCCGAACTGGAAATTTCTGAAGGCGAAGAGTCTGTACGCATCAGCCGTGCAGCCCCAGCCGCTAGCTTCCCGGTAATGCAGCAAGCTTATGCTGCGCCAGTGCAGCAGCCTGCGCTCTCCGCAGCCGTTGCACCAGCAGCAGAAGCCGCACCTGCAGCAGCTGCAGAAATCAGTGGTCACATCGTACGTTCCCCAATGGTTGGTACTTTCTACCGCACCCCGAGCCCGGACGCGAAAGCGTTCATCGAAGTGGGTCAGAAAGTCAACGTAGGCGATACCCTGTGCATCGTTGAAGCCATGAAAATGATGAACCAGATCGAAGCAGATAAATCAGGTACTGTGAAAGCGATTCTGGTCGAAAGTGGTCAGCCGGTAGAATTTGACGAGCCGCTGGTCGTCATCGAGTAACGAGGCGAACATGCTGGATAAAATTGTTATCGCCAACCGTGGCGAGATTGCACTGCGTATTCTTCGTGCCTGTAAAGAACTGGGCATCAAGACCGTGGCCGTGCACTCAAGCGCGGATCGCGATTTAAAACACGTATTGCTGGCGGATGAGACGGTCTGTATCGGTCCGGCTCCGTCCGTAAAAAGCTATCTGAACATCCCGGCGATCATCAGCGCCGCCGAAATCACTGGCGCGGTCGCGATTCACCCGGGTTATGGTTTCCTCTCTGAGAACGCCAACTTTGCTGAGCAGGTTGAACGTTCTGGCTTTATCTTCATTGGCCCGAAAGCCGACACCATTCGCCTGATGGGTGACAAAGTGTCTGCCATCACCGCGATGAAAAAAGCCGGCGTGCCAACCGTACCGGGCTCTGACGGCCCGCTGACCGACGATATGGATGCTAACCGCGCCCATGCTAAACGCATTGGCTACCCGGTTATCATCAAGGCGTCTGGCGGCGGCGGCGGTCGCGGTATGCGCGTTGTACGCAGCGATGCTGAACTGGCGCAGTCCATCTCCATGACCAAAGCGGAAGCGAAAGCGGCTTTCAGCAATGACATGGTGTACATGGAAAAATACCTGGAAAACCCACGCCACATCGAAATTCAGGTGCTGGCTGACGGTCAGGGCAACGCGATCTATCTGGCTGAACGTGACTGCTCCATGCAGCGTCGTCACCAGAAAGTCGTCGAAGAAGCGCCAGCGCCGGGCATTACGCCGGAACTGCGTCGCTACATCGGTGAGCGTTGCGCCAAAGCGTGTGTCGATATCGGCTATCGCGGGGCGGGTACCTTTGAGTTCCTGTTCGAAAACGGCGAGTTCTACTTCATTGAGATGAACACCCGTATTCAGGTTGAACACCCGGTTACCGAAATGATCACCGGCGTTGACCTGATCAAAGAACAGCTGCGTATCGCAGCCGGTCAGCCGCTGTCCATCAAACAGGAAGAAGTTGTGGTTAAAGGCCATGCGGTAGAGTGCCGTATCAACGCCGAAGACCCGAACACCTTCCTGCCAAGCCCGGGTAAAATCACGCGTTTCCACGCGCCGGGTGGCTTTGGTGTGCGCTGGGAGTCCCATATTTACGCCGGTTACACCGTACCGCCGTATTATGACTCAATGATCGGTAAGCTGATCTGCTACGGCGAAAACCGTGACGTGGCCATTGCCCGCATGAAGAACGCCCTTCAGGAGCTGATCATCGACGGGATCAAAACCAACGTTGATCTCCAGATGCGCATTATGAGCGACGAGCACTTCCAGAATGGTGGGACTAACATCCACTACCTGGAGAAAAAACTCGGTCTGAACGAGAAGTAAGAGATCAGTGTTGCTAAAAGGCCGGATTATCCGGCCTTTTTTATTTCTGGGGATCGCTAAGCCCCATCATGTACAATCCCCGCTTTCTTCATCCACAAGGGACAAAAAATGGACAAACGTTTTGTTCAGGCCCATAAAGAAGCGCGCTGGGCGCTGTGGCTGACCCTTCTCTATCTCGCCGCATGGTTAGTAACTGCTTACTTACCTGATTCGGCGATTGGCATTACCGGCCTCCCGCACTGGTTTGAAATGGCCTGCCTGCTGCTGCCGCTGGTGTTTATTGTGCTGTGCTGGGCGATGGTGAAATTCATCTATCGCGATATCTCCCTGGAGGACGATGATGCAGCTTGAAGTCATTCTGCCGCTTGTCGCTTACCTGTTTCTGGTGTTTGGCCTGTCGGTTTATGCGATGCGTAAACGTTCAACCGGTACCTTTCTGAACGAGTATTTCCTCGGGAGCCGCTCAATGGGGGGCGTCGTGCTGGCCATGACGCTGACCGCTACTTACATCAGCGCCAGCTCGTTTATCGGTGGCCCGGGCGCCGCTTATAAGTACGGACTGGGCTGGGTACTGCTGGCCATGATCCAGCTGCCTGCCATCTGGCTCTCTCTGGGCATACTGGGTAAAAAGTTTGCCATTCTGGCCCGTCGCTACAATGCCGTGACGCTGAACGATATGCTGTTTGCCCGCTATCAGAGTCGCTTGCTGGTATGGCTGGCAAGCCTGAGTCTGCTGGTGGCGTTTATTGGTGCGATGACGGTGCAGTTTATCGGCGGCGCACGTCTGCTGGAAACGGCAGCCGGGATCCCCTACGAGACGGGTCTGGTCATTTTCGGTGTGAGTATCGCGCTGTACACCGCGTTTGGCGGGTTCCGTGCCAGCGTTCTGAACGACACGATGCAGGGAATGGTGATGCTTATTGGCACTCTCGTTCTGCTGGTGGGTATCGTGCATGCCGCAGGGGGCCTGAGCCATGCGGTTGAAACCCTGGAAGCGATCGATCCGAAACTGGTCTCGCCGCAGGGGGCGGATGACATCCTCTCTCCAACCTTTATGACCTCGTTCTGGGTGCTGGTGTGCTTTGGCGTGATTGGCCTGCCGCATACCGCCGTGCGCTGCATCTCATATAAAGACAGCAAAGCGGTACACCGCGGGATTATTATCGGGACAATTGTGGTGGCAATCCTGATGTTTGGTATGCACCTGGCGGGCGCGCTGGGACGCGCGGTGATCCCTGACCTTACCGTACCGGATCTGGTCATTCCAACCCTGATGGTGAAAGTACTTCCGCCGTTTGCCGCCGGAATTTTCCTCGCCGCACCCATGGCGGCCATTATGTCGACCATCAACGCTCAGTTGCTGCAAAGTTCCGCTACGATCATTAAAGATCTCTATCTGAATTTGCGCCCTGAACAGGTCGAAAATGAGCGACGCCTCAAGCGCATGTCGGCGGTGATTACCCTGGTGCTGGGGGCGTTGCTGCTGCTGGCCGCGTGGCGTCCACCGGAGATGATCATCTGGTTGAACCTGCTCGCCTTTGGCGGGCTGGAAGCCGTTTTCCTGTGGCCGCTGGTGCTGGGGCTGTACTGGGAACGCGCGAATGCCGCGGGTGCATTAAGCGGCATGATTGTCGGGGGCGTCCTGTATGCCGTTCTCGCCACGTTGAAAATTCAGTATCTTGGCTTTCACCCGATCGTGCCTTCGTTACTGTTAAGTTTACTGGCGTTTGTGGTGGGTAACCGTTTTGGCCGTCCCGTTCCACCCGCCACCCTGATTTCTACTGATAAATAAAGAGTTTTGCCATGCCGTGGATCCAATTGAAACTGAACACAACCGGCGCGAACGCCGAAGAACTGAGTGATGCGCTGATGGAGGCCGGTTCGGTCTCTATCACGTTCCAGGACACGCATGACACGCCGGTCTTTGAGCCGCTACCAGGCGAAACGCGCCTGTGGGGTGATACGGACGTTATCGGCCTGTTCGATGCAGAAACCGACATGAAAGAGGTCGTGGCGATTCTGGAAAACCATCCGCTGCTGGGCGCGGGTTTCGCGCATAAAATCGAACAGCTGGAAGACAAAGACTGGGAACGCGAGTGGATGGACAACTTCCATCCAATGCAGTTTGGTCAGCGTCTGTGGATCTGCCCAAGCTGGCGCGACGTTCCCGATGAAAATGCGGTCAACGTAATGCTGGATCCGGGTCTGGCGTTCGGCACCGGTACCCACCCGACAACCTCCCTGTGCCTGCAATGGCTGGATGGCCTGGATCTGGAAGGCAAAACCGTGATCGACTTCGGTTGCGGATCCGGGATCCTCGCTATCGCGGCGCTGAAACTGGGCGCGGCAAAAGCCATCGGGATCGACATCGATCCGCAGGCGATTCAGGCCAGCCGTGATAACGCCGAGCGTAATGGTGTTTCCGATCGCCTTGAACTGTATCTGCCTGATGCACAGCCAGAGGCCATGAAAGCCGATGTGGTGGTCGCGAATATCCTGGCTGGCCCGTTACGCGAGCTGGCGCCGTTAATCAGCGTGCTGCCGGTTGAAGGCGGTCTGCTGGGCCTGTCCGGTATCCTTGCCAGCCAGGCAGACAGCGTCTGTGAAGCCTACGCCGATCTCTTTGCGCTCGACCCGGTTGTCGAGAAAGAAGAGTGGTGTCGCATCACCGGTCGTAAAAAATAAGCCTTTGGCGTGGTCGTCTGACCACGCCTTTTCCCTTCGGTTTTTTCTCCCCCCCTTCATCCTTTCTTCGATAAAATAACCGCACAAATCATAATGTTATCCATTGATTTGGATAATAAAATTCACAGGAAGAATACGATGAAACACATTTCAGGCAAGGCAGCGCTGCTGGCGCTGAGCGTGATTTCGGCTTCAACTTACGCCTCACACTGGAGCTATCAAGGAGAAGGCGCACCGGAACACTGGGGCGCACTGGACGAGGCGTACAAGACGTGTAAAAGCGGGATGTATCAGTCGCCGGTTAACATTGATAATACGGTCAAAGCTCACATCTCTCCGCTGGAAACGCACTATATCGACGGCCCGGTCACCCTGACAAACAACGGCCATACTATCCAGGCGAGTGAAAATGCCGATACACGCGACAGCATCACGCTTGATAAACAGACCTGGACATTACAGCAGTTCCATTTCCATGCGCCATCCGAAAACACGGTGCACGGTAAAAAATACGCAATGGAAATGCATCTGGTCCATAAAAACGCTGACGGCGAACTGACGGTCGTTGCCGTTATGTTCGATCAGGGCGCGGCAAACGCTGCACTGGATAAACTCTGGGGCGTGATGCCAGGGCAGGTTGACCAGAACGTTACAATTAAGCCAACCCTCGATATGAATAAATTACTGCCTGCGGATAAAACCTACTGGCGTTTTAGCGGCTCCCTGACCACACCACCGTGCTCAGAAGGGGTGACATGGTTGGTGCTCAAGCATCCGCTGACCGTCTCTGCTGAACAGCTGCAAAAATTCACTCACACTATGCACCACGAAAACAGCCGCCCGGTTCAGCCGCTTCATGGCCGTCTGGTTGTTGAATAAGCCGATTTTTTGCGCTGATATCCTGTGCTGAAATGCGACGCAGATCGCAAAGAAGCGCCATAATCTGCTGCATATCGCAGCAGATTATCCCGGCCAATTGATTCATTTATTCAGAAATGATGAGAAGTTACGGGAAATTGTAAGCGCCCACAAAATGTTCATTTCTTCATAACACAATGATTTAAATAGCGAATAATCTTATCCGAAAAGAATGACTGGCGATTCCTTGATCTACAACAGAGGATTGTTCAAAGTTTGGCCTTTCATCTCGTGCAAAAAATGCGTAATATACGCCGCCTTGCAGTCACAGTATGGTCATTTCTTAACTCATGCGCATCGGACACCACCAGCTTAGAAATCGCCTGATCGCAGCCCCAATGGCAGGTATTACCGACCGGCCGTTCAGGACGCTGTGCTACGAGATGGGAGCAGGATTAACCGTTTCCGAGATGATGTCGTCTAACCCGCAGGTTTGGGAAAGCGACAAGTCCCGCCTTCGGATGGTGCACGTGGATGAGCCAGGTATCCGCACCGTGCAAATTGCCGGAAGCGTGCCTGAAGAGATGGCAGATGCCGCGCGTATTAACGTGGAAAGTGGCGCCCAGATTATTGATATCAATATGGGTTGCCCGGCCAAAAAGGTGAATCGCAAGCTTGCAGGTTCAGCCCTTCTGCAATACCCCGACCAGGTGAAGTCAATCCTGACGGCGGTTGTCAGCGCAGTGGACGTTCCTGTTACGTTGAAGATTCGCACGGGTTGGTCGCCGGAACACCGTAACTGTGTAGAGATTGCCCAACTGGCCGAAGACTGTGGCATTCAGGCCCTGACCATTCATGGACGCACTCGCGCCTGTTTGTTCAACGGTGGAGCTGAATACGACAGCATTCGGGCAGTTAAGCAGAAAGTTTCCATTCCGATTATCGCGAATGGCGACATAACTGACCCGCTTAAAGCCAGAGCTGTGCTCGACTATACGGGAGCTGATGCTCTGATGATAGGACGTGCCGCTCAGGGAAGACCCTGGATCTTTCGGGAAATCCAGCATTATCTGGACACTGGGGAGCTGCTTGCCCCGCTGCCTCTGGCAGAGGTTAAGCGCTTGCTTTGTTCGCATGTTCGGGAACTGCATGACCACTACGGCCAGGCAAAAGGGTACCGAATTGCGCGTAAACACGTATCCTGGTATCTCCAGGAGCACGCTCCAAATGACCAGTTTCGGCGCACATTCAACGCCATTGAGGATGCCAGCGAACAGCTGGAGGCGTTGGAGGCATACTTCGAAAATCTTGCGTAATGAAATAAAGAGCTGACAGAACTATGTTCGAACAACGCGTAAATTCTGACGTACTGACCGTTTCTACCGTTAACTCTCAGGATCAGGTGACTCAAAAGCCCCTGCGTGACTCGGTTAAACAGGCACTGAAGAACTATTTTGCTCAACTGAACGGTCAGGATGTTAATGACCTGTATGAGCTGGTACTGGCTGAAGTTGAACAGCCACTGTTGGACATGGTGATGCAATACACCCGTGGTAATCAAACCCGCGCTGCCCTGATGATGGGCATCAACCGTGGTACCCTGCGTAAGAAATTGAAAAAATACGGCATGAACTGATACTAATCAGTTAAATGCTTGTTTAAAAAGGCGCTCTTCGGCATGGGGAAGCGCCTTTTTTATTGCCCGGATGAGCGACCGTCAACGCTTTGTAAACCTTCTCCTTCCCCACTTTTCAACGCCCGCTTTTCGTGTATATTTCCACCACCTTACAGGCTCTCTTTTCGCGGAATGACACATGATTCGTAAATACTGGTGGCTGGTCGTTTTTGCTGTCTCTGTTTTCATTTTCGATGCGCTGCTGATGCAGTGGATTGAACTGATGAGCACCGAAACCGATAAATGTCGCAATATGAATTCCGTGAACCCGCTAAAACTGGTCAACTGCTCAGAGCTGGACTAGCCTCTTCCATCCTGTACCCCTCTGTTATCACCCAATAAAAACAGGGGCTTAAATCACTTTTCGTCATTTCCTGACGATGATAATGTCTGTGCCCTTTCCAACCGCTCTTGCTTAACGTCTCACAACGAGTGAACAGACCATGCTGGTTAGCCAATACAACCAAATCCTCGTCGTCATCTCCTTTATTGTCGCCATTCTTGCCGCCTATACCGCGCTGAATATGGCTGCGCGCGTTGCCGGAAGCCAGGGCGTCGCTGCACGCGTCTGGCTGGCAGGTGGCGGAGTTTCGATGGGGATTGGCGTGTGGGCGATGCATTTCATCGGTATGCTGGCGATGGATCTTTCCATGAGCATGAGTTACAACGCGACCCTGACCGTGCTTTCGATGATTATCGCCATCAGCTCGTCAATGTTCGCCCTGTGGCTCGTTAGCGGCGAGCAGCTACATTTGCGCCGACTGCTGCCTGGCGCCGTCGTGATGGGTGCAGGCATAGTTACCATGCACTACACCGGTATGGCTGCCCTGGAGGTCACTCCGGGTATTGTCTGGGATAAAACGTGGATGGCTATCTCTGTGGGAATAGCCCTTGCCGCTTCACTGGCCGCTCTTTGGCTGACGTTCCGTTTACGTCAGGAAGCTGCACGAATGGCGTTGATGCGTCTGGGGGCGGCGATCACCATGGGCATCGCTATCGCTGGCATGCATTACGCCGGCATGGAAGCAGCACAATTTCCAATGTCGACGATGGTCCACCATCATGGTATTAACGGGAGCTGGCTGGCGATACTGGTTAGCGTGGTCGCGCTCGCTATTCTGGGGATTACGCTGCTGGTATCGATGTTCGATGCCCGCCTTCAGGCTCGTACCTCGCTGCTGTCCTCATCACTGGCAGAAGCTAACCGTGAACTCGCTCAGCTGGCGTTGCATGATACGCTGACGCGCTTACCCAATCGTATTCTGCTTGAGGATCGCCTCGATCAGGCCATCAGCAAGGCCGATCGCGAAGGAAGCCCTTTCGCGCTGATGTTTATGGATCTTGATGGCTTTAAAACCGTCAACGATGCCTATGGTCATGATGTCGGTGACAATCTTCTGGTTGCGGTGACTCAGCGTTTGCTGTTGCAGTTGAAAGGTCAGTACACGCTGGCGCGTATCGGTGGGGATGAATTCGTCCTGCTGGCCGAAACCACTACCCCGGATGATGCTGCCTCACTGGCAAATTCACTGGTACGCGTCATTGATAGCCCGTTCCATCTCGATCCTTACGAACTGATGGTCACCCTGAGCATTGGCATTGCGCTCTATCCACACGATGGCAAAACCGATCGTGAACTGATGTTTAACGCTGATGCTGCGATGTACCACACGAAACATATGGGTCGTAACGGTTATCACTTCTTTCAGCCGTCAATGAATACGCTGGCGCAGACGCATCTACAGCTGATGAATGATCTGTGGCAGGCCATCGACCGTGATGAGTTACGCCTGCTTTATCAACCTAAATTCCATGCCCCTGCCGGGCCGGTCATCGGATTCGAAGCGCTGTTACGCTGGCAGCATCCCAAACAGGGATTACTGCCCCCCGACCTGTTTCTACCGCTTGCAGAGAAAACCGGGCTGATTATTCCAATTGGAAACTGGGTAATCGACGAGGCCTGCCGCCAGCTTCGAGAATGGCACCTTCAGGGCCACACGGACTGGTCAATGGCGGTGAATCTTTCTACGTTGCAGTTCGAACAGCCGTCGCTGATTAAAACGGTTCTCGATTGTCTGACGCGCCATAGCGTACCGCCCGGCATGTTGATCCTGGAGGTGACCGAAACCACGGCGATGAGCAATCCGGACGAAAGCGTTCGTGTCCTGACAGCGCTGACGGATGCGGGCGTAAAAGCCTCGATAGACGATTTTGGTACAGGTTATTCAAGCCTTCTTTATCTTAAGCGACTCCCTGCCTGCGAATTGAAAATCGATCGTGCTTTTGTAAAAGAGTTAAGTGGAGAGAGTGAAGATGCGACGATCGTCTCGGCGATTATCGCCCTGGCAAAAACGCTGAATCTAAAGGTCGTGGCAGAAGGGGTCGAAACCGCAGCGCAGCAGACCTTTCTGACAGAACTGGGATGCAATACGCTACAGGGTTATCTGCTGGGCAAACCGATTACCGCGCAGGCTATTATGGAACAGTGCCAGCACGGGGAGATGTCACCATCCCGTATGCAATCATGAGGCTGTATCGTAGAACACTGGCGCCACTCGAGTGATATTTAGTGTCGCAAGAATATTATCCACCAGCGCCGGCGCCTGTTTGTACAGATTAAAACTGTTGCTATCCATTAACCAGTTTTTAATGACTCCGCTAAAAAATGCGTGGAAAACAATCAGCGCCAGTTCAATATTAGTTTGGGAAGAAATAATGCTACGCGCAACGCATTGTCTCAACGTCCTGCGAAGATAAGTATCGTTTAAACCGATCCGCTTGCGTATTTCACATTCTGAAATCACATCGTCATGAAATTCACACTTATGATACAGAATTTGTAAAAGAGCATACTGACGTGGCTCGCTCGCAATATATTGCAGCGCGACAATAAACTGTTCACGAAGCATTAACAAAGGGTCATCTTTTTCAGAAAGTATTAACCTGTCACGAATCATTTCACGCAGCGGCAATTGCTGTTCCCAGATGGCGTTAAATATTTCCGCTTTACTCGAAAAATGCCAGTAAACCGCCCCGCGAGTAAGTTGAGCAGCATCGGCGATGTCGGTAAGCGTGGTATTAGCCACGCCACGTGTCGCGAATAGCCCGATAGCGGCTTCAATCAGCTGCTGCCGGGTCTTTTGAGCCTCTTCTTTCTTTTTACGCGCCATAGCCTGCTACTCATTATTTATACGGTTGATACGACATCAAACGTTATTAAAGGGTCGTGTAAGTCAAAGTATTCACCATAACCCGTTTTAGTTTTGCACAAAAAAAGTCAATTCATTTAATTTATAATTCATACGAATAAATTGAGCGAATCAAATTCATTAAATAAATAGTTTGTATTTACTCATAAGTATTCCGTCGATTATCCTGACAGAAGCCGGATTTCGAATACACTGGTTCAGAATCTGATTTTGCTTTTTATTGCCTCCATCAGCACTTATAAATTAAAAAACCTTGAATACCCTCATTATTATACGCAGCTACATTTCTTTTTTTGCCTCACACCCTTTCACCGACTTATGGCATATATCGGTTCAAGGGTAGTTTAAGGAACAGTAATGACGAATCACTTCAGACGCTTACCCTTATCCGGTTTCATTGTCTGTGCTGCACTGCTCGCCGGGTGCGATGGACAAGAAAACCCACAGCAGCATGGGCAAGCTCCTCAGGTCAGTGTTCATATTGTCAAAAGCGCGCCACTGGCCGTAACGACGGAATTGCCAGGCAGAACTGACGCTTATCGTGTGGCGGAGGTTCGTCCCCAGGTAAGTGGTATCATTCTGCACCGTAATTTTACCGAAGGCAGCGACGTCAAAGCGGGTGAATCACTTTATCAGATCGATCCGGCCACCTATCAGGCAGCCTACGACAATGCGAAAGGTGAACTGGTAAAAGCGCAGGCGGCGGCAAACATAGCCCATCTGACGGTAAAACGTTACCTTCCGCTGGTCGGTACGCAATATGTGAGCAAGCAGGAGTATGATCAGGCGGTGGCAACCGCCCAGCAGGCGGATGCAAGCGTCGTTGCCGCGAAAGCTGGCGTTGAGAGCGCGCGGATCAATCTTGCTTATACGAAAGTCACATCGCCAATCAACGGGCGCATTGGCAAATCCAGCGTCACTGAAGGGGCGTTAGTCACTAATGGTCAGTCAACCGCACTGGCGACAGTTCAGCAGCTCGATCCCATTTATGTCGATGTAACGCAATCCAGCAGCGATTTTATGCGTCTGAAGCAGCAGACGAGCCTGCAAAAGGGAGACACCAGCAGCGTTGAGTTGCTGATGGAAAATGGCCAGCCTTATCCGCTGAAAGGAACGCTCCAGTTCTCTGATGTCACGGTAGATGAAAGTACCGGCTCAATCACCCTTCGCGCTCTCTTCCCTAACCCTCAGCATATGCTGTTACCGGGTATGTTTGTCCGTGCACGCATTGACGAAGGCACACAGCCTGATGCCATCCTTGTTCCCCAGCAGGGGGTAACCCGTACACCTCGCGGTGATGCAACCGTGCTTGTGGTAAACGATAAAAACCAGGTGGAATCTCGCACTGTCGTTGCACCGCAGGCGATTGGCGATCGGTGGTTGATCACGGAAGGTCTGAAAAATGGCGACCGCGTCATTATCAGCGGCCTGCAAAAAGTTCGCCCTGGCGTCACCGCCGTGGCTATTCCTGATACCGCCGCGACTCCAGCCAGTTAAGGGATAACAAGATGGCTAATTTCTTTATTCAACGGCCTGTTTTCGCCTGGGTGCTCTCCATCATTCTGATGATTGCGGGCGGGCTGGCCATTTTAAAACTGCCGGTGGCGCAATATCCAACCATTGCGCCGCCAGCAGTTGCGGTGACAGCGACCTACCCTGGCGCTGATGCCCAGACGGTCCAGGATACCGTGACGCAGGTTATCGAACAGAACATGAACGGAATCGACAATCTGATGTACATGTCGTCCACCAGTGATTCTGCCGGTAACGTCACCATCACCCTGACGTTCGAGTCGGGTACGGATCCTGATATCGCGCAGGTGCAGGTTCAGAACAAACTCCAGCTCGCTATGCCGCTGCTACCGCAAGAAGTACAGCAACAGGGGATCGGCGTGGAAAAATCCAGCAGCAGCTTCCTGCTGGTCGCGGGATTTGTGTCGGATAATAAAAACCTCACTCAGGATGATATCTCCGACTATGTCGCTTCTAACGTAAAAGATGCGATCAGCCGTACTTCCGGCGTCGGTGATGTGCAGCTGTTCGGTGCGCAGTATGCAATGCGCATCTGGCTGGACAGCAACGCGATGAATAAATATCAGCTCACGCCGTTGGATGTCATTAACCAACTGAAAACGCAGAACGACCAGATTGCTGCGGGCCAGTTGGGAGGTACGCCGTCCGTACCAGGGCAGCAACTGAACGCCTCAATTATTGCTCAAACGCGCCTGAAATCGCCGGAGGAGTTTGGCCGTGTGACGCTGAAGGTGAACCAGGACGGTTCAATGGTCCACCTGAAAGATGTGGCCCGCATTGAGCTTGGTGGCGAAAACTACAACATGGTCACCAAAATCAATGGCCAGGCAGCAACGGGGCTCGGGATCAAGCTGGCGACTGGCGCAAACGCGCTGGATACCGCTGCCGCCATTAAGAGTAAACTGGCGCAGTTGCAGCCCTTCTTCCCTCAGGGCCTGAAAGTCGTTTATCCGTACGACACCACACCTTTCGTGAAGATCTCAATCCATGAAGTGGTGAAGACGCTGTTTGAAGCGATCGTTCTCGTGTTCCTGGTGATGTACTTGTTCCTGCAAAACCTGCGGGCGACCCTTATTCCGACTATTGCCGTGCCCGTGGTGCTACTGGGTACCTTCGCGGTACTGGCTGCGTTTGGTTTCTCCATTAACACCCTGACGATGTTCGGGATGGTATTGGCGATAGGTTTGCTCGTCGATGATGCCATCGTGGTGGTTGAGAACGTAGAACGCGTCATGGTTGAGGACAAGCTGCCGCCAAAAGAGGCGACCCAGAAGTCGATGGAGCAAATCCAGGGCGCTCTGGTGGGCATTGCCATGGTGCTTTCAGCGGTGTTTATTCCGATGGCATTTTTTGGAGGTTCAACCGGGGCTATCTATCGCCAGTTCTCGCTGACCATTGTCTCCGCGATGGCCTTATCGGTGCTGGTGGCGTTGATATTAACGCCTGCTTTATGTGCAACGCTGCTCAAACCGGTTTCCAGCGACCATCATGAAAAGAAAGGTGGATTCTTCGGCTGGTTTAACGCGCTTTTTGATAAGAGCGTGGAGCACTACAGCAACAGCGTGAGCGGCATTTTACGTAAGACCGGACGCTATCTGCTGGTTTACGTCATCATCGT
Organism: Enterobacter cloacae complex sp. IR5412; assembly: GCF_049237385.1. Taxonomy (NCBI): domain Bacteria; kingdom Pseudomonadati; phylum Pseudomonadota; class Gammaproteobacteria; order Enterobacterales; family Enterobacteriaceae; genus Enterobacter; species Enterobacter cloacae complex sp. IR5412. Next base: position 2,635 of record NZ_JBMKHQ010000022.1, on the reverse strand, counting down.
CGGCGGCATGGCAGTACTGTTCCTGCGCCTGCCTTCCTCCTTCCTGCCGGAAGAGGATCAGGGGGTGTTTATGACGATGGTTCAGCTGCCGGCAGGGGCGACGCAGATGCGTACCCAGCAGGTACTCGATCAGGTTCAGGACTATTATCTGACGAAAGAGAAAGCGAACGTTGAATCGGTCTTTACCGTAAACGGATTTAGCTTTAGCGGGCAGGGGCAGAACTCCGGTATCGCTTTCGTCAGCCTGAAGCCATGGGAAGAACGCCCGGGCAAGGAAAACGGCGTTGAGGCGATTGTCAGCCGCGCAACGAAAGCGTTTAGCCGGATCAAAGATGGTCTTGTATTTCCGTTTAACCTCCCTGCCATTATTGAACTGGGTACCGCAACAGGCTTTGACTTTGAACTGATTGACCAGGCAAACCTGGGACATACGCAGCTCACGCAGGCACGTAACCAACTGCTTGGCATGGTAAGGGAACATCCTGACTTACTGGTCCGCGTGCGTCCTAACGGACTGGAAGATACGCCACAGTACAAACTGGATGTCGACCAGGAGAAGGCCCAGGCGCTGGGTGTGAGCATATCTGATGTCAATCAGACCATCTCAACAGCATTGGGTGGCACTTATGTGAACGACTTTATCGATCATGGACGCGTGAAAAAAGTTTATGTCCAGGCTGATGCTCGCTTCCGTATGTTACCAGGAGATATTAACGACCTGTATGTGCGTAGTGCTAACGGCGAAATGGTGCCTTTCTCTGCCTTTAGCAGCTCTCACTGGGTGTACGGCTCACCTCGTCTGGAACGTTACAATGGGATGCCATCAATGGAGATCCTCGGTGAGTCTGCGCCAGGCAAAAGTACCGGTGAGGCAATGGAGATGATGGAAAGCCTTGCGTCGAAACTGCCTTCCGGAATTGGCTACGACTGGACGGGGATGTCTTATCAGGAACGTCTTTCCGGAAATCAGGCTCCAGCACTGTATGCCATTTCACTGATTGTGGTGTTCCTGTGTCTGGCGGCTCTCTATGAAAGCTGGTCAATTCCATTCTCGGTCATGCTGGTTGTGCCCCTGGGGGTGATCGGCGCGCTTCTGGCTGCATCAATACGTGGGCTGAACAATGACGTTTACTTCCAGGTTGGTCTGCTTACGACAATTGGTTTATCAGCCAAAAACGCCATACTGATCGTTGAGTTCGCCAAGGATCTTATGGATAAAGAAGGCAAAGGGATTATTGAAGCCACGCTGGAAGCCTCACGTATGCGTCTGCGCCCTATCCTGATGACCTCTCTGGCATTTATCCTTGGTGTTATGCCTCTGGTCATCAGTAGTGGCGCAGGTAGTGGGGCACAAAACGCTGTCGGGACGGGCGTGATGGGCGGGATGCTGTCAGCCACTCTGCTGGCCATTTTCTTTGTTCCTGTTTTCTTCATTGTTGTCCGGAGACGGTTTACAAAGCATAAGGATTAATGAAAATCATAAAGGCACCTCTGGTGCCTTTTTTATTTCCTGTCAGCATTCTAATAAAAAGACATCTCTTCACATTTCCTCCATAAATAATCAACGCCCCTCTTTTTTCTCCATGATTTTTACAATCCACACAATTTGAGATTATTCCCCGTGCTGTATGGTATTAGTGCGGTGGTAAAATAATCATCAATTCGTAAATTGCCGCATCGGCTCTTAAGCGAATAAGCGATCATATTGAGGTAACATCATGAAAAGATTCCTTTCCGTTGCACTCCTCGCTGCGCTGCTTGCTGGTTGCGCGCACGACTCTCCCTGTGTACCGGTATACGACGATCAGGGGCGACTGGTTCACACCAATACCTGTATGAAGGGGACTACCCAGGATAACTGGGAAACAGCAGGTGCGATTGCCGGTGGCGCCGCAGCAATAGCTGGCCTGACTCTCGGTATTGTCGCCCTGACTAAATAATACTTTTAAAAGCGCGGCTATCGCCGCGCTTTTATTTTATCTAATCAAAGGGATGTATATTTCCCCTCTCAGATATCATCAGATAATTTTAGATTCAGTATCCTGTTTTTTTTATAGCCCTATTTCCTTACCCATACAACCTCCGTCTGAATCACTGAATTGATTTAACGCTGCTGCGAGTAAGCATTATGCATTCCGTGAATTCATTTATAGCTGGGTTAAGACGCTTTAATACGTCAAGTAAGGTATTAACGGCACTCGTTGGAATATCTGATAAGGAAATTGGTTTAGCTGAGGGCATAACGCAAAAAGGCCATCCTTTCGGATGGCCTTTCTACTTGTTTGATGTCTGGCAGTTCCCTACTCTCACATGGGGAGACCCCACACTACCATCGGCGCTACGGCGTTTCACTTCTGAGTTCGGCATGGGGTCAGGTGGGACCACCGCGCTAAAGCCGCCAGACAAATTCTTTTACTTCTTGCCGAACTTTAACCTAAGTATAAAGTGGTGCTGATACCCAGAGTCGAACTGGGGACCTCACCCTTACCAAGGGTGCGCTCTACCAACTGAGCCATATCAGCACGCTAAATTTGATGCCTGGCAGTTCCCTACTCTCACATGGGGAGACCCCACACTACCATCGGCGCTACGGCGTTTCACTTCTGAGTTCGGCATGGGGTCAGGTGGGACCACC
>NZ_JBMKHQ010000021.1:0-47851 GCF_049237385.1 Enterobacter cloacae complex sp. IR5412 | reverse complement strand
CAGTTGCGACGCGCTTCAGCGCTCTGTCGCGAGGTGGCGTATATTACGCTTTCCTCTTTCAGAGTCAACCCGTTATTTCAGGATTTTTTCTCTTCAACCGACCGGGTAGTCTGTGAAGTGATTCACATCCGCCGTGTCGATGGAGGCGCATTATAGGGAGCCGCCGAGGAATGACAAGCGGAAAAATGCATTTTTATTTCAACCGCTCACCTTTTCACCAAAACGTCTATTTTTGGTGCTTTTTAATCTCTTTTGGCAGATCTGCCAGACTAGTTATCACCCAGTCAGCTGCATTTTCTGCTTCTGGGGTGACTGGTTTACCGGTCCGCACTAATACTTTGGTTCCCACACCTGCCGCCGCCGCTGCCTGCATATCCTCCAGTTTATCGCCCACCATAAAAGACGCGGCCATATCAATGTGCAGGAATTCCTGTGCAGAGATAAACATGCCCGGGTGTGGCTTACGGCAATCACATGTCTGACGATACGCTTCTACTGTTCCCTGTGGATGATGCGGACAATAATAGATGCCATCAAGATCGACGCCACGATCGGCCAGAGACCAGTCCATCCATTCCGTCAGCGTCTCGAACTGCGCTTCGGTGAATTTACCCCGGGCGATACCGGACTGATTAGTTACCACCACCAGCGCATAGCCCATCTCTTTCAGCTGGCGCATGGCATCTATTACGCCCTCAATAAATTCGAACTCATCAATCTCATGGACGTAACCGTGATCCACATTAATTGTGCCGTCACGATCGAGAAAAATTGCGGGTACAGATTTTGCCACCGGTTTGCTCCTGAAAAAGGCTTGTTCAGCTAGTATCTCATGAATCGCAGCGCAATAAAGTGCTCATCGCACAGAGGTGGATTGATTTAGACGTCTGGATGCCTTAACATCCATTTTGTTTACGGTCATTCCCCGTATCTGGCAGAAGAAAATGCCACGGCTAACTTACATACGATAAAAATAATCTAATGATTAAACTTTCCAATATCACCAAAGTGTTCCAGCAGGGGAACCGAACCATTCAGGCGCTGAACAACGTCAGCCTGCATGTGCCTGCTGGTCAGATTTATGGCGTCATTGGCGCATCGGGTGCGGGTAAAAGTACGCTGATCCGGTGTGTTAACCTGCTTGAGCGCCCGACCCAGGGCAGCGTAGAAGTTGGCGGCCAGGAGCTTACCGCTCTCTCAGAAAAAGAACTCACCAAAGCGCGTCGCCAGATTGGCATGATTTTCCAGCACTTTAACCTGCTGGCCTCACGCACGGTTTTTGGAAACGTGGCGTTGCCGCTGGAGCTGGATAACACACCAAAAGAAGAGGTTACCCGACGCGTCACCGAACTGCTGGATCTGGTTGGGCTGGGTGATAAACATGACAGCTACCCGGCCAACCTCTCAGGCGGGCAAAAGCAGCGTGTAGCAATCGCTCGCGCGCTGGCAAGCAACCCAAAAGTGCTGCTGTGTGATGAAGCCACCAGCGCGTTAGATCCGGCCACCACGCGTTCTATCCTGGAACTGCTGAAAGACATTAACCGTCGTCTGGGCCTGACTATCCTCCTTATCACGCACGAAATGGACGTGGTGAAGCGTATCTGTGACTGCGTCGCCGTCATCAGCAACGGTGAGCTGATTGAGCAGGACACGGTCAGCGAAGTCTTCTCGCACCCGAAAACGCCTCTGGCTCAGCAGTTCATTCAGTCCACACTGCATCTGGATATTCCGGAAGATTATCTGGAACGTTTAAAAACAGACGCAACGCCTGACAGCGTCCCGATGCTGCGCATGGAGTTCACGGGCCAGTCCGTTGACGCACCGCTGCTGTCCGAAACCGCGCGTCGCTTTAACGTGAATAACAACATTATTAGCGCGCAGATGGACTACGCCGGTGGCGTGAAGTTCGGCATTATGCTGACGGAAATGCACGGCACACAGGAAGAAACCCAGGCGGCAATTGCCTGGCTGCAAGAACATCACGTAAAAGTAGAGGTGCTGGGTTATGTCTGAGCCGATGATGTGGCTACTGGTTCGCGGCGTTTGGGAAACGCTGGCAATGACCTTCGTATCGGGCTTTTTTGGTTTTGTGATTGGGCTGCCGGTCGGCGTACTGCTGTACGTCACGCGCCCGGGTCAAATTATTGAAAACGCGAAGCTGTATCGCACGCTCTCTGCGCTGGTGAACATTTTCCGTTCTATACCGTTTATTATCCTGCTGGTGTGGATGATTCCCTTTACACGCGTTATTGTCGGGACGTCGATTGGTTTGCAGGCGGCAATTGTCCCGCTAACCGTAGGCGCCGCGCCGTTTATCGCCCGTATGGTGGAAAACGCCCTGCTGGAAATCCCAACAGGCCTGATTGAAGCTTCCCGCGCTATGGGTGCGACGCCAATGCAGATCGTTCGCAAAGTTCTGCTGCCTGAGGCGCTGCCTGGGCTGGTGAATGCAGCAACCATCACGCTTATCACCCTGGTCGGTTATTCCGCGATGGGCGGCGCCGTGGGTGCTGGCGGTTTAGGCCAGATTGGATATCAGTACGGCTATATTGGCTATAACGCTACCGTAATGAATACCGTTCTGGTATTGCTGGTTGTGCTGGTTTACTTAATCCAATTCTCTGGCGATCGTATCGTCCGGGCTGTTACGCATAAATAACGTTACAAACAACACAAACTCGACGAGTTAAGGATATAACATGGCGTTTAAATTTAAGACCTTTGCAGCAGTAGGCGCACTGATTGGTTCGCTGGCACTGGTGGGTTGCGGTCAGGACGAAAAAGATCCGAACCACATCAAAGTAGGCGTTATCGTCGGTGCAGAGCAGCAGGTTGCTGAGGCCGCGCAGAAAATCGCGAAAGAAAAATATGGCCTGGACGTTGAGCTGGTGACCTTCAACGATTACGTTCTGCCGAACGAAGCGCTGAGCAAAGGCGACATTGACGCTAACGCCTTCCAGCATAAACCGTACCTGGATCAACAGATCAAAGATCGCGGCTACAAGCTGGTTGCTGTCGGTAACACCTTCGTTTACCCGATTGCCGGTTATTCCAAGAAAATTAAATCTCTGGATGAACTCCAGCCGGGTTCACAGGTTGCCGTCCCTAACGACCCAACCAACCTTGGCCGTTCGCTGCTTCTGCTCCAGAAAGTGGGCCTGATTAAACTGAAAGAAGGTGTTGGCCTGTTGCCGACCGTTCTGGACGTGACCGAAAACCCGAAAAATCTGAAAATTGTTGAGCTGGAAGCCCCTCAGCTGCCACGTTCTCTGGACGATGCACAGATCGCGCTGGCCGTTATCAACACCACTTACGCCAGCCAGATCGGTTTGACCCCTGCGAAAGATGGCATCTTTGTTGAAGACAAAGATTCCCCGTACGTCAACCTGATCGTGACTCGCGAAGACAACAAGGACGCGGAAAACGTGAAGAAATTCCTGCAGGCATATCAGTCTGAAGAAGTTTACCAGGAAGCCAATAAGGTGTTTAACGGCGGCGCGGTTAAAGGCTGGTAATCTCACCTCAGTGTAATATCATCAAGACGGGCATTTGCCCGTCTTGTCATTTGTGCGGTCAACTGCTTCAATATCTGACGTTTTGATTATCCACTGAGGAACTATTATGCGTGCTTTACCGATCTGTCTTTTAGCACTGATGCTGAGCGGCTGTTCTATGCTAAGCAGATCTCCTGTTGAACCCGTTCAAAGCACTGCAACCCCGCCAAAAGCGGAGCCAGCAAAACCGAAAGCGCCTCGCGCTGCGCCGGTACGTATTATTACCAAAGCCGACGAGCTGGTCGGTAAGCCATTCCGTGAACTGGGCGAAGTGAGCGGCGAATCCTGCCAGGCAACGAATCAGGACTCCCCTCCAAATATCCCAACAGCCCGCAAGCGTATGCAAATCAACGCGTCGAAAATGAAAGCCAACGCGGTGCTGCTGCACAGTTGCGAGGTCACCAGTGGTACGCCGGGCTGCTACCGTCAGGCGGTATGTATCGGTTCTGCGCTTAACATCACGGCGAAATGAGTTCATTTCAGTTCGAGCCGATAGGCGTGATCCGCTCCCCTTATAAAGAAAAGTTCGCCGTGCCGCGTCAGCCGGGACTGGTCCTTAACGGCGGCGGCGAGCTGCATCTTGTCGCGCCGTATAATCAGGCCGATGCAGTGCGCGGGCTTGAGGCATTCAGCCATTTATGGGTGGTGTTTGTGTTTCACCAGACCATGGAAGGCGGCTGGCGTCCTACCGTGCGTCCTCCTCGTCTGGGCGGAAATGCCAGAATGGGAGTTTTTGCCACCCGCTCAACGTTCCGACCGAATCCAGTCGGGATGTCGCTGGTCGAACTGAAAGGGATACGCTGTCAGAAAGATCGGGTGATCCTGGAGATAGGTAGCCTTGACCTGGTTGATGGCACGCCGGTCATCGATATTAAACCTTACCTGCCCTTCGCCGAAGCGCTGCCGGATGCCCGTGCAAGCTATGCTCAGGACGCCCCACAGGCAGAGATGCCGGTTTACTTCACATCTGAAATAACGACGCAAATCAGCCAGCTGGAAAAGCGCTATCCTCGTCTGCGTGACTTTATCGTCGAAGTCCTGGCGCAGGACCCTCGTCCCGCCTACCGCAAAGAGGAAGACGCAGGAAAAACGTACGCCGTCTGGCTGCTGGACTTTAACGTGCGCTGGCGCGTAACTGATGCAGGTTTTGAAGTGTTTGCCCTGGAACCCAGGTAATTTTGTTCTCCTCTCTTTTGGCATCTTTGCCACACTGGTAAACTAAACCACTTTTTTTGTGTCAGGCTGGTGTTTCAGCCTGTTCCAATCGTCGAAATGGAACCGTAACAACATGCGTACTAGCCAATATCTGCTCTCCACTCTGAAGGAGACACCTGCCGACGCCGAGGTGATCAGCCACCAGCTGATGCTGCGCGCCGGGATGATCCGCAAGCTGGCCTCCGGGTTATACACCTGGCTGCCGACCGGCGTGCGCGTCCTGAAAAAAGTCGAAAACATCGTGCGTGAAGAGATGAACAACGCCGGTGCTATCGAGGTGTTAATGCCGGTCGTTCAGCCTTCTGAACTGTGGCAGGAGAGCGGTCGCTGGGAGCAGTACGGTCCTGAACTGCTGCGTATTGCCGATCGTGGCGATCGTCCATTCGTCCTCGGCCCAACGCATGAAGAAGTGATCACCGATCTGATCCGTAACGAGCTGAGCTCTTACAAACAGCTGCCGCTGAACTTCTTCCAGATCCAAACCAAGTTCCGTGACGAAGTGCGCCCACGCTTTGGCGTTATGCGCTCTCGCGAATTCCTGATGAAAGATGCCTACTCTTTCCATACTTCTCAGGAATCACTGCAAGAGACCTACGACAAAATGTACGTGGCCTACAGCAAAATCTTCTCCCGCATGGGGCTGGATTTCCGTGCTGTACAGGCTGATACCGGTTCAATCGGCGGTAGCGCCTCTCATGAATTCCAGGTTCTGGCGCAGAGCGGCGAAGACGATGTAATTTTCTCTGACTCCTCTGATTACGCCGCCAACATTGAGTTCGCAGAAGCGCTGGCACCAAAAGAACCACGCGGCGCGGCAACGCAAGAGATGACGCTGGTTGATACGCCAAACGCGAAAACCATCGCCGAGCTGGTTGAACAGTTTAATCTGCCGATCGAAAAAACCGTGAAAACCCTGCTGGTGAAATCGGCTGAAGGCAGCGCTTACCCGCTGGTAGCCCTGCTGGTCCGTGGCGATCACGAGCTGAACGAAGTGAAAGCCGAGAAGCTGCCGCAGGTTGCCAGCCCGCTGACCTTCGCGACGGAAGCCGAAATCCGCGCCGTGGTGAACGCAGGCCCAGGTTCTCTGGGTCCGGTGAATATGCCTATTCCTGTAGTGATTGACCGCACCGTTGCGGCGATGAGCGACTTCGCTGCAGGGGCAAACATCGACGGTAAACACTACTTCGGCATCAACTGGGATCGTGACGTGGCGACGCCGGAAGTGGCTGACATCCGTAACGTGGTCGCAGGCGATCCAAGCCCGGACGGCAAGGGTACCCTGATGATTAAACGCGGTATCGAAGTAGGCCACATCTTCCAGCTGGGCGATAAGTACTCGCGCGCAATGAACGCTGCCGTTCAGGGCGAAGATGGTCGTAACCAGGTTCTGACCATGGGCTGCTACGGCATTGGGGTAACGCGCGTTGTTGCGGCCGCTATCGAGCAGAACTATGACGAACGCGGAATCGTCTGGCCGGATAACATCGCGCCGTTCCAGGTGGCGATCCTGCCAATGAACATGCACAAGTCTTACCGCGTGCAGGAGCTGGCAGAGAAACTCTACGCTGAGCTGAGCGCGAAAGGTATCGACGTGCTGATGGATGACCGTAAAGAGCGTCCTGGCGTGATGTTTGCTGATATGGAACTGATCGGTATTCCACACACCATCGTCATCGGCGACCGTAACCTCGACAGCGACGAGATTGAATACAAGTACCGTCGCAACGGCGAAAAACAGATGATCAAGACGGGCGACATTCTTGATTACCTGGTGAAAGCCATCAAAGGCTAAGAAACAAAAAAACCCCGCCAGTGCGGGGTTTTTTAATGGCTATAACTTATTTGCTTTCGCAGTCTTTACCCGCAGCAAACTTCGCGTCTTTATCTGCCACCAGCGTTTTCACCAGCTCACCGCTATCGGGGTTTGGCTCCAGCGTAAAATGCCCTTCAACCGTCAGCAACACTGGTTTGCTGTCGTTACCGCGCGCGACGGCATAGTCACGCTCCAGCTGGGCATTGTTCGCCACGCTGACTTTCTTCCCGGTCGCACAGTCCGTGAAGATCGCCGCATCCGCCATGTAGAAATACATCCCTCGCATCGCCATTGGGGTTGCAGGCAGGGTCGCTTTTACCGGGGCCAGCGTGTAGTTGAACTGGGATTCAATCGGATTGCCTTCGCGATCGAGCATCTCCATCCCCTCGCCTTTGGCGCGGAAATACGTTTTATCGCCCGTGGTATCAGTCAATACCAGCTTTTCAGCCGTACGCGCCCATGTTCCGTATGTTGCAAAAGAAGACGGCTCTTTCGCCCCCTGATAGCGCTGGTTCATCACCCAGGTGCCATCTTTTTGCAGGAACAGAGAGGTTTCGATGCCTTCACAATCTGCACATGGCAATACGCCGCGCCAGCTCTGCTGCATCGGCTTCAATTCTTCGTTTTGCGTTGGCTGTAGTACCTGTGTTTCTGAACGGTTGTTACAGCCAAAAAGCGCGAACAGGCTTGTCACGGCCAGCGCTGATAATAATGCTTTTTTCACAATACATTCCTTATGAAAAAGTGTGTCCCTTTCGTCACATTACGGATGACGGACTTTGCCACGCAGTGACTTTACGGTGGATTTCTGCGCCTTCGATGACAACCGACGTTCTTTCGATGCCCGCGTTGGACGTGTTGCCCGGCGACTTTTTTGTACAGCCGTCAGCTCTTTTATGACCGCCGCCAGTCTGGAAAGTGCCGCTTCCCGGTTCATTTCCTGGCTGCGATATTCCTGCGCTTTAATCACAATCACACCTTCACTGGTGATCAGATGATGGCTGGCGGCGAGCAGGCTTTCTTTATAATACTCTGGCAGGCTGGAGGCCCGGATGTCAAAGCGCAAATGGATAGCCGTTGAGGCCTTGTTAACGTGCTGCCCCCCTGCGCCCTGAGCACGGATGGCGGTGATCTCCAGCTCGTGATCAGGGATGCTGACGTTTCGGGACAACTCAATCATGATACGGGCTGCCAGGCCGTGAGATGAATTTCCAGATTATTCTGAGAATCGGAAAGCCAGATGGCGCCGTCCTGAATCGTTGCCTGAAGCGCCATTGTCCGGCTGGCGAATGCGCTCAGCTGTGCCAGTTGTTCATCATCCAGATACCAGACGGTAAGATTTTTGAACTGCGCACATTTATTTTTGTTTTGCTGCCACCAGATCTCCGCCGCGCGCTGGTTATAGGCAAACAACGCCACTTCAGCTGACTGGGTGCACGCCTTTTTGATCCGGCGTTCATCCGGCAGGCCAAGCTCAATCCATAAATCGATACCCAGATGATCGTTGCGCAGCCAGGCTTCCGGTTCATCTTCCGCGCTTAAACCACGGGTAAATTGCAGACGCTCGTCGGCATACTTAATCCACGCCAGCAGGCGCAGCATCATGCGCTCCTGGGTTTCAGAAGGGTGACGCGCCAGCGTCAATGACGCATCCAGAAACTGGTTACGGTCAAGATCCGCCACATTGACCACAGCTTTATAAATTGTCGCTTTCAGCGCCATGAGAGAACTCCTTTCGAATCAGGCGTACATTGTAGCGAAAACCGCAGCAAAAGGCTGTTACGAGGTGGTGGCACCCCGTTATCAAGGCGCTGATATTGCTTAAATGAGTATGGTATAGTCACCTTGCTAAACCGAGTTTAACTTCGTAGGCTTAATGATATCTCACAGTAAGTCAGTACGCTGGCAGGAGGTGATGTGAATAATTATTGTGAGTTGATTCGCAGACGGTATGCGGAAATTGCCAGCGGAGATCTGGGGTACATCCCGGATGCGTTGGGCTGTGTATTGAACGTGCTGAATGAAGTGGCCTCTGATGAGAGCCTTTCTGAATCGGTCAGGGAAAAAGCAGCGTATGCTGCGGCGAATTTACTGGTGAGCGATTATGTCGATGAATGATATCTATCAACCCATCAATTGTGATGACTATGACAACCTCGAACTCGCCTGCCAGCATCATTTAATACTGACGCTGGAGCTAAAAGATGGCGAAGTGCTAAAGGCAAAGGCCAGCGATCTGGTTTCCCGTAAAAATGTGGAATACCTGGTTGTGGAAGATGCAGGTGCAACGCGTGAGCTACGCCTCGACAAAATTGCCAGTTTCAGCCATCCGGAAATCGGCACCGTCGTGGTGAGCGAATCCTGATAACCAACGGGCAGCCAGGCTGCCCGTTACGCTTTCCATTCAAAATTGACACCCGCTTCAGCCCACCCTTCCTGGGTAATAAACACACCTGCCGCCGCGATGAGCGTGTCGCCGTAAAACAGAAGCGGCGTGGTATCACGTCGCCAGGGCGGAACGTTCTGTTCCTGCCAGATTTTCTTCAGTTTACGCCCGCCGTTACGCCCAACGATATGCAGCATGCCGCTGGCCCTGAAGCGTATGGTGACGTTCTCGTCCGGCTCAGGTAGACGCACATTGCCCGAATGGCTTAACGCAACGACACCGGCATTCAACGGTAGCGTTAATGCTTTTTCCGGCGACGGCCAGTCAAGCACAACGTCAGCCAGCGACGGCACAGATTTCACCCACCAGAGTTGCTCTTTATAGCGCCTGACGTCATAACCATTCAGGCGTATACACGGTGCGGCATCTTCCCGCGCCTGTGCAACTTCTTCCCAGATACGGTTGAGCATCGCCCGGGACGGCATAACCGCACGGTGGGAAGCCAGCCAGCGACGAATCAGAGCAGCCCGACGCACGGGGTTCATCACTTTCAACGGCGCAATGTTCAGGGCACCGTCAGCGGTAGTCAGCGTATTCAGCTCCCCGCTCAGCAACTCATCCAGCAAGCTTTCCTGTTCAGCACAAAGCATGGCACTTCTGGCCACCGCTTCGGAAAAATGGGCCCAGCGCTCACTCAGCAGCGGTAAGACGCGCAGGCGCAGGAAGTTACGGTCGTAACTGTCGTCCTGATTGCTTTCGTCTTCAATCCAGCGCAGATGATGTTGCTGCGCCCAGGCTTCCAGTGATGCGCGCGTCTCACCCAGTAGCGGGCGGATGAGCTCTGTTTCAGCAAAACCAGCACGCTCAGGCATGGCGGATAAACCCGCAGGCCCGCTGCCCCGCTTGAGCGCCAGTAAAAACGTCTCGCACTGGTCGTCCAGATGCTGCGCGGTGACCAACGCTTCTCCAGGCTGTAACGCGCCGGAAAACGCGGCGTAGCGGGCTTTGCGCGCCTGCGCCTCAATACCCAGCCCTTCATCCTCAAGCGTGACGCGTTCAACGATTAGCGGGATCGCCCACCCTGAGCACACCGCTTCGCAGTGCGCCACCCAGTCGTCGGCATGGGGGCTTAAGCCGTGATGGATATGCATCGCCCGCAGCTGGACGTCAGGCTCACGGTCGCGCCAGAGCTTAAGACGGTGCAGCAAAACGGTGGAATCCAGGCCACCGCTGAACCCCACCAGCAGCTGGCGGTAGGGTGAAACGGCGTGCGCGATAGCGGGTAAGGTCATAGGAAATTACACATAAAAAATGCCCGAACTGAACGGGCATTATCACACATGACGGCGATTACTGCTGATAAAGCTCCAGCGGCAGACCGTCCGGATCGTTGAAAAAAGTGAAACGTTTATCGGTGAAGGGATCGATGCGAATTGCTTCACAGGCCACGCCGTGGGCTTCCAGATGCTTTACCGCGCTGTCCAGGTTATCGACGCTGAAGGCCAGGTGGCGCAGGCCGCAGGCTTCCGGGCGCGAAGGACGCGCTGGCGGGAAAGGAAAAGAGAACAGTTCAATCACATATTGTCCGTTTAACGCCAGATCGCCTTTCCAGGAATCGCGCTCCTCGCGGTAGGCCTCGCTCAACAGCGTAAAGCCGAGAATGTCGCAGTAAAAGGCCTTACTTTTCGCGTAATCGGTGGCAATGATCGCAATATGATGAACAGCTTTTAAACCCAGCATAGTTTCTCCTTTTTATGGTGCCCTGAACGTTACAACCGACAACCCGCCCCTGGCAAGCGGCCCCTTTTATTTTAGGACTCTCACCCAGTACACGCCGTTATCATCGCGTTTCGCACCGTGAATATCCGTCTCAAAGCCCGGATAGTGGCGCCCTATCGAACAGAGCATCAGCAGGAAATCGAGCACCGCCCGGCTCTCCTCGGTGATCATCTCGCCCGGCATCAGCAGCGGTACGCCCGGCGGATAAGGCAGGATCATGTTGGCTGATACCCGCCCGACCAGGTTCTCCAGCTCAATGGTTTCAACCTCCCCTTTCACCTGGCGCTGCCACGCCCTGTGCGGCGTCAGCTTCATTTCAGGCAGAACATCAAATGCCTGCAGCATCAGGCGCGGCAGATCGTGCTGGCGGATCAGCCTGTGGATCCCCTGGGCCAGATCCTGAATACGCATATTGCGGTAGAAGTCAGGATCTTCCGCGTAGAGATCCGGCAGCATATTCTTCACCCGCAGGTTAAGATCGTATGCGCGCTTAAACTCCATCAGTCCGCGCAGCAGCCCCATCGCGCGGGTTTTATCGATCCCGATACTGAACAGGAACAGCAAATTATAGGGGCCGGTTTTCTCCACCACCACGCCGCGTTCATCAAGGAACTTCGCCACCAGCGCAGCCGGGATCCCTTCCTCACCCATCACACCCTGCTCATCCATACCCGGCGTCAGGATCGTCACCTTAACCGGATCGAGGAACATGTGGTCTGCATCAGCATCCCGAAAACCGTGCCAGCTCTCCCCCGGCGCGACGGGCCAGCATTCTGCTTCATCAATCTCTTCCGGCTGCCAGATATCAAAGAACCAGCCGTCCGCTTCATCTTTAAGTCGCTGAACCTCTTTTCGGAAATGCAGCGCCCGCTCCACCGAACGATTAATAAGGCGTTTCCCGGGATTGCCGCGCAGCATCGCCGCCGCCGTTTCGATGGACGCCACCAGCGGGTAGCTGGGCGACGTGGTCGTGTGCATCATGAAGGCTTCGTTGAAGGTGTCCTCGTCGTATTCGCCCTTGATGTGAATGAGAGACGCCTGGGAAAACGCGGCCAGCATTTTGTGCGTCGACTGCGTCTCGAAGAACACCTTGCCCGGCACCCGCTCGCCGCTCATCCCACTTTTACCCGAGTAAATCGGGTGGAAATTGGTGTAAGGCACCCACGCGGAGTCAAAGTGAATCGACGGCACGTCCAGCGTCTGCTTGATCCAGTTCGTGTTGTAAAGCAGCCCGTCATAGGTGGAGTTGGTGATCACCGCATGCACAGGCCAGCTTGCCTCGGGGATCGCCGCGATCTTATTTTCAATGGCTTCATGCGCGAACTCACGGCGAGGAATGCCGCCGAGGATCCCCAGCGCATTACGCGTGGGAGACAGCCAGAGCGGCACGACGTCACTCATCATCAGCAAATGCGCCAGTGATTTATGGCAGTTCCGGTCAATCAGCAGGGTGCTACCGGCAGGCGCGGCATACATCCCGACGATCTTGTTCGACGTCGAGGTTCCGTTGGTCACCATGTAGCTCTGCTCGGCACCAAAGGTCCGGGCGATGTACTCTTCGGCTTCCAGATGCGGGCCGGTATGATCCAGCAGCGAGCCCAGCTCGGTCACTGAAATCGACACGTCCGCCTTCAGCGTATTGCCGCCAAAGAAATCGTAGAACAGGCACCCTACCGGGCTTTTTTGATAGGCCGTTCCCGCCATGTGGCCTGGCGTACAGAAGGTGTACTTCCCTTCATTCACATAGGTGAACAGCGCACGCGTAAACGGCGGGGTGATGTTATCAAGGTATTCACCGGTGTACTGCTGAATGCGGGTCGCAATGTCCTCGGCAACGCCGAGTGAGTATTCGAAGAACCACAGCGCCATACGCATATCGTGTGCGCTGACGTCCATGGTCGAGTGAGTGTTGATAAAGGCGTACAGCGGAAGATATTCGTTGAGCTTATTGATCTCGCTGCACAACTCCATGTCGTATTCGTCCCAGTCGAATATCACGCCACAGATGCGCGGATTGTGTTCGATGAATTTCAGCAGGTCGGCGCTGTTTTGCGGCCAGATTAGCTGATATCCGCGTGCTTTAAGGGCTTGCTCCAGCTCCTTGATGGGTTCGTCTTTATAAAAGACGCCGTGTGGCCCCATGATGGCAATGATGTTCATGGTTTACCTCCTTGAAAAACATCAGATAAGCATAGTTAAGGTAAACGGCAGGTATAAAAAAAGCCGCAACAATGTGCGGCTTTTAGGATAATTGTGAGGCTTACGCGTAACCGTAGGTCATCAGGCGCTGATAACGACGGTTGAGCAGATCTTCTGTGCTCAGCACGTCCAGATCCGCCAGATCTGCCAGCAGCTGCGCTTTCAGGGAAGCAGCCATCACTTCCGGCTTACGGTGCGCGCCACCCAGCGGTTCAGGGATAACGGTGTCGATCAGCTTCAGCTCTTTCAGACGTGGAGCAATGATGCCCATCGCTTCCGCAGCCAGCGGCGCTTTATCGGCACTTTTCCACAGAATGGAGGCACAGCCTTCCGGAGAGATAACGGAATAGGTGCTGTACTGCAGCATATTCACTTTATCGCCCACGCCAATTGCCAGCGCACCGCCGGAACCACCTTCACCGATAACGGTACAGATGACCGGCACTTTCAGGCGAGACATCTCACGCAAGTTGCGTGCGATGGCTTCAGACTGACCGCGCTCTTCTGCGCCAACACCCGGGTAAGCACCCGGTGTGTCGATGAAGGTGATGATTGGCATATTGAAACGCTCAGCCATCTCCATCAGACGCAGGGCCTTACGGTAGCCTTCTGGTGCTGGCATACCGAAGTTACGACGGATCTTCTCTTTGGTTTCACGGCCTTTCTGGTGACCAATGATCATCACCGGACGTCCATCCAGACGCGCGATACCGCCGACGATAGCTTTATCGTCAGCGTATGCGCGGTCGCCTGCCAGTTCGTCAAATTCGTCAAACGCCAGGCGGACATAATCCAGGGTGTACGGACGCTGTGGATGACGCGCCAGCTGGGCGATCTGCCATGCGCCGAGATCGGCAAAGATTTTGCGCGTCAGTTCTACGCTTTTTTCACGCAGACGATGCACTTCTTCGTCGATGTTAATATCCAGTTTTTCATCCTGACGGCTTACGGCTGTCAGAGAATCGATTTTCGCTTCCAGCTCTGCAATCGGCTGTTCGAAATCAAGGAAATTCAGACTCATAGTATTCCTGTATTAGTCAAACTCCAGTTCCACCTGCTCCGAACCAATGAGGCCACGGAGATCGTTCAGTAAACGATCGCTCGGAGAGACACGCCACGTTGCACCAAAGCGCAACCGCGCACGTGCATCCGCCCTCTGATAGTAGAGATGTACTGGAATGGTCCCCGAGCGGTGGGGTTCCAGAGACTGACGGAGTCGGTTTAAAAGCTGGTCATCAATTTGCCTGTCCGTCAGCGAGATAGCAAGCCCGCGAGCATATTTTTCCCGGGCTTCGTCAATGTCCATCACTTCGCGGGCGGTCATTTTAAGCCCCCCGCTGAAGTCATCAAAGCTGACCTGTCCGCTGACGATAAGTATGCGGTCTTTTTCCAGCAATTGCTGGTATTTATCCAGCGCGTCGGTGAACAACATCACCTCCAGACGCCCGGAACGGTCATCCAGGGTACAGATGCCGATACGATTGCCGCGCTTGGTGACCATTACCCTTGCAGCAATCACGAGCCCCGCAGCCGTGGTGATTTTACCACGTTCTGTCGGATGCATGTCTTTAAGCCTGTGGCCGCCGACATAGCGCTCAATTTCTTTCAGATATTGGTTGATCGGGTGTCCCGTCAGGTACAGGCCTAACGTCTCACGCTCCCCATCCAGCACCACCTGTTCTGGCCACGGCTGGCAGTTGGAATAGGACTGCTCGATCTGCTCTGGCTCTTCCGCCAGCACACCGAACATATCCGCCTGACCAATGGCTTCCGCTTTAGCATGCTGATCGGCCGCTTTCAGCGCATCGCCGAGCGAGTTCATCAGCGCGGCGCGGTGTGGCCCCAGCCGGTCAAACGCACCGGACATGATCAGTTTTTCCAGCACGCGCCGGTTCAGTTTTTTGGTATCGGTGCGGGCGCACAGGTCGAACAGCTCGCGGAAATAGCCGCCGTTGTTACGCGCTTCGATGATCGCCTCGATCGGCCCCTCACCCACGCCCTTGATCGCGCCGATCCCATAGACGATTTCCCCGTCATCGTTGACGTGGAAATGGTACAGGCCCGAGTTAATATCCGGCGGCAGGATCTTCAGCCCCATGCGCCAGCACTCGTCCACCAGGCCAACCACCTTTTCGGTGTTGTCCATATCGGCGGTCATTACCGCCGCCATAAACTCAGCGGGATAGTGAGCCTTCAGCCACAGCGTCTGATACGAAACCAAAGCATAGGCGGCGGAGTGGGATTTGTTAAATCCGTACCCGGCGAATTTTTCCACCAGGTCGAAGATTTTCATCGCCAGTTCGCCATCGACGCCGTTTTTCTTCGCCCCATCTTCAAAGATGGAACGCTGCTTGGCCATCTCTTCCGGCTTTTTCTTACCCATCGCACGACGCAACATATCTGCGCCGCCAAGGGTGTAACCAGAAAGCACCTGGGCGATCTGCATGACCTGTTCCTGATACAGGATGATGCCGTAGGTTGGCTCCAGTACCGGCTTCAGGCTTTCATGCTGCCACTGCACATCCGGATAGGAAATCTCTTCGCGCCCGTGCTTACGGTCGATAAAGTTATCTACCATCCCCGACTGCAACGGGCCCGGACGGAACAGGGCCACCAGCGCGATCATATCTTCGAAGCAGTCTGGTTGCAGACGCTTAATCAAATCTTTCATGCCGCGGGATTCAAGCTGGAAGACGGCTGTCGTCTCGGAGCGTTGCAGCATGTCGAAACTTTTCTTGTCATCAAGCGGGATAGCCGCAATATCCAGCGGCGGCTCGCCGTTCTTCTCACGGCGGGCGTTGATCATCTCCAGCGCCCAGTTGATGATGGTCAGCGTACGCAAACCAAGGAAGTCGAACTTCACAAGCCCGGCGTATTCAACGTCGTTCTTGTCGAACTGGGTGACCGGATGCTGGCCCGCTTCATCGCAGTACAGCGGCGCGAAGTCAGTGATTTTGGTCGGGGCGATAACCACGCCCCCCGCATGCTTACCGGCGTTACGCGTGACGCCCTCCAGCTTGCGCGCCATGTCGATCAGCGCTTTCACCTCTTCGTCGGCTTCGTAGATTTCCGGCAGCTGAGGTTCAGCTTCAAAGGCTTTCGCCAGGGTCATGCCCGGATCGGGCGGCACCAGCTTAGAGATTCGATCGACAAAACCGTAGGGGTGGCCCAGAACGCGGCCCACGTCGCGGATAACCGCTTTCGCCGCCATCGTACCGAAGGTAATGATCTGTGAAACCGCATCACGACCGTACATATCGGCCACGTGCTCAATCACCTGGTCGCGTTTTTCCATGCAGAAGTCGACGTCAAAGTCGGGCATGGAGACACGTTCCGGGTTGAGGAAACGTTCGAACAGCAGGTCGAATTCCAGCGGATCGAGGTCGGTGATTTTCAATGCGTACGCCACCAGCGAGCCGGCACCTGAACCACGGCCCGGGCCAACCGGTACGCCGTTATCCTTCGACCACTGGATGAACTCCATTACGATCAGGAAGTAGCCAGGGAACCCCATCTGGTTGATCACCTGGAGTTCAATATCCAGACGCTCGTCATATTCAGGACGCTTCTCTTTACGGACCGCTTCATCCGGGAAGAGGAATTCCAGACGCTCTTCAAGGCCCTCTTTCGATTTCATGACCAGGAAATCTTCCGTGGTCATGTCGCCCGTCGGGAACTGCGGCAGGAAATATTCGCCGAGACGCACGGTGACGTTGCAGCGCTTGGCAATCTCTACGCTGTTTTCCAGCGCTTCCGGGATGTCGGAGAAGAGCTCACACATTTCCTCTTCGCTGCGCATGTACTGCTGCGATGAGTAGTTGCGAGGACGTTTCGGATCGTCGAGGGTGAAGCCGTCGTGGATAGCGACGCGAATTTCATGCGCGTCAAAATCGCCCGGCTCAAGGAAGCGCACATCGTTGGTGGCTACCACAGGCAGGCCACGCGCTTCCGCCAGGGCGACGGCCGCATGCAGATAGCTCTCTTCATCCGCACGCCCGGTACGGATTAGCTCCAGGTAATAGCGATCCGGGAAATACTCTTCGTAGAACGAGACGCACTGATCCACCAGCACGTTGTTCCCGCGTAGCAGACATTTGCCGACATCACCCATACGGCCACCGGAGATCAGCAGCAGACCTTCGTTCAGCTCCGCCAGCCAGTCGCGGTCAATCCATGGACCCAGCGCGCTGTAGCCGCGCTGGTAGGCTTTTGAGATCAGCAGAGTGAGGTTCTGATAGCCCGTGTTATTCATGGCTAACACGGAAATTTGCGTCATCTCATCGCCGAGCAGGTCGCTCTGCACGTGGAAATCCGCGCCGACGATGGGCTTTAATCCTGCTCCATGCGCCGTTCCGTAGAACTTCACCAGGCCACACAGGTTGGTAAAATCGGTGATCGCCAGCGCAGGCATGCCAAGCGAGGCCGCCTTCTTTACCAGCGGCCCGGTCTTTGCCAGCCCATCGATCATGGAGTAGTCGCTATGCACCCGCAGGTGTACGAAACGTGGTTCAGCCATCTTCAGATCCCGCGTTACTTAATTGCTTGCGTCTTGATTCAGGACACCAGTCCCAGCGCGCGTTTCACCGGGCCAAAGCTGCGCCGATGATGTTCAGTTGCGCCATGTTCAGCCAGCTTTTCCAGATGGAAAGCCGTTGGATATCCCTTGTGCTGGGCGAAACCATACGCGGGATAAGTGAGGTCCAGCGCGGCCATTTCGGCATCGCGCGTCACTTTGGCAATGATTGACGCCGCACTGATTTCTGCGACGCGGCTATCGCCTTTAACAACAGCCATTGAAGGCATCGGCAACGCCGGGCAACGGTTACCGTCGATCAGCACATACTCAGGCACAATCTTCAGGCCAGCAACGGCACGCTGCATCGCCAGCATGGTGGCGTGCAGAATGTTCAGATCGTCGATCTCATCCGGCTCTGCGCGCCCGAGACTCCAGGCCAGCGCCTTCTCTTTAATTTCATCGAACAGCGCCAGGCGGCGCTTTTCGCTCAGTTTTTTCGAGTCGTTCAGGCCAGGGATCGGGCGGGCTGGATCGAGGATCACCGCCGCGGTCACAACGGCACCCACTAACGGACCACGACCGACTTCATCCACACCGGCAACGAGGTGGGTATGGGGATAAATAAATTCCATCATTGTGCTAACTCCAGCACCGCATCGGCCGCCTGCTCATCAGCATTACAGCGGATCAGTTGATGCAGTTCACGGAAAGTATCATGCATCTGGTGGCTGGTTTTACCGTTGGCCAGCAGCGGCAGTAATGCATCAGCCAGTGCATGCGGCTGGCATTCATCCTGCAAGAGTTCTTTCACCAGCTCGCGACCTGCAAGCAGGTTTGGCAGGGATACGTAGTCTGTTTTTACCAGACGTTTTGCCAGCCAGAAGGTAAACGGTTTCATGCGATAACCGACCACCATTGGGCATTTTGCCAGCATACACTCCAGCGCAGCCGTGCCGGAAGCCAGCAGTGCGGCATCGCTCGCAAACATGGCTTGCCGCCCTTTCCCGTCCAGCAGGCGGACGTGAAGATCCGGGGCAACCTCGGCTTTGATACGCTCAAACTGCTCGCGGCGTTTGGCATTCACCAGCGGCACGACCACTTCAAGGTCTGGGTACGTCTTGCGGAGAATTTGCGCCGTTTTCAGGAAATCGGCACTGAGCATTTCAACTTCCGCACCCCGGCTCCCTGGCAGCAGCGCCAGACAGTGCACATCATGCGGGATGCCCAGTTCGTCACGCGCCGCATTTTTATCAGGGTCCAGCGGCATGGCATCCGCCATGGTATGACCGATAAAACGGCACGGGACATTAAACCTGTCGTAAAACGCTTTTTCGAAAGGCAGAAAAGCCAGCACCAGATTGGTGGACCGTCCGATTTTGAAAACGCGTTTCTGTCGCCACGCCCACACGGACGGGCTGACGTAATGGATAGTTTTGATCCCCTGCTTTTTCAGGTTCCCTTCAAGGGTAATATTGAAATCAGGTGCATCAATGCCGACAAAGACATCGGGCTTGAGGTCGGTAAAGCGGCGGGTAAGATCGGCGCGAATATGCAGCAGGCGACGCAGGCGGCCCAGCACCTCGACGATGCCCATCACAGCCAGCTCTTCCATTTCATACCAGGCTTCACAGCCTTCGGCCTGCATCAGCGGCCCAGCCACGCCCACAAAGCGGGCATTGGGTACACGGGCTTTAAGCGCGCGGATAAGACCTGCACCAAGAATATCGCCGGAGGTTTCTCCGGCGACCAGGGCGATAGTAAGCGGACGACTGTCGACCATTAACGAATCAGACCACGGGTTGAACGTTCAAAGAATTCCATGAACGTTTTCACTTCAGGGTGCTTATTCGCCAGCTCGGCAATTTCCGGCTTCGCCTCTTCCAGCGTTTTACCGCTACGGTACAGCAATTTGTACGCGTTGCGGATCGCGGTAATCGCTTCGCGGCTAAAGCCACGACGCTTAAGGCCTTCAATGTTCACGCCAAACGGCGTGGCATGGTTGCCCTGCGCAATCACAAACGGTGGGACGTCCTGCGCCACACCGGAGCACCCGCCAACCATCACGTGTGCACCGATGATGCAGAACTGATGGACTGCGGTCATGCCGCCAATAATTGCGAAATCATCGACCGATACGTGCCCCGCCAGCGTTGCGTTGTTGGCGAGAATACAGCGGCTACCCACGGTACAGTCGTGCGCAATATGCGCATTAACCATAAACAGGTTGTCGCTGCCCACCTTCGTCAATCCACCGCCTTGCGTTGTACCACGATGAATGGTGACGCTTTCGCGAATGCGGTTACGATCGCCGATTTCCACGCGGGTCGGTTCGCCAGCATACTTAAGATCCTGGTTAACTTCGCCGATGGAGGCGAACTGATAGATCTCATTGTTGCAGCCAATGGTGGTATGACCATTCACGACAACGTGAGATTTCAGTACTGTACCCTCACCAATTTCGACATGGGGTCCAACAATACAAAACGGGCCAATGTGGACGTTTGCGCCAATGATGGCACCCGTTTCCACAATGGTGGTAGGATGAATAAAGGCGGATTTATCAATCACGTATCAGGCCTCCCGGCTACGCGCACACATCATTGTCGCTTCGCAAACAACTTTGCCGTCAACCATAGCTACGCCTTTGAAGCGAGTCAGGCCGCGACGCGTTTTTTCAAAAGTGACTTCCATGATCATTTGATCACCAGGCACGACCGGACGCTTGAAGCGCGCCTCATCGATACCCGCGAAGTAATAGAGTTCACCCGGCTCCAGTTTACCTACGCTTTTAAACGCCAGAATACCGGTAGCCTGTGCCATCGCTTCCAGGATCAACACACCCGGGAAGATAGGTTTACCAGGGAAGTGCCCCTGGAAGAATGGCTCGTTAACGGAGACATTTTTCACTGCGCGCAGAAAACGACCTTCTTCAAAATCCAGCACACGGTCTACCAGTAAAAACGGGTAGCGGTGCGGCAGAAGTTCTAAAATCTCTTCAATATGCAGAGTATGAGTGTCAGTAGTCAAAATACTCTTCCTGTCAAATGTACTAAGTAGCAATAATAACACGGCCTGCCGGTTTATAAACAAAGCCGACAGGCCGGGAAATTTAGCGTTAAACGGATGAACGCTTAGTCTTGTTGATCGATTTTGCGCTCAATCGCTTTGAGTCGCTTGCTCATATCATCAATATTCATCACCAGTGCAGCTGTTTTACGCCATACCTTGTTCGGTTGCAGCGGGATACCGGAGGAATAAACGCCGGGCTCAGTGATGGGACGCATCACCATACCCATCCCCGTCACCGTGACTTTGTCGCATATTTCCATATGGCCATTGATCACGCTGGCACCGCCTATCATGCAGTAACGGCCTATTTTCAGGCTGCCTGCCATGATAACACCACCCGCAACTGCGGTATTGTCGCCAATCACAACGTTATGTGCAATCTGGCACTGGTTGTCTATGATAACACCGTTACCAATAATGGTGTCGTCAAGTGCACCACGGTCAATGGTTGTGCAAGCGCCGATCTCAACGCGATCGCCGATAATCACGCGACCCAGCTGCGGGATCTTAACCCAGTTACCCCGATCGTTGGCGTAACCGAATCCGTCAGAACCAATCACCGTGCTGGACTGTACGAGGCAATTCTCGCCAATCTCAACCTCATGGTAGACAGAAACATTGGCCCAAAGACGAGTCCCTGCGCCAATTTTCGTATTTTTTCCAACAAAGCAGCCTGGCCCAATCACCACGTTATCACCCAGCACAACGCCGGATTCGATAACGGCGTTTGCGCCGACTGCCACGTTGTTACCCAGCTGAGCCGTTGGATCAATCGCAGCGCTGGCTGCAATGTTCTGCGCCGGCTGCGGCGTGGTATCAAGAATTTGGGCGATACGTGCATAGGTCAGGTAGGGATTTTTCACTACCAGTGCAGCGTTAGTGGCAAACGGAAGATCGTCCTGCGTCAGAACAACGGCAGACGCCTGGCACTGAGCCAGGTGTTCACGGTACTTAGGGCTTACCATGAAGGTAATAGTGCCTGCTTTAGCAGATTGCATGGACGCAACAGCGGTGATGACGATATCGCCATCACCGTGTAATTCTGCATCCAACTGCTGAGCTAAATCAGCCAGTCGAATTGAAGGCATTACTTATTTAACCTGTTTCAGAACATCAGCGGTGATGTCTTTAACATCGCTGCTGTTGAATGCAACGGCGTTCGCATCAACAACCAGATCGATGCTCTGATCGGCTGCTACTGCTTTAACGGCAGACTGAATACGCGTCACCAGCTTGCCACGCTCTTCGTTAGAACGACGCTGACGATCCTGCTCGAAAGCCTGCGCTTTCTGAGAGAAGGTCTGGCGCTGAGACATGACGTCTTTTTCCAGTTTGCTGCGCTCGCTCGCTTTCATGGTAGAACCATCACGCTGTAAACGCTGCATCTTGGACTGAAGATCACCTTCCATACGTTGCAGTTCGCTCGCACGGCCTTTGAATTCGTTTTCCAGCGTTGCAGAAACGCCCGTTTTCTGTGCAACTTGCTGGAACAAATTACCCATGTTGACGATTGCAATTTTGTCCGCTGCCTGAGCAGAAGTTGCCATCGCTAAACCGAGACCTGCAGCTAATAACCACTTTTTCACAATTAACTCCTTACCATCCCATTGGCACCCGAGGGGTGCCGTTCTTTGCGTGGCAAGGCGACCGTTTTACCGATCGCCGGTTGTCAGCGCTACACTGCCAACGCATTCCATTGCAGCGGATTATTACCAGGTTTTACCAATGTTAAACTGGAACTGCTCCGCTTTGTCTCCATCGTATTTCTTGAACGGCTGGGCGTAGGAGAAGACCAACGGCCCCAGCGGTGACATCCATTGTAATGCGATACCTGCGGACATGCGAATGTTGCCCGGATCGCTGTAGTCCGGAACGCCCGCTGCACGCATCTGGGCGGTATTCTCCCAGTTGGTATCCCACACCGTACCTGCATCCATAAAGAAGGAGGTACGGACAGAGTTCGCGTACTTATCACTGATAAACGGCGTCGGCGTGATGAACTCGAGGCTCGCCACGGCCATGGCGTTACCGCCTACCGCATCATCAGAGCTACAGACTTGTTTTGAATCGCGGCTTGCGCAGTTATCTTCGTCATTACCGCCGTAGTAAACCGCTTTCGGACCAATGTTATTGGACTGGAAGCCACGAACGGTGCTTGAACCACCGGCGTAGAAGTTCTCATAGAACGGCAGCTCTTTGCTTCCGATACCGTCACCATAGCCCCAGCGGGTACGACCCAGTACGACCCACTTGTGGTCGTCATCAATTGGGAAGTAGGACGCCGTATCCAGAGTGACCTTGTAGAACTCGTTATCCGAGCCCGGGATCGTCACCTTACCGTTCAGGTTAACGCGTGAACCTTCCGTCGGGAAGTAGCCACGGTCAAGACGGTTGTAGGTCCAACCGTAGTTGAAGGTGAAGTCATCCGCGGCGAAACCGTTGTCATCGCTGGACGTACTTGCAGACTGACCGATGGAGTCCAGGTAACGCCACATCGCCACCTGCGGTTGCATGTTAGACAGGTCGTTATGCACGTACCCTAAACCTGCACGCAGGGTGTTGTATTCGTTAACCGGGAAGCCGAGCGTACCATCCAGACCGTAACTCTTGTTGGTATACGAGGAGAGGTCCGCGTCGTCCGCTTTAAAGTCGTTATAGAAGATACGACCACCCAGGCTTACACCGTCCACGGTGAAGTATGGGTTGGTAACGGAGAACTCAGAGTAGGTCTGGTAGTCGTTTTTCGTCCCGTTGATACCGACAGAGTAACCCGTACCCAGCCAGTTATCCTGCTGAACGCCGACCTGGAAGCTCACGCCACTTTCAGTACCGTAACCAATACCGAAGTTGAAACTACCGGTATTACGTTCTTTAACTTTATAAACAACATCCACCTGATCCGGACGACCTGGTACACGCTGAGTATCGGTATCGACCGTTTCGAAGTAGCCCAGACGGTTCAGACGCTCTTTACCCTGGTCGACCAGATCGCTTCCCAGCCATGCCCCTTCCATCTGGCGCATTTCACGGCGCAGAACGGAGTCTTTAGAGGTATCGTTACCTTCGAAGCGGATTTTACGCACGTAGAAACGGTTGCCCGCATCAACGTTAACGTGAAGCTTAACAGTCTTATCCGCGTCGTTAATTTCCGGCTGCGTTTGCACACGCGGATACGCATAACCATAACGGCCGAGCAGCTTCTTAATGCTGTCTTCCATTTTGGTGACTTTAGATCCGCTATACAGATCGCCCGGCTGAATTTTGGTCAGAGATTCAATTTCAGCAGAATGTCCTGCCAGGTTGCCGCTGACTTCAACACCTGAAAGCGTGTATTTATCGCCTTCTGTGATGTTAACGGTAATGTAGATACCTTTCTTGTCCGGAGTCAGACTCACCTGAGTTGAATCGATGTTGAAACGGGCGTAACCGCGATCCAGATAGTAGCTGCGCAGGGTTTCAAGGTCACCCGCCAGTTTCTGTTTCTGGTATTTACGATCGCCTACCACGTTCCACCACGGCACTTCGTCACGCAGCTGGAAGTTGGAGATCAATTCGTCGGTGCTGAACGCGTGGTTACCCACGATGTTGATCTGCTGGATCTTCGCAGAAACACCTTCCTGGAAGACCAGTTTCAGGTCAACACGGTTACGTGGCAGCGGTGTAACAACCGCTTTAACGCTCGCGCTGTATTTACCGACGCTGTAATAGAAATCTTCCAGACCTTTTTCAATGTCTGCAAGGGTTGTGCGGTCCAGAGATTCCCCCACACGAACCCCCGATGCCTCAAGGTTCTGCTTGAGCATGTCATCTTTCACCGACTTGTTGCCGGAGAAAGTGATGCTGGCAATCGTTGGACGTTCTTTTACCTGAACCACCAGCGTATCACCATCGCGCAGGACGCGGACGTCCTCAAAGTTGCCAGTGGCAAACAGAGCACGGATGGTGTTACTGATATCTTCATCATTAACCGTATCGCCGGGGCGCACAGGCATACTGAGGAGGGCCGCACCAACGGCGACACGCTGAAGGCCTTCGAAATGAATATCTTTCACTACGAACCCGTCAGCACCGTATACGGTCGCGCTGCTAAACAGCAGCGACGCTATGAGCAACTTTTTCATCGCCATCGTTATTATGCGTTCTTCCTAACTAACTCTCTTACAACCGAGAGAAATCATTGAAAAGTGCAAGCCCCATTAACAGCACCAGCAAAATCGAGCCAATGCGATAACTAAAGTCTTGAACTCGCTCGGATACCGGTCCGCCTTTTAGCTTTTCAATCGCTAAAAACAGCAGATGGCCCCCATCTAATACGGGAAGCGGGAACAGGTTGATTATCCCCAGGTTCACGCTAATCAGCGCAAGGAACATGAGATAGTAAATCACCCCGAACTCCGCTGACATCCCAGCCCCCTGAGCAATCGAAATTGGCCCACTGAGGTTGTTCAGTTTCACATCACCGGTTATCAATTTCCCCAACATGTTGACCGTAAGCTTCATCAGCTGCCATGTTTTATCCGTGGCCTCAACGATGGCGCTAAACGGCCCATACTGGCGTATTGTCTTGTACTCATCTGGCAGTGGGATCACTTTCGGCACAACGCCGGCAAACCCTTCCGCCTTACCGCCGCCCGATTTGGTATCCGGGGTGAGGGTCAGTGAGAGCGAACTCCCCTGCCTTTCCACTTCCAGCGCGAGCGGCTTGCCTGGATTATCGCGCACCAGAGTAACAAAGGTCATCCATTGTGTTAATGGCTGACCATCGACTTTAACGATCCTGTCACCCGCTTGTAAACCTGCTTTACTCGCTGCCGAATTAGACTGTACTTCGGCTAACACCGGCTCGATCTGCGCGCTGCGCGGGCGAATCCCCAATGTAGCGACTGGATCCTCTTTGTCTGGCTCAAAGCGCCAGTGGCGTAAATCCAGCACTTTTTCCTGCCGCTGGTCGGAACCAAAAGGCGATACGCTGACGGTTGTCTGCTCATCACCGATTTTCGCAACCAGTTGTAACCTCACGGCATCCCAATCAGGGGTTTCGATACCATCAATCGCTTTAAGTTCCATTCCCGGTGTAATTTGCGCCGTTGCCGCAATGGAACCCGTGGTGATTTCACCCACAACCGGGCGTACGCCAGGCACGCCGATAATAAACACCAGCCAGTAGGCGAAGATAGCGAAGATGAAATTGGCTACCGGTCCGGCAGCGATGATGGCAGCACGTTGGCCAACAGTTTTATTGTTGAACGCGCTATGTCGAAGTTCCGGGGCGACAGGCTCAACGCGTTCGTCGAGCATTTTGACATAGCCGCCCAGGGGTATCAGAGCAATGACAAACTCGGTGCCATGCTTATCGGTGCGCTTCCAGAGCGATTTGCCAAAGCCAATCGAGAATCGCTCTACCCGCACACCACAGCGCCGGGCAACCCAGAAATGGCCAAATTCATGCACGGTAATCAGTACACCCAATGCAACAATGAACGCCGCCAGATTCCAGAGAATGCTCAGCATAAAACCTTCCGTTATATCGTCCCAAACACCAGTAAAAGCAGGCAAGCAAATACGGGAACAGCCGCGGTAAGGCTGTCAATGCGATCCAGTATTCCGCCATGTCCTGGAATCAGGTGACCACTGTCCTTAATCCCTGCTTCACGCTTAAACATGCTCTCGGTTAAATCACCCAGTACCGATGCCAGCGCCGCGAAAATCGAACATATCAGCAGCGTGGAGGGGGCAACCTCAAGATTCGCCCAGACGCCATAGCCCCAGGAGATAATCGCTGCCGTAAACAGGCCGCCGATGAAGCCTTGCCAGGTTTTGCCCGGAGAAACCTTTGGCGCCAGTTTATGTTTGCCAAACAGTTTACCAAACATATAGGCTCCGGAGTCAGCCCCCCAGACGAGAATCATCACATAAAGCAGCCATATTGCGCCGCTGTAGTGGTTTTCGTCATAGTGCCAGGCGCGCAGCGCAACCATACCCCAGAAGAACGGAACAATCGTGAGCAGACCAAAAATAAGGCGCAACACTTTAGAGTTACGCCAGATCGCCGCAGAGCCCGGGTAGAAAAGCACTAAAACAAGCGCAGCAATCCACCAGGCCAGCGATATCCATAAGGATCCGGCAACCAGCGGCTGGTGAACATCGTGATGATATTCAGGCAAGGTATACAGCATCAGGGCCAGTAAAAAACCACAGAGTACCGCCAGCCATACCCGCTGAGTGCGCGAGGTAAAGCCGCTAAGCTGCCCCCATTCCCACGCGGCGAGCATACACACCACCAACGTAACAATAGCGAATCCCACCGGAGGCAGTAAAAACAGCGCTGCGATAACGACGGGTATTAATACAAAAGCGGAAATCAGGCGATACTTCAGCAAAAGCTACCCCCATCAGGCGTTATCGCCACCAGGCTCGGTGCCGCCGAAACGACGCTCTCGATTGGCAAAGGCATGCAGCGCACCTTCAAAGTCTTGTTCATCAAAATCTGGCCAAAGAACATCCGTAAAGTAAAGTTCAGCGTAGGCAATTTGCCACAGCAAAAAGTTACTTATGCGATGCTCCCCCCCTGTCCTTATAACCAAATCCACGGGAGCCAGTTCATTCATGCAGATTTGCTGACTCAGCGCCTCTTCATCAATCTGGTCGGGTCTTAACAGCCCTTCCTGAACCTGCTCAGCCAAATGCCGAACCCCCTGGATAATATCCCAGCGTCCACCGTAATTCGCCGCGATATTGAGCGTCAGGCCGGTATTATTTTCCGTCAGCGCTTCAGCTTTGCGAATCCGTTCCTGCAAACGTGAGTTAAAACGACTGGTTTCGCCAATAATACGCAAGCGGACGTTGTGGCGGTGCAGGCTTTTTACTTCACTATCGAGCGCCCACACGAACAGTTCCATCAACGCAGTCACTTCTTGCGCAGGTCGATTCCAGTTTTCACTGCTAAAAGCATAGAGCGTTAACGCATCAATGCCGTTATTGGCGGCAAAAGAAACGGCGCGGCGAACAGATTTCGCCCCGGCTTTATGCCCAAAGGCTCGTATCTTCCCTTGTCTTTTCGCCCAGCGGCCATTGCCATCCATGATGATTGCAACATGGCGACAGCCATGTGCTGGCAAGTTTTCGCTTATTGGTTGATTCGCAGACAACATAACGCGTTTTTAGTCCCTGAAAGGATTTAACGGTACACAGGAATACTGAAGCCTATACATAAAAAAGCCGTGTCATACCACGGCTTACCTGACCACTTAAAGCCAAATACCTGCGATCAGGTGGCGCAGACTATATCACTGAAGCCCAACGCTAACAAATAGCACGACGACTAGTGCTTGCTTTATCACCAGCTTGCGAGACGTGTCACCTGTTTACGCGCAACAATACGTGCCTGTTCATCCACGGCCAGCACCTCTTCCACACTCTGCGGCTCACGCAAATCCATCATCTCCAGCACGGATAAATTCAACGCGGCGATATCAGTAAAGCGGATCTGCTGATTCAGGAATGCTTCAACGGTCACTTCATTGGCTGCATTAAGCGCCGTTGTCGCCGCCTGCCCCTGATCGAAGGCCGTCATCGCCAGTTTCAGGCAGGGATAACGGTCGTAATCAGGCTCGCTAAACGTCAGTGAACTCAGCTTGCAAAAATCGAGAGGCTTAACGCCCGATTTTACGCGGTTTGGCCACGCCATCGTATGAGCAATAGGCGTACGCATATCCGGCTCGCCCAACTGGGCCAGCACGCTGCCGTCCTGATAGCGCACCATCGAGTGAATCACCGACTGCGGGTGGATCAGCACTTCCATCTGTTTCGCCGACGCATTGAACAGCCAGCGAGCTTCAATGTATTCCAGACCTTTGTTCATCATGGTGGCCGAATCGACAGAGATCTTACGCCCCATTGACCAATTCGGATGACGACACGCCTGATCCGGCGTCATTGCGCTCAATTCAGACAGTGGCGTTTCACGGAACGGGCCACCAGACCCGGTAAGCAGAATCGACACAACGCCATTCTGCTCCAGGTCAGCGTACCCCAGGTTTTGTTGAAAAGGTTGGGGTAAACTCTGAAAAATCGCGTTGTGCTCGCTATCGACCGGCAAAAGACGCGCCCCACGCTGTTTTACCGCCTCCATAAAAAGGCGTCCGCAGGTGACCAGCGACTCTTTATTTGCAAGCAGAACATCTTTTCCCGCATCAATAGCGGCAAGCGTCGGCAGAAGACCCGCCGCCCCGACGATTGCCGCCATTACCTGATCAACTTCATCAAGCGAGGCCATATCGCAAGCCGCCTGTTGCCCGCTGAGCACTTCGGTACGACAGCCCTTCTCCTGCAACAGCGCTTTCACCTGGCGGGCGCTCTCTTCATCATCCATCACCGCAAAACGAGGGGTAAACTCCATGCACTGTTCGACCATTCGCTGCACGTTTTTTCCGGCCACAAGTGCGGTCACGGTGTAGCTGTCGGGATTATGACGTACGACGTCGAGAGTGCTGCAACCGATAGAGCCGGTCGAGCCGAGGAGAGTGAGATGCTTCATGAGATGCCCAAAAGTTAGACCAGATAAAAGCAAAACGCCGCCAGCAAGACTCAATGTCCTTCTGAACGGCGTTTATCAGTGTATAGCGAAAATCAGAACTGCATCAGTTCCGCTTCTTTTTCTGCCAGCGCCGCATCAATTTTCTTGATCGCCGCGTCGGTCATTTTCTGAATGTCGTCCTGAGAACGACGATCGTCGTCTTCGCTGATCTCTTTTTCTTTCAGCAGGGCTTTCACTTTATCGTTCGCATCGCGACGCACGTTACGCACGGAAACGCGACCCTGCTCTGCTTCACCGCGAACGACTTTGATCAGGTCTTTACGACGCTCTTCCGTCAGCGGAGGCAGTGGAACGCGAATATCCGCGCCCGCTGAGCTTGGGTTCAGACCCAGGTCAGATGCCATGATCGCTTTTTCAACGGCCGGGCTCATTGAGCGATCGAACACGTTGATTTTCAGGGTACGGGTATCTTCTACCGTCACGCTCGCCAGCTGACGCAGTGGCGTAGGCGTACCGTAGTATTCTACGATGATGCCATCCAGCAGGCTTGGGGAAGCACGGCCAGTACGGATTTTGCTGATTTGGTTTTTGAACGCTTCTACGCATTTGTCCATGCGTACTTCAGCATCTTTTCTGATGTCGTTAATCACGATACGAATCCTTGAAAACTTGTCTCAGGCAGACTATCCGCCAGCACAGCGCTACAGGTGTGCTAAGTATAGTCGCGTTTAATTCATGACAGCGCCAAAGGCGCGTCCAGGTAAGATACCACTACAAAGTAAAGCGGAATCTTACCTGTATTTATCGCCGACGGAAATTATTCCGTGATCAAAGTGCCTTCTTTTTCGCCCATCACGACGCGACGCAGCGCGCCAGGCTTGTTCATGTTGAAAACACGGATCGGCAGTTTATGGTCGCGAGCCAGCGTGAAGGCGGCAAGATCCATCACTTTCAGCTCTTTATCCAGCACTTCGCTGTAGCTCAGCTGATCGTACATGGTCGCTGAAGGATCTTTTGCCGGGTCGGCAGTAAACACGCCATCTACTTTGGTCGCTTTCAGCACCACATCGGCTTCGATTTCGATACCGCGCAGGCAGGCTGCGGAATCGGTGGTAAAGAACGGGTTACCCGTACCGGCGGAGAGGATCACCACGCGGTTGTTGCGCAGCAGGCTGATAGCCTCTGCCCAGCTGTAGTTATCGCATACGCCATTCAAAGGAATAGCGGACATCAGGCGAGCGTTCACATAGGCGCGATGAAGCGCATCACGCATCGCCAGGCCATTCATCACGGTTGCCAGCATCCCCATGTGGTCGCCCACTACGCGGTTCATCCCCGCTTTCGCCAGACCAGCACCACGGAAAAGGTTGCCACCGCCAATGACCACGCCAACCTGAATACCCAGTTCGACCAGTTCTTTGATTTCCTGTGCCATGCGATCAAGGATGCTTGCGTCAATACCGAAGCCTTCCGATCCTTGCAGCGCTTCGCCACTCAGCTTAAGCAGAATGCGTTTGTACACGGGTTTTGCATTGGTAGCCATGTTTCTTTCCTGAGACTGTCAACGATTAAGATGGGGTTAATTCTGGCGACATGATATGTCGCAAATCAGCACAGCGATACTGGAGCCTGTCTGATTTCGTGAGACGGGTGACAAAAAGAAGCCGCCCTCAGGCGGCTCCTTTTCAATCATTAAGACTGCTTGGACATGGCAGCAACTTCTGCTGCGAAGTCAGTCTCAACTTTCTCGATGCCTTCGCCCACTTCGAAGCGGATGAAGCCAGTCACGTCAGCGTTGTGCTCTTTCAGCAGCTGAGCAACAGACTTGCTTGGATCCATTACGAAAGGCTGGCCAGTCAGAGAAACTTCGCCGGTGAATTTCTTCATGCGGCCTTCAACCATTTTCTCTGCGATTTCTTTTGGCTTACCAGACTGCATCGCGATGTCCAGCTGAACCTGGTACTCTTTCTCTACCACTTCAGCAGACACGTCTTCTGGCTTAACGAATTCTGGTTTGCTTGCAGCGATGTGCATTGCCAGCTGTTTAACCAGCTCTTCGTCAGCGCCTTTAGCCGCAACCAGAACACCGATACGCGCGCCGTGCTGGTAAGAGCCCAGAACATCGCCTTCCAGGGAAGATACGCGACGGATGTTGATGTTCTCACCGATTTTAGCAACCAGCGCAACACGCTCTTCTTCGAACTGTGCTTTCAGCACTTCAACGTCAGTGATTTTGCCTGCAACCGCTGCGTCCAGAACTTTGTTAGCAAATGCCTGGAAACCAGCATCTTTAGCAACGAAGTCAGTCTGGCAGTTAACTTCCAGAATGATGCCGTAGTTGCCGTCGATTTTGGTGATGATCACGCCGTCAGCAGCAACGTTGCCTGCTTTCTTAGCTGCTTTGATCGCACCGGATTTACGCATGTTTTCGATTGCCAGCTCGATGTCGCCGTTCGCTTCGGTCAGCGCTTTTTTGCAATCCATCATGCCTGCGCCAGTACGCTCACGCAGCTCTTTTACCAGGGATGCGGTAATTTCAGCCATTCTTAAATCCTCGGGAGATGTGAACTGCCCGGCCGGGAGCCAAACAGTATAAATTGAAAAAAGGGGCCGATAATGGGCCCCTATTCATACACGGTACTAATAAGGGGTAAAACCTTATTATTCAGCTTCTACGAAGCTTTCTTCCGCCTGAGAAGCCAGATCCTGGGAACGGCCTTCACGAACGGTAGCAGCTACAGCGCTCAGGTACAGGCTAACAGCACGGATTGCGTCGTCGTTACCCGGGATAACGAAGTCAACACCGTCCGGATCGGAGTTGGTATCAACGATAGCGAATACCGGGATACCCAGGTTGTTAGCTTCTTTGATTGCGATGTGCTCGTGGTCTGCATCGATTACGAACAGCGCGTCTGGCAGGCCGCCCATATCTTTGATACCGCCCAGGCTGTTTTCCAGCTTGTCCAGTTCACGAGTGCGCATCAGCGCTTCTTTCTTAGTCAGCTTATCGAAAGTACCGTCCTGAGACTGGGTTTCCAGATCTTTCAGGCGCTTGATGGACTGACGAACAGTTTTCCAGTTGGTCAGCATGCCGCCCAACCAGCGATGGTTCACGAAGAACTGGTCGCAGCTGTTAGCAGCATCTTTCACAGCTTCGCTTGCAGCGCGCTTAGTACCAACGAACAGAATCTTACCTTTACGGGAAGAGATCTTGCTCAGCTCAGCCAGGGCTTCGTTGAACATTGGTACAGTCTTCTCAAGGTTGATGATGTGAACTTTGTTACGTGCGCCGAAGATGAAAGGCTTCATTTTCGGGTTCCAGTAACGGGTCTGGTGACCGAAGTGAACACCAGCCTTGAGCATGTCGCGCATGGAAACAGTTGCCATGTTTAAAACCTCTATATTGAAAGTTGGGGTTATGCCTCCACGTATCCCATATTACCGACCCCGAAGGGCACCCCGGAATATGTGCCGATACGTGTGTGTTGTTACACAAAGTGAGATTTGTCGCTCCCGTCCAGCCTGTGTATCTGAGATGGATCGGAAGTCCGGCGCGCTTTATATCACAAAACACGGCCAGAAACCAATAATTGTTGGCGGAGTGTGCTGTTAATGATTCTCAATTTGGCACGGGGTGCGCCTGACTGATACCATTGACAACACTTACACTAGTATTGTCGAAAAAATCGACACCGATGGACAGATTACATGGCTATCTCTATTAAGACACCTGAAGAAATTGAAAAGATGCGCGTCGCCGGTCGTCTGGCCGCTGACGTGCTGGAAATGATCGAACCGTTTGTGAAACCGGGCGTCAGCACTGGCGAACTGGATCGCATCTGTAACGACTATATCGTCAACGAGCAGCACGCGGTCTCCGCCTGCCTTGGCTATCACGGTTTTCCAAAATCCGTCTGCATCTCTATCAATGAAGTGGTTTGCCACGGCATTCCGGATGACGAGAAGCTGCTGAAAGATGGCGATATCGTCAACATCGACGTGACCGTCATTAAAGACGACTACCACGGTGACACCTCTAAGATGTTCATCGTTGGCAAGCCAACGATTCTGGGCGAGCGCCTGTGTAAAGTCACCCAGGACAGCCTCTACCTGGCGCTGAAAATGGTGAAGCCAGGCATCCGCCTGCGCACCATCGGCGCCGCAATCCAGAAGTTTGTGGAAGCGGAAGGTTTCTCCGTGGTGCGTGAATATTGCGGTCACGGTATTGGTCGTGTGTTCCATGAAGAACCGCAAGTTCTGCACTATGATGCAGACGACGGTGGCGTAGTGCTGCAAAAGGGCATGACCTTCACTATTGAGCCAATGGTCAACGCGGGCGATTACCGCATCCGTACCATGAAAGATGGCTGGACGGTAAAAACCAAAGACAGAAGCTTGTCTGCCCAGTACGAGCATACTATTGTGGTTACAGACAACGGCTGCGAAATTATGACGTTGCGCAAGGATGACACCATCCCGGCGATACTGACGAACATTGAGTGATAAGAAGCCGGCGAATGCCGGCTTTTTTAATGGCGATAGCTTTTTCTTATGGGTGGCGCACGATGAGTAATCTCTTACCCGAACAGTATGCTAACACAGCACTTCCCACCCTCCCCGACCAGCCTGACAACCCGGGCGTCTGGCCACCGCATGAGCTGACCTGCGCACATATCAAATCCCATATGGCGGTTTTCCATCGCTGGCTGGGTAGCGCATTTGATGCAGGCGTCTCAGCCGAACAGCTCATTGAAGCGCGCACCGAATTTATCGACCAGCTCCTGCAACGTCTGTGGATCGACTACGGTTTCGGGCAGGTGAGCGACGTCGCGCTGGTTGCTGTCGGCGGATATGGCCGGGGTGAACTGCATCCGCTCTCTGATATCGACCTGCTAATCTTAAGCCGTAAAAAACTGCCGGACGATCGGGCGCAGAAAATCGGTGAGCTGTTGACCCTGCTCTGGGACGTGAAGCTGGAAGTGGGTCACAGCGTGCGCACGCTGGAAGAGTGTCTGCTGGAAGGGTTATCTGACCTGACCGTCGCCACCAATTTAATTGAAACCCGCCTGCTGATTGGCGACGTGGCGCTGTTCCTCGAACTGCAAAAGCACATCTTTAGCGACGGCTTCTGGCCTTCAGAAAAATTCTTCGCCGCGAAAGTCGAAGAACAAAACCAGCGCCACCAGCGCTATCACGGCACCAGCTATAATCTCGAACCGGATATTAAAAGCAGCCCCGGTGGCCTGCGCGATATCCACACGCTGCAATGGGTCGCCCGTCGCCATTTTGGGGCCACCTCGCTGGACGAAATGGTCGGTTTTGGTTTTCTGACCGAAGCCGAACGTAACGAACTCAACGAGTGCCTGCATCTGCTCTGGCGCATCCGTTTTGCGCTGCACCTGGAGGTCACCCGCTACGATAACCGCCTGCTGTTTGACCGGCAGCTTAGCGTGGCGCAGCGCCTGAATTACCAGGGCGAGGGCAACGAGCCGGTCGAGCAAATGATGAAGGATTTCTTCCGCGTCACTCGCCGCGTCTCTGAGCTGAACCAGATGCTGTTACAGCTGTTCGATGAGGCGATCCTCGCGCTGACGGCAGACGAAAAACCGCGTCCGATTGATGACGAATTTCAGCTGCGCGGCACGCTGATCGATCTTCGCGACGAAACGCTGTTCATCCGCGAGCCGGAAGCGATCCTGCGAATGTTCTATACCATGGTGCGCAACAGCACGATCACCGGGATCTACTCCACTACCCTTCGCCATTTACGCCATGCGCGGCGTCATCTGAAGCAGCCGCTGTGTTACATCCCGGAGGCGCGCTCGCTATTCCTGAGCATGCTTCGTCATCCGGGCGCCGTCAGCCGCGGTCTGCTGCCGATGCACCGACACAGTGTATTGTGGGCCTATATGCCACAGTGGTCGCATATTGTCGGGCAGATGCAGTTCGACCTGTTTCACGCCTATACGGTGGATGAGCACACGATCCGCGTCATGCTGAAGCTGGAAAGTTTTGCCAGAGAAGAGACGCGATCCCGCCATCCGCTGTGCGTTGATTTGTGGCCACGCCTCTCTCACCCGGAACTGATCCTGATCGCCGCCCTGTTCCATGATATCGCCAAAGGTCGCGGCGGCGACCACTCCGTACTCGGTGCCCAGGACGTGCTGAAATTTGCCGAGCTGCACGGCCTGAACTCACGTGAGACGCAGCTTATTGCCTGGCTGGTTCGCCATCATCTGCTGATGTCGGTTACCGCTCAGCGTCGTGATATTCAGGATCCGGAAGTGATCAAGCAGTTCGCCGAGGAAGTGCAAACGGAGAACCGCCTGCGCTACCTGGTCTGCCTGACGGTAGCCGATATCTGCGCTACCAACGAAACCCTGTGGAACAGCTGGAAGCAGAGCCTGCTGCGCGAACTGTACTTCGCCACCGAAAAACAGCTGCGTCGCGGGATGCAGAACACCCCGGATATGCGCGAGCGCGTGCGCCACCACCAGTTGCAGGCGCTTGCCCTGTTGCGCATGGATAACATTAACGAAGAGGCACTACATCAGATTTGGGCGCGCTGTCGCGCCAACTACTTTGTGCGCCACAGCCCAAACCAGCTTGCCTGGCACGCCCGGCATCTGCTGAAGCACGACCTGACGAAACCAATGATTCTGCTCAGCCCGCAGGCCACGCGTGGCGGAACGGAGATCTTTATCTGGAGCCCGGACCGGCCTTATTTGTTTGCGGCGGTCTGCGCCGAACTGGACAGGCGTAACCTGAGCGTTCACGACGCGCAGATTTTTACCACCCGCGACGGCATGGCGATGGACACCTTTATTGTACTGGAGCCGGATGGCAGCCCGCTGTCGTCGGACAGGCATGAGGGGATACGCTTTGGCCTCGAGCAGGCGATTACGCAGCGCAGCTGGCAACCTCCGCAGCCGCGACGTCAGCCAGCAAAACTGCGCCACTTTACCGTCGATACCGAGGTCAATTTCCTGCCGACCCATACCGACCGTAAATCGTTCCTTGAGCTGATTGCGCTCGACCAGCCAGGGCTGCTCGCCCGCGTCGGCCAGGTTTTTGCCGATCTGGGAATTTCGCTTCACGGCGCCCGAATTACAACCATTGGCGAACGAGTAGAAGATTTATTTATAATCGCGACGGCCGACCGGCGTGCCCTTAATAATGACCTGCAACTTGAAGTGCAACAACGGTTGACAGCAGCCCTCAATCCAAACGATAAAGGGTGACGTGTTTTTTAGTGAAATGGAAAGAGTAAACAATGCAGCAGTTACAGAACGTTATTGAGTCCGCTTTTGAGCGTCGCGCCGACATCACTCCGGCAAATGTGGATACCGTGACCCGTGAAGCGGTAAA
The DNA here is from genome assembly GCF_049237385.1 of Enterobacter cloacae complex sp. IR5412. NCBI lineage: Bacteria > Pseudomonadati > Pseudomonadota > Gammaproteobacteria > Enterobacterales > Enterobacteriaceae > Enterobacter > Enterobacter cloacae complex sp. IR5412. The sequence goes on along the minus strand of NZ_JBMKHQ010000021.1, from coordinate 11,416 downwards.
CCAGGTTATTTCCCTGCTGGATTCCGGCGCGCTGCGCGTGGCAGAAAAAATCGACGGTCAGTGGGTTACTCATCAATGGCTGAAGAAAGCTGTGCTGCTCTCTTTCCGTATCAACGATAACCAGGTTATCGACGGAGCAGAAAGCCGCTACTTCGATAAAGTGCCAATGAAATTTGCGGATTACGACGAAGCGCGCTTCCAGAAAGAGGGCTTCCGCGTAGTACCACCGGCAGCCGTTCGTCAGGGTGCATACATCGCACGCAACACCGTGCTGATGCCATCCTACGTGAACATCGGCGCCTACGTTGACGAAGGCACCATGGTGGACACCTGGGCTACCGTCGGCTCCTGCGCGCAGATCGGTAAAAATGTTCACCTGTCCGGCGGCGTCGGCATTGGTGGCGTTCTGGAGCCACTTCAGGCTAACCCAACCATCATCGAAGACAACTGCTTCATCGGCGCACGTTCCGAAGTGGTTGAAGGCGTGATCGTCGAAGAAGGTTCTGTGATCTCCATGGGCGTGTACATTGGCCAGAGCACCCGTATTTACGATCGCGAAACCGGTGAAATTCACTACGGCCGCGTTCCAGCCGGTTCCGTTGTGGTTTCCGGCAACCTGCCGTCTAAAGATGGCAAATACAGCCTGTACTGCGCGGTCATCGTGAAAAAAGTGGATGCGAAAACGCGCGGTAAAGTGGGCATCAATGAACTGCTGCGCACCATCGATTAATCGGGTATAACAAAAAGCGGGGGCAACCCCGCTTTTTTTATATCCGAAGGTGGCGAAAATAGATTTTTTCGTTAATTATTCATAGGTTATGTTGAGATCAAGGGTACCGCTATGTACGATAATCTGAAAAGTCTGGGCATTACCAATCCTGATGAAATTGATCGTTATAGTCTCCGCCAGGAAGCCAATAACGATATTTTGAAAATCTATTTTCACAAGGACAAAGGAGAGTTCTTCGCCAAAAGCGTGAAATTTAAATACCCACGCCAGCGTAAGACCGTTGTCGCTGACGGTATCGGTCAGGGATATAAAGAAGTACAGGAAATCAGCCCTAACCTGCGCTACGTTATCGACGAACTCGATCAAATCTGCCAGCGCGATCGCAGCGAGGTCGATCTGAAACGTAAGATCCTCGACGACCTGCGTCACCTGGAAAGTGTTGTTACCCATAAGATCAGCGAAATTGAAGCTGATCTTGAGAAATTGACGCGTAACAAATGAGCCGTTTTATTGCCCGGTGGCGCTTCGCTTACCGGGCCTACGAACGCATGTAGGCCGGGTAAGGCGAAGCCGCCACCCGGCAAAAAGCATCATCTTTGTTCATCCAGCTGCAACGCCACATACAGCAGTAGCCGGTCGTCAAAATTCCCTAAATCCAGCCCCGTCAGTTCCGAGATCCGGTTTAACCTATACTCCAGCGTATTACGGTGAATAAACAGCGCTTTTGACGTTGCCAGCGGCTGCACGTTATGCCGGAACCACGCCTGCAACGTACGGCGCAGCAGCCCGTTGTTGTCCATCGCTTTCAGACGCACCAGCGGGCGCGCCAGCTCGTTGGCCTGCCAGCCGCCGCGCAGGCTGTCGAGCAGAACCGGCAGCATCAGATCCTGATAGAAATAACTGCGGCTCTCCGGCATGCGCTGTTTACCCACCATCATGGTAGTGCGCGCCGTTCGCCATGAACGGGCGATACTTCCCGGCCCGGTAAAGTAATTTCCCAGCGCGACGCGAAAACGGAGCTGTCCGTTCTCCTTCATGCGCTCGATGAGCAGCTCAACGCGGCGACGATGATCTTCCGCGTCCCAGCGGCCAAACTGATTAAGCGCAGGCTTGAGCACCACCATTTCCGTCAAAGAGACGATTGCCACCAGGTTGTTACGCTCCGGCGTCGCCAGCATATTTTGCAGCTGCTGTAGCTCCACCATGGCGCTGTCCACGCCAAGCTGGCCGCTATCCACCTCAATAACGGCGACCACGCGCGGCTGATTCAGGTCGATACCCAGACGCTGCGCCCACTCGCTCAGGGCAGGCGTGTGCTCCTCCGCCTGGATCAAATTCATCACCAGCTCTTCACGCAGGCGGCTGTCCTGGGCGAGCAGGTGCATCAGACGCGACTGCTCCAGCATCATCTCCGCCGTCATGCAGACCAGCTCGCCGTATTTACGCAGCGATTCAGGATCGCCGGTCAGACCGATAACGCCAACAATCTCTCCTTCCAGACGCAGCGGCAGGTTGATCCCCTGACGGACCCCGTGCAGATGTTTCGCCACGGCGTCATCAATGTCGACCACGCGCCCCTGAGAGAGCACCAGCAACGCCCCTTCGTGCAATTCACCAATACGCTCACGATCGCCGCTGCCGATAATGCGCCCTCGGGCGTCCATTACGTTGATATTGGTATCGATGATTCGCATGGTGCGCGCCACGATATCCTGCGCCATTTTGGTATCAAGATGCCAGCCAGCCATATAACCCTCCCGTGAGCAGAGCTCAAGCATAGGGAAGTTCAGCTAAGGCTGCATTGTGCAGATGCCCAAAGGCAGAGAGAGATGTATGGAGTTGTGGGAAAGGTCACAGAAAAGAGAAAGCCCCTGCGAACAGGGGCTTAAGAAGATTACTGCATCAGGAGATAAATAGAGGTATCACCACGCTGAATATTCAGTGCCAGCACGGACGGCTTGCTGTCGAGAATTTTGCGCAGTTCAGCGATGTTTTTCACCGGCTGCTGGTTAGCGCCCATGATCACATCACCTTTTTTCAGGCCGATACGGGCAGCAGGTGAGTTCGCTTTCACGTTGTTCACCACCACGCCTTTATCTGCCCCTTTGTTGCTCATCTCAGCACCTTCAATACCGCTGAAGATGGTGCTGGAATCCACCTGATTCTGACTGCTCTGTTGCAGTTCCAGGCTCACGTTAACTGGCTTACCTTCACGCAGCAGGCCGAGGGTCACTTTACTGCCGATTGGCATAGAACCCACTTCCGCACGCAGGGCGGCAAAGCTGCTGATCGGTTTACCGTTCAGAGAGGTGATCACGTCACCCGCTTTAATGCCGGCTTTCGCCGCTGAAGAGTTCGGCATGACCTGGCTCACGAATGCGCCGCGCTGAGCGTCCACTTTCATCGCTTTCGCCAGCTCGGAGTTCAGCTCGGTCCCCATGATACCCAGCTCACCGCGTTTCACCTGTCCATATTGCACCATCTGCGCAGTCAGGTTTTTCACCATGTTGCTCGGGATAGCAAAGCCGATACCGATGTTGCCACCGTCCGGTGCCAGGATAGCGGTGTTGATACCGATCAGTTCACCGTTCAGGTTAACCAGCGCACCGCCGGAGTTACCGCGGTTAATGGCCGCATCCGTCTGGATGAAGTTTTCATAGTTTTCCGCATTCAGGCCGCTACGTCCCAGCGCGGAGACGATACCCGAGGTCACGGTTTCGCCCAGACCAAACGGGTTACCGATGGCGACAGTGTAGTCACCCACGCGCAGCGCGTCAGAGTCGGCAAGCTTAATCGCCGTCAGGTTCTTCGGATCCTGAATTTGAATCAGTGCGATATCGGAGCGCGGGTCTTTACCGACCACTTTGGCATCGAATTTACGGCCATCGCTCATCTGAACCTTAATGGTGTTAGCATTATCTACCACGTGGTTATTGGTCACCACGTAGCCTTTCGCTGCATCAATAATAACGCCCGAGCCGAGTGCCATGAATTTCTGCTGCTGGCCGCCGCCCTGACCGTCATCCCCTGCGCCGCCGCCCTGACAGAACGGGGAGCTCTGGAATGGCGAACCGTCCTGGCAGAATGGCGAATTGTCGCCGAAGAACTGCTGGAAATTACGCGGCATACGCGGCGTATTGACGGTTGTGCTGCCCTCAACGTTAATACTCACCACCGATGGCATCACTTTTTCGAGCATCGGGGCCAGGCTTGGCATCTGCTGTGCAGTCGCTGCCGAGGAAGCTGTCTCGGCCGCCGTCGCCAGAGGGGACAACGCTAAACCTAAACTCAGAGCCAGTGCACTCATTGCTAATGTGGTTTTTTTCATGTTTCTCAATCTCGATTTACCAGATAACGCAAAATTGCTGTGTAACTCAGATTCGTTTTATACCGCTTAGTTCCGGGATTAAGTTTATGGAAAAAGTAAAAATTTATTGGTCGTCTTTACAAAACTCATGGCTTATTCAACGGCCATAAGCTTGCGGTATTCATCCCAGGCATACAAATCTGTCATCCCGCTGATATAGTCCTGGATAAGACGACAGCGATAATAATATTCCATGACTGGCCATTGGGAAGAATGACGATCTATTTTACTGACGGCCTCAATGTATGCCAGCCGGTGACGGGTTGAAAGCTTCTGATAGAGACGAGATTCAATCGGCAGGCGGCGAACACGTTCATTTTCGACCAGCTCGCAAAACTCATCGACCATCAGCTGGAGCAGCGGGCCATAAATTTCCAGCAAACCGCTGATAACCCGGTATCCTTGCAGCTCCAGCTGTTCGACATCCGGGTGGCTGAAAACATGGCGAACAGCCACGTTTTTATATAATTCAAGCAGCTGACTAAAACTGCTCTCATCTTCCAGCAGGGCGTGATTAAATTCCCCGCTAAATATCATCGGCAAATTATCAATGAAACGGGCGGCCGCATACGGCACCAGTTTATTCAGCGTATTGACCCGCAAATACATAAAGAACTGATCTTCGGTACTGCGGCTCAGCGAATTTGAACGCGATTTATCCCAGGCATTCTCGACGACCTGTGCAAACAGAGAACCTTTTTCATGCTCTCCCCAGGCATCGTGAAGATGCTGATACAGCTCCTCGACGCTGAATATTCTTTTTTCCACTGCGTCTTCCAGATCGGCCACGCAATAAGAAATGTCATCAGCCGCTTCCATAATCCACGTCAATGGAAAACGGCCATTCGGCGTTAGCGAAAGTTCTTTACGCAACCGTTCAATGTACGCTTCTTCCGACAGGTAATAGCCCGGTTTTTTCATCAGGTAGCTATGGGTGGCAGGCGTTTCCCCCATCCACCACGCGGGACGCGTGTATTTGAGAATACAGCCCACCTGCGCCCAGGTCAGATTCATGCGCATCAGGGAGTGCACCAGACGGATCCCCTGCGCGTTACCTTCGAAATGACACAGATCCTGACGCACCTTGCGGCGCAGATCGTTCAGGCTATCTTCGCCCTCACGCAGGCGTAAATCGCGTACCACACAGCGGTCATCGCTGAGCGGCTGGCTTATGGCGTCAGAGGGAAAAAGCCGCTGTTTAAACCAGTCATTGATGGCGGCCTCGCCGAAATGACCAAAGGGAGGATTGCCGATATCGTGCATCAGGCAGGCCATCTCAACGATGCTTTCGAACGGCCCGGTCAGTTCATCCAGCCCGTAGGTTTCCAGCAGACGTTGCTCTTTGAGACGGCTGAGGATCTCTTTTGCAATGTAGCGCCCCACCTGCTGCACTTCCATGGAGTGCGTTAACCGCGTACGCACCGCGGCGTTACGCTCCAGCGGGAACACCTGGGTTTTTTGCTGTAACCGGCGGATGGCGGGCGAATTGATGATGCGTCCGCGATCGCTTTCAAAAATGCGCAGGATCTCATGTTCGCTCTTATCGCCCTGTGGCGAACGGAAACGTCGGTGCCAGTTAATTTTGGTGCGAAAATCGATTGGTGCCATGTGCTCCCCCGCGTGAGAATGCGTTTCCCCTTAACCGCATGATAGACTATGCATCTTAACAAGGCACATCGCGAGTAAATCTATGAAAATCGGCATTATTGGTGCAATGGAAGAAGAAGTTACGCTGCTGCGTGACAAAATTGAGAACCGTCAGACCCTCTCCCTTGGTGGCTGTGAGATCTACACCGGCCAGCTGAACGGCGTTGACGTGGCTCTGCTGAAATCAGGCATCGGTAAAGTTGCAGCGGCACTGGGCGCGACCCTGCTGCTTGAGCGCTGCAAGCCTGACGTTATCATTAATACAGGTTCGGCGGGCGGTCTGGCGCCGACGCTGAAAGTGGGCGATATCGTGGTTTCCGACGAAGCGCGTTACCACGATGCAGATGTCACCGCATTCGGCTACGAATATGGTCAGCTTCCGGGCTGCCCGGCCGGGTTTAAAGCGGATGATAAGCTGATTGCCGCCGCTGAAAGCTGCATTAACGAGCTGAACCTCAATGCGGTGCGTGGCCTGATCGTCAGCGGCGATGCCTTTATCAACGGCTCTGTTGGTCTGGCGAAAATCCGTCATAACTTCCCGCAGGCTGTGGCCGTTGAGATGGAAGCCACGGCCATTGCGCACGTGTGCCATAACTTCAGCGTGCCGTTCGTGGTCGTTCGCGCGATCTCTGACGTGGCGGACCAGCAGTCCCACATCAGCTTCGACGAGTTCCTGGCCGTTGCGGCCAAACAGTCCACCGTGATGGTGGAAACCCTGGTGCAGAAACTGGCGCGTGGGTAAGGTGTCATTCAGGGCGCTGGTCGCCCTGCTTCTGCTCGCCCCGGCCTGGCTCATCGCCGCGCCGCGGGTGATCACACTCTCCCCTGCCAATACGGAACTGGCGTTTGCCGCCGGGATTACGCCCGTTGCGGTGAGCAGCTTTTCCGATTATCCACCGCAGGCCGCCCATCTCGAACAGGTTGCCACCTGGCAGGGAATGAACCTGGAACGCATCGTGGCGCTGAAGCCCGATCTGGTTCTTGCCTGGCGCGGTGGTAATGCCGAACGACAGGTGAACCAGCTCTCTTCGCTGGGAATAACGGTAAAATGGGTAGATGCGGTGAGCATCGAACAGGTGGCGCAAACCCTCCGTGACCTCGCGCCCTTCAGCCCTACCCCCCAACGCGCCGAGCACGCTGCACAGCAGATGCTCAACGACTATGCTGCGCTAAAAACCCGATACGGCACGCAACCGAAACAACGCGTTTTTCTGCAATTTGGCAGCCAGCCGCTGTTCACTACCGGGAAAGGTTCGATCCAGAACCAGGTGCTTGAGATCTGTGGAGGTGAAAATATCTTTGCCGAAAGCCGGGTCCCCTGGCCGCAGGTCAGTCGTGAGCAGGTTCTGGCGCGACAACCGCAGGCCATTGTGGTGGTCGGAAATGCGAGCGAGATTCCTAAAATAGAACAATTCTGGCATCGGCAGCTTAAAATTCCGGTCATCGCACTCAACAGCGACTGGTTTGAACGCGCCAGCCCGCGTATTATCCTCGCCGCAAAACAACTCTGCGCCGAACTGGCAGAGAGTCACTCAAACAGATAAATACCCTATTCGAGGATTTAACGATGCTCGTGTATTGGCTGGATATTCTTGGCACAGCCGTTTTTGCTATCTCCGGCGTTTTGCTTGCCGGAAAACTACGCATGGATCCTTTTGGCGTACTGGTGCTCGGCGTCGTTACGGCGGTAGGCGGCGGAACGATTCGCGATATGGCGCTGGCAAACGGCCCGGTATTCTGGGTAAAAGATCCAACGGATCTGGTGGTGGCGATGGTCACCTGCCTGTTAACCATCGTGCTGGTTCGTCAGCCTCGCAGACTACCAAAATGGATATTGCCGGTGCTGGATGCCGTCGGTCTGGCGGTCTTTGTGGGAATAGGCGTGAATAAAGCCTTTATTGCCGGGACTGGCCCGCTGGTGGCGATCTGTATGGGCGTGTTGACCGGCGTGGGCGGAGGGATTATTCGCGACATTCTGGCGCGAGAAGTCCCGATGATCCTGCGAACGGAAATCTACGCGACGGCCTGTATCATCGGGGGGATTGTTCACGCCACGGCGTATTACACCTTTGCTGTCCCGCTGGAAAACGCGGCGATGCTGGGGATGGTGGTAACGCTGGTGATCCGTTTAGCGGCGATACGCTGGCACCTGAAGCTGCCGACGTTTGCACTGGATGAAAATTCAAGATAGGTATCGTTTATAAGCCCGGTGGCGCTTCGCTTACCGGGCCTACAATTTGCATTCAGGTTAAATACTGAATGAAGAACCACACCCGCAGGTGCTGGTCGCATTCGGGTTAGTCACCACAAAGCGCGAACCTTCCAGACCTTCAGTGTAGTCCACTGAACCGCCCACCAGATATTGCAGGCTCATCGGATCAACCACCAGCGCGACGCCCTGTTTCTCGATAGTCATATCACCATCGTTAACCTGGTCGTCAAAGGTAAAACCATACTGGAAGCCACTACAGCCGCCGCCGGTAATATAAACACGCAGTTTCAGATCCGGATTGTCCTCGTCGGCAATCAGGGTTTTCACTTTTTTCGCTGCTGCTTCGGTAAATTCCAGCGGCAACGCTACGTCATCACTCATCTTATGCTCCCATGAATACTGCGACTGCTATTGGGTAAAAATCACCCAATTCTTTTTGTCATTATCTAATACCCTGGTAATTCATTCAAGTATTCTGCTTCAGGGCCTGTTCAGCTTCCTGTTTCGCCAGGGTACGGGCAAGAATGGTGGAGTATAGCGGTTTTCCACCCAGGAATTGGGCTAATAGTGTCGCGCCGAGGCAGGTAATGATCATTGGCAAAATGAGCTGGTAATTGTCGGTCATTTCCAGCACCAGCACGATCCCGGTCAGCGGCGCACGCAGGGAGGCCGCCAGCAGCGCCCCCATTCCCGCAACCGCAAACGTCCCCGCATCCAGATGGTAGGCCGGGAAGCCTGCCGCCGCCGCCATCCCGAACGCCGTACCCAGCAGCGTCCCCAGCGCCAGCATCGGGGCGAAAATGCCGCCCGGGGCACCAGAGGAGAAGCACAATACCGTGGTGATGACGCGTGAAATAAACATAAACAGCAGCAGGCCTACGCTGAAATTCCCCGCCGCGGCAATGGGAATCAGACCGAAACCGCCGCCCGCCGCATTCGGTTCGATAAAACCGAGGATCCCGCACACGCCACCAAGCAGGCCCCCCACCAGCACCCATTTCGTGGTATTTCCGCCATGGATGCGCTGAAACATATCCTGCGCCCGTAAAATCAGGGTGTTAAAAAGCGGGCCAACGACGCCAAAAATCATCCCAAGAATCAGATACAGCCACAAAGTATTGACCGGCGCATTAGTTAGCTTGCCAACTTCAATCACCGCCCCTTCGCCGTTAAAGACGCGAAAGACAATGCTCGACATAATCACGCCGGTAAACACCGCTTTAATGGAGATCAGGTTGTAGCGGAACTGGGCGCGCATCTCTTCAATGATAAACAGGATACCTGCCAGCGGCGCGTTAAACGCGGCAGACAGCCCGGCCGCCGCCCCCGTTGCCAGCAGCGTATGGCGCGCTTCGGCGCTGCGCATACGGAACAGATCGCCGACCATGCGCCCGACGTTACCGCCCAGCTGTACCGTTGGTCCTTCCCGACCGAGCACCATGCCCGCCCCGAGCGTTCCCATCCCGCCGATAAATTTCACAGGAAGCACGCGCCACCAGCGAACCGGGCGTAGCTCTTCCAGCGCCCCCTCAATTTCAGGGATCCCCGAGCCGCCTGCTTCAGGTGCGAATTTACGCACCAGAAAATAGCCCACCATGGCAAACAGCGCCGAAAGGCCAAAGGCCCACACCCAGACCAGCCATTCACGATCCGCGAAGCTGGCGACGGTACCTATGCGCCAGTTGAGCACCGCATTGACGGCTTTCTCAAACGCGACGCCTACCAGCCCGGCCAGCGTGCCCACAACGGCGGCTGCCACCAGAATGGCTAACGGGGTTTTGTCACGGTTGAGCAGTCGCCGGATACTGACCCGGTGCTTCGCGCGCGTAAACTGTTGTTGTTCAAAAGAAGGCGTGTTCTCGTTCATTACCTGTTCTGTTTCGTCATACAAAAGGCCGCAGGGATTCTACCAGAGACAATCCCCTCGTCCCCTGAAAAATACTTAACAATTGTTAAGCCTTCTATGGGGCAAAAATTTTATAACCTCTTCCGAATCACTTAGAATAGTTGCCTTAACTCATTTCTACGAACCAGGAACGACGCCATGAGCAAGTCTGAAAACCTCTACAGCGCAGCCCGCGAGCTAATCCCAGGCGGCGTAAACTCACCCGTGCGCGCCTTTACCGGCGTGGGTGGCACCCCGCTGTTTATCGAACGTGCGGATGGCGCATATCTGTATGATGTGGATGGTAAAGCCTATGTCGATTACGTCGGTTCCTGGGGTCCGATGGTACTGGGGCATAACCACCCGGCGATCCGCAACGCGGTGATTGAAGCCGCTCAGCGCGGCCTGAGCTTCGGTGCGCCAACCGAGATGGAAGTCAAAATGGCGGAGTTGGTCACCGAACTGGTGCCAACGATGGACATGGTGCGTATGGTGAACTCCGGTACCGAAGCGACCATGAGCGCTATCCGTCTGGCGCGCGGTTTTACCGGCCGTGACAAGATCATCAAGTTCGAAGGTTGTTATCACGGCCATGCCGACTGTCTGCTGGTGAAAGCCGGTTCCGGCGCGCTGACCCTCGGACAGCCAAACTCTCCGGGGGTGCCGGCTGATTTCGCGAAACACACGTTGACCTGCACCTATAACGACCTGAGCACCGTTCGCGCCGCGTTCGAGCAGTATCCGCAGGAGATCGCCTGCATCATCGTTGAGCCAGTTGCGGGCAACATGAACTGTATCCCACCGCAGCCGGATTTCCTGCCGGGCCTGCGCGCCCTGTGCGATGAGTTCGGCGCGCTGCTGATCATCGACGAAGTGATGACCGGCTTCCGCGTGGCGCTGGCGGGGGCGCAGTCATACTACGGCGTGGAGCCGGATCTGACCTGCCTCGGCAAAATCATTGGCGGCGGCATGCCTGTCGGCGCGTTTGGCGGGCGTAAGGACGTCATGGACGCGCTGGCGCCAACCGGTCCGGTTTACCAGGCGGGTACGCTCTCCGGTAACCCGATTGCGATGGCGGCGGGCTTTGCCTGTCTGACCGAAGTGGCGCAGCCGGGTATCCACGAAACCTTGACGGACCGGACGACGCAACTGGCAAACGGTTTGCTGGAAGCCGCAGAAGATGCGGGTATTCCACTGGTGGTGAACCACGTGGGCGGGATGTTCGGGATTTTCTTCACCGATGCGAAAACCGTGACCTGCTATCAGGACGTGGTGAAATGCGACGTGGAACGCTTCAAATGCTTCTTCCACCTGATGCTGGAAGAAGGCGTGTATCTTGCCCCGTCAGCGTTTGAAGCGGGCTTTATGTCCGTGGCGCACAGCGAAGAAGATATCAATAACACCATCGACGCAGCGCGTAAGGTATTTGCGAAGCTGTAAAATGTGCGGCTTGATGCCCTCACCCCAACCCTCTCCCACAGGGCTGAGGGTTCCCCACAAATTAATGCGAGCACTGAGCAATCCCCTCGCCCCTCCGGGGAGAGGGTTAGGGTGAGGGGAACATACGGCGGTGGT
>NZ_JBMKHQ010000020.1:0-56502 GCF_049237385.1 Enterobacter cloacae complex sp. IR5412 | reverse complement strand
AGGAACATAAAGTGAACGGAATGACCACCACCGCCGTATGTTCCCCTCACCCTAACCCTCTCCCCGGAGGGGCGAGGGGATTGCTCAGTGCTCGCATTAATTTGTGGAAAACCCTCAGCCCTGTGGGAGAGGGCCGGGGTGAGGGCACCAGACCGCTCTCAATCCTAGCGAATCCCACCATACGCCAGCGTCACCTCTTTTGCGGCCTTAATCACCAGCGCACCCAGCTCGGTGACGCGGTCGTCGGTCATACGTGAAATCGGCCCGGAGATGGAGATGGCGGCAAACGGCTCGCGGTGTTCGTCGAAAATACAGGACGCGAGGCAGCGCAGCCCGAGGGCATGTTCTTCGTCATCAAACGAATAGCCGCGCTTGCGGGTCAGAGCCAGATCTTCTTTCAGATGCACCGGCGACACCAGGGTGGCGTGGGTGTAGGCGTGCAGACCTTTACGGTGCAGCAGACCCGTCACCTGCTCTTCGCTAAGCTGCGAGAGAAACGCTTTCCCTGCGCCAGAGGCATGCATCGGCAGCTTGCCGCCTATCGGCGCGGACATGCGCATCAGCTGCGTGCACTGCACCTGGTCGATGATAATCGCCTGATGGTCGCTCTGGTCCAGCACCGCGAGATTTACCGTCTCGCCGGAATCTTCCATCAGCTTGCGCAGAATCGGGTGGACAATCGCCAGCAGGTTGCGGCTTTGCAGGAAGCTGCTGCCGACAATAAACGCATGCGCCCCCACCGCCCAGTGCCCCAGCTCGCCCACCTGACGCACGAAGCCCAGCTGCTGCATGGTGGTCAGCAGACGGTGCGTGGTGGAGTTCGGCAGGCCAGCCTGCTGCGCCAGCTCTGTCAGGGCCACGCTACCATGCGATTCGGCTATCCATTCCAGCAGCTTCAGGCCGCGCGTCAGGGATTGAACCTGTCCGCCAGGTTGTGCAGCGGTGGTTGCAGCAGGTTTTCTGCCGCGTTTAGCGGGAACGGTCGTAACCATGACGAACTCCTTTTTCTGTATCGTGGAAATCATTTTCGTTTTATTTGGTGGTTTTGCAACCGCTTTCCTGACTGATCGGAGGAGTGATAGTGAACATGTCTCATGTTACCGCTGTGTGACTTTTCGACCCTTAGAGATTATGCCAGTATGGAACGCAGCCTTTTGGCCATGTTGAACGTTGTCGGGAGCAAGTGTGAGCAGCAAAGTAGAGCAACTGCGTGCGCAGTTAAATGAACGAATTCTGGTGCTGGACGGCGGCATGGGCACCATGATCCAGGGCTATCGTCTGAGTGAAGACGATTTCCGCGGCGAGCGCTTTGCCGACTGGCCTTGTGACCTGAAAGGAAACAATGACCTGCTGGTGTTGAGCAAACCCTCTGTCATCAGGGATATCCACAACGCCTACTTCGAAGCGGGTGCGGATATTGTAGAAACCAACACCTTCAACTCGACAACCATCGCCATGGCGGATTACCAGATGGAACCCCTGTCGGCGGAGATCAACTTTGAAGCGGCGAAACTGGCGCGCGCCTGCGCCGACGAGTGGACGGCCCGCACGCCGGACAAGCCGCGCTATGTTGCCGGGGTGCTGGGCCCGACCAACCGCACCGCGTCGATTTCTCCGGACGTGAACGATCCAGCCTTCCGCAATATCACCTTTGACCAACTGGTGGCCGCGTATCGTGAGTCCACTAAAGCGCTGGTGGAAGGCGGTTCCGACCTGATCCTGATTGAAACCGTATTCGACACCCTCAACGCCAAAGCCGCAATTTACGCGGTGAAAGAGGAGTTCGAGGCGCTGGGCGTTGACCTGCCGATCATGATTTCCGGCACCATCACCGATGCCTCGGGGCGCACGCTTTCCGGCCAGACAACCGAAGCGTTTTATAACTCTCTGCGCCATGCCGAAGCGCTCTCCTTCGGCCTGAACTGCGCGCTGGGGCCGGACGAGCTGCGCCAGTACGTGCAGGAGCTTTCGCGCATCGCAGAGTGCTACGTCACCGCCCACCCGAACGCCGGTCTGCCGAATGCATTCGGTGAGTACGATCTGGATGCCGACACCATGGCGGCGCAAATCCGCGAGTGGGCCGAATCTGGCTTCCTCAACATCGTCGGCGGCTGCTGCGGCACCACGCCGGAGCATATCGCCGCCATGAGCCGCGCCGTCGCCGGGCTTGCACCGCGCAAGTTACCCGAGCTTCCGGTAGCCTGCCGTCTGTCCGGCCTTGAGCCGTTGACCATCGGCGACGACAGCCTGTTTGTGAACGTGGGTGAACGTACTAACGTTACCGGTTCTGCGAAGTTCAAGCGCCTGATCAAAGAAGAGAAGTACAGCGAAGCGCTGGATGTAGCTCGCCAGCAGGTAGAAAGCGGGGCGCAGATCATCGATATCAACATGGACGAGGGGATGCTCGACGCCGAAGCGGCGATGGTGCGCTTCCTCAACCTGATTGCCGGCGAGCCGGACATCGCCCGCGTGCCGATCATGATTGACTCCTCCAAATGGGACGTCATCGAAAAGGGGCTGAAGTGCATTCAGGGCAAAGGCATCGTTAACTCCATCTCAATGAAAGAGGGCGTCGATACCTTTATCCACCACGCGAAGCTGGTGCGTCGCTACGGGGCCGCCGTGGTGGTGATGGCCTTCGATGAAGTGGGCCAGGCCGATACCCGCGAGCGCAAAATTGAGATTTGCCGCCGGGCGTACAAAATTTTGACCGAAGAGGTGGGCTTCCCGCCGGAAGACATTATTTTCGACCCGAACATCTTTGCTGTCGCAACCGGCATTGAAGAGCACAACAACTACGCCCAGGACTTTATCGGCGCGTGTGAAGACATCAAACGCGAGCTACCGCATGCGCTAATTTCCGGCGGCGTGTCGAACGTCTCGTTCTCGTTCCGCGGCAACGACCCGGTGCGTGAGGCCATCCACGCCGTGTTCCTCTACTATGCCATCCGCAACGGGATGGACATGGGGATCGTTAACGCCGGACAGCTGGCGATTTACGACGACCTGCCCGCAGAACTACGCGACGCAGTAGAAGATGTGATCCTCAACCGTCGTGACGACGCCACTGAACGCATGCTGGATCTGGCGGAAAAATACCGCGGCAGTAAAGCTGACGAATCAGCCAACGTTCAGCAGGCCGAATGGCGTTCCTGGGATGTGAGAAAGCGTCTGGAATACTCGCTGGTAAAAGGCATTACTGAGTTCATTGAGCAGGATACCGAGGAAGCGCGTCAGCAGGCAGCCCGTCCGATTGAAGTGATCGAAGGGCCGCTGATGGACGGCATGAACGTGGTCGGCGATCTGTTCGGCGAGGGCAAAATGTTCCTGCCGCAGGTGGTGAAATCCGCCCGCGTCATGAAGCAGGCCGTGGCTTATCTTGAGCCGTTTATCGAAGCCAGCAAAGAGAAGGGCTCCAGTAACGGTAAGATGGTCATTGCCACCGTGAAGGGCGACGTGCACGACATCGGCAAAAACATTGTCGGCGTGGTACTGCAATGCAATAACTACGAAATTATCGATCTTGGCGTGATGGTCCCGGCGGATAAAATCCTCAGGACCGCTCGCGAAGTGAATGCGGATCTGATTGGTCTTTCCGGGCTGATTACGCCGTCGCTGGACGAAATGGTCAACGTGGCAAAAGAGATGGAGCGCCAGGGCTTCACTATTCCGCTGCTGATTGGCGGGGCAACCACCTCGAAAGCCCACACCGCAGTGAAAATTGAGCAGAACTACAGTGGGCCGACGGTGTATGTCCAAAACGCCTCGCGCACCGTGGGCGTGGTCTCCGCGCTGCTGTCTGACACCCAGCGCGATGACTTTGTCGCCCGCACCCGCAAAGAGTATGAAACCGTCCGCATTCAGCATGGACGTAAGAAACCGCGCACGCCGCCGGTTTCGCTTCAGGCGGCACGCGATAACGATCTGGCGTTCGACTGGTCCAGCTATACGCCGCCGGTCGCGCACCGTCTGGGCGTGCAGGAGGTGACGGCCAGCATCGAAACGCTGCGTAACTACATCGACTGGACGCCATTCTTCATGACCTGGTCGCTGGCGGGCAAATATCCGCGCATTCTTGAAGATGAGGTAGTAGGCGAAGAGGCGAAACGCCTGTTTAAAGATGCCAACGATATGCTCGACAGACTGAGCGCAGAGAAAGTCCTCAACCCGCGCGGCGTGGTGGGGCTGTTCCCGGCGAACCGCGTGGGCGACGATGTTGAAATTTACCGCGATGAAACCCGCACCCATGTGCTGGCCGTGAGCCACCATCTGCGCCAGCAAACCGAGAAAGTGGGCTTTGCCAACTACTGCCTGGCGGATTTCGTCGCACCGAAACTCTCCGGTAAAGCCGACTATATCGGTGCCTTTGCGGTGACCGGCGGTCTGGAAGAAGACGCGCTGGCGGACGCGTACGACGCACAGCACGATGATTACAACAAAATCATGGTGAAAGCGATTGCCGATCGCCTGGCGGAAGCCTTTGCCGAGTATCTGCATGAGCGCGTACGTAAGGTGCACTGGGGCTACGCGGCGAATGAGAATCTCAGCAACGAGGAGCTGATCCGCGAAAACTACCAGGGCATTCGTCCGGCGCCGGGGTATCCGGCCTGCCCGGAACACACCGAGAAGGGCACTATCTGGAAACTGCTCGACGTGGAAGCGCATACCGGCATGAAACTTACCGAGTCGTTCGCCATGTGGCCGGGCGCGTCCGTTTCCGGCTGGTATTTCAGCCACCCGGACAGCAAGTACTTCGCCGTGGCACAGCTTCAGCGGGATCAGATTGAAGACTACGCCCTGCGAAAAGGCATGAGCGTGTCAGAGGTGGAACGCTGGCTGGCGCCGAATTTAGGCTACGACGCAGACTAACGTCACTTTTCCTTACAACAAACAGGGCACCGCTATGGTGCCTTGTCTCTTTCTTACGTTTAAACCCTTATACTGAACCTAAGGAAAATGAATAACGATAAGGAGGAAAACCCACTGTGTTGACGTTGTTACACCTGCTCTCCGCAGTCGCACTGCTGGTATGGGGCACCCATATCGTTCGTACCGGCGTGATGCGCGTGTTTGGCGCACGTTTACGTACCGTTCTCAGCGGCAGCGTTGAGAAGAAGCCGCTCGCCTTCTGTGCGGGTATTGGCGTCACGGCGCTGGTGCAAAGCAGCAACGCCACCACCATGCTCGTCACCTCGTTCGTGGCGCAGGATCTGGTGGCGCTCGCCCCGGCGCTGGTGATTGTCCTGGGCGCCGACGTCGGTACCGCGCTGATGGCACGTATCCTGACCTTCGATCTCTCCTGGCTGTCGCCGCTGCTGATTTTTATTGGCGTCATTTTCTTCCTCGGTCGTAAGCAAAGCCGTGCCGGGCAGCTTGGCCGCGTCGGTATTGGCCTCGGGCTGATCCTGCTGGCGCTGGAGCTGATTGTGCAGGCTGTCACGCCGATCACCCAGGCCAACGGTGTGCAGGTCATTTTCGCCTCGTTAACCGGCGATATTATGCTGGATGCGCTGATCGGCGCGGTGTTTGCCATTGTCAGCTACTCCAGCCTGGCAGCGGTCCTCCTGACGGCGACCTTAACCGCTGCGGGCGCGATCTCTTTCCCGGTGGCGCTATGCCTGGTCATCGGTGCGAATCTTGGCTCTGGCCTGCTGGCGATGCTTAACAACAGCGCAGCCAATGCTGCCGCCCGCCGGGTGGCGCTGGGGAGTTTGCTCTTCAAGCTGGTGGGTAGCCTGATCATTCTGCCGTTTGTGCACCCGCTGGCGAACCTGATGGACAACCTCTCTCTGCCGAAAGCGGAGCTGGTGATCTACTTTCACGTCTTCTACAACCTGGTGCGCTGTCTGGCGATGGTGCCGTTTGCCGCGCCGATGGCCCGCTTCTGCGAGCGGCTTATTCGTGATGAACCGGAGCTGGACGCGCGCCTTAAACCGAAGCATCTGGACACCTCGGTGCTGGACACGCCCGCGCTGGCCATCGCGAATGCCGCCCGCGAAACGCTGCGCATGGGTGACGCGATGGAAACCATGCTGGAAGGGTTGCAAAAGGTGATGCACGGCGAGCCGCGCGAAGAAAAAGAGCTGCGCAGGCTGGCGGACGATATCAACGTGCTGTATACCGCCATTAAGCTCTATCTGGCACGGATCCCCCAGGACGAGCTGGCGGAAGAGGAGTCGCGCCGCTGGGCGGAAATCATTGAGATGTCGCTTAACCTGGAGCAGGCTTCGGATATTGTCGAGCGTATGGGCAGTGAAATCGCAGACAAATCCCTGGCCGCACGTCGGGCGTTTTCTGTCGAAGGGCTGAAGGAGCTGGAAGCGCTGCACGAACAGCTGGTCAGCAACCTGAAGCTGGCGATGTCGGTCTTCTTCTCCAGCGACGTGCCGAGCGCGCGCCGCCTGCGCCGCAACAAGCACCGTTTCCGCATCCTCAACCGGCGCTACTCGCACGCCCACGTTGAGCGTCTGCACCAGCAGAACGTGCAGAGTATCGAAACCAGCTCGCTCCACCTGGGGCTGCTGGGAGATATGAAGCGTCTTAACTCATTGTTCTGTGCGGTGGCATACAGCGTGATGGAGCAGCCGGATGAAGACGATGAGCGGGATGAGTATTAATCTCTGAAAGCGCCTCGCAAAACGGTTTTGTGAGGCGTGACTACCATAAAGAGCAATTTATTCTTCAACCCTTACATTTTTAAGGGAATAGGAAGTGCTCAATTATTACGCTACACTTCGCCAGTTCATGCGCATTCCAATGGGGGTTCTCATGCGCGGTGCTAATAGCATTAAAAAATCAGTGAATGTTTCCCTGTCGCCGGACATTCTTGAAGAGGCGCGAAGGCTTAAACTTAACCTTTCTGCCGTGCTAACGGCGGCTTTGCAGGAGCAATTTCGTGAACATCGGCGCGCAGAGTGGCTTGAAGAAAAATAAAGCTTCTATGGTCGCTCCCGCCGTTGAGGTCGCGGGAAAACCCTACGTGGTGATGATGCACATGATGGCAGGCATATCGCTAAAAGAGTTAGGTGAACGCGTTGCCGCTCGTACTAACAGCAGTGCTTCATTGCGGGATGCACTCGATTTTCTGATCAGCGGTTACTAGGACTTTTTTGTCAGGCGCAAGGTAAGGTATATTTCGCCCTTCACAGGAGAAACTATGCTGCCAACTCAATCAATCCGATTAAACAAGTACATTAGCGAGAGCGGGATCTGCTCACGTCGCGAGGCTGACCGTTACATTGAACAGGGTAACGTGTTTCTTAACGGCAAACGCGCCACCATTGGCGATCAGGTGGTACCTGGCGATGTGGTGAAAGTGAATGGTCAGGTCATCGAACCGCGTGATGCCGAAGACCTGGTGTTTATCGCGTTGAACAAACCGGTTGGGATTGTCAGCACCACGGAAGATGGCGAGCGGGACAACATTGTTGATTTCGTGAACCACAGCAGCCGCATTTTCCCGATTGGCCGTCTGGATAAAGACTCTCAGGGGCTGATTTTCCTCACCAACCACGGCGATCTGGTGAACAAAATTCTGCGTGCCGGTAACGACCACGAGAAAGAGTACATCGTGACGGTGAACAAGCCGGTGACGGACGAGTTTATCCGCGGAATGGGCGCTGGCGTGCCGATTCTGGGCACCGTGACGAAGAAGTGTAAAGTCAAAAAAGAAGCACCGTTCGCGTTCCGCATCACGCTGGTTCAGGGCCTGAACCGCCAGATCCGCCGCATGTGCGAGTACTTCGGTTATGAAGTGACGAAGCTGGAACGCACGCGCATCATGAACGTCAGCCTGTCTGGCATCCCGCTGGGCGAGTGGCGTGACTTAACGGATGACGAGCTGATCGAGCTGTTCAAACTTATCGAGAACTCCTCGTCCGAAGCGAAGCCGAAAGCTAAAGCCAAACCGAAAACGCAGGCGATTAAGCGTCCGGTGGTGAAGGCACCGCAGGCGGAAGAGAAAGGGCGAGGCAAGCCGGGCAACGGAAAACGCTTTACCCAGCCGGGGCGCAAAAAGAAAGGGCGCTGATTAGCGCCTTCCACGGGTTGATGTGCTGGCGGACCAGGAAAAAGTCGCCTCTGCGTCGGGTTTATACGCCTGCTCTTTTTTCAGCTTGCGGGCTTTTTTCGCCGCGGCATCACGTTGCGCCATCAGCTTATCGATGTACTCTTTTTTAACCTGATTGGTTTCGGCGTTCGTCAGCGTGCGGCCATGCGCGATGCGGGCGCGGTCGAGAAGCGTTTTAAGTTCGCGCTGCTCGGCTTCGGTCATGTCTTTCTGGGTCAAACGTGGTGTAGCCATTGCTGAAGCCTCCTGATGGGGAGGCTTCAGTGTAAAGCAAGCCGGCTCAATTAACCCTGTTTCACCGCATCTTTTTTCGGTTGGTCATCAATCGGCTTACCGGACCAGTACCCTGCTAACAGCGAACCGGACAGGTTGTGCCAGACGGAGAACAGCGCTCCCGGTAGCGCCGCCAGCGGTGAGAAGTAAATTTTACCCAGCGCCGCCGCCAGGCCAGAGTTCTGCATCCCCACTTCGATCGCCAGCGTGCGGCAGGTGGATTCGTCGAAACCAAACAGCTTTCCACCCCAGTATCCGCCCAGCAGACCAATGATGTTATGCAGCACAACCGCGACGATCACTACAAAGCCCACCGAAGCAATGTGCGATGCGGAACCGGCTACCACGGCGCTGATAATGGCAAGTATGCAGACCATCGAAAACGCGGGCAGATACGGCTCAACCGCTTTCACTACCCGCGGGAAGAGATGGTGGATCACCAGTCCCAGCGCAATCGGGATCACCACGATTTGCAGAATGCTGAGCAGCATGCCCATCACATCCACCTGGATATGCGCGTCCACATACAGGCGGGTTAACAGCGGCGTGGCAATCACGCCCACCAGCGTGGAAACGGAAGAGATAGTGACGGAGAGCGCCACGTCGCCTTTCGCCAGATAGATCATGACGTTAGATGCCGTGCCGCTGGCGACGCTCCCCACCAGCACCATCCCGGCGGAAAGGTCGGGCGGCATCTTAAAGGCCATCGCCAGCAGCCAGGCCGCGAGCGGCATCACCAGGTAGTGCAGGAAAATCCCTGCGGCAACCGGTGCCGGGCGAGACAGCACGCGTTTGAAATCGTCAATTTTTAGATGCACGCCCATGCCGAACATAATCAGCATCAGTAGCGTGGTGACCCACGGACCAATGCCTGTGAACGTGGTGGGAGTGTAATACGCGAGTACGGAGAGCAGCAGCGCCCATAACGGGAACAGCCGGGTGATAGCGGAGAGCATAGTGAATTCCTTGCAGTATTGTCGTGTTGTTTTGTTATAAAAAAGCCGGGTCTGTGCCCGGCTTATGGATAATGTTTATCGTGCTAACGAATTTTATTCAAATAAATTCTGATGAAGTTTCTGCACAACCTGCTCGGCCTGATCGGCAGGGACCAGGAAGCAGAGGTTGTAGCTGGACGCGCCGTAGCAAATCATGCGGATGCTGAACGGGTCGAGCACGC
Organism: Enterobacter cloacae complex sp. IR5412; assembly: GCF_049237385.1. Lineage (NCBI taxonomy): Bacteria > Pseudomonadati > Pseudomonadota > Gammaproteobacteria > Enterobacterales > Enterobacteriaceae > Enterobacter > Enterobacter cloacae complex sp. IR5412. The sequence continues at coordinate 46,984 of NZ_JBMKHQ010000020.1, read as the reverse complement.
CGAACACCTCTTTGCCCACGCCGCACGCGCGCGACAGCTTATTACCGATGATGGCAACCAGCGCCAGATCTTCTTCCACCTCCACGCGGCACAGCTCGGAAAGCTCAATCAGCAGCGACTGCGTCAGCAGGGTATCACCCGTTGAGGTTGAACCGGTGGTGTCGAGCGTCAGCGCAATGCTGACTTCTGACGTGGTGATCAGGTCCACGGAGATATTGTGGCGCGCCAGGATGCCAAACACTTCCGCCAGGAATCCGCGGGAGTGCAGCATATTATGGCTGTGCAGGGTAACCAGCGTCTGCTTACGACGCAGGGCCAGCGCGCGGAACAGCGGCGGGTTCTCGGTTTTCTTGCAGACCAGCGTCCCGCCCGCCTTTGGATCTTTACTGGAGCCAACGAAGACCGGAATGTCGCTGCGCACGGCGGGCAGCAGCGTGGCCGGATGCAGCACTTTCGCGCCGAAGGTGGCCATTTCAGCCGCTTCTTCAAAGGCGATCACGTCAATGCGTTTTGCCGCAGAGACCACGCGCGGGTCGGTGGTGTAAATGCCCGGCACGTCCGTCCAGATATCCACGCGGGTGGCATGCAGGGCTTCACCCAGCAGGGCGGCGGTATAGTCGCTGCCGCCACGGCCCAGCGTGGTTGTGCGCCCTTTGGCTTCGCTGCCGATAAAGCCCTGGGTGATCACTATGCCTTCATCCAGACGCGGGGCAAGCTGCTGGTTAGTGAGCTCTGCCAAAGCTTCAACGTCCGGCTCGGCGCGGCCAAAGCGGTCGCTGGTGCGCATTACTTTACGCACGTCGAACCACTGCGCCTGAATATTGCGCTCGCGCATGATCTCAACGAACAGCAGGGTGGACATCAGTTCGCCGTGGCTGACCAGTTCATCGGTTAGGGCGGTAGAGGTTGCCAGTGAAGCGGCTTCTGCCAGGGTAGTGATATTTTCCAGCAGGCGTTCCACTTCCTCACGAATGACGTTCGGGTTTTGCAGACGCTCAAGGATGTCGAACTGAATTTTGCGCAGTGCATCTAGCTTCACGAAACGCTCGGTCGCTTCCAGTCCTTCAGACAAAGAAACCAGCAGGTTCGTCACGCCGGCTGAGGCGGAGAGCACCACCAGGCGGGTATTCGGATCGGCCAGCACCACATCGGCGCTGCGGTTCATGGCAGCGTAGTCTGCCACACTGGTGCCGCCAAACTTGGCGACCACAAAACTCGTCATAACAACCTCGTGTCAGGGAATGAATAGAGCGACCTTGGCACAAGAATGAAGCGAGAACAGGTGCAGGCGCAAAATACGGCCCTATAAATAAAATGCGGGGGAGGTCCTGTCAATGCTGGGATTATGCGGATTTTTCATGGGGGGGTACCCCTCAGAAACAGGACTTATAACAGGCCCATATTTTATGCTCCTTTTTACCCCTTTTTGACCAACATTTCGCCACGCCGGAAGGGCGCGACAGCAGCTATACTTTTCGGGTCTTTTCACCTGCGTTTGATGCAGACCAGGGCAATGGCATAAAAACCATCACAATTTTTATTTGCAGGCGCTACAATCGACCGCAGTCACAATTCTCAAATCAGAAGAGTATTGCTATGAAAAACATCAACCCAACGCAGACCGCTGCATGGCAGGCACTACAGAAACATTTTGATGAAATGAAAGACGTCACTATCGCGGATCTGTTCGCGAAAGATGCCGATCGTTTCAGCAAGTTTTCCGCCACCTTCGATGACCTGATGCTGGTGGATTTCTCCAAGAACCGTATCACCGAAGAGACGCTGGCGAAGCTGCAAGATCTGGCGAAAGAGACTGAGCTGGCAGATGCCATCAAATCCATGTTCTCCGGTGAGAAGATCAACCGCACCGAAGACCGTGCCGTGCTGCACGTGGCGCTGCGCAACCGTAGCAATACTCCAATTATCGTTGACGGCAAAGATGTGATGCCGGAAGTGAACGCGGTGCTGGAAAAGATGAAAACCTTCTCTGAAGCGATCATCTCAGGTCAGTGGAAAGGCTACACCGGCAAAGCGATCACCGACGTCGTAAACATCGGTATCGGCGGCTCTGACCTCGGCCCGTTCATGGTGACCGAGGCGCTGCGCCCGTACAAAAACCATCTCAACATGCACTTCGTGTCCAACGTCGATGGGACTCACATCGCTGAAGTGCTGAAAAAGGTGAACCCGGAAACCACGCTGTTCCTGGTGGCGTCTAAAACCTTCACCACTCAGGAAACCATGACCAACGCCCACAGCGCGCGCGACTGGTTCCTGAAAACCGCGGGCGACGAAAAGCACGTGGCGAAACACTTCGCGGCGCTGTCCACCAACGGTAAAGCGGTGGGTGAGTTCGGTATTGATACTGCGAACATGTTTGAATTCTGGGACTGGGTGGGTGGCCGCTACTCACTGTGGTCTGCGATCGGTCTGTCCATCATCCTGTCCGTCGGCTTCGACAACTTCGTTGAGCTGCTCTCCGGTGCGCACGCGATGGACAAACACTTCTCCACCACCGCGCCTGAGAAAAACCTGCCGGTGCTGCTGGCGCTGATTGGGATCTGGTACAACAACTTCTTCGGCGCTGAAACCGAAGCGATTCTCCCGTACGACCAGTATATGCACCGCTTTGCGGCCTACTTCCAGCAGGGCAACATGGAATCCAACGGTAAATACGTTGACCGTAACGGCAACGCGGTGGATTACCAGACTGGCCCAATCATCTGGGGCGAGCCGGGCACCAACGGTCAGCACGCGTTCTACCAGCTGATCCACCAGGGCACCAAAATGGTACCGTGCGATTTCATCGCCCCAGCGATTACGCACAACCCGCTGTCCGACCACCATCCGAAGCTGCTGTCTAACTTCTTCGCCCAGACCGAAGCGCTGGCGTTCGGTAAATCCCGCGAGGTGGTTGAGCAGGAGTACCGTGACCAGGGTAAAGATCCGGCTACGCTGGAACACGTTGTGCCGTTCAAAGTGTTCGAAGGCAACCGTCCAACTAACTCCATTCTGCTGCGTGAAATTACGCCGTTCAGCCTGGGCGCGCTGATTGCCCTCTACGAGCACAAGATCTTCACTCAGGGCGCTATTCTGAACATCTTCACCTTTGACCAGTGGGGCGTTGAGCTGGGCAAACAGCTGGCAAACCGCATTCTGCCAGAGCTGGGTGACGATAAAGCAATCGACAGCCACGACAGCTCCACCAATGGTCTGATTAACCGTTATAAAGCATGGCGTGCGTAATAAATATGTCATGAACAATGCCGGCGATATGCCGGCATTTTTTTATCGGATAATTCCTGATGTCTGTTAGTTATCTCAAATTCTGAATCTGAGTTTAATCCGAAAAACACGGTTACCCCGTTAATTGCTGAGGGTTATTTTAAGAAAATACGGAGTGATACTTTAATGGGTTTATATTATAACTATTTGATAATGAATGGTTATCTATTTCAATAATTATTTTTTCTTTTCATTTTTAACCATTAGTCTGAAAACCTCATCCCTATTTACCCCCACGGTAAACCCACTGCTTTAGTTGTGTATACTCGAATCCGCCTGAATTTCTTTTCGGGCAAATCTCCATTCATTCATTGAAGGGAAATTGTTATGAAGAAAGTACTGTATGGCATTTTTGCCATATCTGCGCTTGCGGCGACGTCTGTCTATGCAGCTCCGGTCCAGGTCGGGGAAGCAGCAGGGTCGGCAGCGACGTCTGCGTCTGCGGGGAGTTCTACCGCAGCCAGCACCAGCGCCGTAAGTTCAGCCGTGGGTGTCGCGCTGGCGGCAACCGGTGGCGGTGATGGCTCCAATACCGGAACCACGACCACTACGACGACCAGCACCCAGTAATACCGGGTGTTTTAATCATAACCACACTTCGGTGTGGTTATTTCGCCCCTTCGGAGAAGAGTCGTGAAGCGACCTGCAATCATCCTGATTTGCCTGCTGTTGCAGGCGTGCTCAGCTACCACCAAAGGGCTGGGCCACTCACTGTGGGACAGCATGTTCGGCACGCCGGGCGTGCATCTGACCGATGACGAACTTCAGAACATGCCGTATGCCAGCCAGTACATGCAGCTAAACGATGGTCCGCAACTGTTTGTGGTGCTCGCTTTCGATGAAAACGGGCAGCAGAAATGGGTGACGCAGGATCAGGCCACCATCGTGACTCAGCATTCCCGAATCGTGAAAACGTTGCTTGGCGGCGACAACCTGCTTGAGGTAAACAACCTGGCTGAAGATCCGCTCATCAAGCCGAATCAGATCGTCGATGGCGCAAGCTGGACGCGCACAATGGGCTGGACCGAGCACAAACAGGTGCGCTACGCCACGGCCCGCTCTACCTTCCGCTGGGATGGTACGGACAGCGTCAAAGTGGGCAGCGACGAAACGCAGGTGCGCGTGCTGGATGAAGAGGTGACAACCGATCAGGCCACCTGGCATAACCGCTTCTGGGTGGACGAAGAGGGGCAAATCCGCCAGTCCTTACAGTATCTCGGTGCCGGTTTCTTCCCGGTGAAGACCACCCTGATCAAGGCGGCGAAATCATGAAAATGTTCATTCACGTTGCGCTTCTCGCCAGCCTGGCCTCGCCGCTGGCGTGGTCTGCGGGAACGGTACAGGTCTACACCCCGGACAGCGAAAAACCAAAAACCTTAACCAATGCCGGGCATCTGCTCGATCTGGTGGGGCAGCCGAGGCTGGCGAAAAGCTGGTGGACCGGGGCGGTTATCAGCGAGCGTCAGGCGACGATTGTAGCGGAACAAAAACATCAGGCGCTGCTCGCCCGACTGAGCGGGCTGGCACAACAGGAAGATGCTGACGATGCCGCGGCCATTACTAGCCTGCGTCAGCAGCTTCAGGCGGTTAAGGTGACGGGTCGCCAGAAGGTGAATCTCGATCCGGATGAGGTGCGCGTCGCCGAAAACGGCAATCCGTCGCTGGAAGGGGACTATACCCTGTGGCTGCCGGCTCAGCCTTCCACCGTCACCGTGATGGGGCTTATCAGCAGCCCTGGCAAAAAGTCGTTTACGCCGGGCCGGGACGTCGTGAGCTATCTCGACGAGCAAAGCTTGCTCAGCGGTGCGGATAACAGCTATGCCTGGGTGGTCTATCCGGACGGGCATACGCAAAAAGCGCCGGTGGCTTACTGGAATAAACGCCATATCGAACCTATGCCAGGCAGCATCATTTTTGTCGGTTTTGCCGACCATTTCTGGACGAAAGCGTATGACGGGCTTAATGCCGATATCCTTCGCTCCCTGATACAGCGGATACCGGAATAATGAAAAAAACCTATCTCTACAGCATGCTTGCACTGTGCGTGAGTGCCGCCTGTCATGCAGAAACGTATCCGGCACCCATCGGCCCGTCGCAGTCCGATTTTGGCGGCGTGGGCTTACTGCAAACCCCGACCGCGCGTATGGCCCGCGAGGGGGAAATCAGCCTTAACTATCGCGATAACGATCAGTACCGTTACTACTCTGCGTCCGTGCAGCTATTCCCCTGGCTGGAGACTACGCTGCGCTACACCGACGTGCGTACAAAACAGTACAGCAGCGTGGACGCCTTCTCCGGCGATCAGACCTATAAAGACAAAGCCTTCGACGTGAAGCTGCGCCTGTGGGAAGAGAGCTACTGGATGCCGCAGGTCTCCGTCGGGGCGAAAGACATTGGCGGGACCGGCCTGTTTGATGCGGAATACATCGTTGCCAGCAAAGCCTGGGGACCGTTTGATTTCTCGCTGGGTCTTGGCTGGGGCTACCTCGGCACCAGCGGCAACGTAACCAACCCGTTCTGTACCTACAGCGACAAATACTGCTACCGCGATAACAGCTATAAAAAAGCGGGTTCCATCAACGGCGACCAGATGTTCCACGGCCCGGCCTCGCTGTTTGGAGGCGTAGAGTATCAAACACCATGGCAGCCGCTGCGCCTGAAGCTGGAGTACGAAGGCAATAACTACAGCGAAGATTTTGCCGGCAAGATTGAGCAGAAGAGCAAGTTTAACGTCGGCGCCATTTACCGCGTCACCGACTGGGCCGACGTTAACCTCAGCTATGAGCGCGGTAATACCCTGATGTTTGGCTTTACGCTGCGCACCAACTTTAACGACATGCGGCCGCGCTACAATGACAACCCGCGGCCCAAATACCAGCCGGAGCCGCAGGATGCGATCATTCAGCACTCCGTGGTAGCGAACCAGCTGACGCTGCTGAAATATAACGCAGGCCTGGCGGATCCGAAGATCCAGACCAAAGGCGATACGCTGTACGTCACCGGCGAGCAGGTAAAATACCGCGACTCCCGCGAAGGGATCGAGCGCGCCAACCGGATCGTCATGAACGATCTGCCGGAGGGGATCCGCACGATCCGCGTGACGGAGAACCGTCTCAACCTGCCGCAGGTCACCACTGAAACCGATGTTGCCAGCCTTAAGCGTCATCTTGAAGGCGAACCGCTGGGACATGAAACCGAGCTGGTGCAAAAACGCGTTGAGCCGGTGGTGCCAGAGAGCACCGAGCAGGGCTGGTATATCGATAAATCCCGCTTCGATTTCCATATCGATCCGGTGCTGAACCAGTCCGTGGGTGGGCCGGAAAACTTCTACATGTATCAGCTGGGCGCGATGGCGACGGCGGATCTGTGGGTGACCGACCACCTGTTGACCACCGGTAGTCTGTTCGGCAACCTTGCCAACAACTACGACAAATTTAACTACACCAACCCGCCGAACGATTCAAAACTGCCGCGCGTGCGTACCCGCGTTCGCGAATATGTGCAGAACGATATCTACGTGAATAACCTGCAGGCCAACTACTTCCAGTACTTCGGTAACGGCTTCTACGGCCAGGTTTACGGTGGCTATCTGGAAACCATGTTCGGCGGCGCGGGGGCGGAGGTGCTTTATCGTCCCGTCGACAGTAACTGGGCGTTTGGGATTGATGCCAACTACGTGAAACAGCGTGACTGGCGCAGCGCGCAGGACATGATGAAGTTCACCGACTACAGCGTCAAAACCGGCCACCTGACCGCCTACTGGACGCCGTCGTTCGCACAGGATGTGCTGGTGAAAGCCAGCGTCGGGCAGTACCTGGCGGGCGATAAGGGCGGCACGCTGGATATCTCCAAACACTTCGACAGCGGCGTTGTGGTAGGCGGTTATGCCACCATCACCAACGTTTCGCCAGACGAGTACGGGGAAGGGGACTTCACCAAAGGGGTGTATGTGTCGATTCCGCTGGATCTGTTCTCGTCAGGCCCAACCCGCAGCCGTGCGGCAGTGGGCTGGACGCCGCTGACGCGCGACGGCGGTCAGCAGCTTGGACGTAAGTTCCAGCTGTATGATATGACCAGCGATAAGAACATTAACTTCCGCTGATGCTTGTTTGCCCGGTGGCGCTGCGCTTACCGGGCCTACAAGAGTATTTTTGTAGGCCGGGCAAACGCAGTGCCGCCCGGCAAGAATGTTCATGTGGACAAAACATAAACAAAAAATATAGATCCCCGTCACATTTTTGCGTTATACAGGAACCTCGCCCTGGAGAATGAGGTGCTGTATGACATCCCTGACTCGTCCGCGTGTTGAGTTTATCTCAACGATACTCCAGACCGTGCTGAACCTCGGTCTGCTGAGCCTTGGCCTGATCCTGGTCGTGTTTCTGGGTAAAGAGACGGTGCATCTGGCGGATGTGCTGTTCGCACCTGAGCAAACCAGCAAATACGCGCTGGTGGAAGGCCTGGTGGTCTACTTTCTCTACTTTGAATTTATCGCCCTGATTGTGAAGTACTTTCAGTCCGGCTTTCACTTCCCGCTGCGCTATTTTGTCTATATTGGCATCACCGCCATTGTGCGGCTGATCATCGTCGATCATAAATCCCCGCTCGACGTGCTGATCTACTCGGCGGCGATCCTGCTGCTGGTGATCACCCTCTGGCTGTGCAACTCAAAGCGGCTGAAACGCGAATAAAAAAAGGGCGCTCCGAAGAGCGCCTAACAACAGTCACAAGTTGGTTCAATACAATACGTCTAAAGTTGAGGGTTGCAGTGGCATAACAGATGAAACTTAACCTTTCACACCGCCCGCCGTCAGGCCGTTGACCAGCCAGCGCTGGGCCAGCAGGAACACCACGGTAATCGGGATGGCAGAGAGTACGGCCGCCGCGGCAAAATCGCCCCACAGGTAGTTTTGCGGGTTGAGGTATTGCTGCATACCGACGGCCAGGGTGTAGCTGTTCACATCGCGCAGTAACAGAGAGGCGACCGGTACTTCGGTGATCGCCGCGATAAACGACAGGATGAACACCACCGCCAGAATCGGCACCGACAGCGGCAGCAGCACCAGACGGAACGCCTGCCACGGGGTGGCGCCATCCAGCGCGGCGGCTTCTTCCAGTGAACCATCGATGGTTTCGAAATAGCCCTTGATGGTCCACACATGCAGGGCGATGCCGCCAAGATAGGCGAAGATCACGCCGCCGTGGGTGTTCAGGCCGATAAACGGCACGTACTGGCCCAGACGATCAAACAGGGCATACAACGCCACCAGTGACAGCACCGCCGGGAACATCTGGAAAATCAGCATCCCTTTCAGCAGGGTCGCTTTGCCAGGAAAACGCATACGGGCGAAGGCGTAAGCACAAGTGGTGGAGAGCGTCACGATGCCGATGGCAGTGATGGTCGCCACTTTTACCGAGTTCCATAGCCACAGCAGCACCGGGAACGGCGGGGGAGTGACGCGGCCATCCGCGTGTTCCACACTGAAGCCCAGCGCGAGTTTCCAGTGCTCCCAGGAGATTTCATCCGGGATCAGGCTCCCGGTGGCGAAGTTCCCCGAACGCAGGGAGATGGCGATAACCATCAGCAGCGGGAACATGATCGCCGCGATGAAAATCAGCAGGCCTAAGTGCGTCGCGAGGAGGCGCAGTTTCTGAGATTTGGGTTGTACCATAGCCATGTTCAGTGCCCTCCTTAGTCAAATTTCATACGTGTAGCTTTCAGGTTCACGATCGCCAGGGCGCCCACCAGCAGGAAGATCAGGGTTGCAATCGCTGCCGCCAGACCGAAGTCCTGACCGCCGCCGCCTTCGAAGGCGATACGGTAGGTGTAGCTCACGAGCAGGTCGGTATAGCCTGCCGGCGTGGTGGTGCCGAGACGGTCCGGACCGCCGTTGGTCAACAGCTGAATCAGCACAAAGTTGTTAAAGTTAAAGGCGAAGCTGGCAATCATCAGCGGCGTCAGCGGCTTAATGAGCAGCGGCAGGGTAATTTTGAAGAAGTTCTGGAACGGACCCGCGCCGTCCATCGCCGAGGCTTCGTACAGGTCGTCCGGGATGGCCTTCAGCAGCCCCATGCACAGGATCATCATGTACGGATAACCGAGCCAGGTGTTCACGATGATAATCATCGAGCGAGCGGTGGTCGGGTCGCTGAACCAGGCCGGTTTGATGCCGAACAGCGCGCTCAGCATCATGTTGATTTCACCGAAGCTCTGGTTAAACAACCCTTTGAAAATCAGAATCGAGATGAACGACGGCACGGCGTACGGCAGAATCAGCAGCACGCGGTAAATCGCTTTGCCCTTCAGGGATTCCCACTGGACCAGACAGGCCAGCACCATGCCCACGGCCACGGTCAGGATCACGGTCAGGATGGAGAAGACTACCGTCCAGACGAAGATGGCGAAGAACGGTTTCTGGATGCCTTCGTCGGTAAACACGCGGGTAAAGTTATCCCAGCCGATGGTAACGGTATAGCCCGGGCTGAGCTTGTCGTCGCCCCAGCTGCCGTCGGCATTCACCGACTGATAGAAACCGATATCGTTGTTCGGGCGGTATTTTACGCCGCTCTGGTTGTTGGTCAGCGTGCCGTCATCCGCCAGAGTATAAAGCGGCTGCGTGCCGGAAAACTGGCGCAGCGAGCTCATGGTTACTTTGCTGTCATCGGGCAGCACGGCGGTGAGCTGGGTCAGCGCCTGGCGATTTTGAGTGATGATACGCAGGTTGGCACGTTCACCTTCCGGCAGGGCCGCGGCCTCTTTTAAGACCAGCTTCTGCTCGCCGCCAAATTTGAACGCGTCGGAAAGATAGTTTTTGCCGCTCTCACCGTCAGTGAGCGCTAACTTCCACTCATCTCCCGCAGGATACAGGCCGAAGTTAAAGGTTTTACCCGCCTGATAAGAACGATCCAGAAGCACCTGGGTGGCACGCTCCTGCGCGAGCTGGTTGGTGCTGCTGTAGTTAGTAAAGGCAATCGCGATGGTGCAGATCAGCGGAAAGAGGACAAACAGCCCCATCCCGGCAACACCGGGGTAGACATAGCGCCAGGCATACGCTTTACGGTTGGCGAAAATATACAGGCCAACCGAGCTTAAAATCAGCGTCATGATGGCAAAAAGGTATTCCCCTTGCACGTACATTAAAACAACAAGGTAACCCACCAGCAGACACAGCAGACCTATCACTGACCACTTCAGTGCGTCGCTTTGCCACCAGCGTTTCTTTTTAATGACATCCATGGGGTTCTTCCTCTACAACGGTGGAAACTTATCGTCAGGTGGCGCTGCGCTTACCTGACCTACGGATCGTGCCGTAGTCGTAGGGCGGGTAAGCGCACGCGCCACCCGCCGTTTTTCAGACTTACTTAGTAATACGACCTTGAGCATCTTTCAGCGCGGCATCAACAGTCTGGCGACCGCTTGCAGCGTTGATGACGGCGGTACGGGTGGCGTACCAGAACGCAGCCATCTGTGGGATGTTCGGCATGATTTCGCCTTTTTGGGCGTTATCCATGGTGGCCGCAATGCGTGGATCTTTCGCTAATTGATCCTGGAAGGATTTCAGCGCAACGGCGCCCAGCGGTTTGTCCTTGTTCACTTCATCCAGACCCTGATCGGTCAGCAGGTAGTTTTCCAGGAACTCTTTCGCCAGCTCTTTGTTTGGGCTGGCGGCGTTGATACCCGCGCTCAGCACGCCAACAAACGGTTTAGACGGCTTGCCGTTGAAGGTTGGCAGCAGGGTCACGCCGTAGTTGACTTTGCTCTTGTCGATGTTGGTCCAGGCCCACGGACCGTTGATGGTCATCGCGGTTTCGCCTTTGTTGAACGCCGCTTCCGCGATGGAGTAGTCGGTATCCGCGTTCATGTGTTTGTTCTTAATCAGGTCAACCAGGAAGGTCAGGCCTTTTTTCGCGCCCGCGTTGTCCACGCCCACGTCTTTCACGTCATATTTGCCGTTTTCAAACTTGAACGCGTAGCCGCCGTCGGCAGCAATCAGCGGCCAGGTGAAGTACGGCTCTTGCAGGTTGAACATCAGAGCGGATTTACCTTTCGCCTTCAGCTCTTTATCCAGAGCAGGGATCTCTTCCCAGGTTTTCGGTGGATTTGGCACCAGGTCTTTGTTGTAAATCAGTGACAGGGCTTCAACCGCGATTGGGTAAGCGATCAGCTTGCCGTTATAGCGAACGGCATCCCAGGTGAACGGGAACAGTTTGTCCTGGAAGGCTTTGTCTGGCGTGACTTCTGCCAGCAGGCCAGACTGCGCGTAGCCCCCGAAACGGTCATGCGCCCAGAAGATAATGTCCGGACCATCGCCGGTTGCCGCAACCTGCGGGAACTTCTCTTCCAGTTTGTCCGGGTGTTCTACGGTGACTTTGATACCGGTGTCTTTCTCGAATTTTTTGCCCACTTCGGCCAGACCGTTATAGCCCTTGTCGCCGTTAATCCAGATAACCAGCTTACCTTCTTCAATTTTGGCGAGAGCCGGTGCGGAAATCATCATTGCTGCGAGGGCGGACAATGCGAAAACGCGTGCGCCAGTCTTGATCTTCATATCTGCCATCCTTTATTGGTGATGTGCTCGTGGATACATAAGGTGGTTCAACGTGACTCAGTCTCCTTATTTGACATCCTCTTTCCATCCTCCCAGTCCCTACGCCCCACCCCCTGTTTGTGTGATCCCTGTAACATAAATTTAAGTTATGAGTGCTGGCGCACATAAAAACCCACTGAATTTTGCAGGCCGCTTCACGATTTTCGCCTTAGCCCCTCCGCTGCGGTCGCAGAGCCTGCTCTCTCATCCTCCCGCCTCCTCCCCCATAAAAAAGCCGGGGGGTGGAGGATTCACGAAAGTAATGGAACACGCATAGTGAACTTATCTTGAATGTTTCTGTCGGTGACAGGTTGTAACGAAGGGAGAAGGGCATGGCGAGCGTACAGCTGCGTAATGTAACGAAAGCCTGGGGCGACGTTGTGGTGTCAAAAGACATCAATCTGGACATCCACGAAGGTGAGTTTGTGGTGTTCGTTGGTCCATCAGGCTGTGGTAAATCTACTCTGCTGCGTATGATTGCCGGTCTTGAAACCATCACCAGTGGCGATTTATTTATTGGTGATACCCGAATGAACGACATCCCGCCAGCTGAACGCGGCGTGGGCATGGTGTTCCAGTCTTATGCGCTTTATCCGCATCTTTCCGTTGCCGAGAACATGTCCTTTGGCCTGAAGCTGGCCGGTGCGAAAAAAGAGACCATTAACCAGCGCGTCACCCAGGTGGCGGAAGTGCTCCAGCTGGCCCATCTGCTGGAGCGTAAACCGAAGGCGCTCTCCGGTGGTCAGCGTCAGCGTGTGGCGATCGGCCGTACGCTGGTGGCCGAGCCGCGCGTGTTCCTGCTCGATGAACCTCTCTCTAACCTGGATGCCGCCCTGCGCGTCCAGATGCGTATCGAAATCTCCCGTCTGCACAAGCGTCTTGGACGCACGATGATTTACGTCACCCACGATCAGGTCGAAGCGATGACGCTGGCCGACAAAATCGTGGTACTGGACGCCGGTCGCGTGGCGCAGGTGGGCAAACCGCTGGAGCTGTATCACTACCCGGCAGACCGCTTTGTTGCGGGCTTCATTGGCTCGCCAAAGATGAACTTCCTGCCCGTAAAAGTGACCGCGACAGCAATCGAACAGGTACAGGTGGAGCTGCCAAACCGTCAGCAAGTCTGGCTGCCGGTCGACAGCGCCAATGTACAGGTGGGGGCCAATATGTCCCTCGGTATCCGCCCTGAGCATTTACTGCCGAGCCACATCGCTGATGTGACGCTGGAAGGTGAAGTTCAGGTCGTCGAACAGCTTGGTCACGAAACACAGATTCATATCCAGATCCCCGCCATCCGTCAGAACCTGGTCTACCGCCAGAATGACGTGGTGTTGGTAGAAGAGGGTGCCACATTCGCTATCGGTTTGCCGCCAGAGCGTTGCCATCTGTTCCGTGAGGATGGCACTGCATGTCGTCGGTTGCACAAAGAGCCAGGCGTTTAAGCATTCCAATTACAAAGAAAAGCAATGATCTCAGGAGATAGAATAATGATTACTCTGCGCAAACTTCCTTTGGCAGTTGCCGTCGCAGCGGGCGTAATGTCTGCTCAGGCACTGGCAGTGGATTTCCATGGTTATGCTCGTTCTGGTATCGGCTGGACGGGTAGTGGCGGTGAACAACAATGTTTCCAGGCAACAGGCGCACAAAGTAAATACCGTCTCGGTAACGAATGTGAAACCTACGCCGAACTGAAACTGGGCCAGGAAGTGTGGAAAGAAGGCGACAAGAGCTTCTATTTCGACACCAACGTAGCGTACTCCGTGGCACAGCAGAATGACTGGGAAGGTACCGATCCGGCGTTCCGTGAAGCTAACGTGCAGGGTAAAAACCTGATTGAATGGCTGCCTGGCTCTACCATCTGGGCCGGTAAGCGCTTCTATCAGCGTCATGACGTACACATGATCGACTTCTACTACTGGGATATCTCTGGTCCTGGTGCCGGTATTGAAAACATCGATCTGGGCTTCGGTAAACTGTCTCTGGCAGCGACGCGTTCCCAGGAAGCTGGCGGTTCTTATGCCTTCAGCAGCCAGAACATCTATGACCGTACCAAAGATACCGCGAACGACGTATTTGACGTGCGTTTAGCGGGCCTGGAAACTAACCCGGACGGCGTGCTGGAACTGGGTGTGGATTATGGCCGCGCGAACACGACCGACGGCTATGATCTTGCCGACGGCGCGTCGAAAGATGGCTGGATGTTCACCGCTGAACATACCCAGAGCATGCTGAAAGGCTACAACAAGTTTGTGCTGCAGTATGCGATGGACTCAATGACCACGCAGGGTAAAGGTCTGAGCCAGGGTTCCTATGGTTCTTCCAGCTTTACCATCACGAATCCTGATGGCACGACGACCAATTACGCCAACGATGTGATTAACAACAACGGCAGCCTCTGGCGCATCCTGGACCACGGTGCAATCACCCTGGCCGACAAGTGGGACCTGATGTATGTCGGTATGTACCAGAAACTCGACATGGATGATAACCAGGGGAGTGACTGGTGGACCGTGGGTGTACGTCCGATGTACAAATGGACGCCAATCATGAGCACCCTGCTGGAAGTGGGCTACGACAACGTCAAATCCCAGGAAACCGGCGATCGCAACAGCCAGTACAAAATCACCCTGGCGCAACAGTGGCAGGCTGGCGACAGCATCTGGTCTCGTCCGGCCATCCGTGTCTTCGCAACCTACGCGAAGTGGGATGAGAAATGGGGCTACGCGAAGAACGGTAACGGCGATGCCACCCGTTACGCGATCTCTGACTCCACCGGTAACGGTCGATTCTCTACCAGCCGCGGCGATGACGATGAGTTCTCCTTCGGCGCCCAGATGGAAATCTGGTGGTAACCGCATCCTGATCTGACGATGTAATCTGGGGGGCGAAAGCCCCTCAATTCCTGAGGTACTGCGCGCTATTGCCTGGCCACCGCAGTGCTTACGCTTTCTGAGGTGATAACAATGAAAATGAAGAAAAATCTCGTCGCGCTGTGCCTGTCAGCGGGTCTGCTGGCCTGTGTGCCTGGCGTTACGCTCGCTGACGTCAATTATGTCCCGCAGAATACCAGCGCAGCGCCTGCCATTCCGACAGCCGCTCTACAGCAATTAACCTGGACGCCGGTGGATCAGTCCAAAACGCAGAGCACACAGCTTGCGACGGGTGGCCAACAGCTCAATGTGGCTGGCATTACCGGGCCGGTAGCCGCCTATAGCGTACCGGCTAATATCGGTGAGCTAACGTTGACTTTATCCAGTGAAGTTAACAAACAGACCAGCGTTTTTGCGCCGAACGTTCTGATCCTCGATCAGAACATGACGCCTTCCGCCTATTTCCCCAGCAGCTATTTTACCTATCAAGAGCCGGGTGTAATGAGCGCGGACCGCCTGGAAGGGGTAATGCGTCTGACCCCGGCGCTCGGGCAGCAAAAGCTCTACGTACTGGTCTTCACCACTGAAAAAGATTTGCAGCAAACCACCACTCTGCTCGATCCGGCAAAAGCCTATGCCAAAGGGGTTGGTAACGCCATTCCCGATATTCCCGATCCGATTGCGCGCCATACCACCGACGGCCTGCTTAAGCTGAAGGTGAAAACCAACAGCAGCTCCAGCGTACTCGTAGGCCCACTGTTTGGCTCATCTGGCCCGGGTCCGGTAACGGTGGGTAATACTGCCGCGCCTGTGTATGCCGCGCCAGCCGCAGCACCAGCCGCAGCACCAGCCGCAGCCCCGGCGAAAAAAGCCGAGCCGGTGCTTAACGATACTGAAACTTACTTTAACAACGCCATCAAGCAGGCAGTTAAAAACGGCGATGTCGATAAAGCGCTGAAACTGCTTGATGAAGCCGAGCGTTTAGGTTCAACCACTGCCCGTTCCACCTTTATCAGCAGTGTAAAAGGCAAGGGGTAACCGTCTCCCCACAGTGCTGATTTTGTTAGTCGTTTGGTGCGCCTTCGCGGGCGCACTTTTTTTGGCTAAGTTGCACCTTTGTTGCGATAGTGATCGTTAAATTCTGTTTGTCCGTCCTCATTTTGCCAATCTGCGATACAATGCTTTTACGTTATGTATCGGAGAGTCTGGCATGTCACACCCCGCGCTAACGCAGCTGCGTGCGCTACGCTATTTCGACCACATCCCTGCGCTTGACCCGGAACAGCTGGACTGGCTGCTGCTGGAAGATTCCATGACAAAACGTTTTGAGCAACAGGGTAAAACGGTCACGGTGACGATGATTCAGGAAGGGTTTGTCTCGCCTGCGGAGATTGCCAGCGAGCTGCCGCTGCTGCCGCAGGAAGAACGCTACTGGCTGCGTGAAATTTTACTCTGTGCGGATGGCGAGCCGTGGCTTGCCGGGCGAACGGTGGTTCCTGAGTCTACACTTTCCGGGCCGGAGCTGGCACTGCAACGCCTCGGCAAAACGCCGCTGGGGCGATATCTGTTCACCTCGTCTGAACTGACCCGTGATTTTATTGAAATTGGTTGCGATGCCGATTTGTGGGGGCGCCGTTCCCGCCTTCGTTTGAGTGGCAAGCCGTTAATACTGACGGAACTCTTTTTGCCTGCATCGCCGTTGTACTAAGAGGGAGAAAAAATGGAGTGGAGTCTGACGCAGAATAAGCTGCTGGCCTATCACCGCCTGATGCGTACTGATAAACCCATTGGCGCGCTGCTGCTGCTGTGGCCGACCTTATGGGCGCTGTGGGTTGCCACGCCGGGCGTACCGCCGCTGTGGATCCTGGCGGTGTTTGTGGCGGGTGTCTGGCTGATGCGCGCTGCGGGCTGTGTGGTTAACGACTATGCTGACCGGAAATTTGATGGACATGTTAAGCGCACCGCGAATCGTCCTTTGCCGAGCGGTCAGGTGACCGGGAAAGAGGCGCGCATCCTGTTTGTGGTGCTGGTGCTTCTCTCTTTCATGCTGGTGTTAACCCTTAACACCATGACCATTCTGCTGTCCGTCGCTGCTCTGGCGCTGGCCTGGGTCTACCCATTTATGAAGCGATACACCCATCTGCCGCAGGTGGTATTAGGTGCGGCGTTTGGCTGGTCGATTCCCATGGCGTTTGCCGCGGTCAGCGAGTCCGTTCCGCTCAGCTGCTGGCTGATGTTCCTGGCGAATATTCTCTGGGCCGTTGCGTACGATACCCAATACGCGATGGTCGATCGCGATGACGATCTCAAGATTGGCATCAAATCGACGGCGATCCTGTTTGGCCGTCACGACAAACTGATCATCGGCATATTGCAGGTGGCGGTGCTGGCGCTGATGGTGGCGGTTGGTCGCCTGAACGGGCTGAACTGGGAGTTTTACTGGTCCGTGCTGGTGGCGGGTCTGCTGTTTGCGTATCAGCAGAAGCTGATCGTGAAGCGCGAGCGTGAAGCCTGCTTTAAAGCGTTTCTGAATAATAACTACGTCGGGCTGGTGCTGTTTATGGGGCTGGCGATGAGTTACTGGTCATAAAAAAACCGGGTGGCGGCTTCGCCTTACCCGGCCTACGATTTAGCAGAACATGTAGGCCGGGTAAGCGTTAGCGCCACCCGGCTTTAACATCACTCGCCCTGCGTCGAACTCTCAATCGTTAAACGCACATCCGCGGTAATCAGCTCTGCCAGCATCTGGTAAACCTTCATCGTCTCTTCCGGCTCGGCATCGCCCGTATCGCTAATGTAACCTTCGTCGCGCAGCGTCAGCACCAGGGAGCTGAATACCGCTTTGTCGAAGAATTCCGGGGCGTTAATGCCATGCAGAACGGACAGGCGCTGGGCCAGCGTCCGACTCTCTTTTTCCAGCGTACCGCGGTTGATTGACGGGTTAGCACTCAATAACCAGAAGGTAATGGCGTAGCGCTGCAACGTCTCACGCGCACCGGAAGCCAGGAGCTGCAAGGTTCGGGAACGTGACGGATTGATATGCAGTTCGTCATCACTGATGGTAATCAGCCCCTGACGACGCATCTCTGCGGACATTTTATCGAGCTCTGCCGCCAGCTCATCGTTACTCCAGCGCAGGAACAGCTCCGCTTTCAGCATCGGATAGATGGCCTGAATATGGCGCAGCAGCTCCTGACGCGAAATACGGCGGTGCTGGGTAATAATGGCAGCCATCAGTGACGGCAGCATCAGCATGTGAGTGATGTTATTACGGTAGTAGGTCATCAGCACGGCCTGCTCGCGCGGCAGAATGATGATGTCACCAATCGTATCTTTCTCGACTTCGAACTTGTTCATCTGCAACGCGTGATCGATCAATTCGCTGGCGGTGGCAGACGGCACGGTCGAATCCACGGAATACGGCACGTTGCGCATGATATCCAGATAGCAATCAATCTGCTCGGTCAGCTGTTCACGGGTCAGTGAACGCTGGCGAGAGGCCAGAAGCGCGGTACAACACAGGTTCATGGCGTTTGCCGCACCAGCATTGTTGATGCGTACCATCAGCTCGGATGCAATGCCGTTGACCGTTGGCGTCAGCCAGGCCGGACGTACCGCTTCGATAGGATCAATAGACTCGCGCCACTCCGGAACATGATGGTTCAGATATGTCATCAGGGGCAGGGGCTCGCCAAAGTTCACGTAGCCCTGACCGAGGTTGCGCAATTTACTCAGACCACGCAGCATCTGCGGCAGACTCTCTTTCTCTTTGGTCGCACCGCGTAGCTCTTTCGCGTAGGTGCCCACTTCCATCACGTGTTCATAACCGATGTAAATAGGCACCAGCGTGATAGGACGCGTACCGCCACGCAGCATGGCCTGAATGGTCATCGACAGCGTGCCGGTCTTCGGATCGAGCAGACGACCGGTACGGGAGCGACCGCCTTCAACAAAGTACTCCACGGAATAACCGCGGCTGAACAGCTCGCCCAGATACTCCCTGAAGACGGTGGAGTAGAGCTTGTTACCCTTGAAGGTACGACGAATGAAGAACGCACCCAGACGGCGGAAAATCGGACCTGCTGGCCAGAAGTTCAGGTTGATACCGGCAGCAATATGCGGCGGCACCAGGCCCTGGTGATAGAGCACGTAAGAGAGCAGCAGGTAGTCCATGTGGCTGCGGTGGCAGGGCACATAGACAATCTCGTGGCCGTCATGCGCTAACCGACGCACGCGCTCGGCGTTGTGGACGTTAATCCCCTGATAGAGGCGGTTCCACGTGAAACCGAGGATACGGTCAGAGAGACGAATCATCTCGTAGGAGAAGTTTGCGGCGATCTCTTCCATCAGCGCGATTGCGTTCTGCTGCGCTTTCTCGTGCGAAATCTTCTTGCTGCGCGCTTCGTCTTCTACGGCACGGGCAATCGCTTTGGAAGCCAGCAGCTTGTTAAACAGATCCTGACGCGCCGGGAGACGTGGCCCAACGGCCGCCAGACGCTGACGTGCAAAGTGCATACGCGCAACGCGCGCCAGCTTTTGCGCAATGATTTTGTCAGTACCGTGTTCATCCGCCATGCGGCGCAGTGAAACGGAAGGCGAGAAGCGAACAAAGCTGTCGCGTCCCAGCCATGAGACGGCGAAGAATTTCTGAATGCCGTTGAGCATACGCAGCGGCGGGTTCTCTTCCCCTTTTTCACGCCCCGGACGACGGCCAAACATCACCGACACCGGCACCATCTGCACGTCCAGATCGGGGTTGCTGCGGTGCAGATCGAGGTAATCATGGAACAGCTTAATGGACTCTTCTTTCGGCGTGTAATAGGTGAACACGCGCGGTCCGCCATGGATGAACACGTAGCGCGGCAGCAGCGTACCGTCGACTTCCAGCGGTTCAAGCGGGTCAGGTAAATCGTGCGCCAGACATTGAGCGCGAAGCGTTAGCAGGTCTGCCTTCGAGTTATAAGGCAAAACGTACATAATAGGGCGCGACGTATCGAGCCCTAATTCCAGCGCAGGTTCTGCTGGGATAGACTTACTTTTTACCAGTACGCTTAATGGTAAATTAAGTAATTTGTAGTAAATTCGTGGCCAGCCGGACATAAACGATGTAAAGCCTCTGGTTAATAATGCAATTGCGGCGCAAGGATAACAGAAAGCGCGCAAAATTTCTGTTGTTACCCGTCATACTTCAGGTCGCAGCAAAACGCGCTGCGGCTTTAGTTACTGACGCTATTTATCATAAAAGGTTCTTTTAATGGCCAATAATACCACTGGGTTAACTCGAATCATTAAAGCTGCCGGTTATTCATGGAAAGGTTTCCGCGCCGCATGGGTTAATGAAGCCGCTTTCCGCCAGGAAGCGGTTGCCGCAATCGTTGCCGTTGTCATCGCCTGCTTCCTTGATGTTGATGCTATCACCCGCGTACTGCTCATCGGATCTGTCCTTCTGGTGATGATAGTGGAAATTCTGAATAGCGCTATTGAGGCCGTTGTTGACCGAATCGGGTCGGAATTCCATGAACTGTCTGGCCGGGCGAAAGACATGGGTTCCGCTGCCGTACTGCTGTCGATTATCACGGCGGCGATCACCTGGGTCACGCTACTTTGGTCGCATTTCCGATGAGCCTCGAGGAATAATTAAGTCCCTGGTTTTTTGTGCAGTTTTTGGTTCCAAAATCGCCTTTGACTGTATATACTCACAGCATAACTGTATATACACCCAGGGGGCGGTATGAAAGCGTTAACGACCAGGCAGCAAGAGGTGTTTGATCTCATTCGGGATCATATCGGCCAGACGGGTATGCCACCCACGCGTGCAGAAATTGCGCAGCGTCTGGGCTTCCGTTCTCCTAATGCTGCCGAAGAGCACCTTAAGGCGCTTGCGCGTAAGGGCGTGATTGAGATTGTTTCCGGCGCCTCACGCGGCATCCGTCTGCTGGTGGAAGAAGAGAGCGGTATTCCGCTGGTGGGTCGCGTAGCCGCAGGTGAACCTCTGCTGGCGCAGCAGCACATCGAAGGGCACTATCAGGTTGACCCAGGCATGTTCAAGCCGAGCGCCGATTTCCTGCTGCGCGTTAGCGGAATGTCCATGAAAGATATCGGTATTCTGGATGGCGATCTGCTGGCGGTACACAAAACGCAGGACGTGCGTAACGGGCAAGTCGTGGTGGCGCGCATTGATGATGAAGTGACGGTTAAGCGCCTGAAAAAACAAGGCAATACCGTGCAGCTTCTGCCTGAAAACAATGAATTCTCCCCGATTGTGGTGGATCTCCGCGAGCAGAGCTTCTCTATTGAAGGGCTGGCTGTCGGCGTTATCCGCAACGGTGAATGGCTGTAATCTCTTCCTGACAGGCTGTAGTTCCTCTACAGCCTGGCCTGTTTTCTGATTCCGGTAATTTCCATGGCATTGCTAACTTCTGCCGATAAGGCGTTGTGGCGTCTTGCGCTACCGATGATTTTTTCCAATATTACCGTTCCTCTGCTGGGGCTGGTGGATACGGCGGTAATCGGGCATCTGGATTCGCCGATTTACCTGGGCGGCGTCGCGATTGGCGCAACGGCGACCAGCTTCCTCTTTATGCTGCTACTTTTTCTGCGCATGAGTACGACAGGCCTTACGGCCCAGGCGTATGGTGCAAAAGATCCCCTGCGTCTGGCGCGTGCGCTGGTTCAGCCGCTCATTCTGGCGTTCGGTGCTGGCGTGTTAATCGTTCTGTTGCGTACGCCGCTGATTGATCTTGCGCTCCATATTGTAGGCGGCAGCGATGCCGTACTGGAACAAGCCCGGCGGTTCCTCGAAATTCGCTGGCTCAGCGCGCCCGCTTCACTGGCAAACCTGGTCCTTCTGGGCTGGCTGCTGGGCGTGCAGTACGCCCGCGCGCCAGTGATCCTGCTGGTGGTGGGTAACCTTCTCAATATTGTCCTCGATCTCTGGCTGGTAATGGGGCTGCACATGAACGTCCGGGGCGCGGCGCTGGCTACGGCAATTGCCGAGTACGGGACGCTGCTGATCGGTTTGGGGATGGTCTGGCGCGTGCTGGCGATGCGCGGTATCACCCTGGATCTGCTGAAATCGGCCTGGCGCGGCAATATGCGTAAGCTGCTGGCGCTTAATCGCGACATCATGCTCCGTTCGCTCCTGCTGCAACTCTGCTTCGGCGCATTAACCGTTTTTGGTGCGCGTCTTGGGCCTGAGATCGTCGCCGTCAACGCAGTGCTCATGACGTTACTGACCTTTACCGCTTACGCGCTGGATGGTTTTGCTTACGCCGTCGAGGCGCATTCAGGGCAGGCTTATGGCGCGCGTGAAAGCGGCCAGTTACGCGAAGTCTGGCGTGCTGCCTGTCGTCAGGCGGGTCTGGTGGCGCTGGTCTTTGCTCTGGTTTACGCCTGTTTTGGTGGGCATATTGTCGCGCTTCTCACCTCGTTGCCCGCGCTACGTGAGCTGGCCGATCGCTACATCCTCTGGCAGGTAGTATTACCGGTGGTGGGCGTGTGGTGCTATTTGCTGGACGGCATGTTTATTGGTGCGACGCGAGGGGCGGAGATGCGCAACAGTATGGCCGTCGCTGCGGCGGGGTTCGGCCTGACGCTGCTGACCTTGCCGTATCTCGGCAATCATGGTCTGTGGCTCGCGCTGGCGGTGTTTCTCTCACTGCGTGGCCTTTCGCTGGCCGTTATCTGGCGTCGTCACTGGCGAAACAATACCTGGTTTCCAGCCCCGCACGATATATCGTAACGGTTAAAGATTCCGAATATAAAAATAAATGCCGAATCCTTAACTACAATAATAATCACGTCCAGCAGAATAGAACGAAGCGGACGACACTCATAGACGCTTAACACGAGGACACGATTATGAATAAAGACGAAATCGGCGGCAACTGGAAGCAATTCAAAGGTAAAGCGAAAGAACAGTGGGGTAAGCTGACAGATGACGATATGACCGTCATTGAAGGTAAGCGCGATCAGCTGGTAGGTAAAATCCAGGAGCGCTACGGTTACGAAAAAGATCAGGCGGAAAACGAAGTCAAAGACTGGGAAACCCGTAACGACTACCGCTGGTAACCGGCACTATCCCCAAGGGCGGCCCTGAGCCGCCTTTTTCTTTAGTCTTAACGCGGCTTTTTCTTCACCAGGATAGAGTGATCGTGCTGACAGGCATCCTGATGACGGCATGACTCCACCTCCACGCAGGCAGAACATAAGCCGTGGGCTTCGATCACGTTATGACGCAGCGCAAAGCCCATTCTGGCTGCCAGCGTATGCATAATATCTTCCACACCTTCCGCACACTCTTCCTTCACCACGCCACAGCGATCGCAGATAAACATGGCGGACGTGTGAGTAGGCTGGTCAAAAAGATGGCACAGCACATAGCTGTTTGTTGATTCCACTTTATGCACAAACCCTTGCTCCAGCAGAAAATCCAGCGCCCGATAGACGGTCGGCGGTTTTGCCTGCGGCTCGCTTTCACGCAGCAGGTCGAGCAGATCGTAAGCGCTGATGGCACCCTGTTGCAGGCTCATCAGACGCAGTACCTCAAGGCGCTGCGGGGTCAGGCGCACATTGCGTTGCGCACAGAGCTTTTCAGCTTGCGCTAACAGCTCTTTTGTGGACTTGTCCATCGGGCACCTCGGATGTGGTAAGGGGTGAAAACCCTCACTTTATCATGTTCTGCTAAAAACACCGAGATCCGCCGGGCTGTGCTATACCTGACGCATCGCAAATCGGGAGATCGCATGATGAAAAGACCTGACTGTATTCGGCACTGGCGGGACGTGGAAGGCGCCGATGACGCAACGTATCCGGACAGCAATGAACGGTTTTCTATTGGCGCGCCGCTGGCCCGCAAGCTGGGTCTCGGCCGCATTGGTATTCACCATGAACGGCTGCCGCCCGGACGCCGTACTTCTTATCCGCATGCGGAAAGCGACGAAGAGGAGTTTGTTTACGTTCTGGAGGGTTACCCTGAGGCCTGGATCAATGGTTATCTGTGGAAGCTTGAACCCGGAGACAGCGTGGGATTTCCTGCCGGCACGGGGGTGTGCCATACCTTTATCAACAACACCGATGAAGAGGTGCGCTTACTGGTGGTGGGTGAGGCTAATAAAAAACATAACCGCATCTACTATCCCCTCAATCCGGTGTATGCCGTGACGCGCGAAGACCACTGGGTAGACCATCCGCCTCAGTTTTTTGGCCCGCACGATGGAAAACCTGGGCGAAAATAATTTCCTCTTCTATAAATATTGATGGTCGTCACACATTAGAACAGGCCGGGATGGAATTTAACTTAGGGAAATAGCGGGTCTTTTTGTACTTATTCACAGCAATAGTTCGTTCCTGTTTGGGTGATAACAGACAGGGTTAACTAATAACAAACTATTTACGAGCACACTGTGAAAAAACATTTTAAATTTTCGATGGTTAGCATTGCTGTCTCCTTTTTTATGGCAAATCAGGCGGGAGCAGCCAATACCTGGACGGAAGCGCGTAGCGACGCAATGGGCGGAACGGGTGTCGCGGCAGGGAGCTATGGCAGCGGGGCGTTAATCAACCCCGCGTTACTGGCAAAATCTAAGCCCGATGATGATGTGACGGTCATTTTGCCGTCCGTTGGCGTGCAGGTGACCGATGAAGACAATCTTCAGGACGAGATTGATACCATTAACGATAAAATCAATCATTACAAGGACGTGGTTGATAGTCTGACCCCCATTGATATCATCACGAATCCATTAGGTTCGATCAATCAGTTCCAGGGCGCAGCGAAAGATCTCGCTGATGAGCTGGACTACCTGAAAGGCAAAACCGCACACGCCACCGCAGGGGCGGGGATTGCCGTCAGTATCCCTAACGATGTCCTTTCCGTGGCCTTTATGGCCAAAGGCTATGCACATGGCCGCGTCAGCTCTTCAATCGATCAGCAGGACATTGATTATCTGCGCGGTATACAACGAAGCGATGCGGTGGCTGCCGGTGTGGCGCTGGATGCCGCGTTAAACGGTTCCGATCAGATCACCAAAAACCTTAACTCTACGGCGTCTGGCCGGGCGGCGATTGTGTCCGACTACGGTATTGCGGTAGCCCGTCAGTTCGATCTTGGCGGCGTTCCGGTTTCCGTTGGCGTCACGCCGAAGCTGCAAAAAACCTGGCTCTATAACTACACTACCTCAATCTACGATTACGACAGTAATAAGTGGAACGACAGCCGCTACCGTACCGACGACACTGGCTTCAACGTCGATGCCGGTATTGCTGCTGATTTCGGTGAAAACTGGACGCTCGGCGTGAGCGGGCAAAACCTGATGTCGCGCGATATCGATACCAAAGATATCCGCATCCGCAACGGGCGTACGGGAGAGGTGGTGAGTTATAAAGACACTTATCAGATCCGTCCGCTGGTCACTGCCGGGGCCGCCTGGCACAACGATCTGGTCACGCTGACCGCAGATGGCGATCTGACCGAAACCAAGGGCTTTAAAAGCGAAGACACCTCCCAGTACGTTGGCGTTGGTGCCGAAGTCACGCCGCTGAGCTGGCTGGCAGTACGCGCCGGTTATCGTGCGGATATGAAAGGGAACGACAGCAACGTCTTTACCGGCGGTGTCGGTTTCGCGCCGTTCAACTCCGTCCACGTTGACCTGATGGGGCTTTATGGCGAAGACGAGACCTGGGGTGCAGGGGCACAGTTGAGCATGACGTTCTAAAGTGCACCGGAGGCGCTGCGCCTCCGGCTTTTCTTTGTGCTATAGTAGCGCCCCTTTTCCACCAGATGCTTAAAAGTTCGCCATGTCGTCAGAATTCCATACCGCTTTCCCTGCACACCGTTTTTCCATTGCGCCAATGCTCGACTGGACGGACAGACATTGCCGCTATTTCCTGCGTCAGCTCTCCCGCCATACGCTGCTATACACCGAAATGGTCACTACCGGCGCAATTATTCACGGCAAAGGCGACTATCTGGCGTACAGCGAAGAGGAGCATCCGGTTGCGCTGCAACTCGGTGGCAGCGATCCGGCTGCGCTGGCGCAGTGCGCGAAGCTGGCCGAAGAACGCGGCTATGACGAGATTAACCTCAACGTCGGTTGTCCGTCCGACCGTGTGCAAAACGGCATGTTCGGCGCGTGTCTGATGGGAAATGCGCACCTGGTGGCGGACTGCATCAAAGCGATGCGCGACGTCGTCTCTATCCCGGTCACGGTCAAAACCCGTATCGGCATAGACGACCAGGACAGCTATGAGTTTCTGTGTGATTTCATCAACACGGTATCAGGGAAGGGTGAATGCGAGATGTTTATCATCCACGCCCGTAAAGCCTGGCTCTCAGGCCTCAGCCCGAAAGAAAACCGCGAGATCCCGCCGCTGGACTACTCGCGCGTGTACCAGCTGAAACGCGACTTCCCACACCTGACCATGTCGATCAATGGCGGTATTAAGTCGCTGGACGAGGCCAAAGCGCACCTCGAACATATGGATGGCGTGATGGTCGGACGCGAGGCGTATCAGAATCCGGGCATTCTGGCGACGGTTGACCGGGAAATCTTTGGCGTTGAGGGTGCTGACACCGATCCCGTGGCCGTAGTGCGCGCCATGTATCCGTACATTGAGCGCGAGCTGAGTCATGGTACGTATCTGGGCCACATTACCCGCCATATGCTTGGCCTGTTCCAGGGCATTCCTGGTGCGCGCCAGTGGCGTCGTTATCTCAGCGAGAACGCGCATAAAGCCGGTGCGGATATTGAGGTACTGGAACACGCGCTGCGTCTGGTTGCGGATAAACGTTAAATTTCGCTAAAAGATGGTCAAATACGCCACGCCCTGCAACACATTGCGGGGCGTTTTGCTTTCAGATCAACAACTTATTTTTGGCATGATTCTTGTAATGATCGCAGCATCATTCGGGAACTCGTGGGAGAGCACCATGCTGGAACTACTTTTTGTGATTGGCTTCTTTATCATGCTGATGGTCACGGGCGTGTCGCTGCTCGGTATTCTGGCCGCGCTCGTTGTGGCCACGGTGGTGATGTTTGTCGGCGGTTTATTTGCCCTGACGATTAAACTCTTGCCGTGGTTACTTCTGGCGATTGCGGTGGTATGGGCCATACGGGCGATTAAATCACCAAAACTGCCGACTTATCAGCGTAATAACCGCTTCCGTTACTAAGGTATTGAGGGGTACGTCACATACCTGCAACTTTTCCGGCAGCAATCTTTAGAACAGAATAGGATTTACTTATCGAATCTGTCACTATGGCTGCCGCTAAAGAATTCATCGAGCTGTACCCTACATACAGCCGAACTAAAAAAAAGAAAGGGCTTCCCATGGGAAGCCCAATTTCTTTTTATGGCTCAGGGAATTAACAGACTTGAGCCCTGGGTTGCCCGGCTCTCCAGCACCTCATGCGCACGTTGCGCATCGGTCAGCGGATATTTCTGCGCTTCTGCCACATCCACTTTGATCACCCCGCTGGCGATCAGCGAGAACAGCTCGTTGCTGGCTTCCTCAAGTTCTTCCCGATTAGTGATGTAACCTTGCAGGGAAGGGCGGGTGACATACAGCGACCCTTTCTGATTCAGAATGCCCAGGTTCACGCCGGTGACAGCCCCGGAGACGTTACCGAAGCTCACCATCAGCCCGCGACGTTGCAGGCAGTCCAGCGAAGATTCCCAGGTGTCTTTCCCCACCGAGTCATACACCACGCGTACCTTTTTGCCGCCAGTGATCTCTTTCAGCCGCTCAACGATGCTCTCTTCCCGGTAGTTGATCACCTGCCATGCGCCCGCGTCCAGCGCGCGCTGCGCTTTTTGCGCGCTGCCTGTGGTGCCGATCAGCTTCGCCCCCAGGGCTTTCGCCCACTGGCAGGCAATCAGCCCTACGCCACCTGCGGCTGCGTGAAACAGGAATTGCTCGTCAGGCTTAATTTCGTAGGTTTTGCGCAGCAGATAATAGACCGTCAGCCCTTTCAGGAATGAGGCGGCAGCCTGCTCGAAGCCGATCGCATTTGGTAAAAGCGCCGCTTTCTCGGCCGGAACGTTATGGATGGAGCTGTAAGCGCCCAGCGCCGACTGCGCGTACACCACGCGATCGCCTTCCTTAATGTGCTTAACCGCGCTGCCCACTTTGCTGACGATACCGGCCGCCTCGGTGCCCAGTCCGCTCGGCATCGACGGAGGCGGATAGAGACCGCCGCGAATATAGGTATCGATGTAGTTAATGCCGATTGCTTTGTTTTCAACCTGGATTTCGTTCTCGCCAGGTGCCGTGGGGGTAAACTCCACGGCTTGCAGTACGTCTGGCCCGCCATGTTTCTGGAACTCAATGCGTGTTGCCATGCTCCCTCCGTTAGAAAATTATGGTAATCTTTCGACCCACTCTTTATCTCGGTAACTCCATTCACTATGGCAGGAAACAAACCCTTCAACAAACAGACTGAACCCCGTGAACGTGATTATCAGGTCGCCGGGTTAAAAGTCCCGCCGCACTCGATTGAAGCGGAACAGTCGGTGTTGGGCGGTTTAATGCTGGATAACGAACGCTGGGACGACGTCGCCGAGCGCGTTGTTGCGGAAGACTTCTATACCCGCCCGCACCGCCACATCTTTACTGAAATGGCGCGTTTGCAGGAGTCGGGCAGCCCGATCGATCTGATTACACTCGCAGAATCGCTGGAGCGTCTGGGACAGCTCGACAGTGTCGGCGGGTTTGCCTATCTGGCAGAACTGTCAAAAAACACGCCAAGTGCCGCGAACATCAGCGCTTACGCTGATATCGTCCGTGAACGTGCCGTTGTCCGCGAGATGATCTCGGTGGCGAATGAGATCGCCGAGGCCGGTTTCGATCCCCAGGGGCGCACCAGCGAAGATCTACTTGATCTTGCCGAGTCCCGCGTCTTTAAAATCGCCGAAAGCCGTGCGAACAAAGACGAAGGCCCGAAAAACATCGCCGATGTGCTCGACGCCACCGTTGCGCGTATTGAGCAGCTTTTCCAGCAGCCGCACGATGGCGTGACGGGGGTGAACACCGGTTATGACGATCTCAACAAGAAAACGGCAGGTCTTCAGCCATCGGATTTGATTATCGTCGCGGCGCGTCCGTCGATGGGTAAAACGACATTTGCGATGAACCTCGTCGAAAACGCGGCGATGTTGCAGGATAAACCGGTTCTTATCTTCAGTCTTGAGATGCCCTCTGAACAGATCATGATGCGTTCTCTGGCATCCCTGTCGCGCGTGGATCAGACCCGCATCCGTACCGGTCAGCTCGACGATGAGGACTGGGCGCGGATCTCCGGCACCATGGGGATTTTGCTGGAAAAACGGAACATCTATATTGATGACTCCTCCGGCCTGACGCCGACGGAAGTGCGCTCCCGCGCGCGCCGTATCGCCCGTGAACACGGTGGCATCGGCCTTATCATGATTGACTACCTCCAGCTGATGCGTGTTCCGTCGCTTTCCGACAACCGTACGCTGGAGATTGCCGAAATTTCCCGCTCGCTCAAAGCGTTAGCCAAAGAGCTGCACGTGCCGGTGGTGGCGCTGTCGCAGCTAAACCGTTCTCTGGAACAACGTGCAGACAAGCGCCCGGTCAACTCCGACCTGCGTGAATCCGGCTCCATCGAGCAGGATGCCGACTTAATCATGTTCATCTACCGTGATGAGGTTTATCACGAGAACAGCGATCTGAAAGGGATCGCCGAAATTATTATTGGTAAGCAACGTAACGGCCCCATCGGTACGGTACGTCTGACCTTTAACGGCCAGTGGTCGCGTTTCGACAACTATGCCGGTCCTCAATATGATGATGAGTAATTTCTAAGGAATTCAAATGCAAGCGGCAACTGTTGTGATTAACCGCCGCGCTCTGCGACACAACCTGCAACGTCTGCGAGAACTGGCGCCCGCCAGTAAGCTCGTTGCAGTCGTGAAAGCGAACGCTTACGGACACGGTCTTCTTGAGACCGCGCGAACGCTCCCCGATGCCGACGCTTTTGGCGTCGCCCGTCTCGAAGAAGCTCTCCGCCTGCGCGCAGGTGGAATTACGCAACCGATTCTGCTCCTCGAAGGCTTTTTTGAAGCCTCGGACCTGCCGACCATTGCCGATCAGCACCTGCACACGGCGGTGCATAACGAAGAACAGCTGGCCGCGCTGGAAACGGCCGAACTGAGCGAGCCGGTCACCGTGTGGATGAAGCTCGACACGGGCATGCACCGCCTGGGCGTGCGCCCGGAGAATGCCGAAGCGTTTTATCAGCGGTTGTGCCAGTGCAAGAACGTGCGTCAGCCGGTGAATATCGTCAGCCACTTTGCCCGCGCCGATGAGCCTGAATGCGGCGCAACGGAACAGCAGCTTGATATCTTCACCACCTTCTGCGAAGGCAAACCGGGGATGCGCTCCATTGCGGCGTCCGGCGGCCTTCTGCTGTGGCCGCAGTCGCACTTCGACTGGGCGCGTCCGGGGATTATCCTGTATGGCGTTTCCCCGCTTGAGAACAAACCCTGGGGACCGGACTTCGGCTTTAAGCCGGTGATGTCGCTGGTTTCAAAGCTGATTGCCGTGCGTGAGCACAAAGCAGGCGAGCCGGTAGGTTACGGCGGCACCTGGACGAGTGAGCGCGACACGCGGCTTGGCGTGGTAGCGATGGGCTACGGCGACGGCTATCCGCGCGCCGCGCCAACGGGTACGCCGGTACTGGTCAATGGTCGCGAAGTGAAGATTGTCGGCCGTGTGGCGATGGACATGATTTGTGTCGATCTGGGACCCGACGCGCAGGATAAAGCGGGGGACGATGCGGTGATGTGGGGCGAAGGCCTGCCGGTAGAGCGTATTGCTGAAATAACAAAAGTGAGTGCTTACGAACTTATCACGCGCCTAACCTCAAGGGTAGCGATGAAATACGTCGACTAATCATGAGCAGGATGCGGTGCATCCCGCTTCTGTTAACATCCCCTCGATCTTCTTCCGCTTCCGGTTTATTGTTGAATTCCCTGCCTCATAACAATCCGGAGAACATCGCGTGTTTCAGAAAGTAGACGCCTACGCCGGCGACCCTATCCTCTCCTTGATGGAGCGTTTCAAAGAAGATCCTCGCAGCGACAAAGTGAACCTCAGCATCGGTCTTTATTACAACGAGGACGGCATCATTCCTCAACTGAAAGCCGTTGCCGAAGCCGAAGCGCGTCTTAACGCAACCCCGCACGGGGCTTCGCTTTATCTGCCGATGGAAGGGTTAAATACCTACCGTAATACCATTGCGCCGCTGCTGTTTGGTGCGGATCACGCGGTGCTCGCGCAAAAGCGCGTGGCGACTATCCAGACGCTGGGTGGCTCGGGTGCGCTGAAGGTAGGCGCAGATTTCCTGAAAAAGTACTTCCCGGATTCCGGCGTGTGGGTCAGCGACCCGACGTGGGAAAACCACGTGGCCATCTTTGAAGGCGCGGGCTTTAAGGTTGCGACCTATCCATGGTTCGACAGCGAAACCAACGGCGTACGCGTTGATGCGCTGCTGGAAAAACTGAACACCCTGCCGGAGCGCAGTATCGTATTGCTGCATCCGTGCTGCCATAACCCGACCGGTGCGGACCTCACCAATGCCCAGTGGGATGCGGTGATCGGGGTACTGAAGGCGCGTAACCTGATCCCGTTCCTCGACATCGCCTATCAGGGCTTTGGGGCGGGCATGGAGGAGGACGCCTACGCCATTCGCGCGATTGCCAGCGCGGGTCTGCCTGCGCTGGTCAGCAACTCTTTCTCAAAAATCTTCTCCCTCTACGGCGAGCGCGTCGGCGGTCTGTCCGTGGTGTGTGAAGACGCCGAAGCCGCGGGACGCGTACTCGGTCAGCTGAAAGCGACGGTCCGCCGTATTTACTCCAGCCCGCCGAACTTTGGTGCGCAGGTGGTCGCGACCGTACTGGGCGATGATCAGCTGAAAGCCACCTGGCTTGCGGAAGTGGAAGGCATGCGTAAGCGCATCCTGTCGATGCGTCAGGAGCTGGTTAACGTTCTGAAAGAGGCCGTGCCTGGACATAACTTTGATTATCTTCTCAAGCAGCGCGGGATGTTCAGCTATACCGGACTGAGCGCGGCGCAGGTCGATCGCCTGCGGGAAGAGTTCGGCGTCTACCTGATCGCCAGCGGCCGTATGTGTGTGGCGGGGCTGAATGCCGGCAACGTCCAGCGCGTGGCGCAGGCGTTTGCAGCTGTGATGTAAGTACTCACTACTTATTATCTCCCTCTCCCTGTGGGAGAGGGCTGGGGTGAGGGCATCAGGCCGCAGAAAATCTTGCCCGGTGGCGGCTGCGCCTTACCGGGCCTACATCACTCATCCACACTTTGTGATCGTCTTCTTTTTATTCAGCTTCATAAGCAAAAACTCCTTTTCTTCCCCTCCCGCTGGGGTTATGGTCGGATAGTTTTTGACCATTAGCTCAAAATAAAAAGATAACAAACTGAATATTCAGGGGAAAACATGCGCAAGATCACACTGGCGCTCAGCGCCGCCTGCTTATTGTTCTCGCTTAATAGTACCGTTGTTGCGCGGGCTTCTGCACCCACGCCGCTTTACACCGGCACCACCGCCGCCATTCTTGCCGAACAGGCCCCCATTCACTGGGTTTCAGTGGCACAAATCGAAAACAGCCTGACGGGTCGCCCGCCGATGGCCGTGGGCTTCGATATTGACGATACCGTTCTCTTCTCCAGCCCCGGTTTCTGGCGCGGCAAAATAACGTACTCCCCGGACAGCGAAGCCTATCTGAAAAACCCGGAATTCTGGGAAAAGATGAACAACGGCTGGGATGAGTTCAGTATCCCGAAAGAGGTTGCTCGCGCGCTGATCGCCATGCACGTAAAGCGCGGCGACAGCATTTACTTCGTGACCGGACGTAGCCAGACCAAAACCGAAACCGTCTCGAAAACGCTACAGGATGATTTTCTGATCCCGGCGGCCAGCATGAATCCGGTCATTTTTGCCGGGGACCAGGAAGGGCAAAACACCAAAACCCAGTGGCTGGAAAAGAAAAATATCAAGGTGTTCTACGGTGATTCAGATAACGACATCACCGCGGCGCACGATGTGGGAGCCAGAGGCATCCGGGTGTTACGCGCCTCGAACTCTACCTACCGGCCGCTGCCAATGGCCGGTAAATTTGGTGAAGAGGTGATCGTTAACTCCGAATACTGATGCATTAACGGCGGGGTGAATGCTTTTTTAAGCAAATCTCGCCGCGCGGGTTTTACCTTTCGCTTTCTTGCTGCACACTTAGAAAGATTCATCTTTCAACACGGAGCAGCACATGTGGTATCAACAGACCCTGACCTTAAGCGCAAAACCACGCGGATTTCACCTGGTGACGGACGAAGTCATCGGGCAAATCCGCGACCTGTCGCGCGTCAAAACGGGTTTGCTGCATCTGCTGCTTCAGCACACGTCTGCTTCTCTCACGCTCAATGAAAATTGCGATCCCACCGTCCGGTCTGACATGGAGCGGCATTTTCTGAAAACCGTCCCGGATAACGCCCCGTATGACCATGATTACGAGGGGGCGGATGATATGCCTTCGCACATCAAATCCTCTTTGCTGGGGGTCTCGTTGATGCTGCCGGTCCACAACGGACGGCTGCTGCTGGGAACGTGGCAGGGGATCTGGCTGGGAGAACATCGCATTCACGGTGGTTCGCGTAAAATTATCGCAACGCTACAAGGGGAATAAAGATGACAATTTCGGAGATACTTCAGTACTGCATGAGCAAGCCGGGCGCAGAACAGAGCGTTCACAGCGACTGGAAAGCCACGCAGATCAAAGTGGGTGATGTGTTGTTCGCGATGGTAAAAGAGGTGGAGGGACGTCCTGCGGCATCGCTGAAAACCAGTCCTGAACTGGCCGACTTACTGCGCCAGCAGCACGATGATGTCAGGCCAAGCAAGCATCTGAATAAAGCACACTGGAGTACGGTGTTTCTCGACGGCTCGCTGCCAGATTCGCAAATTTACTACCTGGTAGATGCGTCGTATCAACAGGCGGTAGAACTGCTGCCGGAAACGATCCGACAGCAGCTCTCCGTGTAACGATTACAGCAACGGTTTAAGGAAGCGCGCGGTGTGCGAGGCTTCGCACTCTGCAACGGTCTCTGGCGTACCGGAGACGAGGATTTCACCGCCGCCGCTGCCGCCTTCCGGGCCGAGATCGACAATCCAGTCCGCGGTTTTAATCACGTCCAGGTTGTGCTCAATCACCACGATGGTGTTGCCCTGATCGCGCAGCTGGTGCAGCACGTCCAGCAGCTGCTGGATATCCGCAAAATGCAGGCCGGTGGTCGGCTCGTCCAGAATGTACAGCGTCTGACCGGTACCGCGTTTGGACAGCTCACGCGCCAGCTTCACGCGCTGCGCTTCACCGCCGGACAGCGTTGTCGCTGACTGCCCCAGACGAATATAGGTCAGACCCACATCCATCAGGGTTTGCAGCTTACGCGCCAGCGCAGGGACGGCGTCAAAGAACTCGCGCGCCTCTTCGATGGTCATATCCAGCACTTCGTGGATGGTCTTGCCTTTGTACTTAATCTCCAGCGTTTCGCGGTTATAGCGCTTGCCTTTACACTGGTCGCACGGCACGTAGATATCCGGCAGGAAGTGCATCTCAACCTTGATTACGCCGTCGCCCTGGCACGCTTCACAGCGGCCGCCGCGCACGTTAAAGCTGAAACGTCCTGGCGTGTAGCCGCGCGAACGCGCTTCCGGTACACCCGCGAAGAGTTCACGGACGGGCGTAAAGACGCCAGTATAGGTCGCCGGGTTGGAGCGCGGGGTGCGGCCAATCGGGCTCTGATCGATATCGATAACCTTGTCGAAATGCTCCAGCCCCTGAATGTCGCGGTACGGTGCAGGCTCGGCCAGCGTCGCGCCGTTCAGCGCCGTCTGCGCAATCGGGAACAGCGTATCGTTGATCAGCGTCGATTTACCGGAACCGGACACGCCGGTGATGCAGGTAAACAGCCCGACAGGCAGCGTCAGGGTCACGTCTTTCAGGTTGTTGCCACGCGCCCCGGTTAGCTTCAGCACTTTTTCCGGGTTCGCCGCCACGCGCTGTTTTGGCACTTCAATTTTGCGCTTGCCGCTCATGTACTGGCCGGTCAGCGACTCGGGCACCGCCATAATGTCTTTCAGCGTCCCTTCTGCCACCACCTGTCCGCCGTGCACGCCAGCGCCCGGGCCGATGTCGATCACGTGGTCTGCGGCGCGAATGGCGTCTTCGTCGTGCTCAACCACAATCACCGTGTTGCCAAGGTTACGCAGGTGAACCAGCGTGCCGAGCAGGCGTTCGTTGTCGCGCTGGTGCAGGCCGATAGACGGCTCATCCAGCACGTACATCACGCCGACTAAGCCCGC
The DNA here is from genome assembly GCF_049237385.1 of Enterobacter cloacae complex sp. IR5412. Classification (NCBI taxonomy): domain Bacteria; kingdom Pseudomonadati; phylum Pseudomonadota; class Gammaproteobacteria; order Enterobacterales; family Enterobacteriaceae; genus Enterobacter; species Enterobacter cloacae complex sp. IR5412. The sequence continues at coordinate 11,845 of NZ_JBMKHQ010000020.1, read as the reverse complement.
GCCAATCTGGCTCGCCAGGCGGATACGCTGGGCTTCACCGCCGGAGAGCGTTTCAGCCGATCGGGAAAGCGTCAGGTAGTTCAGGCCGACGTTCACGAGGAACTTGAGGCGATCGCCGATCTCTTTCAGCACTTTTTCGGCGATTTTCGCGCGCTGGCCGGAGAGCTTCAGGTTGTTGAAGAAGTCCATTGCGTGACCGATGCTCATGTCTGAGATGGTCGGCAGCGCCGTGTTTTCAACAAACACGTGACGCGCTTCGCGACGCAGACGTGTACCCTCGCAGGTGGCGCAGGAGCGGTTGCTGATGAACTTCGCCAGCTCCTCGCGCACCGCGCTGGATTCGGTCTCTTTGTAGCGGCGCTCCATGTTGTGCAGCACCCCTTCGAACGGGTGGCGACGCACGGAAGTGTCACCGCGATCGTTCATGTACTTGAACTCGATGTTCTCTTTGCCGGAACCGAACAGGATCACTTTATGTACGTTCGCGCTCAGGCTGGCCCACGGGGCTTCAACGTCGAACTTATAGTGCTCTGCCAGCGATTTCAGCATCTGGAAGTAGTAAAAATTACGCTTATCCCAGCCGCGAATGGCGCCACCCGCCAGCGACAGCTCCGGGTTCTGGATCACGCGGTCCGGGTCGAAATATTGCTGAACGCCGAGGCCGTCACAGGTCGGGCACGCGCCCGCTGGGTTGTTGAACGAGAACAGGCGCGGTTCCAGCTCGCGCATGCTGTAGCCGCAAATCGGGCAGGCGAAGTTGGCGGAGAAGAGCAGCTCTTCCGCTTTCGCATCGTCCATGTCTGACACCACCGCCGTGCCGCCCGACAGTTCCAGCGCCGTTTCAAAGGATTCCGCCAGACGCGTCGCCAGATCTTCACGTACCTTAAAGCGGTCAATCACCACTTCGATGGTGTGTTTCTTTTGCAGCTCCAGCTTTGGCGGATCGGACAGGTCACACACTTCGCCATCGATACGGGCGCGGATATAGCCCTGGCTTGCCAGGTTTTCCAGCGTTTTGGTGTGTTCACCCTTACGCTCTTTAATGATTGGCGCCAGCAGCATCAGGCGTTTGCCTTCCGGCTGAGACAGCACGTTATCCACCATCTGGCTGACGGTCTGGGCCGCCAGCGGAACGTCATGATCCGGACAACGCGGCTCGCCCACGCGCGCATACAGCAGACGCAGGTAGTCATGGATTTCGGTAATGGTACCGACCGTAGAACGCGGGTTATGCGATGTGGATTTCTGCTCAATGGAGATAGCAGGAGACAACCCTTCAATGTGGTCGACATCCGGTTTTTCCATCAGCGACAGGAACTGACGCGCGTACGCCGAGAGCGATTCAACGTAACGACGCTGTCCTTCGGCATACAAAGTGTCGAAAGCCAGTGAGGATTTGCCAGACCCCGAAAGCCCGGTCACGACGATGAGTTTGTCGCGAGGGATTATGAGGTTGATATTCTTGAGATTGTGGGTGCGGGCGCCCCGAACTTCGATCTTATCCATTCACCTTTCCCGGTTGGAACACGGATTGCCTGATTTGTTTGAAGGACAAACGGCTGTCAGAAACGGCTAATTATGACACAAAATGACCTGTTTGAATATACAGTATTGGAATGCATTTTCTGATTCACTGTGTAACAATGTCGAGTCCGCGAGAGAACTCTGGAACATGCTACGCAACTATCAAAGTGTCGCATGGAAATGGTACACTCGCGCGTTTACACTATTAAGAAACGTATTCAGGAGACACGAACATGGCCAGCAGAGGCGTAAACAAGGTGATTCTCGTCGGTAATCTGGGCCAGGACCCGGAAGTACGCTACATGCCGAGTGGTGGCGCAGTTGCCAACATTACGCTGGCTACTTCCGAATCCTGGCGTGATAAAGCGACCGGTGAAATGAAAGAGCAGACCGAATGGCACCGCGTTGTGCTGTTTGGCAAACTGGCTGAAGTGGCCGGTGAGTATCTGCGTAAGGGTTCTCAGGTCTATATCGAAGGCCAGCTGCGTACCCGCAAATGGACCGATCAGTCCGGTCAGGAAAAATACACCACGGAAGTGGTGGTGAACGTTGGCGGCACCATGCAGATGCTGGGTGGCCGTCAGGGCGGTGGCGCACCGGCAGGTGGCGGCCAGCAGCAGGGCGGTTGGGGTCAGCCTCAACAGCCTCAGGGCGGCAATCAGTTCAGCGGCGGCGCGCAGTCTCGTCCGCAGCAGCAGTCTGCTCCGGCACCGTCTAACGAACCGCCAATGGACTTCGACGACGATATCCCGTTCTGATATCCAGACGCGTGAAACACAAAAAACCCAGACAATGTCTGGGTTTTTTATAAAAGGCTATCAGGTAATCACCATCGGCCAGTCTGGCGGAGTGTGGCTCATGGCTTCAACCATCACCACTTTAATGTTTTCCCAGACGGCGGCCATATCCACCAGCGTAATGCCGAGCAAACCTGTCGCGAACCAGCATGCGGCACCCAACCCTAACAGGGTGCTAATCACAGCAAGACCTGCGTAGTCGGACTTTCGGAACTGAATGTTTAACGTGCTGGCCAGGAACATCAAAACCGCGCTCAACAACGGCCAGCGCAGGAGCACCATGCTGGTGGTAATGGTTGCCATAAAACCCATCCTCGACAAAACAGACGAACTGGAATGAAACAATGTTTCTCGTTACATAAGATGTGTGAACTATATCACATTTGCTGTTTTATTCGCCAGTATCGTATGAGGTAAAAGTGGGTTTATAACCGGGGAAAATATATCGTACTCGCTCAGATCGGTGCTTAGCCGGAATTTTTATTTTTAATTCATTCAGATAGCAAAACCTTTGCAAAACACCCTCGGCTGTATAGCGTTTACAGCAGTATGTCTATGGATTATGCTTGTGTGGAACAATAAATGTATCCGCAAAAATAATTCATCACATTGAATTATTTGGTTTTTTTGGATTTTTATTCTTTTTTAACACTCAGCATACTCTTTGATTTCGTGGTCTTATTCTTTTATTCAGATATGAGTTATTGCGGTTGCTCTCTCGATTAATGACCTGCGAAAAGATAATGAAAGAAAAAAGACGCGAGATTATTAACGACAGCATGCAGGCTCTGCACGCCCTGGCGAAGCTGATGCCACAACTCAACGCGCAGTGTTCGCCGGTTGAAATGCTGGAAATCATCAACAGCGCACTGGGGGCAAATCTCTCGTGGGTTAGTGTCGAATCCGCAGACGGGCCGCGCGTGGTTTGTGCCGGCGACGTGACGTGTCACGCCTTCAACGTGGCGGATTTTCTTGCCAGCACCCTGTTGCAACGGCATCACCGCGCCTGGCGCGTTATCTACTGGAAAGAGCATATTGGCCGGGAGGTATTTTCCCCTCAGCACCCGGGCTATGCGCGGCTGCAAAGCGGCGTGCTGTGTAAACTCTCAGCGCATGGCAGACAGTGCAGTGGTTATTTCTTTTTGGCTTTTAATGAAAAACTGACCTCGTTGCCGATATTGAAAAATATCGTGGTGGTATTGGTCGAGAAGCTAAAAGATTATTTTGATGACATCATCGTGCGGGAAAAAACAGCGCAAGAGATGCAGCGCGTCGTCACGCAATATAAAACTTTATTTGAACGTGCTCCGGTATTGATGAACGCCTTTGACAGGCATAACCGGTGTGTATTGTGGAACGCCGAATGCGAAAAAGTCTTTGGCTGGAGTATGACTGAAATCGGCGAGCACCCCGATCCGCTGGCCCTGTTTTACCCGGATCCCGAGGAGCGACAGCGCGTGCAGGAGTCGGTTCGTTTCGCACCACTTAAGGATATGTACGAATGGCACCCGGTGCGTAAAGACGGGACGCCGTTAACCATCCTCTGGTCAAACATCCTTTTACCGGATAACTCCATTCTCAATATTGGCCTCGATATCACCGAACGTAAAAAAGCAGAACAGCAGCTGACCGTCAAAGCCACCACGGACGATCTGACGGGCTGTCTGAATCGCTCGACAATTTTACAGCGGCTCAAAATGGCGCTGGCAGCCAGTTCGCCGCAGGATGTCAGTAGCCATTTCTGTCTCCTGATGTTCGATCTCGATTATTTCAAGCAGATCAACGATCGGTGGGGACATCAGGTTGGCGATGCGGCATTGATTCACTTTTGCGACCGTATTCGCGAAGTGAGCCCGGCCGGGTCGGCACTGGGACGGGTAGGGGGCGAAGAGTTTGTTCTTCTGCTGGCGCGTACGGATGGTATGGCCGCTACGTTGCTCTCTTCCCGGCTGCGTGCCGCGCTGATCTCAAAACCGCTGCGTGTGGGCGATAAAACGCTGGTACTCTCTTTCAGCGCCGGGGTGGTTGAAGTCTGTCAGGGGCAACGGGATACTTCTGCCATACTGATGCGTGCTGATAAGGCATTATATGACGCCAAGCGTACGGGAAGAGGAAAAACGGTTCTGGCGTCTGATTATTTATAAATCAGCATAAGAACAAAGGGCAGGCTATTTCAGCCAACAAATTTTCCACACCTGTCGCGGGTAATTATTATCCTTATCAGAAACGAAATGAATACTTTTAGTTTGGCTTACGGGAAAATATTATCGGCATCACGAATTTTAGGATTTTTAATACCAAAAGTCAGTTGCTAACTTCCCATGATTCATGCAACGTAATCACCTGTTTATCAAAGCAGCCGGTCTTCATTGCTACAGGCGTACAACATGCAGGGATACAGAGCGGGAAATGAATCGTAGCGCGCGGCGCAAAATGCTCAAAGCGGTCGGGATTATCATGGTAGTTATGCTGCCGGTGATGCTTGCGCTATGGTTTGCCCAGCTTAGAGCCGTGTCGGAAATCAGCGCTCAGCTGCGCACGTTTGCTGAACTTGCTTTAAACAAAACTGAACGGGTTATTCAACAGGTTGATATGGCCCGGGAAGACGCGGAAAAATATCAGGGTAAAGTGTGTACGCCGGAGCATCGTCAATATATGTTGAACGTTTCCCGCGGTCGCCTTTTTGTTGCCGATTTAATTTATGCTGAAGGCCAGGACTTTCTCTGCTCGACCCTTTTTACGCCGGATCATCCTTACATCATCCCCGCTGCCAATTACACACGTAAACCCGACGTTGCTATCTATTATTTTCGCGATACGCCATTTTTTAATGGTTATAAAATGATATATATGCAGCGCGGAAATTATGTCGCAGTGGTCAACCCGCTTTCGTACAGTGAGGTGATGTCAGACGATCGTTCCCTGTCGTGGGGAGTGTATGACACCGTCAGCAATGCATTCTTTTCTGTGAGTCAGAAAGCCAATATTTCTTTATTGCATTCGATGCTCCGACATCAGGAAACGACTTTTCAGAAAGATGACCGTTTTTATACGATCGTAAAATCAGAGCAGAGGCCCATTGCGGCCATCGTTTCAACCTCCAATGCCCGTTTTTATAAAACGCTTTATCATCAGGCTACTCTGACGCTACCGCTGGGGATGATTTGCAGCATTATTATTTTGCTGGTGTGGTCGCGAACACACCGTGAATTCAATTCGCCTGGCCGACTTCTGCACCGGGCGCTGAATAAACGCCAGCTGTGCGTCCATTATCAGCCCATTATTGATATAAAAAATAACCAGTGCGTGGGAGCAGAGGCATTGTTGCGCTGGCCAGGATTCAACGGTCAGGTTATGAGCCCGGCGGAATTTATTCCCCTGGCCGAAAAAGAAGGGATGATTGCGCGCATTACGGATTACGTCGTGGAGGAGGTGTTCACCGATCTGGGCCATTTTCTTGCCGCTCACCCCGATCTGTATGTCTCGATTAACCTGTCGGCGTCGGATTTTCACTCTTCGCGTCTTATCGCCCTGATCTCCGACAAAGCCCGCTTTTACTCGGTTCGCGCGCAGCAAATAAAAATTGAGGTGACGGAGCGGGGGTTTATTGACGTGCCGAAAACCACGCCGGTCATTCAGGCGTTTCGCCAGGCGGGGTATGAAGTGGCGATTGATGATTTCGGAACCGGCTACTCTAACCTACATAATCTCTATTCGCTGAACGTCGATATCCTGAAAATCGACAAATCTTTTATCGATACCTTAACCACCAACAGCACCAGCCACCTGATTGCCGAGCACATCATTGAGATGGCGCAAAGCCTGCGGCTGAAAACCATTGCGGAAGGGGTCGAGACGGGGGAGCAGGTGAGCTGGCTGCTGAAGCGTGGCGTGCAGTATTGTCAGGGATGGCACTTCGCGAAAGCGATGCCGCCCCAGGCATTTATGGCCTGGCAGCAGCAACCCTTGCGTTAACACGCATTAATTGAGCTGATGGCGGTAGTCGCTCGGCGTACGGTCAAACTCGCGGCGGAAGACGCGGGAAAAGGTCTGCTGCGACACATAGCCCAGATCCATTGCGATATCAAAAATGGGCCGCTGCGTTGAGCGTAACGCCTGCGCCGCCAGCAGGAGCCTGCGCTGGCGAATGTAGTCACCCAGCGTTTGATGCATTACGGTGCGGAACATTCTCTGTAAATACCATTTCGAATAGCCCGACTTCTTAGCGACCACATCAATGTTCAACGGCTGGTCGATATGTTCATCAATCCATTCAATAAGCGTCTGAATAATTTGCTGATGCGACATAAGGTTACCCCTCTGTGGAGACATCTGTCCTGGTTGATTCGTCGTTTTCTCTGCGGGGGAGTATAATTCCTCAAGTTAACTTGAGGTAAAGAGGTTTTATGGAAAAGAGATTACCGCGCATCAAAGCGCTGTTAACCCCCGGTGAAGTGGCGAAACGAAGCGGCGTGGCGGTGTCGGCGCTCCACTTCTATGAAAGCAAAGGGTTAATAAAAAGTATCCGTAACGCCGGAAACCAGCGGCGCTATACCCGCGATGTGCTCCGCTACGTGGCGATTATTAAAATTGCGCAACGTATCGGCATCCCCCTGGCTACCATCGGCGACGCGTTCGGCGTATTGCCGGAAGGACACTCGCTGAGCGCGAAAGAGTGGAAGCAGCTGTCGTCCCAGTGGCGAGAAGAACTGGATCGTCGTATTCACACGCTGGTGGCCCTGCGCGATGAACTGGATGGCTGCATTGGTTGCGGGTGTTTATCACGTAGCGATTGTCCGCTGCGTAACCCGGGTGACAGGCTGGGCGAGCAGGGAACAGGGGCGCGGTTGCTGGAGGAGGATTGAGAGGTGTGTGCCGGGTGCTTCGCTTACCCGGCCTACGCTCTCGGTTTTGTAGGCCGGGTAAGGCGCAGCCGCCACCCGGCAACAAGCATAAAGAACTAAAGCGCCACTAAGGGCGCTTTAGTTTTTTCCGGTCTTTGTCTTTCTCTCTATCCCGCTGGCTCACGGGAGGGTTTCCCCCGACATCAGTACTCCTCGTGTCGAGCTTGTGGGGGAGGTTCCGGTTTGTACTGACACTTTAATTCTATGCCCGGCCGCCGTTTTTGCCACCGGAGATGATGAGATTTTAGCCGAATTTTTTTCGTGAAGTTGTTCAGTTTTCTATAGTTAAAAAGTATGAATCACCGGAGAACATCATGCTAACGGTCCACCACCTTAACCAGTCTCGTTCCCATCGCGTCCTCTGGGCGCTGGAAGAGCTGGGTCTGACATATGAGATTGTACGCTACCAGCGCGAAAAAACCATGCTCGCACCAGACGCGCTCAAAAAAGTGCATCCGCTGGGAAAATCCCCGGTACTGGAAGATAACGGACTGGTTCTGGCTGAATCAGGCGCGATTCTGGAATATCTTCAGGAAACGTACGATTCGGCGTCACGATTCAAACCGTTAGATCCCGCTCATAAAGTGCAGTATCGCTTCTGGCTGCATTACGCCGAAGGATCTTTGATGCCGCTGCTGTTAATGAAGCTGGTATTTAACAGCCTCGGCAAACCCCCCGTCCCGTTTGGCCTGCGCACGCTGGGTAAGGCGCTGGGGCAGGGGGTGCAAAAAGCGTATCTCAACCGCCAGCTGGAAACGCATGCGCACTTTATTAACGATCATCTTGCCGAAAACAGCTGGTTTGCCGGCGACACGCTGACCATGGCGGACATCCAGATGAGTTTTCCCCTCTTCGCCCTGCTGGCGAGAGGCGGCATCGACAATCTCGACCACATAGCGGCGTGGAAACAGAGAGTGGAGGCACGTCCGGGCTGGCAGACAACGCTTGCGAAAGGCGGCCCGCTGACGATACCCGGCGGGGGATGAAATGTAACGAAATTGCGCATGGACGATAACGTTTGCGCATCCTCTGCTTAATTCTTCATCGTCATGAGGCAATTTTAGCGAAAAACGAGAAAGTTCAGTTGAAAAGGGCGGGTATTAGGCTAGATAATCGTTTGCCTACATTTGACCACCCGTTTTGTAAGCGCGGAGCTAAACGTTTGCTTTTTTTGTGACGCCCCTTTCGTCGCAAACGCAGCACAAGGATTTGACGTTTCGCTGGCAGTGGAGTCTCCACCACGCTTACGGACTTTCAATAAAAATTTTCAGGGGATGTTTTCTATGTCTACGCCATCTGCGCGTACCGGCGGTTTACTTGACGCCATGTTTAAAATTTCTGCTCGCGGCAGCACCGTGCGCCAGGAAGTTGTTGCCGGTCTGACGACGTTTCTGGCGATGGTGTACTCCGTCATCGTGGTGCCGGGCATGCTCGGCAAAGCCGGTTTCCCGCCAGCGGCGGTCTTCGTTGCCACCTGCCTGGTTGCGGGTGTGGGTTCGATTGTGATGGGCCTGTGGGCGAACCTGCCGCTGGCGATCGGGTGCGCCATCTCCCTGACCGCGTTTACCGCCTTCAGCCTGGTGCTGGGCCAGCATATCAGCGTCCCGGTAGCGCTCGGCGCGGTGTTCCTGATGGGTGTACTGTTCACCGTGATCTCTGCTACCGGCATCCGTAGCTGGATTTTGCGCAACCTGCCGCAGGGCGTGGCGCACGGCACCGGTATCGGCATCGGCCTGTTCCTGCTGCTGATCGCCGCCAACGGCGTGGGTCTGGTCATCAAGAACCCGCTGGACGGCCTGCCGGTTGCGCTGGGTAACTTCGCGAGCTTCCCGGTGATCATGTCGCTGGTGGGTCTGGCGGTGATCATTGGCCTGGAAAAATTGAAAGTGCCGGGCGGCATTCTGCTGACCATTATCGGCGTGTCCATCGTCGGTCTGATCTTCGACCCGTCCGTTCATTTCTCCGGGATTTTCGCCATGCCGTCGCTGAGCGATGACAACGGTAACTCCCTGATTGGCAGCCTGGATATTGTGGGCGCGCTGAACCCGGTGATCCTGCCAAGCGTGCTGGCGCTGGTAATGACCGCGGTGTTTGACGCCACCGGGACCATCCGCGCGGTGGCGGGGCAGGCTAACCTGCTGGACAAAGACGGCCAGATCATTGACGGCGGAAAAGCGCTGACCACCGACTCCCTGAGCAGCGTTTTCTCTGGCCTGGTGGGTGCAGCGCCAGCGGCAGTGTACATTGAGTCCGCAGCGGGTACGGCGGCAGGCGGCAAAACCGGCCTGACGGCTATTACCGTTGGCGTACTGTTCCTGCTGATCCTGTTCCTCTCTCCGCTCTCTTATCTGGTGCCAGCTTACGCGACCGCACCTGCGCTGATGTACGTCGGCCTGCTGATGCTGAGCAACGTGGCGAAAATCGACTTTGCTGACTTTGTTGATGCCATGTCCGGTCTGATCACCGCGGTCTTTATCGTGCTGACCTGTAACATCGTGACCGGCATTATGATCGGTTTCGCCTCGCTGGTGATTGGGCGTCTGGTCTCCGGTGAGTGGCGCAAGCTGAACATCGGTACCGTTGTCATCGCCGTTGCGCTGGTGGCGTTCTACGCGGGCGGCTGGGCAATTTAAGTTATCCATTGATGCGAAAACGGGTGGCTCAGGCCGCCCGTTTTTATTTTCAGGACTCATCCCGTTGTCTTTTACGTTACTCTGGAGAGGATAGAATAAGAGGCACGACGCCTCAGGTTTGGCTTAAAAAGAAACACAGCAAACAGGGAACGCATGGAAATTTTCTTCACAATACTCATCATGACCCTTGTGGTCTCATTATCCGGGGTGGTTACACGCGTACTGCCCTTCCAGGTCCCCCTGCCTTTAATGCAAATAGCTATCGGCGCGCTGCTGGCGTGGCCGACGTTCGGTCTGCACGTGGAGTTCGATCCGGAACTGTTCCTCGTGCTGTTTATCCCGCCGCTGCTGTTTGCCGATGGCTGGAAAACGCCGACGCGCGAATTTCTTGAGCACGGGCGAGAGATCTTCGGTCTGGCGCTGGCGCTGGTGGTCGTTACCGTGGTCGGGATTGGTTTCCTGATCTACTGGGCCGTACCGGGGATCCCGCTTATACCCGCCTTTGCGCTGGCTGCCGTGCTGTCGCCGACCGACGCCGTGGCGCTGTCCGGCATTGTGGGCGAAGGGCGCATTCCTAAGAAAATCATGGGCATTTTGCAGGGCGAGGCGCTGATGAACGACGCTTCCGGCCTGGTCGCCCTGAAGTTTGCCGTGGCGGTAGCCATGGGCACCATGGTCTTTACCGTCGGCGGTGCAACCCTCGAATTCTTCAAGGTGGCGATTGGCGGTATCCTCGCAGGCTTTGTTGTAAGCTGGCTGTACGGTCGTTCGCTGCGCTTCCTCAGCCGCTGGGGCGGCGATGAACCGGCGACGCAGATCGTCCTGCTGTTCCTGCTGCCGTTCGCCTCTTACCTGATTGCCGAACATATCGGCGTGTCGGGCATTCTGGCGGCGGTAGCCGCGGGGATGACCATCACCCGCTCCGGCGTGATGCGCCGGGCGCCGCTGGCGATGCGTCTTCGCGCGAACAGTACCTGGGCGATGCTCGAGTTTGTCTTTAACGGCATGGTGTTCCTGCTGTTGGGCCTGCAACTGCCGGGCATTATGGAATCTTCGCTGATCGCGGCCGAAGCGGATCCAAACGTTGAAGTGTGGATGCTGTTTACCGATATCGTACTCATCTACCTTTCGCTGATGCTGGTGCGTTTCGGCTGGCTGTGGACGATGAAGAAGTTCAGCGTTCGCTTCCTGACCAAAAAGCCGATGGAGTTCGGCTCCTGGACCACGCGCGAGCTGCTGATTGCCTCTTTCGCGGGCGTTCGCGGGGCGATCACCCTTGCTGGTGTGCTCTCCATTCCTCTGCTTCTGCCGACGGGCGACGTCTTCCCGGCGCGCTACGAGCTGGTGTTCCTGGCGGCGGGCGTGATCCTCTTCTCCCTGTTTGTCGGCGTAATTATGCTGCCGATTCTGCTGCAGCATATTGATGCGGGTGACACCTCGCAGCAGCATAAGGAAGAGCGGATTGCCCGTGCGGCGACGGCGGAAGTAGCGATTGTCGCCATCGAGAAGATGGAGGAGCGTCTGGCCGCCGATGCCGAAGAGAACATTGATAACCAGCTGCTGAAAGAAGTCAGTTCACGCGTGATCGGTAATTTGCGTCGCCGTGCTGACGGACGTAACGACGTGGAAAGTTCGTTGCAGGAAGAGAACCTCGAGCGCCGTTTCCGCCTGGCGGCGCTGCGCTCCGAGCGTGCCGAGCTGTATCACCTGCGCGCGACGCGGCAGATCAGCAACGAGACGCTGCAAAAGCTGCTGCACGATCTGGATCTGCTGGAAGCGTTGTTGATAGAGAATCAGTAGCGCTGTAATTGCCCGGTGGCGCTGCGCTTACCGGGCCTACGTGCTCGATCGGTTCCCTCTCCCTATGGGCTGAGAGTTCCCCACAAATTAATGCGAGCACTGAGCAATCCCCTCGCCCCTCCGGGGAGAGGGTTAGGGTGAGGGGAACATACGGCTGTGGTGGTCATTCCGTTCACTTTATGTTCCT
>NZ_JBMKHQ010000019.1:48333-74774 GCF_049237385.1 Enterobacter cloacae complex sp. IR5412 | reverse complement strand
GGTGGTTACAGAAGTATTCGGTGGAGCGGTAGTTCAGTCGGTTAGAATACCTGCCTGTCACGCAGGGGGTCGCGGGTTCGAGTCCCGTCCGTTCCGCCACTTATTAAGACATTAAGCCTGCCCAAAGGGCAGGCTTAATGGCAAAAAAATTTAGGGGCGTAGCTCAGTTGGTAGAGCACCGGTCTCCAAAACCGGGTGTCGCGAGTTCGAGTCTCTCCGCCCCTGCCATATAGAATCCTTTGCTTCGGCAAAGGATTTTTTTTTGCCTGCAAAACGGCTCAACACCTTCCTGAAGAATAAGCAGCCTGCGTTTCCGCAGGCTTTTGCGTTAATCCAGTATGCTGGTTTTTAACAGATCTTTTATCTGCGACTGCTTATCGCTGTTTTGCAACCAAATAGCATACAGCGGCCTGGAGAGCGTTGTTGAATCGGTGACAACATGGAGTGCGGGTTTATTATCCGCCCAGCGAACAGGTAACCAGGTACAGCCTTTCAGTGTGGGAAGATGCTGGCATGCGATCTCCGCAGAGCTTGTCGTGAGTTGCGGGATATCATCGCTGGCAATTAACCCCGTCTCGTGCTGCTGAAAATCAGGCCCCCATTCCAGGCGTAAATAATTCAGGTCGGCCTTCATCATTGCAGGCTCGGATGCATAGAGCGCCAGGCTAAACTGTCCAACAATCTGGCTGCTAAATTCATCCATCTTGGGGGCTTCTGTGGTGATCAGCAGATCAAGCTGCCGCTCGTGGAGTTGCTTAACCAGCGACTGGCGTTGCGCAATCCTCGCCTCAAATTGCAGATGATTGTGTGTGCGATATAGCCGCATAAGCCACTGGCTGAGCATGCATTCCCATAGTGAAGCGCTGGCACCGATCGAGAATTCATTATGCCGGGATGTGTGCGCAACCTCCTTTCGCGCTGCCTGCCAGGTATTCATCAGGGTTTCTGCATAAGGCAATAGCTTTTCACCGGCCGGGGTTAAACGAATATTGTTGCGATGGCGGGTAAAAAGGTTCACACCCAGTTGATTTTCCAGCTGTCGAATACGAAAACTGACTGCTGACTGCGTCAGGTAGAGGGCTTCAGCTGCTCGCCCAAAGTGTCGCGTTCTGCTCACTTCGAGGAAAGTTTTTAGCAATTCCGTATCCACATCTTTCTCCACAAAATTATTTGTCGTTATGATTTAAATGTTTTGTTTTACACTCTGTCAAGCGTAACTAATACTCCGCGCCATAAATAGCTCGGCCAAAGAATTAGGAGCGTGTAGGATGGCGGAAAGCTTTACGACGACTAATCGTTTTTTCGATAATAAACATTATCCGCGCGGGTTCTCTCGTCACGGCGATTTCACTATCAAAGAAGCTCAACTTCTTGAGCGCCATGGTTATGCCTTTAACGAGCTGGATCTGGGTAAGCGCGAACCGGCAACCGAAGATGAAAAACAGTTTGTCTCTGTTTGTCGTGGTGAGCGTGAGCCGCAGTCTGATGCAGAACGTGTATGGATCAAGTATATGGCTCGCATTAAGCGTCCTAAGCGTTTCCATACGCTGTCTGGCGGCAAGCCGCAGATGGAAGGTGCAGAAGACTACACCGAGTCTGACGATTAAGAAGAGAAGGGGCTACGGCCCCTTTTTTATGCCAGCATTTTTTGCAGATGCAACAGCAGCCGATCGATCGCACGGTAGCTTAATGCCTCCTGCAAATGTCGCCTCTCTATTCCGGGGCAGCCCTCCACGTCAGCGACCGTGCGCGCAACTTTCAACAAACGCTGCCACGCGCGAATGGATAGCCCAAACCGCGTCAGTGTCTCTTCCAGCCAGCCTGCATCTTCGGCGTTGAGAGAGCAAAACTGTCGGATCCCGCTGTTATCCAGCCGGGCATTCAGCCTGTTCTGACGGGCATACTGCCGCGCCTGAGCCGCAATAACCCGTTCTCGCACCGCTGCTGAGCTTTCGCCTTTGATACCGGTTTGCCTCAGCAGACCGGGCGGTGGCAGGGGGATCTCGAGAGATAAATCAAAACGGTCGAGGAAGGGGCCGGACAGCTTACTCAGATAGCGCAGCGTCTGCTCCGGCGTACAGCGGTTATGGTTGCCCTGATAATGGCCCGTTGGGCTAGGGTTCATCGCGGCGACCAGCTGAAACTGCGCAGGGTAGCTTATTTTGGCGCGTGTACGAGACAGATGGATTTCGCCGGATTCAATCGGCTCCCGCAACGCATCCAGCACGCGGCGTTCAAACTCTGGCAATTCATCCAGGAACAGAATGCCGTTGTGTGCCAGTGAGATTTCACCCGGTCCGGGAATTGAGCCCCAGCCCACCATCGCGGTAAGAGACGCACTGTGGTGTGGCGAGCGGAAAGGACGGCGGCGCCACTGTTTATGCAGCGATATTGAACTGACCAGGCTAAATATCGCGGCGCTTTCCAGCGCTTCGTGATTATTGAGGGGGGGCAGCAGGCCGCTCAACCTGCTCGCCAGCATCGTTTTCCCCGTGCCTGGCGGACCTATCAGTAGCAGGTTATGCCCACCCGCGGCCGTTATTTCTAACGCCCGCTTACCCTGTTCCTGACCCATAATATCGCTGAGGTCATCGGGTGAATCTGCCACTACCTCCTCATTCTCCTGCGGCTCGGCAAGCTCATGTCGGCCTTCCAGCCAGGCGCAAACCTCCTGCAAATGTCCCGCGACAAGACACCCCTTTTCGGCGATAAGGCTGACTTCAGAGGCATTTTCATTGGCCACAATGATTTGCCTTCCCGCGCGTATGGCTTCAAGCGCACCCGAGATTGCTCCGGGAACGCCTCTTAACGCGCCTGTAAGCGCTAATTCACCCACGAACTCGCACGAGCTTAACCCTGACGTATTGAGCTGTTCAGAAGCCGCGAGAAGCGCTATAGCAATAGGTAAATCATATCGCCCTCCCTCCTTTGGCAAATCGGCGGGCGCAAGGTTGATGGTGATCTTCTTCGCCGGAAAAGCATAACCGCTATTAATAATTGCGCTGCGCACGCGATCCCTGGCCTCCTTAACGGTCGTTTCGGGTAAGCCGACCAGCGTCAGTCCGGGCAGTCCATTACTTAAATGAACCTCTACAGAAATAAGCGGTGCCTTCACGCCGATGGCCGCGCGTGTATAAACAACTGACAGTGACATAAGCCCTCCTTGGCGGTGACTATGCCAGCATCATTTTTTCCTGTTTAGCGCTAATTCACTGAATTACGGCGCTCGTTCCAGCCTTTTAGCGCCTAAATGTAATCATTACATGTCGGTGGAATCGGCCTCGCAGAAAAGAAATCATGCGCGCCTTGCCTGATGAAACAGGACAAAAATATGAAAAATCTTCATTTCTATTTTTTCCCTATATAAAACAACGATTTTGAAAGAAATAGTTCGCCTGCTACAGAAATGAGTCATAAAAAAATCTTGTGTCAGATGAAATATCTGTGGTAACTCTTTAGGTATTCCTTCGAACAAGATGCAAAAAGAACTGAAAATGACAGCCCTTCTACGAGTGATTAGCCTGGTCGTGATTAGCGTGGTGGTGATTATTATCCCACCGTGCGGGGCTGCACTTGGACGAGGAAAGGCTTAGTAATCAAGCCTTAACGAACTAAGACCCCCGCACCGAAAGGTCCGGGGGTTTTTTTATGACTAAAAAACTTAAATGAGGAGCAGAGAATGACGACTAGCACAAAATTCTGTTTCTCCAGATTTATGACGGGGAACTAACTATGAATGGGGCACAATGGGTAGTACATGCGTTGCGCGCGCAGGGAGTCGAAACCGTATTCGGTTATCCGGGTGGCGCAATTATGCCGATTTACGATGCACTGTATGACGGCGGCGTGGAACACCTCTTGTGCCGACACGAGCAGGGCGCAGCGATGGCCGCCATCGGTTATGCCCGTGCGACCGGTAAAACCGGCGTCTGTATGGCCACCTCCGGTCCGGGCGCAACGAACCTGATCACCGGCCTGGCTGACGCGCTGCTCGATTCCGTACCCGTGGTGGCGATCACCGGCCAGGTGGCCTCTCCGTTCATCGGCACCGATGCCTTCCAGGAAGTGGATGTGCTCGGTTTATCGCTTGCCTGCACCAAACACAGCTTCCTCGTTCAGTCTCTCGAAGAGCTGCCGCGCGTGATGGCCGAAGCGTTCGAGGTTGCCAGCTCTGGCCGTCCTGGTCCGGTTCTGGTAGATATCCCGAAAGATATTCAGGTTGTACTCGGCGATCTGGAACCGCACTTCTCCACCGTTGAAAGCGACGACGTGTTTCCCCATGCGGAGGTTGAAGAGGCTCGCCAGATGCTGGCGCAGGCGAAACAGCCGATGCTGTATGTAGGCGGCGGCGTGGGCATGGCGCAGGCCGTTCCTGCCCTGCGCGAATTTATCGCAGTAACGCAAATGCCCGCCACCTGCACGCTGAAAGGATTGGGCGCGGTCGAGGCGGACTATCCATACTATTTGGGCATGTTAGGGATGCACGGCACCAAAGCGGCAAACCTGGCGGTGCAGGAGTGTGACCTGCTCATCGCCGTCGGCGCCCGTTTTGACGACCGCGTCACCGGCAAGCTGAACACCTTTGCGCCGAACGCCAAAGTGATCCATATGGACATCGACCCGGCGGAGATGAACAAACTGCGTCAGGCGCACGTCGCGCTGCAGGGCGATCTCAACGCGCTGTTACCGGCGCTGGAGCAGCCGCTGGATATCAACCCATGGCGTCAGCACACCGCCGATATGCGCGCTGAACACGCCTGGCGTTACGACCACCCCGGCGAGGCCATCTATGCGCCGCTGTTGTTGAAACAGTTGTCCGACCGCAAACCCGCAGACAGCGTGGTGACGACGGATGTCGGCCAGCATCAGATGTGGTCAGCCCAGCACATGACCTACACCCGCCCGGAGAACTTCATCACCTCGAGCGGCTTAGGCACGATGGGCTTCGGCCTGCCCGCTGCCGTGGGCGCACAGGTTGCCCGCCCGAACGATACCGTTATCTGTATCTCCGGTGACGGCTCCTTCATGATGAACGTCCAGGAGCTCGGCACCGTGAAGCGTAAGCAGTTACCGCTGAAAATCGTTTTGCTCGATAACCAGCGTTTGGGAATGGTTCGCCAGTGGCAGCAGCTGTTCTTCCAGGAGCGTTACAGCGAAACGACCCTGACCGATAACCCCGATTTCCTCACCCTGGCCAGCGCCTTCGGCATTCCTGGCCAGCACATCACCCGTAAAGACCAGGTTGAAGCGGCACTCGACACCATGCTGTCAAGCGAAGGGCCATACCTGCTTCATGTCTCAATCGACGAGCTTGAGAACGTCTGGCCGTTGGTACCGCCCGGTGCCAGTAACTCACAAATGCTGGAGAAATTATCATGATGCAACATCAGGTTGCCGTGCAGGCTCGCTTCAACCCGGAAACGTTAGAACGCGTATTGCGTGTGGTGCGTCATCGTGGTTTTCAGATTTGCTCTATGAATATGGAAACGGCCACGGATGCACAAAATATCAGTATCGAATTAACCGTTGCCAGCCCGCGGCCGGTCGACTTACTGTTTAGTCAGTTATCAAAACTGGTAGACGTTGCCCATGTTGCCATCTGCCAGAGCACAACCACATCACAACAAATCCGCGCTTAAGCGTGACAGGACGAAAAAATGACGACAAAAAAAGCTGATTACATTTGGTTCAATGGTGAGATGGTTCGCTGGGAAGACGCGAAAGTTCACGTGATGTCCCACGCGCTGCACTACGGCACCTCCGTGTTTGAAGGCATCCGTTGCTACGATTCTCACAAAGGACCAGTGGTGTTCCGCCATCGCGAACACATGCAGCGTCTGCATGACTCAGCCAAAATTTATCGTTTCCCGGTCTCCCAAAGCGTTGATGAGCTGATGGAAGCCTGCCGCGAGGTGATCCGCCAGAACAAACTGACCAGTGCCTATATTCGTCCGCTGGTCTTCGTGGGTGATGTCGGCATGGGTGTCAATCCGCCCGCTGGCTATAACACCGATGTGATCATTGCTGCGTTCCCGTGGGGCGCCTACCTGGGCGCGGAAGCACTGGATCAGGGGATCGACGCAATGGTTTCTTCCTGGAACCGCGTGGCACCAAACACTATCCCGACCGCGGCTAAAGCGGGCGGTAACTACCTCTCCTCACTGCTGGTTGGCAGCGAAGCGCGCCGTCACGGTTACCAGGAAGGTATCGCGCTCGATGTAAATGGCTACATCTCCGAAGGTGCGGGCGAAAACCTGTTTGAAGTGAAAGACGGCATTCTTTTCACCCCGCCGTTCACCTCGTCCGCGCTGCCGGGCATCACCCGCGACGCCATCATCAAGCTGGCAAAAGATCTGGGTATCGAAGTACGCGAGCAGGTGCTGTCCCGCGAATCCCTGTACCTGGCTGACGAAGTGTTCATGTCCGGTACCGCGGCTGAAATTACACCGGTGCGTAGCGTCGACGGCATTCAGGTGGGCGAAGGCCGCTGTGGTCCGGTCACCAAACGCATTCAGCAAGCCTTCTTCGGCCTGTTCACCGGCGAAACAGAAGACAAATACGGCTGGTTGGATCAGGTTAATCACTAAATATAAATTTGGGACGGCACGCACCGTCCCATTTAATAGTCAGACGGGAGTAAATAAAGCATGCCTAAGTATCGTTCAGCCACCACCACCCACGGCCGTAATATGGCGGGTGCCCGCGCACTGTGGCGCGCCACCGGAATGACCGACGCCGATTTCGGCAAGCCAATTATCGCCGTGGTGAACTCCTTCACCCAGTTTGTGCCGGGCCACGTGCACCTGCGCGATCTCGGTAAGCTGGTTGCCGAGCAAATCGAAGCCTCCGGCGGCGTGGCGAAAGAGTTCAACACCATTGCGGTGGATGACGGTATCGCAATGGGCCACGGGGGGATGCTCTATTCACTGCCGTCGCGCGAGCTGATCGCCGACTCGGTGGAGTACATGGTTAACGCCCACTGCGCCGATGCGATGGTCTGTATCTCCAACTGCGACAAAATCACCCCGGGGATGCTGATGGCCTCCCTGCGCCTGAACATTCCGGTGATCTTCGTTTCCGGCGGCCCGATGGAAGCGGGTAAAACCAAGCTTTCCGACAAAATCATCAAGCTCGACCTGGTCGATGCGATGATCCAGGGCGCGGACCCGAAAGTCTCTGACGAGCAGAGCGACCAGGTGGAACGCTCCGCGTGTCCGACCTGCGGCTCCTGTTCCGGGATGTTCACCGCCAACTCCATGAACTGCCTGACCGAAGCGCTGGGCCTTTCTCAGCCGGGTAACGGCTCGCTGCTGGCGACCCACGCCGACCGTAAGCAGCTGTTCCTTAACGCGGGCAAGCGCATCGTTGAGCTGACCAAACGCTACTACGAGCAGGACGACGCTAGCGCGCTGCCGCGCAACATCGCCAGTAAAGCGGCGTTCGAAAACGCCATGACGCTGGATATCGCCATGGGCGGTTCCACCAACACCGTTCTGCACCTGCTGGCCGCCGCGCAGGAAGCCGAAATCGACTTCACCATGAGCGACATCGACAAGCTCTCCCGCAAAGTGCCGCAGCTGTGTAAAGTCGCGCCGAGTACCCAGAAGTACCACATGGAAGACGTGCATCGTGCTGGTGGTGTCATCGGTATTCTCGGCGAGCTGGATCGCGCAGGGCTGCTGAACCGCAACGTGAAAAATGTGCTCGGCCTGACGCTGCCGGAGTCGCTGGACCAGTACGACGTGATGCTGACCAAAGACGACGCGGTGAAAAAGATGTTCCGCGCCGGTCCGGCAGGTATTCGCACCACGCAGGCGTTCTCGCAGGATTGCCGCTGGGACACGCTGGATGACGATCGCGCCGAAGGCTGCATCCGCTCGCTGGAACATGCCTACAGTAAAGACGGCGGTCTGGCCGTGCTGTACGGTAACTTTGCGGAAAACGGCTGCATCGTGAAAACCGCAGGCGTGGACGACAGCATTCTCAAATTCACCGGTCCGGCAAAAGTGTATGAAAGTCAGGACGAGGCGGTAGACGCTATCCTCGGTGGCAAAGTGGTGGAAGGCGACGTGGTGGTCATTCGCTACGAAGGGCCGAAAGGCGGTCCGGGCATGCAGGAGATGCTCTACCCGACTACCTTCCTGAAATCGATGGGCCTCGGCAAAGCCTGCGCGCTGATCACCGACGGTCGTTTCTCTGGCGGCACGTCAGGCCTCTCCATTGGCCACGTCTCCCCGGAAGCGGCAAGCGGCGGCAATATCGCGATCATCGAAGATGGCGACCTGATCGAAATCGACATTCCGAACCGCGGCATTCAGCTGAAGCTGAGTGACCAGGAGATTGCGGCCCGTCGTGAAGCGCAGGAAGCCCGCGGCGACAAAGCCTGGACGCCGAAAGACCGCCAGCGTGAAGTCTCCTTCGCCCTGCGTGCCTACGCAAGCCTTGCCACCAGTGCAGATAAAGGCGCGGTGCGCGATAAATCTAAACTTGGGGGCTAATGATGGCCGAGTCACAACCCTTATCCGCCGCCCCCGAGGGGGCGGAATACCTGAGAGCGGTGCTGCGCGCGCCGGTCTATGAAGCCGTGCAGGTCACGCCCCTGCAAAAAATGGACAAACTCTCCTCGCGCCTCGACAACGTCATTCTGGTGAAGCGCGAAGACAGGCAGCCGGTGCACAGCTTCAAGCTGCGCGGCGCCTACGCGATGATGGCCGGGCTGACGGATGAGCAGAAAGCGCGCGGCGTCATTACCGCGTCGGCAGGCAACCACGCGCAGGGCGTAGCGTTCTCCGCGGCCCGTTTAGGGCTGAAAGCGCTGATCGTGATGCCGGTTGCCACGGCGGATATCAAAGTCGACGCGGTGCGCGGTTTTGGCGGGGAAGTGCTGCTCCACGGCGCGAATTTTGACGAAGCGAAAGCCAAAGCGATTGAGCTGGCGCAGCAGCAGGGTTTCACCTGGGTCCCGCCGTTCGATCACCCGATGGTGATTGCCGGGCAGGGTACGCTGGCGCTGGAACTGTTGCAGCAGGATGCCCATCTCGACCGCGTTTTCGTTCCGGTGGGCGGCGGTGGCTTAGCCGCTGGTGTGGCGGTGCTGATCAAACAGCTAATGCCGCAGATCAAAGTGATTGCGGTTGAAGCGGAAGACTCCGCTTGCCTGAAGGCGGCGCTGGACGCCGGACATCCGGTGGATCTGCCGCGCGTCGGGCTGTTCGCCGAGGGCGTGGCGGTGAAGCGCATTGGCGATGAAACGTTCCGTCTGTGCCAGGAGTATCTCGACGATATCGTCACCGTCGACAGCGACGCTATCTGCGCGGCGATGAAAGATCTCTTCGAGGATGTGCGTGCGGTGGCGGAGCCGTCCGGCGCGCTGGCGCTGGCGGGGATGAAGAAATACATCGCCCAGCACAACATTCGCGGCGAGCGTCTGGCGCACGTGCTTTCCGGCGCCAATGTGAACTTCCACGGCCTGCGCTACGTGTCCGAACGCTGTGAGCTGGGCGAGCAGCGTGAAGCCCTGCTGGCGGTGACCATTCCGGAAGAGAAGGGCAGCTTCCTGAAGTTTTGCCAGCTGCTGGGCGGCCGTTCGGTAACGGAGTTCAACTACCGCTTTGCCGATGCCAAAGATGCGTGCATATTTGTCGGCGTGCGTCTGAGCCGTGGCGTGGAGGAGCGCAAAGAGATCCTCAGCCTGCTGCATGACGGCGGCTACAGCGTGGTCGATCTCTCCGACGACGAAATGGCGAAGCTGCACGTGCGTTACATGGTCGGCGGCCGTCCATCCAAGCCGCTCAAGGAACGCCTGTTCAGCTTCGAGTTCCCGGAATCGCCGGGCGCGTTGCTCAAGTTCCTGCACACGCTGGGCACCCACTGGAACATTTCTCTGTTCCACTACCGCAGCCACGGCACCGACTACGGCCGCGTTCTGGCGGCGTTCGAGCTGGGCGAGCACGAGCCGGATTTCGAAACGCGCCTGAACGAGCTGGGCTATGAGTGCCATGACGAAACCCACAACCCGGCGTTCCGCTTCTTCCTGGCAGGCTAAGGGTTGAGCGGCAAGTAGGCCGGGTAAGCGCAGCGCCACCCGGCTTTAGTGGTTCGGCAATATCGTCCAGAACGCATCAATAAGCGGCTCATGCAGCCGCTTTTTTTGTGCGCACACGCCAAGCTCAAACGGCGTTTTCTCGTCGCTGCGCTCTAAAATCATCACGCGATTGCGCACCGGCTCCGGGCTGTTTTCCAGCACCACTTCTGGCAGCAGCGCCACGCCGCAGCCGAGCGCCACCATCGACACCATCGCCTCATGGCCGCCGACCGTGGCGTAAATCGACGGGTTGCTGATTTTCTGGCGGCGGAACCACAGCTCAATGCGGCGGCGCACCGGCCCCTGATCGGCCATGATAAACGGCACCGTCGACCAGTCCGGTTTCTCCACCGAGACCTGGTTGCGCACAGGGCAGGGCAGCGCCGGGGCAATCAGTACTACCGCCAGATTCTCCAGCATTGAGAACGCTACCGCGCCCGGCAGGGTTTCCGGCTTCCCGGCAATCGCGAGATCCGCTTCGCCCGTGACCACTTTTTCCATCGCGTCGGCGGCATCGCCGGTGGTGAGCTTAATTTCAACCGACGGATGTTCCGCGCGGAAGCGGTCGAGAATGGGGGGAAGATGGCTGTAGGCGGCGGTCACGGAGCAGAAAATATGCAGCTCGCCGGAAAGCGACGGCCCCTGCTGGTCGATGGTGTGCCGCAGCTGCTGGTACTGCAACAAGGTTTGCTGGGCAAAGATGCGCAGCTCTTCACCGGCTTCCGTGAGGGTGACGGTGCGGTTATCGCGCACGAACAGCGGCTGGCCGAGGTCTTCCTCAAGGCGCTGGATCTGGCGCGACAGCGTGGAAGGGCTGACGTGCATCGCCCGGGCGCTGCGGCCAAAGTGACGGCTTTCCGCCAGATGCAGGAACATTTTCAGATCGCGTAAATCCACCGATTCCACTCCCTCTTTTTACATTGCATAAATTGCAATGTGACGTTGTGAATATATCAATTTCCGCAATAAATTTCCTGTTGTAATGTGGGTACATTCTCGCTGAAACGCGAACCGAACAATAAGACGCACAACATCACGAGGTATCACCCATGGCTAACTACTTTAATACACTGAACTTGCGCCAGCAGCTGGCGCAGCTGGGCAAATGCCGCTTCATGGCGCGCGATGAATTTGCTGATGGCGCGAGCTACCTTCAGGGTAAAAAAGTGGTCATTGTTGGCTGTGGCGCACAGGGTCTGAACCAGGGCCTGAACATGCGTGACTCCGGGCTGGATATCTCCTACGCCCTGCGCAAAGAAGCGATTGCTGAAAAGCGCGCTTCCTGGCGTAAAGCGACCGAAAACGGCTTCAAAGTAGGTACCTACGAAGAGTTGATCCCGCAGGCGGACCTGGTGGTTAACCTGACGCCAGACAAGCAGCACTCAGACGTTGTGCGTTCCGTACAGCCGCTGATGAAAGACGGCGCCGCGCTGGGTTACTCCCACGGCTTCAACATCGTTGAAGTGGGCGAGCAGATCCGTAAAGACATCACCGTAGTGATGGTGGCACCGAAGTGCCCGGGCACCGAAGTGCGCGAAGAGTACAAACGTGGTTTCGGCGTACCGACGCTGATCGCCGTTCACCCGGAAAACGATCCGAAAGGCGAAGGCATGGCGATTGCCAAAGCCTGGGCAGCGGCCACCGGCGGCCATCGTGCGGGCGTACTGGAATCATCCTTCGTTGCGGAAGTGAAATCTGACCTGATGGGCGAGCAGACCATTCTGTGCGGCATGCTCCAGGCGGGTTCTCTGCTGTGCTTCGACAAGCTGGTGGAAGAGGGCACCGATCCGGCATACGCGGAAAAACTGATTCAGTTCGGCTGGGAAACCATCACCGAAGCGCTGAAGCAGGGCGGCATAACGCTGATGATGGACCGACTGTCCAACCCGGCAAAACTGCGCGCGTTCGCACTCTCTGAACAGCTGAAAACCATCATGGCACCGCTGTTCCAGAAACACATGGACGACATCATCTCCGGCGAGTTCTCTTCCGGCATGATGGCGGACTGGGCGAATGACGATAAGAAACTGCTGACCTGGCGCGAAGAGACCGGTAAAACCGCGTTCGAAACGGCACCACAGTTCGAGGGTAAAATCAGCGAGCAGGAGTACTTCGATAAAGGCGTACTGATGATCGCGATGGTGAAAGCGGGCGTTGAGCTGGCGTTCGAAACCATGGTGGATTCCGGCATAATTGAAGAATCTGCGTACTATGAATCGCTGCACGAGCTGCCGCTGATCGCAAACACCATCGCCCGTAAGCGTCTGTATGAGATGAACGTGGTGATCTCCGATACCGCCGAGTACGGTAACTATCTGTTCTCTTACGCCTGCGTACCGCTGCTGAAAGAGTTCATGACTACCCTGCAAGCAGGCGATCTGGGTAAAGCGATTGCGGAAGGTGCGGTTGATAACGCGCAGCTGCGTGACGTAAACGAAGCGATTCGCAGCCACGAAATCGAGAAAGTGGGCCAGAAACTGCGTGGCTACATGACCGATATGAAACGTATCGCAGTAGCAGACTAAAAAGACAATCGGGTGGCGCAAGCCACCCGAACTGTTTTAGCTACGCAGTATCGCGCCGGGATAACCCAGCTGGCGCCACGCCTCATACACCACCACCGACACCGCATTCGACAGGTTCATGCTGCGGCTGTCCGGCATCATCGGAATACGAATTTTTTGCTCAGCGGGCAAGGCATCCAGAATGGTGGCCGGCAGGCCGCGGGTTTCCGGACCAAACATCAGATAATCCCCGTCCTGATAGCTTACGGCACTGTGCGCTGGCGTGCCTTTGGTGGTCAGGGCGAACATGCGCTGCGGCTTCTCTGCGTCCAGAAACGCGGCGTAATCGTGATGACGAACGACGGCAGTAAACTCATGGTAGTCCAGCCCCGCGCGGCGCAGACGTTTGTCGTCCCACGTAAAGCCCATCGGCTCAATGATGTGCAGACGAAAACCGGTGTTGGCGCACAGGCGGATGATATTGCCGGTATTGGGTGGGATTTCTGGTTCGAATAAGACGATGTTAAGCATGCTGCCCCCTTAATTGCGGGGGGCAGAATAGCAGAAAAGAGAGGGACTAGGCGACGCCCGGCTCCTGCGAGCGGCTATACAGCATTTTGTAGACGGTTGCCGCCGCGGCCACGAGAGCAGGCACGCTGAGGATCATCAAAATACTGTCCGCCTGCCACTGCATGGAGAGAAGCTGGGCGCTGGTCATGGTGCCCGCCACGCCGCCGAAGCGGCCGATCCCCTGCATCCAGGCGATACCCGTCGCGCGGCACTCGGTAGGGTAAAAGGTGGCGGCCAGGGTCTGCATCCCCGACTGCGCGCCGTTCATTGCGATCCCCATCAGGAAGATTAACCCGCCAAACAGGGCGATATGATTATGCTCAATGCCGAGTAAAAGAATCAGGCCCATCGTCAGCACGAAACCACACGCGACCACCTTGTGCGCTTCCCAGCGGTCCATCATCCAGCCCGCGAGCAGAATGCCAGCGGTGCCGCCGAAGGTGAACAGCGAGGTGAGCCAGGCGGATTCCGCCAGCGCATACCCCATCCTCCCCTGCATCAGCGTTGGCATCCAGCTCAGCAGGACGTAATAAATCACCAGTCCCATAAAGTAGGTGACCCACAGCATCAGGGTGCCGGGCAGCCAGGGCATGGAAAACAGCTGCGACACGCTGCCTTTTTTCGACGCGACCTTCTCCTCCGCCAGGAAAAAGCCTGTGACGCTATCCAGCGTGCTGCGGGCGAACCGGCTGGCGATGCGGCGAACCTGCGCGACGTCTTTCCCTCGCTGCACCAGAAACTTCACCGACTCCGGCAACAGCAGCGCCAGCAGCACCGTTAAAATCAGCGGCGCAATCGCGCCGGTCAGCAGTACGCTTCGCCAGCCATGGTGAGGGATAAGCCAGGACGAGATCGCCCCGCCGCCCGCCGCACCCAGCGGAAAGCCGCAGTACATCGTGTTAATTGCCATGGCGCGGCAGCGCTGGGGGGCAAACTCTGAGATCAGCGTGATGGCGTTAGGCATCGCGGCGCCCAGCCCGAGACCGGTCAGAAATCGCCACAGCGTCAGGGTATTCAGACTTTGCGCCCAGGCCGTGCCCAGGCTCGCCAGGCCGAAGAACAGGCATGAAAAGACCAGTACGCGCTTGCGTCCCATACGGTCCGATACCGGACCTGCAATAAGAGCTCCCAGCGACAGCCCCAGTAGCGCCGCACTCAACACCGGCCCCAGATCCTGTTTATGTATTCCCCACTCCGCCGACAGCGTAGGCGCAATGTAACCCATCGCTGCGGTATCGAAACCATCGATCGCCAGCACCAGAAAGCCCAGCACAATAAGAAGCCAGTGAAACCCTGAAAAAGGACTCTCATCGATCACCTGCTGAATATCCACCCGACCTGAATACGTCATACGTTCCCCTCCGATGTGATGTTGTTTTTGTGTTCTTGTATTTGCTTGTCTATACAATTGCGGAGGGCGGGTTGTGTCAAATTTTCTTATCCAGAATGTTACGCAGGTGTTATTTTCAACAAAAAAAGCGCCCGAGGGTAAAGCCGGGCGCGGAAGAAGGGGAGGCTAACCGGGGGATATCAGGCCGCGTTTCCTTGAGAAAGGGGGGCCAGCGCCGCAGGCAGCTTACTGAGCTCCTGCACCAGAGAGTCTTTGCTGATTTCACCGATTGTTTTCGCACCGGTAAGGGTCATCGCCACCTTCATCTCTTTCTCGATCAGGTTCAGCAGATTCGCCACGCCCGCCTGGCCGCTGGTGGCCAGCGCGTACAGGTAAGCACGGCCCAGCAGCACACTGTCTGCGCCCAGGGCAATCATGCGTACCACGTCCAGCCCGTTACGGATGCCGCTGTCGGCCAGAATCGCAATATCGCCTTTCACCGCATCGGCAATGGCTGGCAGGGCGCGGGCGGAGGAGAGCACCCCGTCAAGCTGGCGGCCACCATGGTTAGAGACCACGATCCCCTCGGCACCAAAACGCACCGCGTCGCGGGCATCTTCCGGATCGAGGATCCCTTTGATCACCATCGGGCCGTCCCAGAATTCGCGGATCCACTCCAGGTCTTTCCAGGAGATGGATGGATCGAAGTTGTTCGCCAGCCAGCCGATGTAATCTTCCAGCCCGGTCGGTTTACCCAGGTAGGCCGAAATATTGCCCAGATCGTGCGGACGGCCATTCACGCCGACCTCCCACGCCCACTGCGGGTGCGTCACCGCCTGCCAGTAGCGGCGCATCGCGGCGTTCGGACCGCTCATGCCGGAGTGCGCATCACGGTAGCGGGCGCCGGGCGTGGGCATATCGACGGTAAAGACCAGCGTTGAGCAGCCTGCCGCTTTGGCGCGCTCCAGCGCGTTACGCATAAAGCCGCGATCGCGCAGGACGTACAGCTGGAACCACATCGGGCGCTTGATGGTCGGCGCGACCTCTTCAATCGGGCAGACGGACACGGTGGAAAGGGTAAACGGAATGCCTTTGGCATCTGCTGCGGCGGCGGCCTGCACTTCACCGCGACGGGCATACATGCCGCATAAGCCGACGGGCGCAAGCGCCACCGGCATGGAGAGCGTCTCGTTAAACAGCTTCGTCTCAAGGCTCAGGTCAGACATATTCTTCAGCACGCGCTGGCGCAGGGCCACTTCCGACAGGTCCTCCACGTTGCGGCGCAGGGTATATTCGGCGTACGCCCCGCCGTCAATGTAGTGGAACAGGAATGGCGGCAAAATGCGCTGTGCCGCGGCGCGATAGTCACTGGCTGCGGAAATAATCATGCTTTGTTCTCCCTGGAAATATCACTCTCGCCAGGCAGACGGGTAATACGCGCCTGTCGGGCCTGATCTTCATCGAATCGTTTAATGGTGGTATGCACGAAGCCGAGATGCGCCATCATCGCCTTGCGCGCGGCCTCGGCATCACCGGCCAGAATGGCGTTGAGCACCGCCTCGTGCTGTTCGGTCAGTTGGGCAAATACCGGCGGCACCAGATACATGCGCTGGCGGCTCTGCTTCACGGAGGATTGCAGCAGGTCGAAGAACCCGCGCATGGTTTGCAGCAGAACCACGTTGTGCGAGGCCTCGGCAATCGCGAGGTGAAAACGCACGTCCGCCTGGGAGGCGATGTCCGGATCGCTGCTTTGCGTGGCCTCAAAGCAGGCTTTGAGCTTCTCTTTGTCGGCCTCGGTTGCCCGCATCGCCGCATGCCACGCGGTGCTGGTTTCGATAGCGTGACGCGCTTCGAGGATGTCAAAGCTGTAGTCCGGGTCGTTTTCCATCAGCGTCTTAAGCGGCTGCACGATGTTTTGTTCGGACCAGTCGTCATGCTGCCAGCGCACGAAGGTGCCGCCGCCTCGACGGCTCAGCAGCACCCCTTCGCTGACCAGCGTCGCCAGCGCCTCGCGCAGTGAATTGCGCGACACGCCAAGCTGGGCGGCAAGCTGACGCTCGGCGGGCAATCTCATGCCCGCTTCCAGCTGTTGTTCTTCTATCAGCGCCCGTACGCGAGTGGCAATCTCGTCGGACAGGCGTCTGGGCATCACTATCATGGAATCATCCAGGTTAAGACATAGGCCTGCAATGTGGTGATCACGCCCACCATGCAGGTAAATATCAGGCTGTGTTTAACGGTAAAGCGGAACAGATCCGACTCTTTGCCTACCAGCCCCACCGCGGCACAGGCAATGGCGATGGACTGCGGTGAGATCATCTTCCCGGTCACGCCGCCGGTGGTGTTCGCGGCGACCAGCAGCACGTCCGAGACGCCAATCTGCTGCGCGGCTGTGGCCTGTAGGGCGGCAAACAGGGCGTTAGATGACGTATCTGAACCGGTCAGGAACACCCCCAGCCAGCCGAGGAACGGCGAGAAGAAGGTAAACGCGTGGCCGGTATGCGCCAGCGCTAACGCCAGCGTCGACGACAGGCCGGAGTAGTTCGAAATAAACGCGAACGCCAGCACCATGCCGATGGAGTAAATCGGCAGCATCAGCTCTTTAATCGTCGCCGCAAAGGTCTGCACCGCGGCGGCAGGCTTCATGCGCAGCCACACTACGGAAAGGATAGCGGCAAACAGGATGGCCGTGCCGGTGGCTGAGAACCAGTCAAACTTAAACACTGCCGCATACGGCGTGGCGTCGTGTACCACCGGCGGCATACGGGCGACCATCTTGTCGAGGAACGGCACGGAGATATTAATCACCATGTCGTACAGCGCGCCGCCCGGGGCGAACAGCGCCTTAAACGGCGGAATGCTCCACAGCGTCACGGTGGCGGTCAGGAACAGGAACGGTGACCACGCGCGCACAATCTGTCCGGCGGTATAGCCGGTGCGCGCCAGCGTCTGGTCCACGTGCGATGCGCCCATGTCAGCAAAGCGGAAGATACGTACCGGCTGCCAGCGTTTCAGGAACAGCGTCAGACAGACCAGCGACACCAGGGAAGAGATGATGTCCGGCAGTTCCGGGCCGAGGAAGTTGGAGCTGAGATACTGGGCAATGGCGAACGAACCGCCCGCTACCATCACCGCAGGCCAGGTCTCCTTCACGCCGCGCCAGCCGTCCATAATCGCCATGATCCAGAACAGCACGATAATGGTCAGGAACGGCAGCTGGCGGCCCACCATCTGGCCGATCTCGAAGCTGTCCAGCCCGGTCACCTGGCCCGCCACCAGAATAGGAATGCCCATCGCGCCAAACGCCACCGGCGCGGTATTCACAATCAGGCACAGGCCAGCGGCATACAGCGGGTTAAAGCCCAGACCGACCAGCAGGGCGGCGGTGATCGCCACCGGTGCGCCGAATCCTGCCGCCCCTTCCAGAAATGCTCCGAAGGAGAAGCCGACGATCAGCATCTGCAAACGCTGGTCCGGTGTAATAGAGAGAATCGAAGAGCGAATAATGTCGAACTGCCCGGTTTTGACCGAGATTTTGTAGACAAAGACGGCGGCGATGATGATCCACGCAATCGGCCACAGTCCGTAGAAGAAGCCATAGACGACGGAGGCCAGCGCGCGATCGACCGGCATTTTGTAGAAGAACAACGCCACCATCAGGGCGATGGCAACGGTATACGTCGCGGCGAGGTAGCCCTTCAGCTTGAGCTTAATCAGCGCAAAGAAGAAAAACAGGATCGGTAGCGATGCGATCAGGCTCGACAGCCAGATATTTCCGGCCGGATCGTAGTTTTGTTGCCAGAGGCTCATGCAGGTCTCCTGAGGACCACACAGGTGTTCGTCGGGTGAGTCTCTGCTCATCTCTGCGTCACACTTAGTGTAAAAGTGGTCCTTCCAATATTGTGATGTAGGGTTAATGACAACAAATGGTTAACCAAGTGTTGCTATTAAGCAATTGTTTTGTGAAGTGGAGCATCGAAATTGTGAACGATGGATAGCTTTGTGCGTGATTGGTAGGACCAAACCCGCAAAATCAAATCACCGTGTGCATTGGGAGCGGTGGTCAGGTGGAGAGCCTTACATTCGCCTTTTAAGCAGATACGGCGCGTAAAAGAGGTTATATAAAAAGGAGAGGTGATAATATTGCGTGAATTGAATGAGGTTTGTTTGTTTTATTTGTGTTTTTGAGAAGCTGTATATGTGTGAGCAGAGTGATATATTACCTATAAATAAAATTTTTTTTTGGTTAAAAATGCGAAATCTAAGCTGTAGCAAAAAATTTTAATTAAGGTAAATTTCACATATAGATTTTAACAGTGTATTACAAACGATCAATTGATGATCGATAAGGAAATATCCTGTTCAATTGCGGTTTTTCAGGATAAAGGGTAAGAATTTTGCGCTGAACAGACATTTTTTGGCTAATAATATTCTGAAATAAATTGATCAAACAATGATCAGTTAACTCTCTAGTAATTTAGTTGCGGTATTAAAAGCAGATTAATAATTATTAGGGCAATCGAAAGGGGTTAAATTTGTTAGCTGAGTGTTAATTTCTGAGTGTTTACAGACGCGGCATATTGCTTTTCAATGCGTAGACGTTAAAAGGCATTTGATTTACTATTTATTCAGAAGCAACGTAACAGAAGATTTAAATTTATTACTAACCACAACGTATTCAGTGTTATTTTCGGCCAGAAGTCATTCCTCAGTTGAAGGATATCTGTGTATGGCCTTCTGAAAATATACGGATTATCACCATGGGATGGACCCTGCTTTATTCTATAAGGTCGCGTCACCCATTCTGCTAAAAACCTTTCGGTGGCGTTTTTAAATCCTTATAGCGGTTATTGTACCTGGTACAACAAGTCTATATCTGTTTAATTTACAGAGGGGAAAGTGTTCCAAATGAAAATCAAAAATGTGGCGCTGGCGATTGCCGCGGCGGGGCTGCTGTTATCTTCTCAATCAGTACTGGCAAGCAGTGATTCTGGCGTTAATGCTTCTCTGGATACCGGTGCGGGTTCGCAAAGTACGGGCGGGGTGATCAATTTTACCGGGAAGATTACCCTTATTTCCTGTGATATTACTCCGGCCTCTAAAAACAAAACGGTAGACCTTGGGGCGTGGGCAAAAAGCTACTTTGACGATCACAACGAAACGACGCCGCGCGAGTTCAAAATCAACGTGGAAAACTGCCCGGAGACGGTTGAATCGGTTGCGGTACTGTTTGACGGAACCAAAGATACGGTGAATGACACACTGCTTCAGGTTACGCCAGGTGAAGGTATGGCGACGGGTGTCGGCGTGAAGCTTTATAACAGCGATCGCAGCACCGCGATTAAACCGGGTACGGTATCTGAAACAACCGCACCGGATGATCAAGGCAATGCTGAATTAACTTTCTATGCCGCACTTGACAAAGATGGCACGGAAATCAACGCCGGCGATGTTAACGCCGTATCCAACTTCCTGATGGTTTATAACTGATTTCACTGTCAGCCACCTCCAGAGATAATAATGATGAAACGTTTATCGTATATTATGCTCACTGCATTAATGGTTAGTTCTGCGTCAGTTTCCGCTGGCGTTGTAATGGGGGGAACACGGATCGTATACCCGCAAAACAGCAAGGAGGTGGCATTTTCTGTTTCTAATATGGAAAGTGCGGTTCCCTATCTTATTCAGTCGTGGGTTGAAGGCGATGGGCCGGATAAAAATAACGCTGCGCCATTTATTGTCACACCACCTCTGTTCAGACTTGATCCGGAGCAGACCAACACGCTGCGTATTCAATATACCGGCGCTCCGCTGCCCACAGATCGTGAATCTGTATTCTGGCTCGATATTAAAGCGATAGCGCCAAAGCCAAAAGAGAGCAGCAACGAATTACAGGTAAACGTCAAATCGAAATTTAAAATCTTCTACCGCCCGGATAACCTGAAAGGGGACGCCGCCACGGCCTGGCAGAAAATAACGTTTTCGCGAACGGGAAAAGGGCTTAAGGCCGCTAACCCGACGCCATACTACGTCTCTTTTTATCGTCTGACCGTTGGCGGGCATAAAATTGAGCAGCCGGGCATGATCGGTCCAGGGGAAACCCGGGAATGGCCTGTGTCCGCCTCCGGGGGCGTAAGCTGGTCGGCTATTAATGATTTTGGTGCCATCACCGCCACCCACACCCAGCCTCTTTAAGACCATGCCTTTTCGCCTATTTCGTTACGCGCCGCTTTCGGTGTTGCTGCTTAGCTTCAGCCGCACGGGGATGGCCGAGGATTACTTTGATCCCGCCGCGCTGGAGCTTTCCTCTACTGAACAGAAAACGGCGGATCTGCACTATTTCTCTGAAAAGGGCGGGCAGATGCCAGGCACCTGGCTCGTGACGCTGGAGATTAACGGACGCGAGGAGCGGCATCAGGAGATCACCTTCGTCAATGAGAAAGGCAGCCTGCAACCCGTTTTTAGCGTATCGCTGCTGGAAGCGCTTGGCGTAAATGTAGGGGCCATTCCTGCATTCTCCCGGTTGCAGGAGGGAGAAACGTTCACGCACCTCGAGGATTTTATTCCGGCAGCGCGAACTTCTTATGATTTCAACCAGCAGCGTCTCTTTCTCAGCCTGCCGCAGGCGGCAATGAAACACCGCAGCCGTGGCTACGTGCCGCAGTCGCAGTGGGACGATGGTATCCCGGCGGCATTTACTGATTACAGTCTGTCGGGCGGTCAGGCCCGTCATCAGAGCGGGGTCACAACATCCAGCTATCTGAGCCTGCGTAACGGCATCAATCTGGGGGCGTGGCGGCTGCGTAACACCTCGGCCTGGAGCCACAGCGACGCGGGCGGCGAACATTTTCAGTCGCAAAGTAGCTGGCTGACCCGGGATATTCGCCGTCTTAACAGCCAGCTACGGATCGGTGATGCCTGGACCACAGGCGACGTCTTCGATAGCGTGGCGTTTCGCGGGGTACAGCTCTCATCAAGCGAAAGCATGTTGCCCGACAGCCAGCGCGGCTTCGCACCAACCATCCGCGGCGTCGCACACAGCTTCGCTAAAGTCTCCGTTTCGCAAAATGGCTATGTGATCTATGAAACCTGGGTGGCCGCCGGGCCATTTATCATTAACGATCTGTTCCCGGGCGCACAAAGTGGCGATCTACAGGTTACGGTCACGGAAAGTGACGGCTCAACGCGCGTCTTTACCCAGCCCTATTCTGCGGTGCCGTTTATGCGACGCCAGGGCAGCCTGAAATACAGTCTCAATGCAGGACGATTTCACTCCGGCTCCGGTGATGCGCGTTCGCCCGAATTTGTTGAAGGCGCTTTCTTCTACGGTCTGCTCTCCAGGATGACGGTGTATGGCGGCTTTCGTACGGCGAGCAACTATCAGGCCGGTGCAATTGGCGTAGGCAGAGGGTTTGGCGCATTTGGCTCGCTGGGTATTGACGATACGCTGGCAAAAAGCCGTTTACCCGACGGCAAAAGCGCGATGGGGCAGGCGTGGCGCATTCAGTACCAGAAAGATTTCAGCGCTACCGGCACCGCCTTCAACCTGGCGAGCTATCGCTATGCCTCGCGCAATTACTACGA
Organism: Enterobacter cloacae complex sp. IR5412; assembly: GCF_049237385.1. Lineage (NCBI taxonomy): Bacteria > Pseudomonadati > Pseudomonadota > Gammaproteobacteria > Enterobacterales > Enterobacteriaceae > Enterobacter > Enterobacter cloacae complex sp. IR5412. The sequence continues at coordinate 52,702 of NZ_JBMKHQ010000019.1, read as the reverse complement.
ATTTAGTGAACTGAATCAGTCTGACAGCCAACAGCTGCAACTCAATAATCGCCGTAGCCGCTCGCAGGTCACTTTTTCACAGACGCTGGGTCAGTTCGGCAGCCTCAGCGTCTCGGCATGGATGCAGGATTACTGGCATACGTCCGGGCAGGATAAAACCATCCACATTGGCTGGTACACCAGCTGGCGGGGTATTTCCTGGGGCGCGGGGTATGACTACACCGACTCAGCGCTTGAGCAGCATCCCGATCGCACCGTGTCGTTTAACGTCAATGTTCCGCTTGGCAACTGGCTGCCGGGCAGTTCGGTCAGTTACTACGCCAACCACAACAATCGTGGGATGACCACGCAGCAGGTGTCACTCAACGGCAGCGCGCTGGCGAACCGCAACCTGAATTACAGCGTTCAGCAGAGTAAGACCAGTGAGGGAGAGGCCGACAGCACCAGCCTGGCGCTGCAATACAACGGTGGCTACGGCAACGTCAGCCTCGGTTATGACCACAGCCGAAACGGTAGCAACGCGAGTCTTGGACTCGCCGGAGGCGTTGTCGCCACGCAGTATGGCGTCACGCTTAGCCAGCCGCTGGGCGATACCGTCGCCCTGCTGCGCGTGCCCGGCGCGGCGAACGTTGAGCCGGAGGGCTACAACGGGATCCATACCGACAGCCGCGGCTATGCGGTCATGCCAACGCTCTCGGCGTATCGCAAAAATACCGTCAGCCTTGATACGGCGACGCTGGGTGAGAACGTCGACATTGAGCAAAGCGGTCTGACGCTCATTCCCACCAGCGGCGCGGTGGTGCTGGCCAATTACACAACCCACATTGGTTATCGCGTTCTGTTTTCCCTGCGCTACCACGGCGAACCGTTGCCGTTTGGCGCGCAGGCTGAAGTGGTGGAGCAGAACCGCCATTCTGCAAACCGAAGCATGGTCGCTGACGGCGGTCAGGCCTACCTGAGTGGAGTACCAGAGCGCGGCACCCTGCGCGTCACCTGGTATGAAAACGGGGAGCAGCAGCAATGCCAGACACCTTTCAGACTGGGGAAAGCTCATATGGCTCCCGGTATCGCCACGCTGTCCGTTGAGTGCCATTAGAGGAATATCATGCGTCGTTTTATTCACTGGTTTTTCTATCTGAGCCTTCTTTCGCTTTTTGGCATGCTGAGTTTTCATGCCCATGCTCAGACTTCACCTTGCCGCACCACGCGCGATCAGTGGGTTGTCCAGGTGCCTTATGCCATTGGGTATGCGCCCGGCACGGCTGACTGGACGCCGATATCTGCGCCGATACAGTCTACCGGGGCAGATTTCTACAGCTGTGATGGCGGGAATGATGCCTGGCGTAGTATCGGCTTTGTCGACGTGGATAACCCCGTCGGCACCGTGGTGGGTGAAGACGGTGCGTCGCGGCACGTCTACAAAACCCAGATTGACGGCATCGGCTACGCGCTCGGGTTTCGCGAGCAGCAGTACTGCGGCGCCGATGCGATACGCTATATTGACGGCACAAGTCAGGTGAATGGCAATGAGTCCCGGCGCATTTGCGACGCATCGCAAAACCCCGCCTTTGCCAGCGCCTCAACGTACAAAATGCAGTTCTGGGTGGTGTTCTACAAAATCCCGACGACCAGCGCCATGCCTGACGATAACGCCAATTCCCAGGAGCATAATGTCGGCTCGCTGATATTGCAGGCGGGAGAAAATCAAGCCAGCGCCACCAACGTGGCGACACCGGTACAGATCCATCTCGCCAGCTTCACCGTCAGGCGTACCAGCTGTTCAGTGGGCTCTCGCAGCATTCTTGTTCCCATGGGGAGCGTGAGCCAGCGTGAATTTCACGGCATCGGCTCCCGCGCCGGAGGCGGACGCTTCAGCATTCCGGTGACCTGTGAAAATAACACGGCGGTTAAGATGGGTTTCTTTGGCGATACCACGCCGGGCAACGATCGGGCGCTGGCGTTGACGAAGCAGGAGGATAGCGCCAGCGGTGTCGGGATCGAACTGCTTTACGGTGACAATACCGGTTCGGTTCAGGGGCAGGTGGTATCGTGGAACACCCCTCAGGTGTCAGCGCTTGGCCAGGTGGGGGATAACCAGACGCAGACCTTCTGGTTTGATGCGCATTACATTCAGACGGAAGAGAACGTAACGGCGGGAAAAGCAGATGCGATGGCCACGTTTAACCTGATTTACAACTGAGTTTCCCCTGCCGCTCCGGCAGGGGAAGCGGGATCAGAACGCGGTCTTACTAAAACCCGTCATCTCTTTCAGGCCCATTTCGCGGCCAAGCTCAGTCATCGGGTGCACCACCACCAGGCCACGGACGCTTTTCTTCAGCTTGCCCATGTCGGCCTGCTCTTTTTTGGTGATCGCGCGGCGATGCGGCATGTTCATCAGCTTCTGCGCCTCTTTACTCAGCTTCTGGCCTTTCACATCGCGCAGGCGCTCAATTTCCGCCTCCAGCTTCACGGACTCTTTTTCCAGCTCGGCATATTTCTCGGCGGAATCAACAAGGGAGAGGCCAGCCATCTGATGGCGGATCAGATCCAGACGGTCGCTCAGGCGTTTAATTTCGTTCTTTTCGACTTCTTTCATGACAAATAACTCTGAAAACGGGGAATTTACAGGGAAGGATACACCAATGTGTGCGGGCTTACTTCTGAAACGCTTTTTTTAAGCTGATTTTAGAAATCAGCTCAGTCAGGGAAAGCACCATGGTGGAGCGGACAACTTGTTGATAACGCAGCTTTTGCATCATGTACAGCTCAGGGTCGCTGTTATCAAACTGAGGTGCGGGAGGGAGCGCGGCTACGCAGTGCAGTTCGCCGAAGGGCCCGAGTATCTCATCATCGGTGAAGGTGTACTCATTGCCGTCATGATTGAGCTCTTCGCGCAGCGCCATTAACAGCTCGGCGTCTTCATACTCCTGACGGTTGAGCACGCCAAGACCGTAGATCAGCTTCAGCCGTACCGATAAATCGCCCAGCGGTCCGTCTCCGTCCAGTAACGGTTCTACAGCATACTTTACCGCGTAGTCGTCTTTGCGAAACACCTGAAGCACCAGAATGTTCACCGCCTCGGTTAACAGCTCGACGGCGGCGATCAGGAAACTTCGTACGGTTTTGCCAGCATTCAGACGCTCAAGCACACGATTTTCAAAGGCCTGGGTTTGTTCCATTATTGCCTGCATATCTGACAATCTGTTATTCGGGCGCAGGCTAACCTGCGCCGGACTCTGCATCATTTGGTTGCGTTGTATGCGCTGACCGCCTCCGCAACCACGTCACTGTTGGCATCCAGACCGGAAATCTGCGCCAGCGCAGCCTGTGCGCCTTTGTCATCAATCAGCTGAGCCAGCTCAATCGCCTGCGGGTCCTGCTCGCTGCGGTAGTGCATTGCGGCAGCGATTCCCTTCACCAGGTTAGCGTGCGGCAGACCGTATTCCAGCGTGCCCAGCAGCGGTTTAATCAGGCGGTCGCCCGCGCTCAGTTTACGCAGCGGCTGACGACCCACGCGCTCAACGTCATCTTTCAGATACGGGTTTTCAAAACGACCGAGGATTTTCTGGATGTATGCTGCGTGTTTATCAGCATCAAAACCGTAGCGTTTGATCAGCACCGCGCCGCTCTCTTCCATTGCCCCTTTGACCACCGCACGGATGTTCTCATCGAGGATCGCGTCACGAATCGTCTGATGACCGGCCAATTTCCCGAGGTACGCGGTTATAGCATGCCCGGTGTTCAGCGTGAAGAGTTTACGTTCGACAAATGCCATCAGATTATCGGTTAATTCCATTCCCGGAATGGTCGGCAGCGCGCCTTTAAACTGAGTTTTATCAACGATCCACTCGCTGAAGGTTTCCACCGTCACTTCCAGCGGGTCGTTGGTGGCGGATTCTGATGGCGGAACGATGCGGTCAACGGCGGAATCCACAAAACCAACGTGCGCTTCAACCCAGGCTTTATCTTCCTCAGCCACAGCGGCCAGAACGTGGCCTTTCAGCTGCGTGGTGCCGCGCACCATGTTTTCACAGGCGATGATGTTTAGCGGCGTTTCAACGCCTTGTGCTTTACGCTTCGCCAGGCCTTTCGCGACCGCCGGGGCGATACGCTCAAGCACCACCGGACCCACGGCTGTGGTGACCAGATCAACGCTTGCGATGAGGTCAATCACGTCGTCGCCAATGCTGCTTACCGCGTTGACGCCAGAGACCGTTTCAACCTGTTCGTTTTCACCCACCACGTGAACCTGATAGCTATGACGGGCATTCAGGGCATCCAGAACCACCTGATTCACATCGGCGAATGTCAGGGTAATGCCCGCGTCTGCCAGCAGTTTACCGATAAAGCCACGACCGATATTACCTGC
>NZ_JBMKHQ010000019.1:0-48311 GCF_049237385.1 Enterobacter cloacae complex sp. IR5412 | reverse complement strand
ATGTTTTTACCCGAGAGGGCTGGGGTGAGGAACGTTTTCCCCTCACCCTAGCCCTCTCCCCGGGGGGGAGAGGGAAGAGGCGCTGTTACTTGTTAAGCAGAGCCAGAACTTCTTCAACGCTGGTGGTATTGGCCAGACGCTCAATAACCGTTTCGTCATCCAGCGCGTTGGTCAGGCTGGTAATCACCTGGATATGCTCGTTATTGCGAGCGGCGATACCAATCACCAGACGGGCGATGTCTTCCTCTTCTTCACCGAAGCGCACGCCGTCAGGATACTGACAGAACACCACGCCGGTTTTCAGCACGCGGTCTTTGGCTTCCACCGTACCGTGCGGAACCGCGATGGATTCACCCAGGTAGGTTGGGGTCAGCTTTTCACGCTCCAGCATCGCCTCAACGTACTCAGGCTGAACGTAGCCGCCTTTCACAAGCTGCTCACCGGCGAAGCGAATGGCCTCTTCTTTATTGGTCGCCGTGCGGCCAAGGAAGATATTTTCTGCGCCCAGTTTGAACAGATGCGCGTTGCTCTCGTCGAAGCTGTCTTGCAGGCTGGTGCGCACTTTCACTTCGTTATCTTCATGGCGCTGGGCCGCAACCAGACGTTCAGTCAGGCTGGTGTACAGGCCGCTGTCGAGGAAGTTGGTCAGGGAAATGTGCTGCGCCTGCGGCACCTGACGCATGGCGCGCTCGGTCAGATCGCGGTGCGTGATCACCAGGTCAACGTCCGGCGGCAGGTTGTTAATCGCGCTGTTGGTCACGGAGATGTTGGTCAGACCCGCATCCTGCACTTTCTTACGCAGCACGCCCGCACCCATTGCGCTGGAACCCATACCGGCATCACAGGCCACGATAATTTTACGCACGTGGCTCAGGTCGTTAGAGACATCACCCGCCGCCAGCGGCGTTGCGCCTTTGGATTCGGCTTTCATGTCATGCATACGACGGGTTGCCGCTTCGATATCGTCGTCTTCTTTCACCTTGCTGGTTTTCAGCAGGATAGCGGAGACCACGAAGGAGACGGCCATGGCCGCACATATCGCCGCGATGTTCGCGAAGTAGGCGCCTTTCGGGGTCATCGCCAGCACCGCCAGAATAGAGCCTGGAGAAGCAGGAGACACCAGACCACCGCCCAGTACGCTCAGGGTGAACACGCCGGTCATACCGCCAAGGATAACGGCCAGGATCAGACGTGGGTTCATCAGCACATACGGGAAGTAAATTTCGTGAATACCGCCCAGGAAGTGAATGATCGCCGCGCCGCCAGCAGACTGTTTCGCGCTGCCGCGACCAAAGAACATGTACGCCAGCAGAACGCCCATACCCGGACCCGGGTTCGCTTCAATCAGGAAGAAGATGGACTTGCCGAGATCGTGTGACTGCTGAATACCCAGCGGTGAGAAGATACCGTGGTTGATGGCGTTGTTCAGGAACAGGATTTTCGCCGGTTCAACAAAGATAGACGCCAGTGGCAGCATGTCGTGCGCCACCATGAAGTTAACGCCCGCCGCCAGCAGCTTGGACAGCACTTCAACCGCCGGGCCAATGCCGAGGAACGCCAGAATCGCGAGGATCATCCCGATGATGCCCGCGGAGAAGTTGTTCACCAGCATTTCGAAGCCGGATTTGATCTTGCCATCAACCCAGACGTCAAATTTCTTGATCGCCCAGCCGCCCAGAGGACCGGCAATCATCGCACCGAGGAACATCGGCATATCCGCACCGACAATCACCCCCATGGTTGTGATGGCACCCACGACACCACCACGGTCACCGCCCACCAGACGACCACCGGTATAACCGATGAGCAGCGGCAGCAGGTACGTAATCATTGGGCCAACAAGTTTCGCCAGCGTTTCGTTAGGCAACCACCCTGTCGGAATAAATAATGCGGTGATAATACCCCACGCGATAAACGCGCCGATATTTGGCATCACCATGTTGCTGAGGAAACGACCAAAGCTTTGCACTTTGATCTTGAAATCGGATGACATAAAACACCCCTTCTTATGTTTACGCTTAGGCTTGTGGCCCGAGGTTTATCGTTAATGTGCGGCGGCAGAGGTAGCCGGACCCTGTTCTGATGCTATGAAATCTGGCACTGAATCGTTCAACTGTCCAGACAGCGGAATTTTGTGTGATCTGAATCACATGAATGTAGGGGGTGAGGATATTAATGAAGTGATCGCGATCACATAATGGGTGTGTAAAAAAAATACATTGCTCAGAATTACGCCAAAATGAGGGCTATTTTGTGATTAATATCACAATGTTAAGTTGGTTGTTTGTTTCCAGATTGTGATTTGATTCACAAAATATTTTTATGCAGATTTCTCCCGTATCCCCTCACGGCAGGAATGCGATACGTACACCTGCCTTTTTTCACGGCTTGATCCATACTGACCTCTTTATGGGCATTAAGGATAAGCAATGAAACTCATCGGCAGTTATACCAGTCCTTTCGTGCGTAAGATTTCGATTCTCCTGCTGGAGAAAGGGATTGAATTTGAATTCGTAAATGAACAACCGTACAACGCAGAGAACGGCGTTGCGCAGTACAACCCGCTGGGGAAAGTCCCGGCGCTGGTAACGGACGAGGGCGACTACTGGTTTGATTCCCCGATCATTGCGGAGTACATCGAGCTGCTTGGCGTTGCGCCAGCCATGCTGCCGGCGGATCCAAAAGCAGCGCTGGCGATGAAGCAAATTGAAGCCCTGGCGGATGGCATTATGGATGCGGCATTAACGTCCGTACGCGAGCAGGCAAGGCCCGCCGCCCAGCAGTCAGAAAATGAGCTGCTGCGCCAGCGCGAAAAAATCAGCCGCAGCCTGGATATGTGCGAACAGCTGATCCGCGAGGGGAAAATTCAGAGCGATAGCCTGAATCTGGCGACGATCGCCATCGCCTGCGCCATTGGCTACCTTAATTTCCGCCGCGTCTCGCCGGGCTGGTGCGTGGATCGTCCGCTGCTGGTCAAACTGGCGGAGACGCTCTTCCAGCGCGAAAGTTTCGCCCGGACTGAACCACCAAAGGCTTGATGCGGGTTATAACACTTCCTGGCGGGAGGCGGTACAATCCCCCCACATGTTAACTCCCTCTCCCGTCGGGAGGGGGGAAGATATTTACTCGCCAGGCGCATTCATGACTACTCATCATTCCCTCTACAGCCAGATCCCCGCTACCGATCGTCTGCTTCGTGATCCGCGCATCACTGCGGTGCTGGAGCAGTTTGGCCATACTGCAACGGTCGACATGCTACGCCAGCTTCAGGACGATGCGCGTCGCCATATTCAGGCTGAGAACGCGCTACCCGGCTGGTGCGAGGCATGGGCGCAGGAAGTTGAACGCAGGCTGAGCAAGCACGCGCAAAGCGCGTTGCGCCCGGTTATTAACCTGACGGGCACGGTTCTGCACACCAATCTGGGCCGGGCACAGCAGGCAGAAGAAGCAATAGAGGCCGTCACCCGGGCCATGCGCTCGCCGGTGACGCTGGAGTACGATCTGGACGGCGCCGGGCGCGGGCATCGCGATCGCGCACTGGCGGATCTTCTCTGCCAGATCACCGGCGCGGAAGATGCCTGCATTGTGAATAACAACGCGGCGGCGGTGCTGTTAATGCTGGCGGCCACCGCGAGCGGAAAAGAGGTTGTCGTCTCTCGCGGCGAGCTGGTGGAGATCGGCGGGGCGTTTCGTATTCCGGATGTCATGCGCCAGGCGGGCTGCACGCTGCATGAAGTGGGCACAACCAACCGTACCCATGCAAAAGATTATCGCGCGGCGGTGAATGAAAACACCGCCCTGCTGATGAAAGTGCATACCAGCAATTACCACATTGAGGGGTTCACCAAAACGGTGGAAGAGGCCGAACTGGCCGCCATCGGGCGCGAGCTAAACGTGCCGGTGATTGCCGATCTCGGCAGCGGGTCGCTGGTGGATATGCGCCAGTACGGTCTGCCGAAAGAGCCAATGGTGCAGGAAATGGTTGCTGCGGGCGTAAGCCTGGTCAGTTTCTCCGGCGATAAACTGCTGGGCGGGCCGCAGGCGGGGATTATCGTCGGCAAGCGCGAACTGATTGCGCAGCTACAGCAGCACCCACTGAAGCGCGCCCTGCGTGCCGATAAAATGACGCTGGCCGCGCTGGAAGCCACGCTGCGGCTCTATCTCCACCCGGAGAAACTGGCTGACCGCCTGCCCACGTTGCGTTTGCTGAGCCGTGATGCGGCCTCCATTCGCGCGCAGGCGGAAGCGCTACTGCCGCAGGTCGCTCCTCATTACCCTGAGTTTGACGTTCGTATCGAGCCTTGCCTGTCGCAAATTGGCAGCGGCTCGCTGCCGGTGGACAGGTTACCGAGCGAAGCGCTGACGTTCACCCCGCGCGACGGACGCGGAAGCCAGCTTGAGGCGCTGTCGGCGCGCTGGCGTGTATTACCGACGCCAGTGATTGGCCGGATCGGTGATGGTCGTATGTGGCTGGATTTACGCTGCCTGGAAGATGAAGGGCGGTTTCTGGAGATGATGTTGAAATGATTATTGCCACCGCCGGTCACGTTGACCACGGCAAAACCACGTTATTGCAGGCCATTACGGGCGTGAATGCCGATCGCCTGCCGGAAGAGAAAAAGCGCGGCATGACCATTGACCTGGGTTACGCCTACTGGCCACAGCCCGACGGTCGCGTGCTGGGCTTTATCGATGTGCCCGGCCACGAGAAGTTTCTTTCCAATATGCTCGCGGGCGTGGGCGGGATCGATCACTCTCTGCTGGTTGTCGCGTGCGATGACGGGGTGATGGCGCAAACGCGCGAGCATCTGGCGATCCTGCAACTGACGGGAAACCCGCAGTTGACCGTCGCCCTTACCAAAGCGGACCGTGTGGATGAGGCGCGTATCAACGAGGTGCGTGAAGAGGTACTGGCGGCGCTGAGTGAATATGGTTTTAAGGATGCCGCTCTGTTTGTCACCGTGGCGACAGAAGGCCGCGGTATCGACGCTCTTCGCGACCATTTGCAGCAGATCCCGTCTCGTGAGCATGCCAGCCATCACCGCTTCCGTCTGGCGATCGACAGGGCGTTTACCGTGAAAGGGGCTGGGCTGGTGGTGACCGGTACCGCGCTGAGTGGCGAAGTTAACGTGGGCGATACCCTGTGGCTGACGGGCGTGAACAAACCCATGCGCGTGCGCGGGCTTCACGCGCAAAACCAGCCGGTGGAACAGGCCCACGCCGGGCAGCGTATCGCCCTGAATATTGCTGGTGATGCCGAAAAAGACCAGCTTAACCGCGGCGACTGGCTGCTGGCCGACGCGCCGCCGGAGCCTTCTGAACGGATTATCGTTTCTCTACAGACCCACACGCCGCTGACCCAGTGGCAGCCGCTGCATATCCATCACGCGGCCAGCCACATCACCGGACGCGTGTCGCTGCTGGAAAACGATCTCGCCGAACTGGTGTTCGACTCCCCGCTCTGGCTGGCGGATAACGACCGCCTGGTTCTGCGCGACATCTCCGCGCGCGAAACCCTGGCGGGCGCCCGCGTGGTGATGCTGAATCCGCCCCGTCGCGGCAAGCGTAAGCCCGAGTATTTAGCGTGGCTGGCCTCGCTGGCCCAGGCCCGTGACGACAAGTCTGCGTTAGATATCCACCTTGAGCGTGGTGCGGTGGATCTGGCTGCGTTCGCCTGGGCGCGCCAGCTCAGCGGTGAAGGATTGCGTCTTCTGACGCAGGAGCCGGGTTTTATTCAGGCTGGCAACAGCCTGCTGAACGCGCCGGTGGCGGCGCGCTGGCAGCGTAAAGTGTTGAGCACGCTGGCGACCTATCATGAACAGCATCAGGATGAGCCTGGCCCGGGCCGTGAACGTCTGCGGCGCATGGCGTTGCCCATGGAAGACGACGCGCTGGTGCTGTTGCTGATTGAAAACATGCGTGAAAGCGGCGTGATTGCAAGTCATCACGGCTGGCTGCACCTGCCGGAACACAAGGCCGGTTTTACCGCTGAGCAGGACGCGGTCTGGCAAAAAGTGGCGGCGCTGTTTGGCGATGAACCCTGGTGGGTGCGCGATCTGGCGCGTGAAACCAATACCGATGAGCAGCTGATGCGTCAGGTACTGCGGCATGCGGCGCAGCAGGGCATGATTGTGGCGATCGTGAAAGATCGTTATTACCGCAACGATCGGATCGTTGCGTTTGCGAACCTGATCCGGGAGCTGGATCAGGCGCGCGGATCAACCTGCGCCGCAGACTTCCGCGATCGGCTGAATGTTGGACGCAAACTGGCGATTCAGATCCTGGAGTATTTCAACCGCATCGGGTTTACGCGTCGTCGTGGCAATGACCATGTGCTACGCGACGCGCAGTTATTTCCGTAAGTGTTAAGCGCTGCGCGCCTGCTTCTGCTTAGCCAGCCAGACCGCGCCCAGCCTTCCCGCCTGGTTACCCAGCTCGCAGGGAAGGATGGGCACCCGGAGCGCTTCCCACTCCTCGAATCGCTGTAAATATTTATCCAGCAGGAGATAGATTTTCTCCTGCTCACTAATGCCGCCGCCAATCAGCACCGCCTGCGGATCAAACATAGAGATCACGCTGTAAATACCGCGCGACAGACAATGCGCCCACGCTTCAATGGCTTCGCGCAGATGCACGTCGCTGTCCATGCGTTTAAACAGCTCCTCACCATCAGGCATCTCATCTTCCGACACGGCCAGCGCGCGGCGGCAGGCTTTCATCAGGCCACTGGCGGACGCCACTTCATGCATCGGCTCGCCCTCATTGCCTACGGGCAGCACGCCAAACTCACCCGCCCGGTAGTGCGACCCGCGGTAGAGATCGCCCTCCATGACGATACCGCCGCCGATGCCGGTGCCGATGGTGATGCAGACGAAATGCTCATAGTCCTTGCCCGCGCCCTGCCAGCGCTCGCCCAGCGCCGCGCAATTGGCATCGTTTTCGATTGTCACGGGGAGATCGGTCAGCTGTGCGAACAGTTCGCACAGGTTTTCGCCGTCAAGATAGTCCAGCGCCCCGGCTTTGGCCGCTTCGCCAGTATGGTGATTGATATGTCCTGGAAAACTCACGCCAATACTGGCGATCTCGTGCTCCTGGCAGTATTTATCCACTACCGCTTTCCACTTCTCTTTGAAGGTGCTTTCATCGTCCGGCGTATCATATTCATCGGATGTCAGTTCTTCGCCGTTTTCATTAATTACGCCGTGTTTGATGTGGGTTCCACCCACGTCAAAGCCGATAAATAGCTGCATTGCATCATTCCTCATGAGCCCTTGAGCTATTAAGTATGGCTGCGGCGACAGAAACGAAACGTAAAGTACGGTAATCCGTGATGCGGCTCGTAAACCCGCTACCCGCTGGCGAGAAAATCACCAGCCGGAACTACCCTTGTTGTACAACAACAGCAAGGAGACGGTCATGACAAACAATCCTCCCTCATCGCGTATCCAGCCTGGCGAGTATGGTTTTCCCCTTAGGCTGAAGCCCCGCTATGACAACTTTATCGGCGGCGACTGGGTGGCGCCCGTCGACGGTGAATACTATTCCAACCTGACGCCCGTTACCGGCCAGCCGCTGTGTGAAATTGCCAGTTCGGGCAAGCGGGATATCGATTTAGCGCTGGATGCGGCGCATAAGGCGAAAGATAAGTGGGGGCAAATGTCCGTTCAGGACAGAGCGGCCATGTTGTTCAAAATCGCCGATCGGATGGAGCAGAATCTGGAGCTGCTGGCGACCGCAGAAACGTGGGACAACGGCAAGCCGATCCGCGAAACCATGGCGGCGGACGTGCCGCTGGCGATCGACCATTTCCGCTATTTTGCGTCCTGCATCCGTGCCCAGGAGGGGGGAATAAGTGAAGTTGACAAAGATACCGTGGCGTATCACTTCCACGAGCCGCTCGGCGTGGTGGGGCAAATTATTCCGTGGAACTTCCCGCTGCTGATGGCGAGCTGGAAAATGGCGCCCGCGCTGGCGGCGGGTAACTGCGTTGTGCTGAAACCTGCACGCTTAACGCCGCTTTCGGTACTGCTGCTGATGGAGGTAATTGGCGACCTGTTGCCGCCGGGGGTCATTAACGTGGTCAACGGGGCCGGGGGAGAGATCGGCGAATATCTGGCTACTTCAAAGCGTATCGCCAAAGTGGCGTTTACCGGCTCAACGGAAGTGGGTCAGCAGATTATGCAGTACGCGACCCAGAACATCATTCCGGTCACCCTGGAGCTGGGCGGGAAATCGCCGAACATCTTCTTTGCCGACGTGATGGATGAAGAGGACGCCTTCTTCGACAAAGCGCTGGAAGGGTTTGCGCTGTTTGCGTTTAACCAGGGCGAAGTCTGCACCTGTCCGAGCCGCGCGCTGGTGCAGGAATCCATTTATGAGCGCTTTATGGAGCGGGCGATCCGGCGCGTGGAGTCGATTCGCAGCGGTAATCCGCTGGATAACGTTACCCAGATGGGGGCGCAGGTATCGCATGGCCAGCTGGAAACCATCCTCAACTATATTGATATCGGTAAAAAAGAGGGGGCCGATGTGTTGACCGGCGGTCGTCGTAAGGTGCTGGGCGGCGATTTGCAGGAGGGCTACTACCTTGAGCCGACTATCCTGTTCGGTAAGAACAACATGCGCGTTTTTCAGGAGGAAATTTTTGGACCGGTGCTGGCCGTCACCACGTTTAAAACCATGGACGAGGCGCTGGAGCTCGCTAACGACACGCAGTATGGCCTGGGGGCGGGCGTCTGGAGCCGTAACGGTAACCTTGCCTATAAAATGGGCCGCGGCATTCAGGCCGGACGCGTATGGACAAACTGCTATCACGCCTATCCGGCTCATGCGGCGTTTGGCGGCTACAAACAGTCGGGCATCGGGCGCGAAACCCATAAGATGATGCTGGAGCACTACCAGCAAACGAAATGTCTGTTAGTCAGCTACTCCGATAAACCGCTGGGGCTGTTTTAATCTCCCGGCTCAGGCCGTCCCGGGCGGCCTGAGCCGGGTTAAAGCCGGGTGGCGGCTTCGCCTTACCCGGCCTACTTTTTACTCCCTCTCCCGTGGGAGAGGGCTGGGGTGAGGGCAACAGGCCGCAGTTATTCAGCCTTCATCCACCCATATCCGCATTTCCCCTTCTCCCCGGTTTGCCCAGCTGAACCACGGAATAAAGGTCAGCGTCTGGGGCTGACGTTCTACCGGCGAGTGGTCGTACTGCCACAAGGCATCAGTGTCCTTCGCCTGACACCCGATCCCTTCCGCCTGTATCAGCATCTTGTGCGCGAAAATGCCTTTGCCTTCAAATACCCGAAACGCGCTGTCTTGCGGCAAATAAAGGTTATGCAGATTTGCGCCGTTATCGGCTTCTTCCAGGCAGTAAACCAGCGGCCCACGCTGCAATGCGACTTTCCCCGCCTGCTGGCGCACCTGCGGGTTGCCGTACACGCGGCGGACCGGCATCGGTAACGTCAGCGTCAGCGTGTCGCCTTCCTGCCAGCGGCGGTTTAGGTATAAGTATCCACGGGAGACCTCGCCTGTAATGGCTTGACCATTGAGCGAAACAGCCGGTTCCGCACACCAGTCCGGCAGCCTCAGGGCCAGCGTGTGAGTTACCGGAACTGGTGAGGTTATCTCGATTTTCACCTGCTCATGCCACGGATAGTTTCCGCTAATACGCAGCTGGAGGGTGTTTTCCCCCACCGGAATGGCGACATCGTTTCCCACGTACAGGTTGATCAACAGCGCGTCCGGGCGAACGGTATAAATATAGTGCCCCAGCGAGGTCAGCACGCGCGCAATATTCGGCGGGCAACAGGCGCAGCCGAACCAGCGCTGGCGCACCGGTTTCACGTGGTCATAGATATGGTTAAAGGCCAGTGTTTTCGGGTGCACTTCCAGCGGATTCACATAAAAGAAATGCTTACCGTCCAGCGCCATGCCACCCAGCACCGTGTTGTATAGTGCGCGCTCCATCACGTCGGCGTAGTGGCCGTCCGCCTCCATCTCCAGCATCCGGCGGGCAAACATCATCAGGCCGATGGAGGCGCAGCTTTCGGCATAGACCGTATCGTTGGGCAGATCGTAATCGCTGCTGAATGCCTCGCCGCTGCTTTGCGAGCCAATCCCGCCGGTGATGTACAGCTGGCGCTGTGCCATGTTGTTCCACAGCCGCAGGCAATCCTGACGTTTCCCTTCGTCGTTGCTCAGGCGCGCCAGATGCGCCATGCCCGCCATCAGATAGACAAAACGCACGGCGTGGCCGATGGCCGTTTGTTGTTCGGCAAGGGGCTGATGCGCCTGGCTGTAGGCTTTGTCCTTGACCATCCACGCCGGGCCATAGGTGTTCCAGTATGACGTTCTGCCGCGCTTCTCATATTCGATATCGTAGAAGTGAGGCTGTGTGCCGCGTTCCTCAATAAAGTATTTCACCAGATTGAGATAGCGTGGCTCCTGCGTGACGTCGTACAGCCGCATCAGCGCCAGCTCGATTTCCGGGTGGCCCGGATAGCCGTGCAGCTGGTTTTCGCCCGGGCCAAACACGCTGTCGATATGATCCGCCAGCCTGCACACCACGTCCAGCAGGCGGCGCTTTCCGGTTCCCTGGAAATACGCCACACCCGCTTCAATCATATGCCCGGCGCAGTACAGTTCGTGGCACTCGGCCAGATTGGTCCAGCGCTCGGCCGGTGCTTTCACCGTGAAATAGGTATTGAGATAGCCATCTTCACACTGCGCCGCTGCGACCAGCTCGATCACCTCGTCGGCGGTTTTTTCCAGTTCGGCATCCGGCTTCTGGCACAGCGACCACGCCACGGCTTCGAGCCATTTCGCCACGTCGCTGTCCTGAAAGACCATCCCGTAAAACGCCCCCTGTTCCAGACCGGCCGCGATGCGGAAGTTGGCGATGGCGTGGCTGGGTTCAGCCTCCGCCACGCGATCGTTAAGCGCATCCCACTGGTAGGGGATTACCACATCGCGGACCAGCCGTTGGTACTGACCAAGAAACGGGTCGTTGATTTTCAGCTGATGCAGGTCGGCTTCCATTATGGTCATATCGTTCTCCTCAGGACTGTACATGACGCTGGCGCAAATCGGTGGCAATGCGCGACATCACGGGATTGTTAAGCCTGCACCAGCGGATAGCGACCGCCAGCAGCAGGTGGAAAAGGGCAGGGAGCAGCGTCTCCATGGCGGTGATGCCCTGCAATGAGGCGGGTGTCTGGTTGCCCGCGCCTGGCTGATAGGCCACGGCAATAAACACCAGGCTGATGATCCCGGCGCTGGATGCCCACGCGAGCTTGATGAAAAATAGATTGAAGGCGAAATTCATCCCGGAGGAGCGCACGCCGGTTTTCCATTCGCCGTAGTCATCGGCAAAGGCCATTAGCGAGAAGTGAAGCGGCAGGGTGAAGCCCAGGATCACGCCGTTACTTAAAATCACGATAAGCCAGAGCGTCTGGTGCGCCGGGCCACCTGGCAGGAACCACATTCCCATAGCAAGCGCAGCGAGTACCAGGTTGGTGTAGTAGTAGAGTTTGACGGTATCAATCCGCCGCGACAGCGGGTTGACGATCACCGCGCCCAGAATGGCGGCAAAGGTCACCATGGTGAAAAACAGCGAGGTGTACGCCGTGCTGCCCTGAAGCACGTAGGTGATGAAGTACATGTACCCGCCGCCGCGAATGTTGAAGACGTTGATCAGCAGAAACGACATCACCAGCATCAGCAGCAGCTGATCGTTTTTACGCAGGCCCGCCAGGTGCTCGCGCAGGGTGAATTTCCCCATCAGCGCAAGCGGGACGCGCTCGCGCACCCAGAAGAAGCAGCACAAGAACATCACCACAGCGATGGCGCACAGTACGCCGACGCCCAGCTGATAACCCCGGGCGGTATTGCCCTGTCCCAGCTCTGACACCAGCCACGGCAGGCCAACGGAGACCAGAAAGCCCGCCACGCCGCACAGTACGAAGCGCCAGGACTGGCAGGATATTACCTCGTTGTGGCGGGTGGTCATGGTGTTGATCAGTGCGCAATATGGCACGTTGATGGCGGTATAGCCCACTGAAAGCAACAGATAGGTGCCGAACGCCCAGGCGATTTTCACGCCCATGCTGGCGTCCGGGACGGTGAAGGTCAGCACGCCGACGATCCCGATGGGAAGCGCGACCCACAGCTGCCACGGACGAAAACGCCCCCAGCGGCTCTGCGTGCGGTCGGCAATCACGCCCATCACTGGATCGGAAATCGCGTCAAATACCCGAAGAGCAATAAACAGCGTGCCCACCAGCGCGGGCGTCAGGCCAAATACATCGGTATAGAAAAAGGTCAGGAAGTTCATGATCAGGCAGGTAATTACCGTGCCGCCCGCGTCGCCCAGGCCGTAGCCAATTTTCTCGCGGACTGACAGCCGGTCATCGGCTGCCTGTTTTGCAACTTCTGCGTCTGTAATCGGTGTGGAAGTCATGGGGTAACTCCTCGATAAACGATTTTTTATCGTATTTGTGCAAGGTACCCCATTTATTCTGCATTCAACGGGCAGACCAACAAGGGAAGGGAAAAGTATAAAAAGGTGACGATTCCGACCTGATGGTAAAACTGTGAGTTTGATCGAGCTGTTCTGCTGATATTTATTAATAATCAAACAATAAACGCAATATTAGCCACCATAAAAGCGGGAAATTGAATATCCATGCTTGAATTATCCATAGCACTTCCGATTAAGGTTCAAAATGGCGGGTTATTTATCTCCCGGGGCGTGGGTCGTCATCCCGCACGAAAATTATCTTCGTGGGAGATAATCTTTGTCGAAAAAGGGACATTAACGATCCAGGAGGAAAATACGCTGTTTGAGGTAAACGCCGGCGAGAGTTTATTACTTTGGCCGAAGCGGCGGCATGTCGGCGTGGAAGATTTTCCGGGCGATCTCAAATTTTACTGGCTGCATTTTGAGGTGGATGAAGGCTTGCCTGCGTTGCCAGGTGCGACGCCACTGTCGATTGAGCAACACTGTAGCGTGCGGGATCCGCAATATGTTATTGCGTTATTCCGTCAGTTTTTAAGCGAGCAGGAAAAATTACAGCGTAGCCAGGCGCTGGAGATAATTTTGCTGTTAATTTTGCAGCAGATATCGCTCTCGCCGGGATATGAAGATAAAGCGGATGATGCGGGCGCAGCAATGGCGTGGAAGGCCAAACAGCTTATCCGCACTCACTTTCATTTGCCCATATCCACTTCACAGCTGGCGAAAGAGCTGCACTGCAACGCAGATTACCTGGGGCGAGTATTTCGCCGGACGTTTCATTTAACCCTGACGGAGGCAATACACCGCCAGCGCGTCAGGGCCGCTGAAAAATTGTTGCTGAACGATGCGGCCTCATTAACTGAAGTGGCCACCCGGTGCGGTTTTAATGACGTGGGTTATTTCCGGCAAATATTCTCGAAACATACCGGGTTAACGCCCGCCGTCTGGAAACGGCGGTACTGTAAAGAGCATATTAATTCCGGATGATCACTGGCCGTAATAGGCATTTGCGCCATGCTTGCGCAGGTAATGCTTATCCAGCAATTCTTGCTGCATAACCGGAAGCTGAGGTGCAAGCTGGCGCGAGAAAAGCCCCATATAGGCGCACTCTTCCAGCACCACGGCATTGTGTACCGCATCGGCAGCGTCTTTGCCCCAGGCAAACGGGCCGTGAGAATGAAC
The DNA here is from genome assembly GCF_049237385.1 of Enterobacter cloacae complex sp. IR5412. Lineage (NCBI taxonomy): Bacteria > Pseudomonadati > Pseudomonadota > Gammaproteobacteria > Enterobacterales > Enterobacteriaceae > Enterobacter > Enterobacter cloacae complex sp. IR5412. The sequence goes on along the minus strand of NZ_JBMKHQ010000019.1, from coordinate 34,624 downwards.
CAGCACCGCCGGGACCTGCATCGGGCTTATGTCGCGCTCCTCGAAGGTTTTGATAATGACTTCCCCCGTCTGGTATTCATATTCACCCGCGATTTCAGCCGTGGTCATCAGCCGCGTGCAGGGGATCGCACCGTAGAAATAGTCCGCGTGCGTCGTGCCCCATGCGGGTAAATCCTGCCCCGCCTGCGACCAGATGGTGGCGTGGCGGGAATGGGTATGCACAATGCCGCCAATTTCCAGGTAACGACGATACAGCGCGAGATGGGTCGGGGTGTCGGAGGAGGGTTTTTTACTCCCCTCGACCACTTTACCCGTGGCGATATTTACCACCACCATATCTTCTGCGGTCATCACGTCGTACTCCACGCCGGATGGTTTGATCACCATCATGCCGCTGTCACGGTCAACCGCGCTGACGTTGCCCCAGGTGAACGTCACCAGCTGGTGGGCGGGCAGGGCGAGATTTGCCGCCAGCACCTCGGCTTTGAGTTGTTCTAACATGTCATGCCTCCTTCCTGCATTCGGGCTTCAATCCAGCGGCGCGCCTGGATGATCTCCAGTACCGGCTCTTTGGCTTTCTCGGTCCACATTTCAATCAGAAATGCGCCGCGATAGTTAAGTTGATTTAGCGTGTTAAACACGCCAACGAAATCGACGCAGCCCTCGCCAAACGGCACATCGCGGAACTGGCCGGGGCTTTTTTCGGTTACGGGCCGGGTATCTTTCAGATGGATAGCGGCGATGCGGTCAATGCCCAACGTCAGCTCGGCGGTGACGTCGTTGCCCCACGCGCTCAGGTTGCCGACGTCCGGGTAAACGCTGAACCACGGCGAGGCGAGCATGTCGTCCCACTTTTTCCACTTGCTGATGGAGTTCATAAACGCGGTGTCCATGATCTCTACCGCCAGCATTACCTGCGCGGAAGCGGCCTGCTCTACGGCCCACGCCAGCCCTTCGGCAAAGCGCTGTTGCGTGCCCTCGTCATGCTCCTCGTAGTACACGTCATAACCCGCAAGCTGGATGGTGCGAATACCCAAATCACGGGCCAGCCGGATGGCTTTGGACATGATCTCGCGGGCGCGTTCGCGCACGGTGTCATCGCGGCTGCCAAACGGGAAGCGACGATGGGCAGACAAGCACATCGACGGGATGGCCACGCCGGTCTCCAGCATCGCTTCCACCAGAGAGGCGCGCTGCGTGGTACTCCATTCAAGGCGCGATAAACGCTCGTCGGTCTCATCCACCGACATCTCCACAAAATCGAAGCCGCAGCTTTTTGCCAGAACCAGGCGCTCCGGCCAGGAGAGATCTTTTGGCAGCGCTTTTTCGTAAATGCCTAACGGATGCTGACGCATGGTTACTCTCCCCAGATGTCGCGAATTTGCGAATGGAATGCTTGTGCCACCTGCGGCGGATTGGCGGCGCCTGCCAGCGCGCGCCCGGCAATGAAGGCTTTGACGTTGATCTGCTTAAACAGCGGCAGGTCAGCGGGGGTGATACCGCCAGTGATGGAAAGCTGTAGCCCGATATCGGACAACGCCTTCATTTTGCTGAGATCCGCCTCGCCCCACTGCTGGCCGCTGGCCTGTGCGTCGCGCCCGCGGTGGTATATCGCCTGCTTCACCCCGATGCGGTGCCACGCGCGCGCGTCGTCCAGCGTCCAGTTGCCAAACAGCTCCATCTGGATCTCGCCGCCGCCGCGCAGTGCGACCTCGTGGCCACGTTCAACGGTGGCCAGCGGGGCGGCACAGATGATGGTCATCCAGTTTGCGCCTGCGCCAAACGCCTGCTCAGCCAGCGTTTCTCCGGCATCGGCGACTTTCCAGTCCGCCACGATAATTTTATCCGGACACTGAGCGCGCAGGGCGCGAACGGCGTTTAGCCCTTCGGTCAGGCACAGAATGGTGCCGGCTTCGACGATGTCGACGTGATCGGAAAGCGTCGCGACATCCCGCTGCGCGGCCTGAAGTGAGGTGTGGTCGAGCGCCAGCTGCAATAATGGTCGGCTCATAGGTCGTACTCCTTAACACGGGCGTGATAGCCCTGTAATGCTGAAATCAGTAGCTGGTAACGGTGATATTTGCGCTGGTAGGCGGCATGGGCACGCATGTCAGGTTCAATCATCCGGATGTCATGCCTGAGGGCGCGCTGAGCGGCGTAAAAATCGGGATAGAGACCTGTACCGACGAGCGCGGCCAGCGCCGCACCGGAACAGCCGGTCTCTTCCACCTGCGGGAGTTCAATCGCCAGGCCGCTGACGTCCGCGAGCATCTGCATCCACACGTCCGAATGGGTGGGGCCGCCCGTCACGCGCAGGGTCTGCACGTGGGGAAAGCGTTCGAGCATACGGTTGAGGTGGGTCATGTGGCTGAATACCACCCCTTCATAAACCGCCTGGAGAAGGTGCGCGCGGGTATGCAGCGCCTGCAAACCATAGAAGCCGCTGGTCATCTCCAGTCCGGCGTTGCTGCCGTAGATGAAAGGCAGGAAGAACACATCGCTTTCAGCTTTTGGCAGGCTGGCCACGGCGTGGTTAATCTCATCGAATGACATTTCGCCCCATTGGGCCGTCAGCCATTCCAGGTTGCCGGACGAGGTGGGGCTGGCTTCGTGAACGATGAACTGCTGCGGATGGACATAGCGGCCATAGACGTAGGGGAACGGCTCGTTGTCGCGGATGCCGTGGGCAATCCCACTGGTCACGGCCCAGGTCCCCATTACGGCATTCAGCGTATTTTCGTCATGCAGCCCGGCGCAGATCGCGGTGGAAACCACATCAAACAGTCCACCAACGACGGGAGTACCCGCCGTGAGACCGGTCAGTGCGGCTGCCTGAGCGGTGATTTCCCCGCAAATTTCTGCTGAACCGATAATAGGCGGCAGGGCACCGTCAATGTCGCTGATGCCGAGCCAGCGCGTGAGCTGCGGATCGTACTGCCCGGTATTCATGTTGTAGAGATTGGATTCCGAGATGTTGCTCTCTTCGCAGCCTTTGACTCCGGTCAGACACCAGCGCAGGTAATCGTGCGCCATCATCACGCTGCCGATTTGCTGATACCGCTGCGGCTCGTTCTCTTTAACCCAGCGCAGGAGTGAGGCCGGATGCCCCGTCCACAGCGTCTGGCGAGTATGCGGATAGAGCTTTTCGGGTATACCGTCCTGCTGCCAGCGTTGCACGATCTCCAGCGCACGGCGATCGGAGGAGAGTATGGCGTTACCCAGGGGGCGATCCTGTTTATCGAGCAAAAACAGCCCCTTGCCCTGGGCTGAAATGCCAACGCCTTTAATCTGACCGCCGTCAGCGCCTGAATTTTTAAGCAGCAGGGCGACGGTTTTGTGGCAGTGCTGCCAGAGCTGGTGCATATCCCGCTCGGCGTAGCCAGCGCGTGGGCTGAGCGTGGCCACTGAGCGGCGTTCAATACAGACTTCTTTGCCCTGGCTGTTGTATAAACCGGCTTTCAGATAAGTACCGCCACAATCGATACCCAGCCAGAAGGGCTCTTTTTCACTCATCTTCTTCTCGCTTAATTGCCGGGTGGCGCTTCGCTTACCCGGCCTACGGTTTGGTTTAGTGAATCAGGTGAGGGCCTCAGGCCGCACGCTTATGCGAGTTCACCGTGGGGTTGGGCTCTGCTCCGGCATCGCATTTCGCCGGTAACATCAGGGCCAGCAGCGATGCCAGCGCCAGCGAAACCGCCAGGCAGTAAACGCCTGCGTCTTTGCTGTACAGGGTGATCAGTACGCCTACCGCATAAGGACCGCAGAACCCGCCGAGGTTGCCCAGGGCATTAATCACGCCGCGAGCGCCACCCGCCATCTCAGCGCTGAACAGACGCGCCGGGATGGTCCAGAACACGCCCGCTGCGGATTGCAGGAAGAAGCCACAGCCCACCAGAGCGGCATAGGCCAGCCAGGTGTGCTCTTTCAGCGCCACGGAGAGGAACATGCAGAGCGCAAAGCCAATCAATGGCAGGGAAACAAACAGCTTGCGCTTGCCGGTGCGGTCAGAGAGCGTAGAGAACAGGAACATGCCGGCAATGGCGCCGATGTAAGGCAGAATGGCGAGCATTCCCACCTGGCCGATGCTGGTGTGCGTCAGTTCTTTCAGAATGGTGGGCAGCCAGAGGGTGTAACCGTAAATGCCGGTCTGGTAGAAGAAGTTGAGGGCGATCAGCTGCCACATGGTTTTGTCAGACAGCACTGCGCTGAGCGAGGCGTTTTTCACCTCTTTACCCGCAATGGCCTGCTGCTCTGCCGCCAGTGTTTGTACCAGGTAGTTTTTCTCGGCCTCAGAGATCCAGCGCGCTTCCTGCGGCCGGTCGTAGACGGTGAACGCCCACAGCACCAGCACAACAACGGACATCAGACCTTCAATAATGAACAGCCAGCGCCAGTCGAGAGCGGTGATAATCCAGCCCGACAGTGGGGCGGTGATGATCCCGGCGATGGGCACGAACATGATCACAATCGCGTTGGCGCGGCCGCGCTCGGCATCCGGAAACCAGTTACTGATCATCGTGAGCACAACGGGCAGCATCCCGCCTTCCGCCACGCCGAGTAAGAAGCGCAGCACCAGCAGCTGATACTGGTTGGTTACAAGCCCGGTCAGAACCGAGATCACCGCCCAGGCAACCAGCGACCAGCCGATAAACTTCTTACCGCTGCCGTGCACGGCAATTTTGCCGCCGGGAACTTGCAGGAACAAATAGCCAATAAAAAAGATCCCCCCCGCCAGGCCCGCCATCGTGGCGGAAATGCCCAGCTCTTCGTCCATACCGCCGGGCATCGCAAAAGCTATATTTACGCGGTCCATATAGGAAATAATGCAGGCGATAAGAATAGGGGGAATGATCCTTAGCCAGCGCTGGCGCGGAATGTCCGCGTGTAGAGCATTAGAAGAAATATTCATAGTTAATATCTCAGTGAAGGTAACCGGAAAATGTATTCTTTATTTTTATTGTGATGCTTTATTCATAGCGCTAATGCCGTCGCGCAAAATAGCGATGCGATGGCTGACGTCAGCATTAGCATTTATTTCCAGTAATTTAATACCGGAGAATTTCAATGTTGCGGCGCTCGCCGCAGTAAACAGCGTTTTTACATGTTCAGTGGACATGAGACTGTCGGCGCAGAACGAAGAAAACGGCGCGTGCAGATCCTGCCATTCTCCGTACTCACCGCGAGGGGTCGTGCCCGAAAACATCAGCGCCCCCAGTTTCCCGGCAGCGAGTGCCGCCTGAACATGTTCCAGCGGAAGGGCGGTGTTGCGACCTTCGATGGCCGAACGTGCCCAGTTGATACAGACGCTGATATCGGTCTCTCTCACTACCTCCAGCACCTGCTCTAAGGGCAAGAACCCTTTACGCGGCGCCGGGCTATTCATCGCATCACAGTGTTCCAGCACCAGATCGCAGCCCCAGTCCCAGCTCGCGATTTCCCTTACCGAGCGGGAGAATGCTTCTGTCGCTTGCTCGACAGAATCATTACCCGCCTGTGGTGCGGCCTGCATTTCCAGAGCGACCACTTTCCCGGGAAAGCGGGTGTTAACGGCATCAATCTTTTGATGCAGATGGCGGTAATATTCAATGCACGCTTTACGTTGTTCTTCGTCCGCGGACGCCAGGCCAAACGCGCCGTTGCTGCCGCGGCGGCGCATGGTTTCCATAACGGCTGTGACAACGATCTGCCAGTTGCCCGGCGTATGACGAAACAGCCATTCATCACCAAACGGATGGAGATTTTCAAGGCAAGGTTGTTCCAGCCCGCGAATATTTGGCGTGTCGGAAAGTTCCCGCCAGAAGGCGTGTTCTTCCTGCTCCCCTTTCTGGTGAAACGAGGGTGCGCAGGGGTACGCACCAATAATAAAACCGGTGTTGGTCATTTCGCATTCCTGTATTTATCAGAAAATTAATCTAATTCGCTGATGGCCACTTTCACCACAATTTTACGAATTGCGGATCCCTTGTTTTTAATACAGGCAGGACGGTGAACATCCTGCGGGAAAAATATGGCGTAACTGCCAGGTATCATTTCGATAAGCGACTCGTGTTCGCTGTCGTGATAAAAAATAATATCCCGTTGCTCCAGCAATGATTCGCTGATTTTGTTATTTCCGGTATCAATAGCAATACCGATTTTTTCTTCGCCCCAGGCCAAAAACTGGATATCCAGATAGCGGCGATGGACTTCAGGGCGGTTCTCGTGCTGTTCCTTTGTGGTGAGGTCGAGAACCTGGGCAAAAATGTTGCGGCCTTCAATTTCGATCACGCCCGGCGCCAGGGTGGTGAAATCCGTGGTACGCAGAAAATTAAGCGCCTTTTCAATCGCCAGCGGCAGGCGACATGGATTTGGCTGTGTAATATGTCCGAATATCATGACCCACTCCTTACAGAGACTGGATTTTCGCCCACACGCTGTCGTCAACCGTGATGCCGTGGCGGCGATTCTCCTCCAGCAGGCGTGTGAACTCATGGCCTGGCAGACGGACGGCGACATTTTCATCAGCGCGTTCTGCGGTGGTGATGAAGTCCATGATGCGCTGTAGTTTGGCATCGCGGGTTGGACCGTCGATCAGGCGATCCACTTCGATGGCGATAAAGATCTGCGATACGCCGTATTCATCGCTGTTGTCCTGGGTCACTTCCGCGACGGACGCGCCGTCAGAGAGCAGGGTGGCGATCATGTCGAGCACAATCGACAAGCCGGAACCTTTCCAGTAGCCCATGGGCAGAATGCGACGGTTTTTCTCAATCACGCCCGGCTCTCTGGTCAGATTGCCTTCATCGTCAAAGCCGCCGTCGACCGGTAATTCGCGTCCGGCCAGGCGATTCACCTCCAGCATGCCGTAGGAGAACATCGACATCGACATATCGACCATGGTGATTGGATTCGACGGGATAGCGACGATCAGCGGGTTTGTGCCGATGCAGCATTCTTTTGATCCCCACGCGGGCATCACGGCAATAGAGTTGGTCCAGCAGATGCCGATATAGCCTTTCTCCGCCGCCTGCCAGCCGTAGCTGCCGCCGCGCATCCAGTGGTTAGCGTTACGCAGCGCCACCAGGCCGATCCCGTGATCGGACGCCAGCTCGGTAGCACGGTCCATCATCTTCTTCGCCGTCAGGTTGCCGATGGAACGCTGGGCATCCCACTGTTCGATGGCGCCTAATGTCGTTACGCGTTTCGGCTGGGCGTCAGGGATGATGTCGCCTGCGTCAAGCTGCTGAATAAATCGCGGGAAGCGGTTGACGCCGTGTGAATAAACGCCGGACTCCGTGGTGCGGGCGAACATCTCGGCGCAGGCGTCTGCGGTATCCGCTTTTACACCGCGATCGAGCAGAACCCGATTGAACGCCGCTTTCAACTCTTCGAAGGTCACTTTCATCCCTGTTCTCCTGTTTTTTTAGGGGCAAGTGCGAGTGCTTTTTTATCGCTAAATTTCACTATGCGAAATCTGATTTCAAATATAACGATCAAATTTTGTCAGATCAACGACATTCACGCTTTTCAAAATCGATTAAAATCAAATGGTTGTGTTTTTTCTGTTGAGATCGTGAACTAAACCACACTTTGCGCTACCATCAGGGCGCGATAAACAGGAGCCATTTGATGAGCATAAAAGAGAGCGAAATGACGCAAGAAAAAGAGAGGCCAGCAGGTAGCCAGAGCTTGTTTCGCGGCCTGATGCTGATTGAAATCCTCAGTAACTATCCGAACGGGTGTCCGCTTGCGCATTTATCAGAACTGGCGGGGCTGAATAAAAGCACCGTGCACCGGTTATTGCAGGGGTTGCAGTCGTGCGGGTACGTGACGCCGGCGCCGGCGGCAGGGAGCTATCGTCTGACCACCAAATTTATCGCCGTCGGGCAAAAGGCGCTTTCATCGCTCAATATTATTCACGTGGCGGCGCCGCACCTCGAGGCGCTGAACATTGCCACCGGCGAAACGGTCAACTTCTCCAGCCGTGAAGATGATCACGCGATCCTGATTTATAAGCTTGAGCCGACAACCGGTATGCTGCGCACGCGCGCATATATCGGCCAGCATATGCCGCTCTATTGTTCTGCGATGGGCAAAATCTATATGGCGTTTGGTCATCAGGATTACGTGGCGAGCTACTGGGAAAGCCACCAGGAACAGATCCAACCTTTGACTCGCAACACCATCACCGAACTGAGCGCGATGTATGATGAGCTGGCGGAAATTCGCGATCACAGTATGGCGATGGATAAAGAAGAGAACGAGCTGGGTGTGTCATGTATCGCCGTGCCGGTCTTTGATATTCACGGGCGCGTGCCCTATGCCATCTCCATTTCGCTGTCGACGTCGCGCATGAAGCAGGTGGGCGAGAAAAACTTGTTAAAACCGCTGCGTGACACGGCGGAAGCTATCTCGAAAGAACTGGGGTTTAACGTGCGCGAGGCGTAACTGATGAACCGATTTATTCTGACGGATCCTGAAAAATGTATCGGGTGCCGCACCTGTGAGGCGGCGTGCATGATGTCGCATCAAAGCAGCGCCACGCCAGAAGCGATTACGTCACGTATCCGCGTGGTTAAGGGGGGAACCTTCACCACAGCCGTGGGCTGCCACCAGTGTGAAGATGCGCCCTGCGCGAATGTCTGCCCGACGGGGGCCATTCACCGTGCTGCGGGAGCCTGGCTCGTTGAGCAGGCTCGCTGTATCGGCTGCAAAAGCTGTATGGTGGCGTGCCCGTTCGGGGCAATGCAGGTTCGGGTTGTGGGAGATCGCGTTCAGGCGCTGAAATGTGATTTGTGCATGCATCGCGAGGGCGGTCCCGCCTGCGTCGAAGCCTGTCCCACCCACGCGCTGCGCTGCATAGACCCCGCCAGACTACGCGCGGAACGGCTGCGTAATCTGGCCTGAGGTTTTATTAACCGGCCTCGCGCCAGGCGTTCTCAATCTCTTCGGCGAGAATTTTCACACCCGCTTCGATTTTTTCCGGGTCCGGGACGTAGTTCATGCGCATGCACTGGTGCGTATGCGGCCACGGTTTATCCAGTCCCGGGAAGAAGTAATCCCCCGGCACCATCAGCACGCCACGCTTTTTCAGACGCTGATAAAGCAGCTCTGTCGTAATGGGCAGATCCTTAAACCACAGCCACAGGAAAATTGCCCCTTCCGGTTTATGGATCAGGCAGCGTTCCTCCGGTAAGTAGCGGCGAAGGATGGCGATAGTTTCCTGAACGCGCTGAGAGTAAAACGGCTTGATCACCTCATTTGACAGGCGCAGCAGGTCGTTACGCCTGATCATCTCGCACATCATCGCCGGGCCGATGCCGCCAGGGGAAAGGCTGATAATGCCGTTCATGTTGGTAATGGCGGTGATGATTTTCTCGTTAGCAATGATAATGCCGCAGCGGCTGCCCGGCAGGCCCAGCTTGGAGAGGCTCATGCAGAGGATGATGTTCGGGTTCCACAGCGGACGCGCTTCGCTGAAGATGATCCCCGGGAACGGTACGCCATAGGCGTTATCGATCACCAGCGGGATGCCGTGCTGATTCGCCAGCGCATCCAGCTTCATCAGCTCGTCGTCGGTGATCACGTTCCCCGTCGGGTTGGTGGGACGAGATACGCAGATCATGCCCGTCTCTTCACCGATATGAAGATGTTCAAAATCGACGTGATATTTGAACTGGCCCTCTGGCAACAACTCGATATTCGGACGTGCGGAAACAAACAGGTCTTCTTCGAGGCCGGCATCGGCATAGCCGATATACTCCGGTGCCAGCGGGAACAGCACTTTTTTCGTGGTGCCGTCGGCGCGGCGTCCGGCGAACAGATTGAATAAGTAGAAAAACGCGCTCTGACTGCCGTTTGTCAGTGCAATGTTCTGTGGTTCGATATCCCAACCCAGCGCTTCCCGCAGCATTGTCGCCAGAAGCGTCAGTAGTTCTGTTTTACCCTGAGGGCCGTCGTAATTACATAGCGCATCGGTTGCTTTACCGTTTTCCAGCATGTCTGCCAGCAGCGTCTGGAAGTAGGTGTTCATCTCCGGAATTTGAGCCGGGTTTCCGCCGCCAAGCATGATAGCGCCTGGGGTGCGCAGCCCGTCGTTGAGGTCCTCCATCAGGCGGGTAATGCCTGAATGGCGGGTAAATTTGTCGCCGAATTGTGAAAACGTCATAGCAGGTGATCTGTCGGGCTTAATATGAAAGGCAGTAACCATAACGCCAGCACCGTGTTGGTGCAAATCGGCGGATGTGGTCGGATTTGTTGTTTTGTATGGTGGAGAGGGATTATTGCAGTGAATCGTTCTGATGAATGTCCCCTCACCCCGGCCCTCTCCCCAAAGGGGCGAGGGTGAAAGACCGCACCGTGCAATCCCCTTGCCCCTTGGGGAGAGGGTTAGGGTGAGGGGGCTGTTCTACTGATTACCCGCCCACACCACCATCACCTTATCGCCCTTGTGCTCGCGCACAAAGCCGTAGCCTTCTTTCATTGACAGCGTTGTTTGCTTGCCTTCACCCACAGCCGGATGACGGGCGCGGAACTGCCCCAGAAGCTGCCAGTGGGCGACAGTTAACGCCTGTTTACCTGTGACGTCCTGCCAGTTCATATCCGAACGGGTTCCCTGTAGCGGATCGGAGCCTGTCGGGCCAAATGGACGCTCTGATTCATCGCCGTAATAGATCTGCACGCTTCCCGGCGCCAGCAGCAGTAACTCAGCGGCGCGCTGGCCCCCTTCACGGAACAGACGCGTATCGTGGGAGGAGAGATAGCTCAGCACATTAAAACTTTGCAGCTTTTCTGCCATTTGCTGCCAGGTCAAATCCATATCTGCCAGACAGTCCACTGCTTTCGCCGCCTGCTCCTGATAGTCAAAGTTGATCATCGCATCGAAGCCGTGGCGGTAATAATCGCTCTGCATCACGCCGTGGCCCCAGGATTCACCGGTCATCCAGAACGGCGCATAGTCGAGTTTTTTGTCCGGGTTGGCGGCTTTCCACGCGGCCAGCGCCTGGCTGGCCTGTTTTTTCAGTTGCTGCCAGGCTTCAGGCTCAACGTGCTTAGCGGTATCGACCCGGAAACCGTCGATGCCGTAGTCACGTACCCACTGGCTAAGCCAGTGGGTCAGGTAATCTCGCGGCGTGAAATTCGTCATCACTTTCGCGTTGGTGTCGGGCTTGTGTTGATAAAAGTTCGGCAAACCTGACGGGGTTTTTGATTCAGTTTTCAGATCCGGCAGGAAGGCCAGGGACATGGTCAAGTCGTCAAAGCCCGGGTTGTCGTAATCACCGATATCGGTACGGATCCATTTTTTGCCCCACCATTTTTCCCATGCGGCTTTGTCACTGAAGTTGATGTAATCGTTGAAGCTGTGCCAGCTTTGACCCGCGCCTGGCTTCCAGTCAGTCCAGCGTTCGCCGAGCGTTTTTTTCAGCTCATCTCCCTGTAAATAGAGTGCGCCAAACTGATATTCCTGCATATCTGCAAGCGTCGCATAGCCCGCGTGGTTCATGACAACGTCAAACAGGACGCGGATACCGCGCCTGTGCGCGTCGTCGACAAGCTGGCGTAAATCATCTTCGTTGCCCATGTTGGCGTCGAGTTTCGTCCAGTCCTGGGTGTAATAACCGTGATACGCGTAGTGGGGGAAATCCCCTTTGGTGCCGCCGCCAACCCAGCCGTGGATCTGCTCCAGCGGGGAGCTTATCCAGAGCGCATTCACGCCCAGTTGCTGAAGGTAATCCAGTTTGCTGGTAAGCCCTTTCAGATCGCCGCCGTGGAAAGTACCTATCTCCTGCATACCATCTTTATGGCGGCCATAGCTGTTGTCGTTGGTGGGGTCGCCATTCACGAAGCGATCGGTCAGCACGAAATAGACGGTGGCGTTTTGCCAGCTGAACGGCGCGGGTTTGTCCGTTTCGGCGCGCTCAAGCAGCAGCAGGCCATTGCTGTTGGCGGCTGGCTGAAGAGTCACTTTGCCATTTTGAACGGTCGCGGTCTGTTTGCTGTAAAAATCACGCACCACCGTGCCTTCCGGGAACGTGTTAACGACGTCGATCGTGAGCGGTTTGCCGTCCCACTTCGGGCACTGGCGGGTAACGTTTGCGACAGGCTGTGGCGCCGCACTTTGTACCGTCAGCATCAGCGTCGGCGTTCCAGAGCGCGTATCAATACGCATCTGATAAACGCCGTCACGGAATAATCGCCACTGCGGTGGCGTGCCTTCGCACGGTTTGAGCGACAGCATCTCGTTGAGCTTAATGGCCTTTGTCGGCTGCCAGCACGCGTTGTCAAGACTCAACGTCAGTGGACGGGTACCCTTCGCAAGCGTTGCCTGGCTGGTAAAGACGCCGGTACCTTCAGCGTTGAATGCGTCAAATCCCGGCGATGACCAGTCGGCATGCGCGAATGCGGGTAACATCAGAACAGCTAATGCAGTGCGTTTCATTCCATTTTCCTGTCGCGGCATTTTTGACCAGTGTGCCATTCGGCTCAGGGGAAAAACTCCTCCTCTGAGGCTTTCTGCCAGGAGGACGCGTAGGGATGAGTGATCCCGCGCAAAATTAGGCAGTTATCTGCGATATCGCGCACATTTTTCCAGTGTTGGTGCTTTAATGAGCATGTTCCGGATGACATAGTTTCGGAATTGGACTATTTATAGACGTGCTCTTGAAGACTATTTTTGGTACGATTTGAGATTCCGCTCTCAAATTTTGAAGAAAATAAGGTGTTGGAATGCTTATATCCGACCAGGAGACCTAATGATATCGACTCCCATTCGACGATATGGGGCCGCGATACTCATGTTACTCACCATGGCATTTTCAGGTGAGGTGCTTGCAAAGACGCACACGGATACAACGAGTAAGAAAGCCCACGTAATAAAGACGACAAGCAGTAAGGTTAGCAGTAAACAAGAGTATTCTCGCAATAGTGCAAAGAGTAGTTCACTTCCTGATTTGCGAAAATACCCTTCCGGGACACCAAGGAAAAAAGCGTTTCTCCGGACGGTAATGCCTTACATTAAAAGTCAAAATGCCGCGATTACTGCGGATCGTAACTGGCTGATCGCCAAACAGTACGATAGCCGCTGGTCGCCGTCTGAGCGCACTCGCCTGAAAGACATCGCCAAACGCTATAAAGTGAAGTGGAGCGGGAACACGCGTCGTGTGCCGTGGAACACTCTGTTAGAGCGTGTGGACATTATTCCAGGCAGTATGGTCGCGACAATGGCCGCCGCCGAAAGCGGTTGGGGCACCTCGAAGCTGGCGCGCAACAACAACAATCTGTTTGGCATGAAATGCGCAAAAGGTCGTTGTACTAATGCACCCGGCAAGGTGAAGGGCTATTCACAGTTTGAATCGGTGAAAGATTCCGTGAATGCCTATGTGGTGAATCTGAACACCCACCCGGCCTACTCTTCGTTCCGTAAGTCACGCGCGCAGCTGCGTAAGGCGGATCAGGAAGTGACGGCCACGGCGATGATCCATAAGCTGAAAGGTTATTCCACCCAGGGACAGCGCTACAACAACTACCTGTTCTCCATGTACCAGGATAATCAGCGTCTGATTGCCGCACATATGTAATAAAAAACGCCTTCCACTGGAAGGCGTTCTTTTTTCTAGAGCAGGACTTCACTGTACCGTTCCCGGTACTCCTTCGGCGTGGTGTCATACTCTTTCCTGAACACCGAATAGAAATACTGAAGCGACGGGTAGCCGCACATCTGTGAAATCTCGTTGATCGACAGCGAGGTGGAGATCAGCAGACTGCGCGCTTTCTCCAGCTTTTCCGCATGGATCACGGCGTGGATCGTCTCACCGACTTCCTCTTTAAACCGCTTCTCCAGATTCGAACGTGAAATGCCGACCGAATCCAGCACCTGATCGACCTTAATCCCTTTGCAGGCATGATTGCGAATGTAGTGCATCGCCTGAATCACGGCCGGATCGTTTAAGGAACGGTAGTCAGTTGAGCGACGCTCGACCACGCGAACTGGCGGAACCAGCAGACGCTGGAGCGGCAGGGATTCGTTGTCTAACAGTCGGTGCAGCAGCTTTGCGGCCTGATAGCCCATCTGACGGGTACCCTGCGCCACGGATGAGAGCGCCACGCGCGACAGATAGCGCGTAAGCTCTTCGTTATCAATACCAATCACGCACAGCTTTTCAGGCACAGGAATATGCAAATGTTCGCACACCTGTAATACGTGGCGGGCGCGGGCGTCCGTCACGGCGATAATCCCTGTCTGGGGCGGCAGCGTTTGCAGCCAGTCAGCCAGGCGATTCTGTGCGTGCTGCCAGTTTTCTGGCGCGGTTTCCAGCCCCTGATAAACGACGCCGCGATACTTCTCCTGGGCAACCAGCTGGCAGAAGGCATACTCACGCTCCATCGCCCAGCGCTTTCCGCTGGTGGCGGGCAATCCGTAAAACGCAAAACGATGGACGCCTTTCTCCTTTAAATGGAGGAAGGCGGTCTCAACCAGGGCATGGTTATCCGTGGCGATGTAGTGAACGGGGGGGTAATGTTCCGCTGAATGGTAAGAGCCGCCAACGCCCACGATAGGTACGTCGACGCCACTCAGCAACTGTTCAATCACGGGGTCGTCAAAGTCAGCGATAACCCCGTCTCCCAGCCAGTCTTTGATGTTCTCCAGACGGGTACGGAAATCTTCTTCGATGAAAATATCCCATTCGGATTGCGACGCCTGCAAATATTCACCAACCCCCTCAACCACCTGACGGTCATAGGCTTTGTTGGCATTGAATAACAACGTAATGCGGTGACGCTTTTCAAACATGGCTCACTTTCCCAAATTAGTCACGATACGGTTCTCAGGCGCGCCGCTTGGTGGCAGAGTCCATCCAGACTGCCAGCAAAAGAATGGCCCCTTTGACGATATACTGCCAAAACGTCGGCACGTCCATCATACTCATCCCGTTATCCAGCGAAGCCATAATAAATGCGCCCATCACCGCACCCGCCACGCTGCCAATGCCTCCGGCGAGGCTGGTCCCGCCAATCACGCAGGCGGCGATGGCGTCCAGCTCGGCAATATTACCGGCAGACGGGGAACCCGCACCCAGTCGCGAGCTGAGGATCAGCCCCGCGATGGCTACCATCAGGCCGTTGATGGCAAAGACGGCGAGTTTGGTGCGCTCGACGTTGATACCAGATAAACGCGCGGCTTCAAGATTGCCGCCGATAGCATAAATACGGCGACCGAATGCGGTACGTGTGGCCATAAACATCCCACCTAACAGCAACAGCGCCAGCAGCAGAACGGGCGTTGGGACACCGCGATAATCGTTTAGCAGCCAGATGGCCCCCAGCACAATCACCGCAGTAAGCGCCTGACGGCCGACAACCGAGGTTGAGGCAGGCGAGGCCAGCCCCAGCGCCTGGCGACGCATGCGTCCGCGCCATTGCCACGCGACAAACGCCATCAGCCCAACCACGCCGATCGTAAAACCGACGCCATCAGAGAGGTAGCTTTGGCCAATCTGGGACATCGAGGCGCTGGTCGGGGATACGGTAGTGCCGTTGGTGATCCCAATCAGAATACCGCGGAAGGCCAGCATCCCTGCTAAGGTGACAATAAACGACGGGACTTTACGGTAGGCCACCCACCAGCCGTTCCACGCACCCAGCAGCAGACCCAGTACCAGCGTGACCGCAATCGTCAGCGGCAGCGGCCAGCCGAGCCAGACGTCAAAAATTGCCGCCACGCCGCCGAGCAGACCCATCATCGACCCTACCGACAGGTCAATTTCCGCTGAGATAATCACAAAGACCATCCCCACCGCCAGGATCCCGGTGATGGCGGTCTGACGCAGCAGGTTAGAGACGTTACGTGCGCTCAAATAGGAGCCATCGGTCATCCAGGTAAAGAACAACATGATGACGATAATGGCGGCAATCATTACAAAAACTTGCAGATTCAGCGATTTAAGTCCTGCGAACGCACCGGGCGTCCGAACAGCGACTTTGATATCAGACGGGTTGCTTTTCGACATGGCGTTCGCTCCTTAAGGCAGCTTCCATCACCTGCTCTTGCGTCAGGTTCTGGTTGTTCAGGTTGGCTTTGAGTTTCCCTTCATGCATGACCAGCACGCGGTCGCTCAGCCCCAGCACTTCAGGCAATTCGGACGAGATAACAATGACGGCAATCCCTTGCTGCACAAGCTGGTTGATCAGCTTGTAGATTTCATACTTCGCGCCGATATCGATCCCGCGCGTGGGTTCGTCCAGAATTAAAATGCGCGGATTAAGCAACAGGCAGCGCGCCAGAATCGCTTTCTGCTGGTTGCCGCCGCTCAGGCGACCTATCGCCAGTTCCGGCGAGGAGGTTTTCACCTTGAGCCTGGCAAGTGACTGAAGAATACACTGCTGTTCTGCGGCATCATCCAGGCTGCTCAGCGCGCCGGAAAACTGGCTGAGCGCCGCCAGCGTGATATTTTTTCCCACCGCCATGACCGGCACGATGCCGTCTTTTTTGCGGTCTTCGGGCACCATGGCAATACCTTTGGCAATGGCCTGCTGGCAGTTGTCAATTTTTACCGGCTGACCGTCGATATAAATTTTGCCTTCCCAGCGCCCCGGCCAGACGCCAAACAGACACTGCACGGCCTCGGTTCTTCCGGCACCCACTAAACCCGCAATACCGAGAATTTCGCCGCGGTGCAGCGAGAAGGAGAGGTTATCCACGCGCTTGATGTGGCGGTTAACGGGATGCCACGCCGTCAGGTTTTCCACGCGCAGGAGTTCTTCGCCTATGGTGTGTGGTTCGTTGGGATACAGTGCGGTGAGTTCGCGACCCACCATCATGGTGATGATGTCATCTTCGCTCATGCCTTCTGCTTCACGCGTGCCAATGTGCTGCCCGTCGCGGATGACGCAGATGGTGTCGGAAATAGCTTTCACCTCATTGAGCTTGTGCGAAATATAGATGCAGGCGATACCGTGGTTTTGCAGATCGCGGATGATATTGAGCAGAACGGCGGTTTCCTGTTCGGTGAGCGAGGCGGTTGGCTCGTCGAGGATCAGCAGGCGTACCTGTTTATTTAGCGCCTTGGCGATCTCCACCAGCTGCTGCTGGCCCAAACCTAAGTCGCCCACGCGCGTATCCGGTGAGATAGCGAGACTCACCTGGGCCAGCAGTTTTTCGCAGCGCAGCGTCATGGTGTCGTAATCCAGTACGCCGTGGCGCGAGAGTTCGGCCCCAAGAAAGATATTTTCCAGCACGGTAAGGTGCTTCACCAGTGCCAGCTCCTGGTGAATGATAGCGATGCCTTTACGTTCGGTATCACGAATGTGCGTGGCCTGAAGCACCTCACCGGCAAAGACGATTTCGCCCTCGTAGCTGCCGTGCGGATAGATCCCGCACAGCACCTTCATCAGCGTGGATTTCCCCGAGCCGTTTTCGCCGCACAGCGACATCACTTCGCCGGGGTTCAGCCGCAGGCTTACGTTGTCGACCGCTTTCACCGCCCCGAAGGCTTTGGTGATGCTTTTCATTTCAAGTAAATAAGACATAACTGCTCCGCATAGCCCGACAGATGAACAGGGCAGGTCGATGCGCCCCCGCCGGGCAGGGGCTGCGCTGGATTACAGTTCACTCTTCTTATGGAAACCGTCTTTCACCACCGTGGCGTCAATATTCTCTTTGTTGACTTCGATAGGGGTAAGCAGGCGAGCTGGCACGTCTTTCAGGCCGTTATTTAACGTCGCGTCTACTTTAGGTTGCTGGCCATTGCCCAGCTCAACGGCAATTTCGGCGGCCGTATTGGCAAGCTCGGTAATGGGCTTATAGACCGTCATAGTCTGGGTACCCGCGATAATGCGTTTTACACCCGCAAGGTCGGCGTCCTGTCCGGAAATAGCGACTTTCCCGGCCAGACCCTGCGCGCTCAGCGCCTGAATGGCGCCCCCCGCAGTGGCGTCGTTAGAGGCCACCACTGCATCGATTTTGTTGTTATTTGCGGTCAACGCGTTTTCCATAATTTTCAGCGCGTTTTCCGGTAACCAGCCGTCAGCCCACTGGTCGCCGACGACTTTAATTTTGCCCTCGTCGATATACGGCTTCAGCACTTTCATTTGTCCCTGACGGAACAGTTTGGCGTTGTTATCCACAGGCGAGCCGCCCATCAGGAAATAATTCCCTTGAGGCACTTTTGCGATCAAGCTTTTAGCCTGTAATTCACCCACCTTTTCATTGTCGAACGAAATATAATAATCAATATCCGCATTATTAATCATGCGGTCATAAGCCAGGACTTTTATGCCTTCCTGTTTTGCTTCTTTCACCACGTTGCTTAATACCTGGCCGTTATACGGGATAATGACCAGCACATCGACGCCACGGTTGATCATATTCTCAATTTGCGACATTTGCGTCTCTTCGTTGCCGTTAGCGGACTGAACGAACACCTCCGCACCGAGAGATTCCGCTTTTTTAACAAAGATATCGCGATCTTTTTGCCAGCGCTCCAGGCGTAAGTCATCAATCGCCATGCCGATTTTGACCTCTTTGGCGTGGCCGGCAAAGCTTGCAAGCAGGAGAGTAGTGCAGAGCGTTAGGGTCAGGTTCTTTATCTTCATAATTATTAGGCCTTTTTGTAGGGGTATGTGTAGCTGAGATAAAAGAAACATTCACTGCTGAGACGCAGCAAATTTTTAACGTGGAAAGGCCTGCTGGCAATTACAGATTTTTATCTTCTCATTACGATATTTGGTTTATTTCTGAATTTATGACCGCGATCGGATTTTAAAAAGCGTAACCTATTAATTACATTTGATTCTGGAATGCGTGCCGAAAAATAGTTTGTCTGCACATTATTTTGCGAGCCAGCGCACAATTGCGCATTCTCTCAATAGCAGTGTGAAATAACGTAATTGAGCAACCTCCAATGTCTATTCACTATTACTCCAGAAGCAAGACCACGCCGCATACCCTGATTATGGAGCTCAATATGCAAGCTTATTTCGACCAACTCGATCGCGTTCGTTTCGAAGGCACGAAAACGACCAATCCTTTAGCATTTCGTCACTACAACCCGGATGAGCTGGTGCTGGGTAAGCGCATGGAAGATCACTTGCGCTTTGCCGCCTGCTACTGGCACACCTTCTGCTGGAACGGTGCCGATATGTTCGGCGTGGGCTCTTTTGACCGTCCATGGCAACAGCCGGGCGAGGCCATTGAGCTGGCGAAGCGTAAAGCCGACGTCGCGTTCGAGTTCTTCCATAAGCTGAACGTGCCGTACTACTGTTTCCACGATGTGGACGTGTCGCCGGAAGGGGCGTCGCTGAAAGAGTATCTGAACAATTTTGCGCAGATGGTCGACGTGCTGGCTGAAAAACAGCAGCAAAGCGGCGTGAAGCTGCTCTGGGGTACGGCTAACTGCTTTACCAACCCTCGCTATGGCGCGGGCGCGGCAACCAACCCGGACCCGGAAGTCTTCAGCTGGGCGGCAACCCAGGTCGTGACTGCGATGAACGCCACGCATCAGCTGGGCGGTGAGAACTACGTTCTCTGGGGCGGTCGTGAAGGCTATGAAACGCTGCTGAATACTGACCTGCGCCAGGAGCGCGAGCAGATTGGCCGCTTTATGCAGATGGTGGTGGACCACAAGCACAAAATCGGCTTCCGCGGTACGCTGCTGATTGAGCCAAAACCACAGGAGCCAACCAAGCATCAGTACGACTACGATGTCGCCACCGTGTATGGCTTCCTGAAGCAGTTTGGTCTGGAAAAAGAGATCAAAGTGAACATTGAGGCTAACCACGCCACGCTGGCGGGCCACTCGTTCCATCACGAAATCGCCTCTGCGATTGCGCTGGGCATCTTCGGATCGGTGGATGCGAACCGCGGCGATCCACAGCTGGGCTGGGATACCGACCAGTTCCCGAACAGCGTCGAAGAGAATGCGCTGGTGATGTACGAAATCATCAAAGCGGGCGGTTTCACCACCGGCGGCCTGAACTTCGACGCCAAAGTGCGTCGCCAGAGCACCGACAAATACGATCTGTTCTACGGGCATATTGGCGCGATGGACACCATGGCGCTGGCGCTGAAGGTGGCGGCCCGTATGATTGAAGACGGTGAGCTGGATAAGCGCGTGGCGAAGCGCTACAGCGGCTGGAACAGTGAGCTGGGCCAGCAAATTTTGAAAGGTCAGTTATCGCTTGCGGAGATCGCGAAGTACGCTGAACAGCATCAGTTGGCACCGCAGCATCAGAGCGGCCATCAGGAACTGCTGGAAAACCTGGTCAATCACTACCTGTTCGATAAATAACAGCATCCAGGCCCGGTAAGCGCAGCGCCGCCGGGCATTTCTGTCAAAGGAGTCACCACATGTATATCGGGATCGATCTTGGCACGTCGGGGGTGAAAGCCATCCTGTTAAGCGAGCAGGGCGATGTGTTAGCCACGCAGACTGAAAAGTTGCAGGTTTCACGCCCGCAGCCACTTTGGTCGGAACAAGATCCGGAGCAGTGGTGGCAGGCGACGGACCGCGCGATGAAAGCCTTAGGTGAGCAGCACAGCCTGCGCGACGTGAAAGCGCTGGGCATTGCCGGGCAAATGCATGGCGCCACGCTGCTGGATAGCCAGCATCGCGTTCTGCGCCCGGCTATTCTCTGGAACGATGGCCGCTGTGCGGAAGAGTGCGCGATCCTTGAGGAGCGTGTGCCTGCGTCCCGCGAGATTACGGGCAACCTGATGATGCCCGGTTTTACCGCGCCAAAACTCCTGTGGGTGCAGCGCCATGAGCCTGAGATTTTTCGTCAGGTGGCGAAGGTTCTGTTGCCGAAAGACTACCTGCGTTTTCGCATGACGGGGGATTTTGCCAGCGACATGTCTGACGCCGCGGGCACGATGTGGCTCGACGTGGCGAAACGGGACTGGAGCGAAGCGATGCTGGATGCCTGCCAGCTGACGCGCGATCATATGCCTGCGCTGTTTGAAGGCAGTGTTATCACGGGCGCTTTGCAGCCTTCTGTTGCTGAACGCTGGAATATGCCAGCCGTACCTGTCGTTGCCGGCGGCGGCGATAATGCGGCGGGTGCGGTCGGCGTGGGGATGGTGGAGACAGGACAGGCCATGCTCTCGCTCGGCACTTCCGGTGTCTATTTTGCGGTCAGTGACGGCTATCGTAGTAACCCTGAAAGCGCCGTACACAGCTTCTGCCACGCGTTGCCGGGTAAATGGCATTTGATGTCGGTGATGCTGAGCGCGGCATCCTGCCTCGACTGGGCGGCAAAGCTGACCGGAATGGCGGACGTCCCGGCGCTTATCACAGCGGCACAGCAGGCGGATGATACTGCCGGTGCGGTCTGGTTTTTACCGTACCTTTCCGGCGAGCGGACGCCGCATAACAACCCGGAAGCGAAAGGGGTCTTCTTCGGCCTTACCCATCAGCACGGCCCGGCAGAGCTGGCGCGCGCGGTGCTTGAAGGGGTCGGTTATGCGTTGGCGGACGGCATGGATGTCGTGCATGACTGTGGCCTGACGCCATCCAGCATTACGTTAATTGGCGGCGGGGCACGAAGCAGCTACTGGCGGCAGATGCTTTCCGATATCAGCGGGTTGCAGCTGGACTATCGTACTGGGGGAGATGTTGGTCCGGCGCTCGGTGCGGCACGGCTGGCGCAAATTGCGCTGAACCGGGATAAACCACTGCCCCAGCTTTTGCCCCAACTGCCGCTTGAACAGCAGCATCGTCCTGATGCGAAAAATCATGCTCGCTACGCTGAAAGACGAGACGTTTTCCGCAAAATCTATCAGCAGCTTTTACCGCTAATGTCATAAACAGGAGCCGGGTGGCGCTAACGCTTACCCGGCCTGCCAGCCTTCAACCGGGTTAGCTCACAAACCTGCGTGTATCGATGCGTTGCAGCAGCATTGAGAGCAGCAGGCTGACAACCAGCGTAACGGTAAATATCCAGACAATATCCAGCACCGGCCAGCTTTTAAGCTCAACGCCGCGGGTGCGCAGGGCGTGGATCACCAGCGCGTGAAAACCGTAAATGCCCAGCGAGTGGCGAGAGATAAACCCCAGCACCGGAAGCGGGCGGGCATTCAGGGTGTTTTTAAACAGGGTCAGCAGCGAAACCGCGCAGATAAAGACCATCGGCCCGCAGTAGAGATACCAGGTATCGGCAAAGTTTCCGCGCCATTGCAGCTCGTGCAGCGTCCCTCGAGAGATAATAAACACACCGGCGATAAATGCTGCCGCGCAAAGCCAGTTTATTCCTCTCTTTTGCGTCTCCATCATGCCGATGGCGCGCCCCAGCATGCCGTACAGCACGTAATAAAACGTATCGCCGTTGATATAGAGGTTAACGGGCAGCCATTCAAAGCCATCAATTTTCTGTGAGACGGTATTCGGGTTTGCCACGATCCCGATTATTACCATCAAGGCCAGCAGCATTTTACCGCTAACGTTTTTTACCTGAATTAACGGCGAAACCAGATAGATAACCATTATCGCGAAGAAAAACCACAGATGATAGAACACCGGTTTTTGCAACAAATTGAGCAGGGAACGTTCAGCATTAATTGAAGTGAACAGGATGATATAGAGCAGCGAAATGGCGCTGTAAAACAGCAAACAGGAGACAATACGGATGAAATGTCTCGGCTGCGCGCTACGCTCGCCAAAAAAGAGAAAACCGGAAATCATAAAGAACAGCGGGACGCTCACGCGTGAGGCTGAGTTCAGAATATTGGCGACATCCCAGTTAACAGGGCTGATACTGTGCGCGTTCGTGACATACCAGGTCGTAGTGTGGATCATCACCACCATCAGACAGGCTATTCCCCGCAGGTTATCAATCCAGTTAATTTTTGACTGCATCAGTTCCTCTGTATTCCTGATAAAGAAAGTGTGACTGCGATTGCGTAAAACTTTTCCCTTGGAAAATTCTGAGTTTAGCCAGGCTGTCTTGTCGGGAGCTGGCGAGATTCGCAGAATGTTGAACATTAATCTATAAACGTGTTGCTACTAAAAATAACAGCCACTGACCAGGGCGGTAATAAAAATGATGATGAAGCGTGGGGCGTCACTCTTTCTGCTGCTTTTATTAGCTGGGTGCAGTGCTTCTCAGGAGGCTCCAGTCCAAAAAGCGCAGCAGGGGAAAATGAGCCCGGAGCGTTCCCTGAATATGGAACAGCTGTGCAGGGATCAGGCGGCTCACCGCTATAATTCCGAAGCACAGAAAATTCATATTAACGGCTTCGAGCGCTTTCAGGGCAGCTATGAACTGAAAGGCTATACGGCGCGTAAAGAGGGCTTTGTCTGCTCTTTTGATGCAGACGGCCAGTTTTTACATCTCTCAATGCGCTAAATTGCTCGTATAAGCAGCAACCAGAGCCTTCGCAGGTTCTGGCTGTAGGGCTTATTCCCCAATTTTCCCTAAACAACCCCGTTTCGTACTGTATATCTTGCAGCCAGCGGGTATACTGATCCCTTCCATTTAAAACCACACGTATCCAGCACGAAATACTATGCAAAAGTTTGATACCAAGACCTTCCAGGGCCTGATCCTGACCTTACAGGATTACTGGGCTCGTCAGGGCTGCACCATTGTTCAACCTTTGGACATGGAAGTTGGCGCAGGCACCTCACACCCGATGACCAGCCTGCGCGCGTTAGGGCCAGAGCCAATGGCGACCGCCTATGTGCAGCCATCCCGTCGTCCGACCGATGGCCGTTACGGCGAAAACCCGAACCGTTTGCAGCACTACTATCAGTTCCAGGTGGTGATTAAGCCATCACCCGACAACATTCAGGAACTGTACCTCGGGTCACTGAAAGAGCTGGGTATGGATCCGACCATTCACGACATTCGTTTCGTGGAAGATAACTGGGAAAACCCAACGCTGGGTGCCTGGGGTCTGGGTTGGGAAGTGTGGCTGAACGGCATGGAAGTGACCCAGTTCACCTACTTCCAGCAGGTTGGCGGTCTGGAATGTAAACCGATCACCGGCGAAATCACCTATGGTCTGGAACGTCTGGCCATGTACATTCAGGGCGTAGACAGCGTTTACGACCTGGTCTGGAGTGACGGCCCGCTGGGTAAAACCACCTACGGCGACGTGTTCCATCAGAACGAAGTGGAGCAATCCACCTATAACTTCGAATACGCGGACGTGGACTTCCTGTTCACCTGCTTTGAGCAGTACGAGAAAGAAGCCCAGCAGCTGCTGGCGCTGGAGACTCCGCTGCCTCTGCCTGCCTACGAGCGTATTCTGAAGGCTGCCCACAGCTTCAACCTGCTGGATGCCCGCAAAGCGATCTCCGTGACTGAACGTCAGCGCTACATTCTGCGTATTCGTACCCTGACCAAAGCCGTTGCTGAAGCTTACTACGCGTCCCGTGAAGCCCTTGGCTTCCCGATGTGCAACCGAAACAAATAAGAGGCGGCCATGTCTGAGAAAACTTTCCTGGTGGAAATCGGCACTGAAGAGCTGCCACCAAAAGCCCTGCGCAGCCTGGCTGAATCTTTCGCTGCGAACGTCACTGCTGAGCTGGATAACGCTGGCCTGGCGCACGGTAAAATTGAGTGGTTTGCTGCACCGCGTCGTCTGGCGCTGAAAGTGGCAAATCTGGCGGCGTCTCAGCCGGATCGCGAAGTTGAAAAACGTGGCCCGGCCATTGCCCAGGCGTTCGACGCGGAAGGCAAGCCGAGCAAAGCGGCTGAAGGCTGGGCGCGCGGCTGCGGTATCACCGTCGATCAGGCCGAACGTCTGACCACCGACAAAGGTGAATGGCTGCTGTATCGTGCCCATGTGAAAGGCGAAAGCGCGGAAGCGCTGCTGCCAGATATGATTGCGACCTCGCTGGCTAAGCTGCCGATTCCTAAGCTGATGCGCTGGGGCGCGTCTGACGTTCACTTTGTGCGTCCGGTTCACACCGTGACCCTGCTGCTGGGCGATACCGTTATTCCGGCGACCATTCTGGGCGTGGCGTCCGATCGCGTGATCCGCGGCCACCGCTTTATGGGCGAGCCGGAGTTCACCATCGACAATGCTGATCAGTACCCGCAGATCCTGCTGGAGCGCGGTAAGGTCATTGCTGACTACGAACAGCGTAAAGCCAAAATCAAAGCTGACGCCGAAGAAGCGGCGCGCAAAATTGGCGGTAATGCCGATCTGAGCGATAGCCTGCTGGAAGAAGTGACCTCTCTGGTCGAATGGCCGGTTGTGCTGACCGCGAAATTCGAAGAGAAATTCCTGGCCGTTCCGGCTGAAGCGCTGGTGTACACCATGAAGGGTGACCAAAAGTACTTCCCGGTTTACGCCAACGACGGCCAGCTGCTGCCAAACTTCATCTTCGTCGCGAACATCGAATCGAAAGATCCGAGCCAGATTATCTCCGGTAACGAGAAAGTGGTGCGTCCACGTCTGGCAGACGCCGAGTTCTTCTTCAACACCGACCGTAAAAAACGTCTGGAAGATAACCTGCCGCGTCTGCAAACCGTACTGTTCCAGCAGCAGCTGGGTACGCTGCGCGACAAGACTGACCGTATCGCGGAGCTGTCCGGCTGGATTGCCCGTGAAATTGGCGCCGACGTTAACCACGCTACCCGCGCGGGCCTGCTCTCCAAGTGCGACCTGATGACCAACATGGTGTTCGAATTTACCGACACCCAGGGCGTGATGGGCATGCACTACGCGCGTCATGACGGCGAAGCGGAAGACGTGGCTGTGGCCCTGAACGAGCAGTATCAGCCGCGCTTTGCCGGTGACGATCTGCCGTCTAACCCGGTTGCCTGCGCCGTGGCGATTGCCGATAAGATGGACACCCTGGCGGGTATCTTCGGTATCGGTCAGCATCCGAAAGGCGACAAAGACCCGTTTGCGCTGCGTCGTGCTGCGCTGGGCGTGCTGCGCATCATCGTAGAGAAGAACCTCAATCTCGATCTGCAAACGCTGACCGAAGAAGCGGTCCGTCTGTACGGCGATAAGCTGACCAACGCGAAGGTTGTGGATGATGTTATCGACTTTATGCTCGGTCGTTTCCGTGCGTGGTATCAGGACGAAGGTTACTCCGTTGATACCATTCAGGCGGTGCTGGCGCGTCGTCCGACCCGTCCGGCAGATTTCGATGCGCGTATGAAGGCGGTATCCCACTTCCGTACGCTGGAAGCGGCGTCTGCGCTGGCCGCGGCCAACAAGCGTGTATCCAACATCCTCGCGAAATCCGACGAGACGCTGAACGAACGCGTAAACGCTGCAACCCTGAAAGAGCCGGAAGAGATTTCTCTGGCGATGCAGGTTGTGGTGCTGCGCGACAAGCTGGAGCCGTATTTCGCGGAAGGTCGCTACCAGGAAGCACTGGTGGAGCTGGCGGAGCTACGTGACGTCATCGATGCCTTCTTCGAGAAGGTGATGGTGAACGTGGAAGATAAAGAGCTGCGTATTAACCGTCTCTCGATGCTTGAGAAACTGCGTGAGCTGTTCCTGCGCGTGGCGGATATTTCGCTGCTGCAATAATGTAAAAAACCCGCCCCTGACAGGCGGGAAGAACGGCAACTAAACTGTCTCTCTTCGCCAATGGCGCCATAACTGCGTTGGCTGCGCTCGTTCACCCGAATCACTTACTAATGTAAGCTCATCGGGATTCGCTCGCTTGCCGCCTTGTTCTGACGTCATTGGCTTTAAGATACTTTTCCTTATTTACATTTACACTCTCTCAAACACCGTCGCGATCCCCTGACCCAAGCCGATACACATCGTCGCCAGTCCGAACTGGGCATCTTTGCGTTCCATCAGGTTGATCAGCGTGGTGCTGATACGCGCCCCGGAGCAGCCCAGCGGGTGACCGAGGGCGATCGCGCCGCCATTGAGGTTAATCTTCTCGTCGATCTGATCCATCAGCCCCAGATCTTTAATGCACGGCAGGATCTGCGCGGCGAACGCTTCGTTCATCTCAAAGAGGTCGATATCACTTGCGCTCAGCCCCGCTTTTTTCAGCGCCAGTTTTGACGCCGGGACCGGACCGTAACCCATGATGGAAGGATCGCAGCCCACGACTGCCATCGAACGCACGCGGGCGCGTGGCGTCAGGCCTAATTCGCGGGCGCGGCTTTCGCTCATCACTAACATGGCGGCGGCACCGTCGGACAGGGCAGACGAGGTGCCCGCCGTGACCGTACCGGTGACCGGATCAAACGCCGGACGCAGGGTAGAAAGCGCTTCAACAGTGGTTTCAGGACGGATAACTTCGTCGTAGCTGAACTGCTTCAGTACGCCGTCTGCGTCGTGACCGCCCGTTGGGATGATCTCATTCTTAAAGGCACCAGACTGCGTGGCGGCCCAGGCGCGGGCATGCGAGCGCGCGGCAAAGGCATCCTGCATTTCACGGCTGATGCCGTGCAGACGGGAGAGCATCTCGGCGGTCAGGCCCATCATACCGGCGGCTTTCGCCACGTTACGGCTCATGCCTGGATGGAAATCGACCCCGTGGCTCATCGGCACGTGGCCCATGTGCTCCACGCCGCCCACCAGACAGGCCTGCGCATCGCCGGTCATGATCATCCGTGCCGCGTCGTGCAGCGCCTGCATCGACGAACCGCAAAGACGGTTGACGGTGACCGCCGGAACCGAATGCGGGATCTCCGCCAGCAGAGACGCGTTACGGGCGATGTTGAAACCCTGCTCCAGCGTCTGCTGGACGCAGCCCCAGTAAATATCGTCCAGCGCAGCAGGGTCCAGCGCCGGGTTACGCGCCAGCAGGCTACGCATCAGGTGCGCCGAGAGATCTTCCGCACGCACATTACGGAATGCACCGCCTTTTGAACGGCCCATCGGGGTGCGAATCGCATCAACAATGACAACCTTTTCCATTGTGACTCCTTAAGCCGTTTTCGGCGTGCCAACCGGACGGGCTGGCTCAACTGCTGGATAGTAGGGTTCGTTATGGCGCGCTTTGTTACGCAGACCTTCCGGCACCTCATAAAGCGGACCGAGGTGCTGATATTGCTGAGCCATATCGAGATAGCGAGCGCTGCCGAGCGTATCCAGCCAACGGAACGCGCCGCCGTGGAACGGAGGGAAGCCGAGGCCGTACACCAGCGCCATATCCGCTTCTGCCGGGCTGGCGATAATGCCTTCTTCGAGGCAACGCACCACTTCGTTGATCATCGGGATCATCATCCGGGCGATGATCTCATCGTCAGTGAAGTCGCGTTTTGGCTGACTGACGTCGGCCAGCAGGCCATCCACCGCCGGATCTTCTTCTTTCTTCGGTTTGCCTTTGCTGTCTTCTTTATAGCGCCAGAAGCCCAGACCGTTTTTCTGCCCAAAGCGGTTGGCGTCGAACAGGGCGTCAATGGCGTCGCGATAATCTTTCTGCATGCGCTGCGGGAAGCCCGCCGCCATCACCGCCTGCGCGTGATGGGCAGTGTCGATGCCGACAACGTCCAGCAGGTACGCCGGGCCCATCGGCCAGCCGAACTGTTTTTCCATCACTTTGTCGATTTTGCGGAAGTCTGCGCCGTCGCGCAGCAGCTGGCTGAAACCGGCGAAGTACGGGAACAGCACGCGGTTAACGAAGAAGCCCGGGCAGTCGTTAACGACGATTGGCGTTTTGCCCATCTTGCTCGCCCACGCCACCACTTTGGCGATGGTTTCGTCGGAGGTTTTTACCCCACGGATCACTTCGACCAGCGGCATGCGATGCACCGGGTTAAAGAAGTGCATCCCGCAGAAGTTTTCCGGACGCTTCAGCACGCTTGCCAGCTCGCTGATAGGAATAGTGGAGGTGTTGGAGGCCAGTACGGTCTCAGGACGCACCTTCTCTTCCGTTTCGGCCAGCACTGCTTTTTTGACTTTCGGATTCTCAACGACCGCTTCAACCACCACGTCCACGCGCTCAAAGCCGCTGTATTCCAGCGTTGGCTGGATGGTGGAGATCACGCCTGCAAGCTTCAGACCGTCAATTTTGCCGCGCTCAAGCTGTTTATTCAGCAGCTTGGCCGCTTCGGTCATGCCCAGCGTCAGGGATTTCTCGTTGATGTCTTTCATCACTACCGGCACGCCTTTCCATGCAGACTGGTAGGCGATGCCGCCACCCATAATGCCCGCGCCGAGTACCGCCGCGTGTTTTGGCGTTTCAACGTTTTTGGTGAGTTGTTTGGCTTTGCCCTTCACGAACTGATCGTTAAGGAAGATACCAACCAGCGCGCGGGCTTCGTTGGTGTGCGCCAGCGGGACAAAGCTCTGGTTTTCCAGCTTCAGGGCTTCATCACGGCCCAGACGGGCTGCCGCTTCAATGGTTTTCACCGCCGTGATCGGCGCCGGGTAGTGTTTACCCGCCGTCTGCATCACCATGCCCTTGGCGATGGTGAAGCTCATGGTGGCTTCAATTTTGCTGAGCTTCAACGGCTCCAGCTTTGGCTGACGTTTGGCTTTCCAGTCGAGATCGCCGTTAATCGCCTGACGCAGAATGGCTACAGCGCCTTCAATCAGTTTTTCAGGCTTAACCACGCCGTCCACCAGACCGATTTTCTGCGCCTGTTCCGCGCCGACATCTTTACCTGCGGCAATGATTTCCAGCGCGCTGTCGGCACCCAACATGCGCGGCATACGCACCGAGCCACCAAAGCCCGGCATAATGCCCAGTTTGGTTTCCGGCAGGCCGATGCGCAGGTCTGGGGTCGCCAGACGGTAATCAGTGGCTAACACGCATTCGCAGCCGCCGCCCAGCGCGTAACCGTTAACGGCAGAAAGGGTCGGGACAGGCAGATCTTCCAGACGATTAAAGACGCTGTTCGCAAAGTGCAGCCATTGGCTCAGCTGTTCTTTGGGCACCAGGAACAGCGACAGGAATTCGGTGATATCCGCGCCAACGATAAAGGCCGCTTTGTTGGAGCGCAGCAGCAGCCCTTTCAAATCTGATTGCTTTTCAAGTACATCCAGCGCCTGGCCAAGACTGGCCACCGTCGCGGTATCAAGCTTGTTCACTGAGCCGGGGGCATCGAACACCAGTTCGGCAATGCCATCTTCCAGCCAGTCTACGTACAGGGTGTCGCCTTTGTAGAGCATGTCGGTCTCCTGAATCCAGCAATTGGATCTGGTCATACCAGATGAAACGGAGTGTGGAATTTATGTTAATAAAATGCAAATTAGTCATTAAGAAATTGCTGCGCTGATCACGGTCGGTGGAAATCACGCAGCCGGAGTGAGGTGTGCTAAGATGCGATGACTTGAGGTCAAAAAAACGAAAGGAAGAATGATGGACTCACTGGCTTCGCTTTATAAAAATCATATCGTTACCCTACAGGAACGTACCCGCGATGTACTGGCCCGCTTCAAGCTGGATGCCCTGCTGATCCACTCCGGCGAGCTGATGAATACTTTTCTTGATGACCACGCTTATCCCTTCAAGGTTAACCCGCAGTTTAAAGCCTGGGTGCCTGTCACGCAGGTTCCAAATTGCTGGCTGCTGGTGGATGGCGTGAACAAGCCGAAACTGTGGTTCTACCTGCCGGTCGATTACTGGCACAACGTGGAGCCGCTGCCGACCTCATTCTGGACCGAAGAAATTGACGTGATTGCGCTGCCAAAAGCAGACGGCATTGGCAGCCAGTTGCCAGCGGCGCGTGGGAACATCGGCTACATTGGTCCGGTTCCTGAGCGTGCGCTGGGTCTGGATATTCCGGCAGATAAACTCAACCCGAAAGGCGTGCTGGATTATCTGCACTACTATCGCGCCTACAAGACCGACTACGAACTTTACTGCATGCGTGAAGCGCAAAAAACGGCGGTGAATGGCCACCGTGCGGCGCACGAAGCGTTCCAGTCCGGTATGAGCGAGTTCGATATCAATCAGGCCTACCTGACGGCGACCGGCCACCGCGATACCGACGTGCCGTACAGCAACATCGTGGCGCTGAATGAACATGCCTCGGTTCTGCACTACACCAAACTGGATCATCAGGTTCCGGCTGAGATGCGCAGCTTCCTGCTGGACGCGGGGGCTGAGTACAATGGCTATGCGGCAGACCTGACCCGTACCTGGGCGGCGAATGCGGATACTGATTTTGCGCAATTGATCAAAGACGTGAACGACGAACAGCTGGCGCTGATTGGCACCATGAAGGCCGGAACCAGCTACGTGGATTATCACATCCAGTTCCATCAGCGCATCGCTAAACTGCTGCGTAAGCATCAGATTGTCAAAGACATGAGCGAAGAGGCGATGGTTGAGAACGATCTGACCGGGCCATTTATGCCGCACGGTATCGGCCACCCGCTGGGTTTACAGGTTCATGACGTCGCTGGCTTTATGCAGGATGATACCGGTACGCACCTGGCGGCACCGTCTAAATATCCTTATCTGCGCTGCACCCGCGTTCTGGCGCCGCGTATGGTATTGACCATTGAGCCGGGCATCTACTTTATTGAATCCCTGCTGGCGCCGTGGCGCGAAGGGCAGTTCAGCAAGCACTTCAACTGGGAGAAAATTGAAGCGCTGAAGCCGTATGGCGGCATTCGTATCGAAGATAACGTGGTTATTCACGAGAACAGCATCGAGAACATGACGCGAGATCTGAAGCTGGCCTGATGGAAAGCTGGCTGATACCGGCCGAGCCGGTCACCTTTGTTGAGGAAATCAAGAAAAGCCGCTTTATCACGCTGTTGGCGCATACTGACGGCGTGGAGGCGGCGAAGGCGTTCGTCGAGTCCGTCCGCGCGCAGCACCCCGATGCCCGCCATCACTGTGTGGCGTGGGTCGCAGGGCCGCCAGACGACTCACAGCAGCTCGGGTTTTCTGACGACGGTGAACCGGCGGGTACGGCCGGAAAACCGATGCTATCCCAGTTGATGGGCAGCGGCGTGGGTGAAATCACCGCCGTCGTGGTCCGCTACTACGGGGGCATTTTGTTAGGCACCGGAGGGCTGGTTAAGGCCTACGGAGGGGGTGTCCAGCAGGCGCTTAATCTGCTGATAACAACCCGCAAAACGCCACTTACGGAATATACTTTGTTATGCGATTACGCCCAGCTATCGGGTATCGAAGCACTGCTTAAACAGTTTAACGGCGTCATCGCACACAGTGATTATCAGGCAATGGTGCAATTACGCGTGGCGCTTCCTCAGGCGGAACTGGCTGCTTTTTCAGCAAAACTCGCTGATTTTAGTCGCGGTTCATTGCAATTACTGCCGATTGAAGAATAATCCCCACCTCACAATTTTGAATACCTAAGGAAGCGGCAGAGATGCATTTTCGTGCCATTACCCGAATCGTTGGATTGCTGGTCATACTTTTCTCCGGGACAATGATCATTCCCGGACTGGTGGCGCTCATCTACCGGGACGGCGCGGGGCGTGCATTTACGCAAACCTTTTTTGTCGCGCTGACGATTGGCTCCCTGCTGTGGTGGCCAAACCGCCGTGAGAAAGGTGAACTGAAATCCCGGGAGGGTTTTCTGATCGTGGTCCTGTTCTGGACGGTACTGGGAAGCGTGGGTGCGCTGCCGTTTATCTTCTCTGAACAACCGAATCTCACCGTCACGGATGCGTTTTTTGAATCGTTCTCCGGATTAACGACCACCGGGGCCACCACGCTTGTGGGGCTGGATTCACTCCCGCATGCAATTCTCTTTTACCGGCAGATGCTCCAGTGGTTCGGCGGTATGGGGATCATCGTGCTGGCGGTGGCTATCCTGCCGATTCTGGGCGTCGGGGGGATGCAGCTTTACCGGGCTGAAATGCCTGGCCCGTTGAAAGATAACAAGATGCGCCCGCGTATTGCGGAGACGGCGAAAACCCTTTGGCTTATTTATGTCCTGCTGACGGTGGCCTGCGCGCTGGCGCTGTGGTTTGCCGGGATGCCTGCGTTTGATGCCATCGGGCACAGCTTTGCCACTATCGCTATCGGCGGGTTCTCCACCCACGATGCCAGCGTTGGGTACTTCGACAGCCCGACGATCAATACCATCATTGCCATCTTTTTGCTGATCTCAGGCTGTAACTACGGTCTACACTTCTCGTTGCTTAGCGGCCGGAGCCTGAAGGTGTACTGGCGCGACCCGGAATTCCGGATGTTTATTGGCGTCCAGTTGACCCTGGTGATCATCTGTACCCTGGTACTATGGTTCCACGATGTCTATAACTCGGCGGTCACGACCCTGAACCAGGCCTTCTTCCAGGTGGTATCGATGGCGACAACCGCCGGTTTCACCACGGACAGTATTGCGCGTTGGCCGCTGTTCCTGCCGGTGCTGCTGTTGTGCTCTGCGTTTATCGGCGGCTGTGCCGGGTCGACGGGCGGCGGCCTGAAGGTGATCCGTATTCTGCTGCTGTTCAAGCAGGGGAACCGTGAACTTAAACGTCTCGTCCACCCGAATGCGGTTTACAGCATCAAGCTGGGCAATCGTGCACTGCCGGAGCGTATCCTCGAAGCGGTGTGGGGATTCTTCTCCGCTTATGCGCTGGTCTTTATTGTCAGTATGCTGGCGATTATCGCCACGGGCGTGGATGATTTCTCTGCCTTCGCCTCTGTGGTGGCAACGTTAAACAACCTGGGGCCGGGGCTGGGTGTCGTGGCGGATAATTTCGCCAGTATGAACCCGGTGGCAAAGTGGATCTTAATCGCCAATATGCTGTTTGGTCGTCTTGAGGTCTTTACGCTGCTGGTGCTGTTTACCCCAACATTCTGGCGTGAGTAAGGAGACATTGGTGAAAACGTTAATTCTTTTCTCAACGCGTGATGGGCAAACGCGTGAGATTGCTTCATATCTGGCTTCTGAACTCAAAGAGCTGGGCATTTATTCTGATGTGGTGAACCTGAATCGCACTGAACAGATTGCCTGGCAGGATTACGACCGTGTGGTCATTGGCGCTTCAATTCGTTACGGTCATTTCCATCCGGCGCTGGATCGCTTTGTGAAAAAGCATACGGCGGAGCTCGCTAAGCTGCCCGGCGCGTTTTACTCGGTCAACCTGGTTGCCCGTAAAGCAGAGAAGCGTACACCGCAGACTAACAGCTATACGCGTAAGTTTTTGCTGAGCTCGCCATGGCAGCCAGATATCTGTTCTGTCTTTGCGGGCGCGCTGCGTTACCCGCGTTACCGCTGGTATGACCGCTTTATGATCCGCCTGATCATGAAGATGACGGGCGGGGAAACGGATACGCGTAAAGAAGTGGTTTATACCGACTGGGATCAAGTGGCCAGTTTTGCCCGTGAAATTGCACGTTTAACGGACGATTCGCGGGTTAAATAAGCGTTGAGTTTGAAAAGTGAGCGAACGAAAAGTTTTTTGTATTTAGTGCTTGTCACTTCAGAAGAACTCCCTATAATGCGCCTCCACTGACACGGAACAACGGCACGCAAGCCGCCGGGTCAGCAGAGAAAAGCAAAATAAACGCTTGACTCTGAAGCGGGAAAGCGTAATATGCACACCCCGCGCCGCAGCGAAAACGTAGCGGCACTGCTCTTTAACAATTTATCAGACAATCTGTGTGGGCACTCAAAGTGACATGGATTCTTAATGTCCTCGGACACTAAATGAATACCAAGTCTCAACGAGTGAACATACGTAATTCATTACGAAGTTTAATTCATTGAGCATCAAACTTTTAAATTGAAGAGTTTGATCATGGCTCAGATTGAACGCTGGCGGCAGGCCTAACACATGCAAGTC
>NZ_JBMKHQ010000018.1:3937-86098 GCF_049237385.1 Enterobacter cloacae complex sp. IR5412 | reverse complement strand
AGCAGAAGAATTAGCCTGAAATTAAAAGGTCTGAGTCCAATTGAATATCGAACCCAGACCTATGTGCCTCGTGTTTAACTGTCCAACTTTTTGGGGTCAGTACAACCGAGGCCCCTGTATGCTAGTCACATTCAGAGTAGCCTCTTGCCTGCTTAAATGCAAGGAGAAGAAGGCCATTGTTAACACCAAGCTGTAATGTCCCCTTTGAACCATTCTAAAATGTCCCCAGACAATTCTCTGGGGGATTTTTCATGATCAAAGAGACTGTTACGATGAGTCATAAGGAACTCGACCGACTTCACATTATTCAGGAGTCACTTAATCGCCATATTACTCAGGAACAAGCTGCGGCACGCATTGGCATTTCTATTCGGCAGGTTAAACGTCTGGTGCAACGGTATAGAAATGAAGGGCCTTCTGGTCTAGTTTCCCGCCGACGTGGAAAGCGTCCCAATAATTCCTTTTCTACCGAATTCAGAGCAACAGTAATTTCACTCCTCAAAGGCCGCTACGCTGATTTTGGACCTACGCTTGCGTGCGAAAAATTGCGCGAGATACACGGCTTGTGTTTATCCATTGAAACTCTCAGGAAGTGGATGGTAGAGGAGGGCATATGGCGCGAACGTCGTCGTAAGTTTGCCCGAATTTATCAGCGCCGGATGCGGCGCCCATCCTACGGTGAACTCATCCAGATTGATGGCTCGCCTCATGACTGGTTTGAAGGTCGGGGCCCCAAATGCACACTGATAGTCTTTATCGATGATGCTACCAGCGCTCTGATGGCGCTACGATTCGCTCCTGCAGAAACAACCCGGGCTTACATGGAAACCCTCCGGGGTTACCTTAATGATCATGGCGTACCACTGGCTCTCTATTCTGACAGACACAGTATATTCAGAGTAAATAACCCGGAGCGGGAAGGAGAGTTGACTCAGTTCACACGTGCGATAAAGACACTGGGCATCGAGCCAATCCATGCCAACAGCCCGCAGGCAAAAGGGCGGGTAGAGCGTGCCAATCAGACACTGCAGGACAGGCTGGTCAAAGAAATGCGGCTTCAGGGTATCAGTGATATTGAAACAGCAAACGCATGGTTGCCGACCTTTATTGAAGCCTATAACAACCGGTTTGCTACGCCGCCTCGTATTGCTGATAACGCCCATCTTGATGTACACCATTCTGAAGAGGAACTGGGTTATATCTTCAGCCTCCAGGCGAAGCGCGTTCTCTCCAAAAATCTCACTTTCCAGTACAAAAGCAGTGCGTTTCAGATTCGCAGTGAAGGCCGGGGATATCGACTTCGGCATTCGGTTGTCACGGTATGCGAAAGCTTTAACGGTGAAATTAAGGTTCTGTATGATGGGAAAGCGTTGGGATGGGAAAAATATGTTGATGGCCCGGAGCCTATACCACTGGATGATGAAAAAAGTGTCCATGAACGTGTGGATAATGCCCGTTTTGATTTACGCTCAAAATTCTACGTAAAACCTAAAGCTGACCATCCTTGGCTCACGCGCCGCACGCAAAGTAATCAGCAAGTGAAGCCCCCTAAATTACCCAGAAAGAAGGCTGATCCCGATAAAATGGACTGAAACCAGGCGTTATTCAGTTGAGTGCATATCCAGTCATAGGATAGATTCTTACGTAGCGTTTCTGGCGTGCATTTTCGGGTGGTTTGTTACTGTTTTTAACGGGGACACGTCAGAAACGCGCTCAGGCCGTCTGAGCGGTACGCGTAATGCGGCGTTATGGTAAATAGCCTATGCTAATGTCCGCTAAGAGCGAGATATAGTCATTCGTACCCTGAGAATTACACTTTGAAGTGATTCAGGGTATGCGCTTACTGGTTACGAATATTGAGCGAGAATCATGTGATGATCGCCGCTTTTCTTTCGAGCCAGTAGGTGCTCCACGTTCGCTAACGAATACTCAGGGCATGCAGATAAACTGCTGGCTATATTTCTTTCGAAGAGCGTGGAATGCATACCAATCCCCGATAAAAAGGAGTTGGTGATGACTGTGACTAATCAATTTGCTGCGCACGTTGGTCTGGACTGGGCTGATAAAAAACACGATGTCTGTGTTCAGTTTAAAAACGGTGAACGCGTATTCGATGTGATTGAACATACAGCAGAAGCGCTTGATGCCTGGCTTACTGAGTTACACCAGAAAGTAAAAGGTAGAATCGCAATAGCTCTCGAACTGAAGAAGGGCCCCGTGGTATATGCTCTTCAAAAATACCCCTTTATCACCGTTTTCCCCGTCCACGCATTGTCCCTGGCTCGTTATCGGCAAGCCTTCTCGCCCAGCGGCGCTAAAGATGATCCGCAGGATGCCGAGCTGGCATTAGAGTTAATGCTGCGTTACCCCCAGAAGATAAAAGCTATTGAACCCGACAATGCGGATATTCGCTTACTTCAGCAACTGGTTGAGCAACGTCGTCAGTTGGTTGAAGATAAACGACGCTTTGTGAACCGGATAATCAACACGCTTAAACAGTATTATCCTCAGCCACTGGAGTGGTTCTCACATCGGGGTAGCTTACTGTTGTGTGAGCTGATTATCCGGTGGCCCAGTCTGCAACAACTGAAACGAGCCAGACGCGACACGATCCGCAACTTTCTGAATGCCAAAGGTGGTCGCGCTATGGCCCTTACCGAGCAACGTGTTGCGAGTATTGATAATGCGATCCCATTGACTACAGACCCGAGTGTTATAGAGGCTAATGCTTTGATGGCAGCAGCACTGGCGACACAAATTAAAGTCGTGAGTGAAATCATCAAAACCTATGACGAACGAATCGAAACGCTGTTTGACACATTGCCAGATGCGGGGCTGTTCAAATCACTTCCGGGCATGGGACCGTGCATGGGCCCACGGATGCTTGCTGCACTTGGTGATAATCGTGACCGGTTTAACAGCGCTGAAGAAATTCAAAACTACGCAGGTATAGCACCGGTGACCGAACGAAGCGGCCAAAAATCATGGGTTCACTGGCGATGGCAATGTGCCAAGTTCGTCAGGCAGACCTTTGTTGAATGGGCTGCCAAGACGGTTAATTCATCATACTGGGCCAAACTGTATTATCAGGGCCTTAGAGAAAAGGGCAAATCTCATCAGTCTGCGATCCGGGCACTGGCGTTCAAATGGATAAGGATCATTTACCGCTGCTGGAAGGCCAGAACCTGTTATGACGAAGCGAAATATTTGCTGGCTCTCGAAGCGAGACACTCGCCCTTACTGAAGCCATAAAAAGCTTGTCGAATGTCTCAGGGCGTGAAGCGGACATTGCAGACTGCCCAGTAGAAAAAGTGCTATCAGAATTATCTAAAGGAAGATCGTATTTACCATGTCTCATTCTAACTGTTTAATAAATTACAAAAATTAAAATTTCCATTTAATATCATCGCGTTAAGCAAGAGAATTAAACCTCTCATTTAATTTATGATTCTTATTTAATTCATGAGTTGGTGTAAAAATAGGTTGCCGCACTATAGAAAGACACATATTTAAACCCAGCAGGAAATCATATTTGAAAGTAATGTGTTTAAGGGGCTGCGTAACAAGAACAGCAAGTAAACACATAGTAATAACAGTTACCATTCCCATTTCGCAAGTGGCCATATCAGAGGTGAACTAATGCCTGCTGCAATTTTAAGAATTAAGGTTATCCTAATAATTCTTTTGTATGATTAAGATCATCGATAAATTTACTAAGGACTCATTAATGAAATTGCGACTCTGGAATCTATTACCCCATGATTACGCTCCTTTTTTTCGTATTCTTCACATCATTGTGGCATTTCTAATATTATCACAAATTATTAACTCTAATCTGACAGAGACCGAAGCAATTGGTGAACATAGTCTTGAAGGAGTTATAACCTGGATGCACATTATTTCAGGGTTAGGACTGATTATTTGTGGTTTTATTATGTTAAGTTGGATGCTTACTCAAAGAGGTTTTACTTATTATTTTTCATGGGTAGGGCTTGACTTTAGTGGTATTAAGCAAGATATAAAAACGTTGACTAGTTTCCGACTGCCCGATGCACATTCGGGAGGTATTGCCAGTACAATCCAAGGATTTGGAGTTCTAGCATTGCTAATTGTAGCACTTTCAGGTGGCCTATGGTTCTTGTTGAATACCATGCAGTCAAATCTGGCTGAAACAGTAATCCACTGGCATAAGTTCTTTACTACTTTCATTGAGGTCTATTTTTATGCACATGGTGCAATGGGAGTTTTGCATATTTTAATTGAAAAATATAAAAGCCGCTCAGTTAACCTAAGTGACTAATCTGTTGTGAGATAATATTACTTCAAGTTGAAGAAAACCCTAAAAATAAAATTTAGTTTACTAGAAGATGAAACAGCACTTGCAGAGACTTTTTAATTAAATTTAATAAAAACGAAAAAATATTCATGGCGAAATGATTGTTTAATTATCTATCATGGATAGAAATGTGAGTTAGTCGTCCTATTTTAGGAAGTTAATAATGACTAAAACAAAAGGGTTACCTCGTCCGCTGACGCACTACGCTTGGCTTTCCATTGCCACGGCTATTGCCACTATCGGACTCAAAGGTGTGGCGTGGAAAATGACCGGTTCGGTCGGTCTGCTATCTGATGCCATCGAATCCGTAGTTAACCTCGCAGGAGCCCTAATGGCGCTCTGGATGCTGACCTTGGCTGCGCTTCCGGCCGATGAGAACCATGCATATGGGCACGGCAAAGCCGAATATTTCTCGAGTGCTTTCGAAGGATTTCTGATCCTATTGGCGGCAGCCAGTATCGCCTATACCGCAGTTGAGCGGATGTTAACTCCACAGCCGCTTGAGGAGATTGGTCTCGGATTACTGGTTTCAACAGTCGCATCAATCCTTAATTTTGTGACGGCTCGCATTTTGTTAAGGGCTGGCAGGCAGCACAACTCTATCACTCTTGAGGCAGATGCTCATCACCTGCTGACCGATGTCTGGACGTCGGTCGGTGTCATTTTTGGTGTCGGACTGGTTTATCTGACCGGCTGGTTTTGGGTCGATCCGATCGTTGCATTGCTGGTCGCAGCCAACATCGTTTGGACTGGTTATCAGCTTATGAGTCGTTCAGCTGCAGGTCTGATGGACGTATCGCTACCCACGGAAGAACTCAAAAAAATCGAGTCACTGCTGGCAGGATATCGTGAACAGGGGCTTGATTTCCATGCACTACGTACACGCCAGGCTGGCGGGCGGGCGTTTATGACAATGCACATCCTAGTTCCTGGGCGATGGACTGTTCAATATGGGCACGACTGGGCCGAGCGTATAGAGAATGATATCCGCACCGCACTGCCTTTTATCCATATCACCACTCATGTGGAACCGTTGGAAGATCCCGCGTCAATGAACGACCAAACGCTCGACATTTCTGATCACTAAACTAACCACATGTCGCTGGTCGGGCAGGGTAACAAACCTCGCTCTACAAAAATTTCAGGTATTCTCTATAATTCTGAGGGTACTTGATGTGACCTGCGCCCAATTGTTGGGCACGCAATATTTTTAAAAAGTCCGCTTCTGGCACAAAGCGGACAGTGATCACCGTTCTTACGACTACTTTCTGACTTACTTCGTGACTTGCCCTAAGCATGTTGTAGTGCGATACTTGTAATGACATTTGTAATTACAAGGGGTGTAAGACATGGGTAGCATTAACCTACGTATTGACGATGAACTTAAAGCGCGTTCTTACGCCGCGCTTGAAAAAATGGGCGTAACTCCTTCTGAAGCGCTTCGTCTCATGCTCGAGTATATCGCTGACAATGAACGCTTGCCGTTCAAACAGACACTCCTGAGTGATGAAGATGCTGAACTTGTGGAGATAGTGAAAGAACGACTTCGTAATCCTAAGCCAGTACGTGTGACGCTGGATGAACTCTGATGGCGTATTTTCTGGATTTTGACGAGCGGGCACTAAAGGAATGGCGAAAGCTGGGCTCGACGGTACGTGAACAGTTGAAAAAGAAGCTGGTTGAAGTACTTGAGTCACCCCGGATTGAAGCAAACAAGCTCCGTGGTATGCCTGATTGTTACAAGATTAAGCTCCGGTCTTCAGGCTATCGCCTTGTATACCAGGTTATAGACGAGAAAGTTGTCGTTTTCGTGATTTCTGTTGGGAAAAGAGAACGCTCGGAAGTATATAGCGAGGCGGTCAAACGCATTCTCTGAACCAAAGCATGACATCTCTGTTTCGCACCGATGGTGACACTTCTGCTTTGCGTTGACAGGAGAAGAAGGCCATGAAAATGCCGAACCAACCCATTGTTTTGTGCATATTAATAGTTTGTTTAACGCTGTTGATATTCACCTGGCTCACACGAAACTCGCTTTGCGAGTTGCGGATGAAAGACGGAACAAGGGAGGTATCTGCTATCCTGGCCTACGAATCCGGTAAGTAGCTGACAAAGAGGGGGGCAACCCCCTCTTTTCGGGGTGTGGATTAGTATGCCATCGGCACCTTTTGAAAGGGTTTCTCCAGTCGGGGAAACCCTTTTTTCCTCCCGTCTTGTGGCATATAGCCTTTTGTATAAATCAAGAACCAGACCCAAAGAGTCCCACTTCACGCAAACCGTTCAAAAGCCTTAGCGTAATCCAGTCGGGAAAAATTTCACCGGTGCTCGTCCGGGCACGTACCGGAAACAATGGACTTCTCACTGGTCGGTAGCTCATAGAACGTAGCCATTGCGGTCAGTCCTTATTCTGTACCCAGTAGAGTTTTATGGCCGTCTGGCAAATCGTTCAAACATTGTCATTTCTGTTCTCGCTGCATCCGGTCAAATGATACGGTGAATTCAGCTCATGGGCATTCGCATCGCAGTCTACGAAGGCACCAGAAGTTTGAGGATGTTACGCAAAGAACAGTTATCAGGTTTGCTGGTGGGCGTAATGCCTACCTCTACTTTACTTCATAGGGATTCTTCTGCGGGGAAGCAAGAATTGACTCAACGTTGTCCGGTCGTACCAGATTTGTCGCGGAAAGCGCCTTTTTGTGAGGGGGGCCGCAGCGCTAAACCTTTTCCTGGAACGACATGAAGGACAGCAGAGCGTCCGCCCTGGAGGACAGCTCAATACAGTCTCCACGCTGCGGTTCTATCTCTTCGTCAATGGTTTCATTGTACCAAATACGCAGCCGCCATCCCTTCGCAGGGAAAGCGCTCTGCATCGCCAGGACCATCCCCTCCGGCGACAGCAGTTCTCGACAGAGGTAGCAGGCCCCGATCCGGGTTGAATCCCGCAGCCACATTACGGGATACTCTTTAACCAGTTGGTCATACACGCATTCTGCCATATGAAAGTAATTTTCGTCAGCCCTGCAAAAATCACACATTCGATTTCCTTAAATGGTGTTCATCGAGATAATTCAGAAAGTTGATTCGCCAAACTACGGGGCATTTCTTTAATGGCGGAGCTTTACATCACTATTTCTGTCATTTTCAAATCCGCCGGATACAGCAATAATTGCACCGAACAGCGGTTTGAACTGCAATGCATCCGTAGGGTATGCGACAATAATAAGGCTCTTCCCGTACTCTTAAAAATGGAAGAGTTTAAAACCCATACTGCTGGGATGAGCGAAGCACGGTACATTATGCCAGCGTATAAGGGCCGTCATAACTTGTTTTTTTCTAGAACACGGCGAAGTTTTCTTACCTGGGAAGCTGTGGAAAGCGTACCGGTTCGGGGATGGCATGCGCTTGCCTTTTCACCTGGTTTGAGTACATAGGCTAATGCCAGCTCGTTCAGAGCCGCCTCAGCTTTCAACAGGGCCTCAATGGCCGTGTTCAGGTATACAGTTCGGCTCTCATGGTTCATCAGGATTTTCCTCACAAGGGTAAAAATGACAGGCGATACCTGCCGTTTACCCTTTGTCTCCGTTAAGAATGGCATCACGGCAGGCTTCCCAGATTACCTGGGCATTAGCATCACACTCCACGAACCCGCCGCACTGATCGTATATCACCTGGTATACCTCAGGGGGAATCTTCCCAGGCGCAACCGGAGTTGAGCGTTTGCCTTTATGAATCTCATCTGCGGTATCACAGACAGCGTCGAGATGCCGCGACATCCACTCAGATAATTTCAGACCCTCTCGATTTGCCTGTTTTACATAGCGAACCTTTCTGGAAACCGTAGATCGCATCTGAATCTGTGTCACAGCTGGCACATCTTCTTTCATGGCATTCTGTAATGCAGCTTTGGGCTTTTTCATGTTCATGGTTGCTTTAAATTATTCTGGAGTTCGTCTGATATAAATGCTGACGTGATCTGTCAGCGTCGCTTAAATAGTTTATCGCCTTCCGCCAGTTCGCCGTTGAGCTGTTCAATCACGCTCCAG
Source organism: Enterobacter cloacae complex sp. IR5412 (assembly GCF_049237385.1). Taxonomy (NCBI): domain Bacteria; kingdom Pseudomonadati; phylum Pseudomonadota; class Gammaproteobacteria; order Enterobacterales; family Enterobacteriaceae; genus Enterobacter; species Enterobacter cloacae complex sp. IR5412. Next base: position 77,719 of record NZ_JBMKHQ010000018.1, on the reverse strand, counting down.
ATGAGCCGATCATCCGGCGTTGAGCCTGCACACTCTTTCACGACCGCCACGGGTCTAAATTCTTCAGGGTCTGCCTGCCCGGAGGTGAAGAGCCTGCTCTCAATCCAGTGGGCCCCCTCTGTGCAGCAGTGGCAACTGGTTTCAGGTGGTTCATCCAGACCGTCCACTCCACAGGCTGAGCAGGTGAACAGTTTGCGAGACCCACCAGCCAGTGGCGTATCGCAAGCTGCTGGAAGTGCGCCAGCATTGCGCCAGTACAGCACATGATTTGAATCGTAGCAGTGTCCATGAAGCAGAAGCGAAACGCCGCAACTGCGAGTTTCAATGGCTTTGCCTGTGCCAAGGTATTGCCCGATCTCGTCCCATACGTCCACTAAGGTGTCAGGCAGCGGACGCGTAACAGGGAACTTAGCGCAGTCGTCCGGGGTGCCTTTAATGCAGCAGAGGGCCGAATACGCAAGCTCCTGCATTTCGTAGGAGTACTGACCACATACCACGCGTTCCAGTTTGTCGATTAGTTGTTCTTTATTCATCATACTCAGCCTTATTAAACAAATTCATTACGCCACTGGCACCATCTGGCCGGAGCAGACTGCGGCCCGGTAGTAGAGCCGCAGGGGGTGTCGCTGGACTAACAGGTGCTCAGTGAGTCCCGCACTTCCTCATGACTGGTCATTTTCAGAAGAAGCTTTCCAGGGCAGCGTGGTTCCGCCTGTGAACGGGTGACGTCTTCGTTGATTGCCTGGATATGAGCAGATTCAACGGTCCGACGCTGTACGACATGGTTGCTCAGGTTGAATTCGCACTGGAGCCTTCTGGCATCAGAATCCGCGTTCATTGCAATACGTTCATCAAAGCGGCGGTTCATTCGCAGAGCCTCTTCGTGAGCTGCATCAACAAGGGTGCGTCTGGTGACATAGTCGTTACCAGCAAAAAACGATAGCTGAGCGTGTTCCGAAGAGTAGTCGGAGCTTCCCTTACAACGGGCAATCGCGGCTTCAGAGTGCAGGATTAATGAACTCAACCGTGAACAGACGTCATTGATGGTGCCGGTTTTCAGACAGTCGTGGATAAGTGTCCAGGCGGAAATGCTCAGCGGGCGGCTGGTGATCACATAGGGATTGTAATGATCAACCGTTACGATAGTACGCAGTGAATGAAGCGATTCGGACTGCGTACGTAAGTCACGGCGAACAGTACATGCCACCGAGGCAACATCTTTACATTCTTTGTCGGACATCGAGTCCAGTACGCGGATCTCCACCTCTGCCGCCTTTGAGGCGATATGCGCACTAATCTCACCCTTAAGACGTTTGTAGTCAGCCTTGAAGCTTCCCACGCTGTCAATATCGATCCAGTAACCACAGCTGTAACCAGCATTACCAAACTCGTCATCTTTCTCATAGTTCGGACAGCCGTCATTGCTCCAGCCAGCTTTTTCCAGCAGCTCGTCAATAGCGACCAGCTCAGCCATTGGTGCATGTTCGATAATGAAATAATGGACACGGCCCCAGGCATATGCGCGTGAACGGCCATCAACAGAAGTATCAGAAGTCGTCTGACGGGAAAGTTTCATGAGGTACTCCAGTTCTGCCCGGTACCGCCGGGGCGGTGGTGCGAAAGCCGCACCATGAATGACACTATGATCCTCCTAACTTCTATTGTCAATACAATTGAAGTGGCGTTGTATTTATTCATTATTTGGACCCGGCTCGTACGGAACGACCGTCGGGACTTGCCAATTATTCTGCGGTGAGCAGGGGGAAGGGAACATCCCACCGCTTGTTTCAAGATGTACAGCCAAGGAGGGCGCAGAATGCCTGACAGAATCATCGTGCAGCGGTAGCGAAAGACCTGACAAACGGGAAAAGTATCCTTTTATTCCAAAGCCAACCTCAGCTTTTAATGTCGCCAGTACGTTTCTTAAACATGCCAAATCGGTCTCTTATACGGCCGGATGGGCCCGATGAAAACGATAAAATGAGAAACAGAACCCGACACATCGCTGCTCTCTGGGAAAGCCGGTCAGCAGATGGAGCGCCAGGAACTAAATCCGCTGGTTTTAATAATGATTGAGGAGAACAAGATGAAAGATAACAAGACACGTCCTGTAGACTCGTATGCTCATGCTGATTTCATGGAGTCCGTCTTCAGCAACCTCAGGGCTTTCTGTGATGCGGAATGCCAGCGGCTAACTGCCGGTTATCCCCCAACTGTCAAACCAGAACAGCAAAGCACTGACGGCCAGCTGTCGGCGGCATAAATCATTACCTGCCAGTTCGTTCAAATTTCCGCTTCCTTAAGCCCGGGCCAAAAGCCCGGCTCAATCCAAAAACTGAACGTACCGGTTTACCTCTATATCTCCTCAATCCCCTGCGACTTACAAGAGACCCGCACCGGTTTAGCCATTCCTGTCCTGCCACTCTCTCATCACTGGCCCAGACAACCGGAAAAGTAACTTTTCTCTCCGACTCACCTTCTGAACCAGCTATTTTGCTTAAACGTAAAAACGGCCCACTGTTGTGAAGATTTAAAACGGACGGATCGAGTAGTATTGTCTCAGGAATTTTTTTTAAGAAAAGTTACTTTTTCTTCTGTGCAACCTATTAGAAAAAATGTCGAACCTGGTATTGTTGTGTTGTAGCGCAGTTAAACAACCAACCAAAAGAGAGAACAAAAATGTCCGCAATCGAAACTGAAGTAAAAAACAACAGCAACGAAATCAGCCTTCGTGGTTACCTGGAACGCACTGGTAACGGTGCCCGTAAAGGTAACGGCCTTATCATTGACCCTTCGGTTGTTGTAGAGCAGGAAGGCTTTAACACCCGCACGGCCGGTATGGGCGAGCTCTACTATTCAATGCCTCACGTTGTGGAACACCTGAACAGCCTGGCCGATGCCTACATGGAAGACCCGTTCAGCGTGACGCCTATCGTTGTTCAGATGGTTAATGGCGTACCTGTACTGCGTCAGGGGGCTTGCCGTATCCGTTCCATCGCTATTGCAAACCGCCAGCTGGAAGCAGAAGGGCGTGAACGCATTACTCGTATTCGCTGCGAAGAGTTTCGCGGTAGCGCTTCAAAAGCAGAACTCTTCACCCTGACCGGCAACTCCAACCTGGCGCTGTCTGTCGTAGCTGAAGCGCTTTCAATTAAGCGTCTTGTTGAAGATAAAGAAGAGCCTAAGACCTTTGCGGAACTGGCAAAAAAACGTGGTAAATCAGAGCAGCATCTTCGCCAGATGGTTCGCGTACTGGACCTGCCTTCTGAACTACAGACCATGCTTGTGAGCGATCAGGTGAGCATGTACGTTGCGCTGGACGAGTATATGTACAGCGGTGAGGATGCGGTAGATAACATCAACAAGGCGATCTCCATCTATGGTAAAGCGACGAAAAACACGCTGAAATTCGTCAAAGCTGCCAAGGTAGAAGAGCGCATGGCAGATCCGCAGACTCCGGAAAACTCCGGTGATGAGCAACCGGCAGGTAATGCTACCGTTAACACCCCGGTACCGGATCAACTGAATGATGAAAGCAATACAGAGACGCTGGTTACGCCACCGGTACAGGAACCAGCTCCGGCTCCAAAGGACAGCGCTCCTAAACAGAACCCGGCAGGTAAAGCACCATCCATGTCCAGCGTTCTGAACAAAAAGACCGTGACCGTCATTGCCGACACCGCGATCCCGATTTTTGAACGTATTGCTGAAGAAGCCAAGCTTAAAGAAGGTGAATCTGTCAGCACTGATACTTACACGCTTGTTCTGACCAATGATGAAATGAACGATATCATCAATGCTCATGCTGACCTGAAAGAGTACCTGCGTAAGCATGCTGAGAAGATGAATAAGGGACAGGCATGATTTTCTGACCGACCCCTCCATCCGGACGGGTCGGTAACTTTTTCAGGACAAGGGGAAACAGGGCAATGAAGAAGGCTTTTATCAACGTAGACAAGACTAACCCACTGCCAGTCCTGACGGATTCGGTGACCCGGGTAAGTATTCAGTGCACGGCAAAAGATGAAAACGGGGCAGGGATCGAAGTGAACATCCTCGACCTGATTCAGGATCATGATACGGATGAAGTGAAAGTGCAGTTTGGGAGCTCGCCTGTTCAGGCTCTGGCGATGCTCCGCCGGGTTATGACAGCACTGGAAAAGCAGGCAAATGCAGAACTGCAACAGAATTCCTGCTCGCGTATGCAGTAAACGGTAAAAGCAGAATGTTCCCTACTGGATAAACCCGGTGGACCTCACGGAGAGCAAGTCACCGAATGGTTCACTGTTAAGTGATATACATCCGGATTTATAAGGTTTTGCAGCATCCGAATAGGCAATAAATAGAATTATTTTGATTTATCTCAGCAAGGAAATGGAAAGCTACCAGATTTTAGGATAGCGAAATGCCTGTATCGCTACTCTGCTGAATTAGAAATGATTTTAAACGCAATGCATAATGATAGAATAGCAATGCCTTTAATTATTTGTCACGTCTGAATTATATGTAGACTTACGGAGAGGATATGGTAATTACTTATTCATTATCGGAAACGTTTAATATGTTTTTACGCGAGATTATTGCATCTGGACTTGCAGTTTTTTGCGCATGGTGCGTTTTGTGTCTTTTCTCTGATCAGGAACGAGGTAAAGAGGTTCCTGTTTCTATGAAAAAAATAACTTCAAAGTCAGCTTTCTCCTACTTTATCAGTTCTCAAATTGCCGCTTTTATTATCTCCTTGTTGGGTTCAATCTTAAGCACGAAATGGGACAACATCGTCTGGAATGATGAAATAAGACAGTTTTATCTGCATGTAGGATTTGGGCTGGTAGCTTGTGTATTCTGTCTGCTTGTAATCTTGCATGAGAAATTTATCAAAAGAAATTTAAATGTTTATTCTGGTTATTGTGGTTCACTGGCAGTTAGTCTCACAGGAATCTTTGTACTTTGTGCGTTATATCTGACATTTTCATTACCATTTCATTATGAAGAACGTCTACTTAATGATGCATCCTTGGTGGCTTCGGATGGCGTTGAAAATTCAGTCGTTTTTGCAGACGGTCGTTACTGGGTTTTTGAACTGGGCTTACCATATTTCAAACAGTCATTGCTCAAAGAGGTAAGAAGGGGCAGGTACCAGCTAATCTGCACTACAGAAAAAAAACCAACATGCTGGTCTGGCAAAAAACTTCCCGAAAAACCAACCTCTTTGAAAGCTAGTTCATAAAGATTTAAACTGCTCGCTTAAATCCACACTGGTCCAATTTTGAAAATTTATTGTGTTTTTAAAAGAAATTACAGTGTGGGTTATTAGCCAGTAGGTCGGAGTTTTATATAATACCCAAAAACACAGGAGGTATTATGAAAACCAATCTGGCCTATGCATCTAATTGCTCCGATTCTGTCTACTCCTATATTTATCAGGCACTGCAACAACGCTCTGGTGCCGAGAATGAAAGCCTTTATCAGCAGGCCATTTCCAGCTGCTGCACAGATAAACAAAAAAAGAAACTGGCCGGGTATTATGCCGGTCCATGGCAGCTGCTATTCAACGCGTGGTGTAACAATCGCGTCCCTAACACAGCGGTGCTGGCCCTTTTACTCCAGCAGTGCTTATCTCATTTCCAGTGCGAAGAAGTGATCGCAGCCTGGCAGTAACCCTATCAAGCCCCTTCGTATAGCGGAGGGGCAGGAGATATCTCATGTACAGAAACGACAGAAACGTGGATTCCTTCAACCTGGTTAATGCTCTTCAGCCGGTCTTTCGTAACACCGGCTGTGGGATGTTTGAATATGATCGTAAAAAGCAGAATGAAACCGCTGATTCAATCTTACGAGCGTTGGCGTTAAATGCCGATTTCGCGAGGGCCTTAAAACAGTACGTCCGGATTAATTCTGTACGACGGGTTGTTCAGTTCGATGACGGCTCGGTTCGCTATGGTATTCATGCCGAATTTGAAGGGCATAATAAAATTAATTCCTTCCGTATTTTTAAAGATGAAGATACAGACGCATTTGACTCCTATTTTTATTCGGTTTGCGATAATAAAGCTGAGCTGGTGGATTTTAAAATGGACTCTCTCGATATTCAATTGCAGGCAGTTTTTGAAAAGGTGACAGGTATTTTTCTGTCACATTAAATATTCAAATTTTCAATCCTCGGGCTGATAGACAAAAAACGCACTTTAGAATATAGATGAGATGAATATGAAAAACGTAAATATTTTGGATACCGATATTGCGGCCATTAATGCTCTTTCTGGCGTAGAACTGACTGACTTTCTCACTGCCGGGTATCAGGTAAACTGGTTAGGAGAAAGGGAGGTTTCGCTGGTGGGCTTTCCGTGTTTAGCAAGCAACAAGCAGCCGGTAGAAGTTGGTCCCGGCATTTTCATTAATCGCGTGTACAGCAGAGACAGCCAGTCTCTGAGCGGGAAATTGCGCTATGACCTGTCTAATGGTCTGGCAACGAGTGCATTTTCATTTTTCTCCCAGTCAGGCTGGTATGGGGGATTCCGTGTCGTATCTTTCCGTGACAACGGGCCAGCTGCGTTAATCAACATTGGTATTGTCCATGAGAATGTTTTGAATGCATTTTGTGCTGACTTCCCCCGGGCCAATGTGAGCGTAACCCGTTTTCATTGTGGCATGACGCTTGAGCAGATCCGAATGTTCATTTCAGACACTGCTTACGATATGCCGCTTTATAACAACGAGTCTGACTTTCGCAGGCTCGCCAGTTAGCATGGAGGCTGACTTCAGTGCTTACGCCTAAAAGCCGGTGAGCGAGGTGGCGGAACCGGTTGGCTTCGCCCAGTCTTACTTACTTCTCTCAAGGTACTGCGCTGCAAGCGTACGTAAAAAAAGTAAGTAGCTAAATGGCGTGAGCGATTAGTTCTATACGGGAAGAAGTCATAGTATTCTGAAATGATAGTTATCTCATACGAACGATAGTAATGGAGTTTCTTAATGGGCGTTGATATCTGCTGGCGATTTCAAAGGGAAGAAAAGCCTGGTAAATGGATTAATTTATCAAGCAATTATAAAGGGGACCGATCATATCTCCACTTTGCCTGGCTCGGATTTGATGTAGATCGTGAAAGGGCGAGCACATCAGCAGTTTTTATCCACGCATTACGCGGATTACCTGATGATATACCGTCCGAAGATGATGATTTATTCGGTGAACATTCATACTCATGGCTGACTTCGGAAGAAATTTTGTCAGCCATACCACCCGATAACGCCGGAGAGGTGATCCAGGAATTTGTCGAAGAAGTAAAGCGTCTCCACGTGGAGAACGGCAGCGTCCGTTTCGTCTTTGGATTTGAAGGGTAACCCGTAAGAAAGTAGCTATCTTACCCGGCTAGGTCTCCAATCTCTCAGATGCTCAAAGAGGGCCGGGCATGGTGCCCACACATCCCCTACCATTCCGATTTGATATTCGTCTAATACACCCTTTAAAGAAAACAAGCAGACGGCAATGAGACGTCGGATTAGCGTCAGCAAATATGAGACGTCAGTAGTCGATGTTTGTCCTGCGGAACGTGAATCTGTTTACAAGGGGTAAAGCCGTACCATCCATGAGGGCTCAGAGAGCCGGGGTCTCCTCCAGATCACTGGAAGTTATTGACTCTGGCAGGCCTATCCCTATGACTTTTTCCCGGATGGCAAATTAAGAGCGAACAGGGCCAAATTAGTACTCTTTTCTAAACGGAAATACTGAATCACCCTGATATAACTGGTCTCTCACAAGACAGGAGATCATCAATGGAACGTGTAATATTTTCAGTAATCTTTTTTATGATGCTGGGCGTACCTTTTTACCTTCTTTATAAAATTGCCCGGGACATTTTTGGTACCGCCGGTGCTGGTGAGCCTGCACAATTGCCTCAGGGCAAGCAAAGACGCTCAGGAGGCGCTGGTTCGGGTTCGATCTGGCAAGGACACCATCTACAGGGGAGCAGCCATTTGAACCCCCTCGGAGGTGATTGTAATGGTGAAAATAGCATAGCTGGTGGTTGTGATGGTGGCGGTGGAGGAGGTGACGGAGGTGGTGGTGGTGACTGATAGCCTGCAACTTTAACTATCAGGATGAAACCCATGTCCAGCAACCGGAAAAAGAATTCATTTCAACCGAAAAGCCCTGCCTTAAAGTGAAGCGTATTAAACGTGAAGGATGCTGAATTAGAGGGTATCGGTTTTATACTGAAGCGTAACTGGAAGAAGGATCTGAAATTAACTATTACGGAAAAGTAACTTTCTGACTCACCACGTACGCCCCTCGGTTATGCCATACAGTTTGATACGAAAACAGATCAGTAAGTAGATTGCTATACGCCGGAGAGAAGTCTATTTTTCATGCACCGAACCTGTTTGGCCTGCAATGGAAGCAGGTATAATAATCACATACAAAGGAGGGCATTATGAATACATTTTTATACGTGCTTTTGGCCTGGATTGTTGTGCTTTTTATCGCCAACAAACTGCTCGCAAGACGTAAGCCCAATACGGTTAAAATCCTGGTACAGCGCAACGGGAAAGCCGCAGAGGTTGATGCTGTAGTGGTTCAGGGTTCAAAGAGAGCTAACAACAGTTCTGTTGCGGACAGCGACGCGGTAGATAGTTATTTTGAAATGAATCCTTACTCCCGCGAAAACCAGGCGAATGGTTGGGCTATGCTGGCCAGAGACGATGACCAGCTTAAATAATCAGTTGAGTGTGATGTGTAAAGCAGCTTAAAACTCTAAATGGACGAACAGGGGAGGTGACAAAGATGACAACCAATACAACAACGACCACCTACCGCTCAGAAGAAATCGTGCCGTTCAGACGGCCCAAAGGGGATCTGGATAGTCGGTATATGCCTCAGGTGTATGCAATGGTGCGGAACTGGGCAAGTAACCCTGCTCAATATGGTGAGGGTGTACTGGCCTCCTACCGCCAACCGGCAGTAAACCTTGCCTACCAGGTAAAAGGAACTCGTGTTGTTTTAATTCTGGTACCAGTAGAGTGCGAGCCACCTGGAGTGATAATGACGGAAACAGTCCTGTGGCCGTCACTATCACTTGTAGAAGTCTTGCAGACCTTGCAGGAGGCCTGGCAAAATATTCCGGCGTTAAACCCCTGACGACTTCTGTCAATATCACCGGCTAGTGATTTACCTCTCTGCTGGTGGTCAGCCCGCCTAAGTTCAAATTATCTCTTTCTAAATTAGCCCGGATAAAAATCGGTCCCTCTAAAATAGCCTGCCCTGAGTAGGCTACGTCATACAAAGCGTTGGCCAGTCACCAGCTGGCTGGTGGCCATAATGCTCCACAGGATAAACCGTATCAGAACTACGCAAAGAAAAAGCCCCAACAATTTACCGATGGGGCCTTTTGCAGACATTTTACAGCCTTACCAATGATAGAGCGCTAAGGCTTCTGCTTAGTGAACAGACTTGCCCACAGATAATGGATAAAGTTGAGCAGAATGTATGTTACTCGTTGCTCGAATTTCATCGGGGCTTTGTACTTTGTCGTTATGTTATGAATATGAGTAAGGTCCGTATAGAGCCCTGGCGACTTCCTTGTTGACTTCAACACCGAACAGATGTGCTGAACAGACTCCGGTGTGAACAACCGTAGCCCTCGTCGTTGTTTGACTTTATGGATAAAATCGTCCATCCCCATACATAACCATTCCGGCTTGATGCCATCAAACTTACAACGTCCGTTTATGATGACGACATTGATACATTCCAGTTCTCTAGCCTTAAGAGCAGACTGAATAGCCCTGATGTGCCCCTGGTTTTGCTTAAACGGGTTCTGCAACTTGAGGGTTCGGGACTGAGTCCATTTCCGCCAGTGGCTTTCCTCCAGAGTACCGTAGAGCTTGCCTACGTAGTTTTTCTGCTCTATGACGTATATACCATGTGGGGCTACGAGAATGTGATCAACCTGCGTAGTGCTATGAGCCGACAACTGAAAGGTGAGATCACTAAGTAGCCCCTGAGCTTCTTCAGGAAGCCCAGATTCAATTGCCTTTGCAGTCCGCCGTTCCGCTATGGCAGAGGTCATAAATCCCAACAGACACAGCAACACGACGAAAATAAGGATAATGAAAGCTACCCCCGTAATGCTCCACAGCAGATTGAAAGCATCCATGTTACCTCACAGAGGGGTAGCTGGTGGCATTAACAGATTCTACTAAGCGGGTAGTGGTACCGGTAAGGCTCTCAATATTTGAAGACAGGCTCATCAGCATGCCGAGTGCAGAACGGAGATTACGATGAGGCTCATTGTAGTTTTTGAACGTGTCAGTGGAGTACATTTTTGAAAGACGTGTACGGATCTCTACTGACGTAAGATCTCCATCCACCAGGCCGTACTTAACTGCCTGAGGTGTTGGCCATACACGGCCTGAATAGAGAGAAACAGCATCGGCATCATGACGCGAGAGAAGCTTTTTACCCCGTCCAAGTTCAACATCAGTTATAAATTTTTCATGCATCGTGTTCAGGATCTCCTTCTGCATGAACTCCCTCGTTGAATCGGACAATGGGTGGAAGGGGTCAAGAGCATCTTTGAACTCACCGGCCGTAAGGGGCTCATTCTTGACGCCTACTGTGCTCATGATCTCTGACAGATTCCAGTGGTCCATACGCACACCGATAGAACCGATCAGGGCATTACTGTCGGCATAAATTGCATCAGCGGGCGATACCGCGTAATAGCATGCGGATGCGCATATGCCTTTCACACTAACGATGATTGGTTTATATGAGTCTGCGATATCAGAGAAAAAACGACCGGTACCGCTGGAGAGTACTTCGAGGGAGTTTTGCTTCGACCGTGCTTCATCGCCACGTTCTGTGCTCCCGGTTTTGTTACTCTTGTCAGCGGCTACAGATGAAAGAGAGCCACCGGCATCTGATACGCGTTCAATCTGTGGCTGGTGGTTTTTAAGCGCGTTTATCTGGCGGTAAATAATGATGGCGTCAGAGGGACCACCACCACCTGACTCTGCCTCGATAATAACTGCTTTGGCATGGGGATTATTGTAAGCTTTGGCAAGAGCTGTTGCGATCACTGTTCCATCGCCCGTTTCCGAGCCGGTACCCATCTCGCCAGAAATCCGTATTACAGCTATATGGTCTTTCTTCCCTTCAGCGTCCTGCCATTGTTCGTAAAGATTGTAGAAAGAAAACCCTACAGCGGTCATGGCAATTAGCGACATAGCAACTTTTGCCGTGGTATGAATGCGAAACATCTTATAAAAACGGTCAGCGTTATCATTGAGCGATTCTTTGATATTTGTAGGGGACTTCCTTTTTTTACTGCTTAACATCTGACCACCTTTACATGAGTTTTTGAAAGTTAGACCACAAGCGATTCAATGCAATTCCCAGTATCAATAAAGCGACTGGTGGGAAAAGTTGAGCGATATTGTTAAATAGTGACATATTTGGCATGACCAGGTAGACCATCGTTAAAGCACTGATCACCCAAAATGCTCGAAACCAAATACGATAAAACTGAACTGTAACCTTACCAAATACGTACCTCTTCAATTTCCACTGGTACATTCCATCTGCTAGCATGGCAAATAGATAGGGCAGAAAAACGATTAGCCACCCCAGGATTAAGTTCCACCGGAAAATGGACTGATAAAGTAAGAGGGGTATGTTTTTGGCCATAGTGTAATTAATAGAGGTAAATTTTTCAGCAACAATGTTAATACCTCTGGCTGGTTTTTTGGTGTCAGGGATCAGAATAGTATTCAGATAGTCAATTAACTTATAGTCATGTACCAACCAATTTAAAGTCGCTTCACTATTTGCAATGACAGACTTCCAACGGTCATTTGATATGATGGACCGGCTTGCATTAACCTCCTGAGTAATCTGATATTTGAGCTCCTCAGTATTCTGGAAAGCCAAGCTGTAACCAAAATAAATGACCATGCCAAAAAAAAGCATTGTTCTGAGCACTGCTGCCCTGCTTGTATTATCCGCAGCCATTGCTTTCCCTCCATTCACGAAAAAGAGCTAGCCTCTGATCGTGATTGCAATAGTTGTTACGCCACATCGTCGGGATACCCAGGAGCCAGTGGTACTGTTTAGGTATGATTTGGTCGATGAGGCTTAACTCCGCCAGTTCTTTATGCTCTGCGCTTTTCCACTCGATCTGTCCCACATCAGGAACAAATACAGCGGTCCTTGCTTTTGCGGCCTGGCGGGAAAATTCTATAAAGTTGATGCCCCACGGCGTCCAGTATCTGTACTGCTCGTTTAGGCCGATGTTAAACACCGGCAGAGAAAGAGTTGAGTCGGCAAAAGCCGAAATCACATTTTTGCAGACTCTTGGACTATCTATTTTTTCCTGTTCGGTTTTGAGATGAGTCAGCAGTGCACGGTCAATAATGCTGTTAAAGGTGTTTGTATAAAGGCCATTAGGGTCAGGAAGCTGATCTATGGCAGTAATGATTTTAAATTTTAACCGAGAAAGAAAGGGAGAGTCCTCAATAGTAACTATATGACTATGTGTTGTTTCTGGATGAATCTGGGGTTTGATGCGCTGTACTTGTTTAAAAGAGACACTACCTGGCAAATTAATGAATGCGCCCACCGTGCGTGTTAAATCGACGAAATAAGGCAAAAGATAACAACCAAGCATACGGGCATTCTTTTTTACAAGATCACACCGTACGTCATTGTTATCGAAAGAAATACGGAAACTAACGAATTTACGTTCAGGACCTTCGCTGGTGGTCAGTGATTGAATCCATTCATGGCATGATCCTTGTGGTACCGACCAGTAGCTGGTTTCACGGTCCCCAAAGGGATCAGTCGTGATCAACTCTCCCTTTAAAAGGAAAAGCTCAGACAGGGTATTTGCCATGGAGAATAGGGAATCGATATCGTTGCTCTGACAAAATTTTCCCAAATGATGAAACGCGTTTTTTTCTATCATAGTTAGCCGATCTCGAACTTCCTGAGAATCTGCGTACTTTAAACCCAAAGACTGAAAGCGCCTTTTTACGAGCGAGCGACATTTGCTGACTTTTAGTGCAGAGCTTAAAATTTGCTGGCGCGTCAGGACAATTTTTTCATCCATCAATGCAACTTCCTTAGAAATTTATTAAGATTTTTGATATCGAGATTTTGACGCAAAGTAACTTTTCCGGCCTTCTTGAAAAGCATTTCCGACAGAGTTGTGTTTGGCTTCATTTGTTTCTCAGCAACAGCAATAGGGATTTGGCCTACAACCTTCCTGCCATCTTGAAGCCTGGCAACTATGTGAAACATAGGGACCTGACCCAAGAGATCCTTTGGAATACTCTCTTCTAAAGTTGTCTGCTTTCTTTCTGAGATTGAACCTGAGAAGTTATTATGCGGCAAAGATGTTTCTGAACCGGTCGTATAAGTGACCATATTTGTGCTTATCGCACTCTTACCAAAGTTCTCTACAACAAGCGTCTGAGTAGGAGTATCGTTGACTCGCAAGCTTATATAATTGTTGCAGAGCCCCGTAATTCGATTGGCAGTTTCAACACTTGCCGCAGCAATAAAGTCGGAGATGGTTTGGGTGCAAATAAACAGTGCAATTTTCGCTGCACGACCCTGCGCCAGAAGGTTAATCATAGGGTTGTTAATGGCTGAGTGTGCCTCATCAACAAAAATACTTATCCTGGAATTAGCTGACATATCACCATCTTGAGCGTTGTAGCGACTACCGGCACAGGAGGTCAGATCTGACATTATTAATTGAGAAATAGCAGCTGCTGTATCGGGGTTTGAAAGGCCATCAAGCGAAATGTATAGCACCCCGCCAGTGCTGAACATCCCTTCGCTTGTTACAATTTCTCTTGATGATACTGAGTTCGGGTTAGGAGATAAAAGCTCATTTAAAGGTTTTTCAATGAGCATATCGAAAACAGGCATAATACCTGCGGTCATTTTAGCCATATGCTCTGGGTCGGACATTGAGTAATCAATAAGCTGGGAAACAGTATCTAACCAGTCTATTTGTTCGGACCCCTCGTAATTCATGAAATGAGCCGTAAACCATTCAGCGAGACGCTTGAAACGTACCGGCAAGGTATCGTTAGCGACGTACTTAACTTTTTCGGTCCAGACATCGTAACCATAATATCTCGCGTAACATGACTCCATTACCTTGACTGTAAGATTCACAATAGACATGTGGCTTTTCATGTTCTTGTGAATCAGATAAATAGAAGGCTTTTTCTCTATGTAAGAAAGCCCGGAAATCACATTGGAAACGAGAGCCTTGGCATACTGAACGAATGGGTTAACCTCACCGGGAACTGTCACCAAGCTCAAAAGACGAGATGTTAGGTCAGAAACATTAGTATAGGTGTTGCAGACATCAATACAGACCGAAGATGCTGGCTGGCCAGGATGAAATTTATAGAAAGGAAGACCGAGGGTCTTAGCCTCTTCCATTAGAGATTCTCGCCACTCTGCATCGTTCTTTGGATCTATGACAACAACAACATGACCAAGATGAAGCATGCTAATGCTTAGTAAACGCTGTAGCACCGTTTTCCCGGTACCCACGTTTCCGGTTATCAGAGTATGACCAAACCAATTGTCTTCAGTTACAAATATGGGTTCCCTACGTTCCACAGCAAAAATTGCATTGCTGCCGCCCATCTTACGAGCCATTGCGTCAAAATGTCTCTTAATTGGGTTGAAGACGAATGGCAACTCGATCTCACGTTTATCACTGGAGAGGTTAGCTATTTGATATGCCCGATCCGCATGTTCCGGACCCCACTCAAACCCATCACAAAAATAGGACTTTCGCTCGGGTATATCCTTATTTTTATTTTGATAATCCTGAACCAGTTGACGATACTTTCGCTCATTGGAGAAAAAGTTACTTTTGTTAATTACACGCAGTGAATCAAGACTAACGAACATGAAATGTCGCTTGAATACACGCCAATGAGCCATCAAAAATGGCGCTGCTGTTTTGCAACGATAAAGGCACAGCAAAAAAAGCAATATTGAGGTGAACAGAACTATTGGGGCGATGTCCAGTCCGTCTGAAGAAAGTCCCATATAAAGCATAGAAACCGAACAAATCAAAAGTATTGAGGCACTACGATACTCAAGAATAGGCCGATAAAAATTCTCTTGTGCATGGAGGTTAGTCCTCTTCGAATCTGACATTATAGGTTCCCAGCCTCTTTCAGGTTATTGATAATTCGTTCAATGTCCACTTTCGCCCGGTCTGATGCGGCCAGCAAAGTAGGCATGTTAAATGCATGGCATTTTGTATTGATCACAGCACCAGAATTAACGAGGTACTGAGGAAGCTTATTGAAAAGATCTTGAGCCTCTAACTGCGACCCAAATTTTTCCACGCAAGATTGGGTCAGATAGAGAGTATTAGGAGTACTTACCATAAATCTGTTTTTGCGCTTTCTTTTAAACGCCACCTCCATTTTGGACAGAATTTGATGCAGTACTAACGCAATTTCTACAAATTCAAGCTCTGTAACGTCACCTTCGCTTATAAGCGAGAATTCACCATTTTGGTCTGATTCAGTAGATGCAAAGACTTTACTGTTCAGATTGTGACCAGAAACAGGTGATGCTGGTTTTTGTACTTCTGCTTTGTCCGATGATTTATTCCGGTTGCGCTTGGGATTTTGTTTTTCTACCGGTGCTGTTGGGGCGAACAGTCTGGCCAGTGCTGGCGAAAGATGATGCCCCTTAGCGTCTGTGGGCGCATGCTCTCCATTTGATTCTTCAAGTACAGGAGGTAAGGCGGGCTCTTCACTTGCCATCACACTGGTTGCGGCTGCTTCGGTCTGGGAATACACAACTTCAGCTGGTGGTGGGCAGTTACCCTCAGTATCTGGTTCTGAGTTTTCTTGTCCTACAGAAACATCCATAGAGCGTTCATTCGTACCCTGGGGATCAGCGTTCTGTTCTCGGTTAAGTTCTGGTAATTCTGACGGCTCGGAGAGAAGCTTTTCATTATGGACCGAAGAGCTTGTTGCACAACTACCGACTTCTGGCCGAGAAACACTAAGCTGTGAGAAATCGGTATAATCAATGATCTCATGCTCTTCATCTTCTTTCTCAAAAAGATGTTGATAATGTTCATATTCCACAGCCTCAGTTTTCAGCGGACCAGTCGCGGATGCACTATCGGTTCCATGATATTCCACGTCGCCAGAATGTTCTTCGACTGCATTTACACGTGGGGGAGGCAGCTCAAGCGTTTGCTTTGGACGTGGGGCAGAGTTTTCAACAGAAGACTCATCATTAATCACTAATGCCTGATACATAGAAGTATTGAAAAGTGACTTTAAAGTTGTTGGCCTTCTTGGCTCATGATAGGTGAGCTGGAACCCGGCGCAGTTATCGCCGAGCTGGACTAAACGCAGATCGTCAATGTCCCTTACTATCCACATTCCATCGAGAGAGCCTTCTCTGAATGTCAGTTGGAAATAGGGCTCTTCACTGAATGCTTTTTCATCTAATCCCGGCAGCAATGCCATAGTGGTATCTATGTTGAGGTAGGGGACAGCATCAACACACACTATATAGTCATTGGAAAGTGGAGCGCTTAAAAGGAGTTCATGAAGTTGGTTGACCAGGACATGGGATTCCGTGTCCTTTGCCGATTCATCTTCACTTTCTTCTATATCAGGAATGACAGGATCAGCTGCTTCCTCACCCTCAGATTTAACTATCTGCGTGTCATTATCAATTTCATTATCACTTTCGGCTTTCTTCTCAAAATCGTCGGATGAGCCTTCATTTTTCTTAGAATGTATATCAACATCAATAGAGGCAGAGGAGCGGCCTAAATCATTAACCTTAAGAACAGCCGTCTCAACAGTATCAGTAATTTTAGTTATAACGTCCCGACCGGGCACTGGTCTTCTGTATTCAGTAACTGTTTTTTGCTCGTCAATGTAAATAAAGTCTTTATTGGCATTAACGCTAAAAAGACCCGGCACTGAGTCAGGGATTTTATAAGAATCAAAGATTAAACCAATCCACCTTAGCTTAAGAAGGTTATAGAATTCTAGTTTCCCTATCCCATTTCTAAAGATGTTT
This sequence comes from Enterobacter cloacae complex sp. IR5412, assembly GCF_049237385.1. Classification (NCBI taxonomy): domain Bacteria; kingdom Pseudomonadati; phylum Pseudomonadota; class Gammaproteobacteria; order Enterobacterales; family Enterobacteriaceae; genus Enterobacter; species Enterobacter cloacae complex sp. IR5412. The sequence continues at coordinate 60,630 of NZ_JBMKHQ010000018.1, read as the reverse complement.
GATATTTCGTTTTCCGAATAGATACCCGGAATGAAGTAGTGAACGACACGCTCATCATCATAGGGCTCGACGTAACCACGTTGAACTAGGGATTCTACCAATACGGTCTTACCAGCCTCTCCCTGAGGGAAGTTATATTTATGTAATTCGAAATCATTGAGAACAAAATCAAGGAATGCGTTCTCGTTAAGGTATACCTCACCATTTACGATAATGATGTGCATAGGCTTAGCATTGTAATTGTTGATATTGATACTGGTAAAGTTGTGCTTGATGGTACTAATGGCCCTTGCTGCTGCATCATTAGAACGCAGACCCATGATAGGGTCACGTAAAACATTAAGGTCTGTACCAGTAGAATAGAAATCAGCGGTCCTCACGCATTTAGACAAAAAGTCATTCCCATCAGTATAAACGTTTAGGGCGGTGATCATTTTTGAATAAACACGTTCTTTATTTACCCGATCCAAAAATGCAAGACATACCGGGTTTAGGATTCGCTCAAGGAAAACGCTGGACCAGATATTATGTTGATTATGAATACGCTTTCGCCAGTGGATTTCGTATTCAACCACGTCATTTTCACGTGCCCAGTCAAGAAGACTTTGTGAGCTTGGCGTCCAAATGATCGGACTAGCTAAATTCAGGCTTACAATGTCGAGATCGTAAACCTTTCCGGCATCATGGACTAAACCACAGATAAACGCAGCATAGAGATATACTTTTCTACGGACTACTTCTTCATCTTGATATCCGATTGGTCTCAGTTCTGAGTGATGCGCATTTTTTAAAGAGAGTATGGCCACTTCCAGGCTGTGAGAAAGTAACCCACCAATACCATTATGATGATGATTTTCGGAAGCTGGCAAAAGATGTATCCAGCGAACATATTCAACCAAGGGCTTTAAAACTAAATTAGTAAATGTATATGCATCGTCCCTGATGTCGCTATCGCTGATAGCTAACATCATTGAAATTGAGTGCAGCTTTTCCCGATACAGAGACAGGATTGACTGTTCATTAAATGTCTGTATGCCCGTCGGACGAGTTGGATACTCGATGAATTTCAGGACTTCTGGATTTGGATGATCAGGAACAGTGTACTTCTGATCTCCTAGAATCTGCGCAAAAGGAGAGAGGCTTGATATATCCTCAATCATTACAGAGGTTGCATCATTCTCCTGAGATGAGAATATCCCCAAAATCCGTTTAATACATAAATACAGCGCCCTGAAATTCATCATCATACCTTATCGACGTTTGCCTGACAGTTCGGCTGCAATGTATGCCTGCACACTTTTATATTGCATTACTTTGGTGATGAACTCTGCTGGACTGTATGGCCCATCCTTACGGCGAGAAACATTCAGAGTCTTTTTCACATTCTCAACATATAAATTAATACTCTTTATAATGTTGTGAGACATAACCGGATAGTCGCTTACAGCCAGTAAACCCAATGAGTTGTACTCATACATTGTGTTCATGAGCTGGTTCATCTCGAAGATGTACTTGTAAAACCTCATGGTGTTGTGGTTATTGAAGTTGAGTTGTACTGGTTCAAAACTGAAAGGTACAAACTGAGTTGATGACATGAATGAGTCATTCTTGTCGAACTCAATTGACTTAATATAAGCAACAAGATTTTCTTTCATCTTATTGTTTTCTTCATGCAGCTCGTTGAACCAATCCTGAATAGCCTGAACAAGGTCAGGATGTTTAACTGCATCAACCGTTTTAAAGAGAGAGGAAATAGCGATACTCACATCATCAAAACCTCTGATGACTGCTCCATTTCTGGCAGTTAAAAACCGGTTAAAGTCTGGGGTGCCGGGGTTAATAATAACTTTGGCCATACCCTGGTGCTCTGGTCTACGTTGAGTAGAAGTTTGAGCGTTTACGCCTTGCTTTTTATTTGAACCTTTTACCATTACATCTTTTGGTTCAATGTTAATACGCTCATTGTCCGTGATAATTGCGTCGTTCATTGTGCCACCTTAGTTTTTGAGTATTGACGGATTTTTCGTCCAAGTTCGATATATGCTGAATGATAGAGCTCAAGCATTTCTCTGTAAGGCTCCAGCAATGCTTCCGTTTCAGAAATCATTTCGTATTCCCAGCTGGCATGGTTTACAAAACAGTTCTTAGAATATTTTCCACTTTTCATTGGTTGCACCCGTTTTGACATGTGGCTAGGCGCTCTTGTTTTATAAGGGCTGAACTGATGCCAAGTGATCGTTACTTTTCTGGCATTACCAATTAGCTCAACTTTTGGTGCGTAAGAACCCAGGTACTCCCTCTTTGGAACTTTGCTATGTCGGGTAAGGTTAATCTCTTGGTGGTTTCGTTCCTTCCACTTGATCCAGTATTTTGTAATGAGATCTTCAGCCTCAACACGCAAACCTTCAATCTGAGCACGTAAATTTTTACGTGTTAGCTCTATAGAACTTATAAGATTTGAATTACTCATGACGCCTCCTGATGTGAAATTACTATACCGGAGGAAATTTCCGTTTTTTTTCACGAACAGAAGATTTTTGAATGCTCTTTGATGAGGGAATTGAACAGATGTAATGCACTCGCTGTTTCCCCCATTCGGGAGGGGCCTTCAGAAACAGTAACAGCGAGTTTAGCCTCACTTCCATCGCTACCCCCTAAAGTTACTTTTGACAGAATGACCATTGTGGATTATTGCTTTTGATAATGTGCATTGCTCTATTAAAGTTATACATATATCTAGTGCCACTTTTCCAAAAAAAATGACCCTATGGAACTTTGTCCATAGTGACACTTTTATAAAAAGTGACCCTATGACGACATTACATAGGGTCACTTTTCAAACATAAGTGACCCTATGTGAGGCATTCATAGGGTCACTTTTCTTTGTTTAGTGATCCTATGTAAGCATGAGGTTGATGAAAAGTAAAAATGTCAGTTTATGACGGTCAGTGAAAGACGTCGTTATTCTAATCCAACGTTGGGAGGGGCTGGATTTAGGTTTTTTTTTAATCGCTTCACATTTCGTTAGCATGCGCAGGAATTTTTGATAAAATTCTGGTTAGTTTGGTTAAAAAGTGTTACAAGTAAGCGGTGTGGTTGAAGGGATAGATTTAAGGCTTATTCAAGCCTTAAGAAAATACTAAAAGTTACTTTTCACCCTACCGAACACCTAACAAAAAATCCATGTTGAAGATTTGAACAATTGTAATGGCGCAAGGACAATCAGCACATGTCAGAATCTGATAATTTAACTCGTAGCTTACTCGGTAAACTTTTCCGCACTGAGATTTCGCTTATTCGTAGTTACCGTGCATTTTTAATGTTATTGCCTGTGCATGGATCTTCTGCATATCAAACTGGGACTCCTCTTCTCCAGCGTCGCCTATTTGGGAAAGGATTTAGTACAGCCGCTGATTTAGCTTTTGAAGTGGAAACACGTCCAGGTAGTTTTTTGGTTCCGCGTACACTCGGAAAGGAAATTACATGGGAGAGGTTTTTTTCTGCGGTCTTGGACGGTGATTCCAATGTAATTCGTGAATATGATACAAATGATATTGACTATGGTATTTACGATGCCGGTGAAAAAGTGACTTTTCTGAATGGTACAGTGGATATCTATAATCCCAAGAAGATTCATGAGTTGCGTTCTAAATGTGTTGATATACAGAATGACTACTTTATGCAGGTGTTCTTTATCTCAATGCTCGCACCAGAGTTTGTAAGTATTTTCTTTGGTTTAAAACCAACTACAGCTGATGCTATTAAAGACATTGGTTATTCATCGTTAAAAACAATTAACGATGTCGTTCTTTTCCCACGTACAATTGCTTTCTCACAAGGGCATATTGAAGAGAGTGTTTCACTTAAAACGAAAGTTTTTGCCTGGGCTTATGAATTGTCTGCTGACATCCGGTTAGGAAAAGTTAGTGATGATTTGATGGAACTATTACGTTATGACACTATGTTCACCAGTCACCGTCAGGATGTGTTCAACACTTTAACAAATAAAGTTATGTTAAAGGATTATTGATATGGCAAAGGTCGATCAAACAAAAGCTAATGCTCTATTGCGAGCAGCAAGAACTATGTCGCTTGGGGCAAATAAAAATACAATACGAATTTTGTACGGTAATCATGTTGCTGAAAATATCGATTTTGAGCCTGGTGCAAAAACAAAACTCAAAAAAGGTATCCGGGGCTGGAGCAAACGCACAGATAACCGCCGAGCCTTTTCTGCTGTTATTGATGTCGCAGTTAACTATTTTGGTTTTGATCCAATAAATCCGGAAGCGAGTTTTCGGCAAATTGACTTCAACCGAATAATGAGTGTCCTTCATAATCTGGGATACTTTGTATGCGCACCGGAAGTTAATAAAATAATAGAAATCCTTACTTCTATGAAAGAAATTGAAGAACTAGGTGCCTGCGAAAAATGTAAACGCCCATACATTGTGCCAGTGACAAATGATGCTCATTGTCCACGTTGCAGATTATCTTCAACTGCTTCAGCCATAGAGAGGTATTCTCAAGAAGAATTAGATTAAATTTAAAAAAGATATCGCGAAACTTGCCTTGTCTGAATCTAAATATTGACTTAAGTCAAATTCTGTTGTTTGCTTTACAATCAAATATTAGTTACAACTTAAATATCAACTCTTGACAAGTAAAGATATAATTTGATTTTTCTTTATTCAGTTTTTCTTCGTTCCAAAAATGTGCACCTTTTTTTCTGTTGAAAACGTAAAACTACTTAGGTTCTCAAAACCTTCTATGCATGACGACTTCTTAATCGCTTTCAATTAATATATTTTATATTCTTGTCTAAGTTCGCTTCTTTGATCCTTAGCTATTCCTTTTTTGAAATATAGAAACAGCATTACTTGTGATGATTTTTTTCAGCTCTAAATACACCTGTTTTCAAAGCAATATTTGCTTTTAGATATTCGATAAAACCATGTTTTTGTTACACCGGATTTTTGACAACGTGCAAGATGGATGATCTTTCCATCACCGAGACTATCTTCTTAGTCAGCACTCCTTTTCCGTCCTTTTCAACATAAAAACGACCATGCTATACGAGCTCTAACCTTTTTTTTGTATGCCATCATAACCGCATCAGAAAAGGAGAACGGTCTATGACTCGTATTGCATTAGCGCCTTCAAAGATGGTTTTGCTTATGTCTTTGGTAATTACTGGTGCCCACGCCAGCCCTGAGCAACCCCTAATAAAAGATACGCCCTTTGTATCTGGCCAGGCTTATAAGAAGGGTTTCTTCTGGTATGACGATCCTGCTAAAAAAAGCGAAGCTGAAGAAGAAGAGGTTTTGCCACCAACCGGTGCTGCTAGCTCGCCTTCAAAAGAGGAAATGGTAGATTTAAATTCAAAATGGCTAAAAGAGAATATGCCTCGACTGTTAACGCAGGCAATGGATAACCCTACCGCAGAAAATCTATCACGTTATTACACGGCGCAAAGGTTAATGCTGGATATCAGTACGCGTTTTTCTGACAAATCAAAAGATTATTTTCTTAAAAACCCGATGATGTCTGAAAAACGCAGGCAACCAGTGGAAAAGGTGGCACTGGATGCTCACCGCACTGTTGTTGAAAAAAATCAGCAAACGGTAATGAAAGATATCTTTACTAAGTCAGGTTTATTTTTCTTTTTCCAGAGTACTTGCCAGTTTTGCCACGAAGAAAGCCAAATACTTCAATTTATGCAGAACTATTATTCGGTAGATATTCTTCCAATCAGTATGGATGGAAGGCCATTGCATAATGGCCTTTTTCAGGATTTTAACATCCCCAACGCACAAATTATTGATCAATTTAAAATTCGAGAGGTACCTACAATTTTCCTGGTTTCAAAGGATGGGACATCAGCTCAGCGCATTAGTGAAGGCATGATCTCCGCTGATGAATTAAAGAACACTATTATACTTGCCGCGAAGGGCATGAATCTGATCGATGACGCTTCGTTCCAGTCAACTCTAGATATTAAAAGGCAATATACCATCGGCGATGATGGCGTTATTACCGTTAATAAATCCGAAATGGAATCAGACCCATTCCTACTTCAAAAAATAATGGACCAAAAACTCGAAGGCTATGACATGCCTACGGCCGATCCGGTCAATTATCTCAATGCTGGCGGCAGTTTTGGAGGCACTTATGCGCAGTAATGCCGTTTTCAACTTCAAAAAGTTACTTTTGTCTCTTTCTGTTTGTGCTGCAATTTTAGCCCCGACTGCAAATGCAGACAACGCAATGCGTAACATTTTCAATGGCATGATGACGTCTACCAGCCCGGCCACCTTTTCCACAGCAACCCGTACAGGCATAGTTGGCGGGTCAATGTCTTACCGAACAACAAACGTTAATACCAACCTTGTTTCCATGTCGTTTCCAAAAGCTTCTGTCGGTTGTAACGGTATTGACGTTTTTCTTGGGTCCTTCAGCATGATCAACGGGGACCAGCTTGTGCAGGTGGCCCGTGGTATTGCCCAGGGTGCGGCTATCTATGCTTTTAACGTTGCTGTTTCAGCTATTTGTGCTGACTGTGCTGCAACGATTAATGACATCCAAAACAAACTGCAAGCGCTAAATAAATTTGCGAAAGATTCATGCAATGCAACTTACTCTTTCCTTTCTGAAAACGTGGGTACGCCAAGCCAGTTCGCTAACTCAGTTAGCTCTGGACCAGCCTCAATTCTGGGATCGATTAATGGTCTTATTCCTGATTTTGGCTCATCGATGACAAAGTCACCTGAAGCTGTCACTTCTCAGGTTAAAGCAAAGGATCCCGAAGAGTTCGCTGAAAAATTCAGTGGTAACCTCTTCTATATGTCGTTCATGGATATTGATAAGGGAACGATGAACATCGGAGGGGTAACGGAGTTATCCGGTTATAAACTGGCAGAACAACTTATGTCTCTCGTAGGTACTGTCATTATCAACTGGGATAGCAAAGGCGAAAAAGCGGGAATGGAAGTCCGCCCGTCTACCATGACTGTCACGGATTACATCATGGGGCCACCAGCTGGCGGATCAATTAAAATGCTCAAGTGTTCTCCGGCACCAGATCCATCATCCCCACGAAAGGCTCAGTGCCTTGTCATGTCAGAAGTTAATGACGGTGGTTTTAAGGGATTGAAGGATACCATTTCTGATCTTCTTTTAAACGTACAGAAAAAAATCATCAACGACGTTCGTGTTTCAGATGATGAATTACGCATTATCTCCTATATCGGCATCCCGACCATTATCGACTCTTTGCAAACATTCGAAGCACCGGAAGGGTACGCATACATTCAGGACATCAGCACTATTGCTGCGACGAGCCTCGTAATCAACATGTTGCGCCAGGTTGAGGCCAAAATTTCAACCATGAGCATACCGAGTGAGTCGCTGTCGGGTAAAAGGGATGATCTCAACCGATTAACAGACAATCTCTCAAAACAGGTTAAAGCCGCCTATGAGCTATCGCACAGCCAGGTCGGTACCAGCTCGGACGTCATTTCAACCTGGGATAACCGTCGCCTGCAACGGAAGGCTTTCACTGAAAGTATTCGTGGCACACGTAACTGAGGTCTGACATGGATTACAACATATATACCCTGGGTGATATTGATTTTGTCTGGTCGGCTTTTACCGGTATTGCCCTGATCTTTTCTCAATATACTGGTGTAAAAGAGTTCCTGACCACGGCCGCCGTTGTAGCAGGTGTGAGCCTATTCTATAAAACGTGGCTATGGCTTCAGGCTCCGACCAAAAATGAATTACCGTTTTTCTCCTGGTTTTTGGGGTTGATCCTTTTCATGATGGCAATGGTTCGAGTGGATGTAACTATTGAATCTGTAAAGTCGGGAGAGGTCAGAAACGTCGACGGAATTCCAATTTTTATTGCTGCGATGGCAACCGTCACCACTAACTTAAGCCAGGGTTTGCTGAAGGATTATAAAACAGCGTTTGATCCGCTTTCTCCGGTGGACCTGTCTGCAACAACTCTGGACGATGACATCACCCTCGGTCCGATGATCCGATTCGTGAAGTTTTTGCAATGGGGCGGCGATAGCCAGGGCTACTGTTCCGCATTTCCTGAACCGGCCAGCGGGCTAGGGCCAATGAACGTATGTGCTACCGTTCAGTCTCTTGCATACAACTGCCTGAAGGCTACCCAAAACTCAAGCGCAAATATTGCCGGTAAAGAAACTATTTTTAACGATATTTTCTCAGCTAATCTGGCAGATAGCATGGACCGGATTAATCAGGCGATGAAAGGCGCACTGAAGAATGCCTCTGCCAGTATTGTTGGCGCTAACGGTTCAAAATCTGGTACGTGTGATGAGGTCTGGTCAACTGTGAAACAGGTTACCAGTACAGCTGAAGCTCGCCAGACTATTTCCCTTATAGGACAGACAAACGGCATCCTTACTCCAGACGAAGCAAATGGTGCACCTACCGGCGCAAGCTTTACTGATGTTATGGCGTCAGCAAATGGTATGTACGGTAAGGCTATTGGTTCGTATGACGCCACCCTGAACCTGTTCATTATGAATGAGCTCAGAAATGGCGCAAGCAAATATAAGACCCCACTCGGTCTGGCTTCCGATATGCAGTTGTTTGAGGCTTCTCTGAAGCGAACCAACACAATGGCTTCACAGGGCCAGTTGTGGTTACAACTGTCGGGAGCAGCAATCGCATTCCTTGAAATGTTTGCTTATATGGTTGCTCCATTTGCTTTGCTTATGCTGCTGGCGTTAGGTGGTAATGGTGTTGCCGCTGCGGCGAAATATTTGCAACTTATCCTCTTCGTGAATATGTGGCCGCTTACGGCAGTAATGGTCAACGCGTATGTGAAGAAAGTCGCGACGGCCGACTTGGATACCTGGAGCACCCTCAACAGCCAGAATAATGCCGTCACGTGGATGGGACTCCCAGGGCTTGCGGAAACATACAGTTCATACCTGTCTGTTGCTTCCGCCCTCTATGCTCTGATTCCGGTACTCACATTATTCCTGATGACACAGTCGATTCACCCGATGATGAATGCGGTTAAGGGAGTGACCCCCGATGCGCCGGTGGATACTGGTCATGTAACGCCCAAAGTATGGGATGGCCCTAACAGCGGTAAATCTTCATTTGGTGACGTGACACGAACCGCCTTAACCAGTACCGGTCAGGGATACAGCGATGGCGGCGCAGTTGATTCAAGTAATTTCCGTCTTGGAATGTGGAATGCTGGTTCAAGTATCGCTAACAGCCAGGGACAAGGATCAGCTGTAACCTCATCAGTTATGAGTGCGGCAAGTAATTCATTCCAGGCTGGTTACAGTCAGATGAGCGAAATTGGAAGGTCAGGACAGTCGAGCCAGCAGTTCTCAACCAACCTGCAAACAATGAAGCAGATCTCGGATAAGATTGGTGCCTCTGTAGCAGAAGGTATTGCAACGAAACATGGGGTGAGTGCGTCTCAGATGGCCAGCATTGCTTCAAATGTTATTCTCAACGCTGGGCTTAATGGAGGTGTTGGAACTGGCAATGGAGCCGGGCTGAAAGCGGCTGTAGCAGGGCAATTGAGTAGCGGTGCATCTAAGACCAATACAGGCAGTGACTCGCTTTCAAATGACCTTTCAAAAGCAATCACGAATCAGCTTAGCCAGGATTCTGCGTTAACTGACCAGTTCAGTAAAGCGGCGTCTCAGGTAAGCAGCGATCAGATATCCAATACTAATGCGTTTAAAGAAGCATCGTCGAAAATGAACCAGGCGACACAGACGATGGCGCAAAATATTTCTACATCGGTTTCGACTAACGCAAGCTCCAATAGTGGAATGAGCCTTGATTCTAAACAAAGCATTAACCTGGACAGGTTCTCCGATTCTATTCGCAACAAAAACTTCAGTGATGATGATGTAAGGAATTTTGCTCGTAAGAATGGGCTGGATGAGAATGCGTTTATGGAGAAATTCAACTCCTATAACGATACCTTCAAGGCCAGTAATCAGCTTGGATCGCAGCTTCAACGTACTGACGCGCTTGTGGCTGCAACCCGAGATTTCAGTGAGCAAAAAATTGCGATTGATACCGCCCGGGGAGAGACGGCCGAAAGTAATAAACAGGATCTCCGTGAAACCTCCAGCCTGCTTAAAAGTCTGGTTTCCGACTTCGGTGGTAATGCACAGCAGCTGCTACCTATCACCAATCAGCTCGACAGAATTTCAGGTGACGGGTCAGGAATTAATACTATCACTCAGGCACAGGATAGAACTCCTGACAGCGTAAATACGTCTGGCGTGATGAGTGCGTCACGCGTAGGGGAACTGGGTGGAAGTGTAGATTCGCAGGCTAAACTCGGTCTTTCCTCCAACGCTCAGGACGCGACACAGCATGTCCCTGGAAAAAGTGAAGCTGGCTTTACTCCGTATAACCTTGATAACGCGGGCAAAGGCGATATTCAGGGAATACATAACAACAACGTGGGCCGCACTTATTCTGATGAAGAAAGGAATGTGCTTAATTCTCTCGAAAAGAATGGACCTGTACTGAATAATCAGGGTGTAGAGAAAGTCGTCAATTCGGGTCAGGATGTCAGAAATGCAGAAGGCACATTTAACGATCTGGAAAAGGTTGGAGGTCGGGTGGTTGGTGATGGAATGGATCAACGAGCCACTGCTTTGAACAGTATGTATCAGAGCGGGCAAGTTCGTGGCTTATCTAATAACACTGATAACTACTTTAGTCGTGTTGCCAACAACCCGAACTTAAGCCGGGACGATAAGCGAGCTGAATTGGCACAGCAAGCTGTCTTTACCTATGGTGCCAGCACCATGGCTACCGGTGCCGAAAGAGAGCAGCTCAAAGCGGATACCCAGAAGATCCTTAATGAACTGGGTAACTATAACGTTAACTGGAGTATGAATGACGTTAAGAGCATCCATAGCAGTTTCAACACTCATAACAGAGCTGATGGTTCACTTGAGTCAGTCGTACGGGCAAACCTGGGAGAAGGTGGGTCGGGCGGTGGTCTCGTTGGTAACCGCACTCAGACCGTCACAGATCGCTTGGTTGGGGAAAAGATAGAGGCCAACACTGAGCGGGGCGCGATTTCTGGTGCGCTACTCGGGGGCCAGCAATTTGTTTCGGATACGCTAACCAGCGTTGGGGCGAAACCGGTAAATGAGATGCTTACGGGAGCGGGCATCCTTCAAACCCAGACATCGATAGCAAATGATGCCTCTAACCCTGCAAATATGCCTGATTCTCTCCAGGGTAAAGTCCTTAATCACATGCAGATGTCTGATGGCGTCGCAGCTGTAAGTGACCGGTATCAGAGTATTAGCAGCGACGGCGTTTCGACTTATGCGAATGCAGCGCAGAACTCTGAAAGGGCTATCCGGCAGCAATTGACGGATGACCCACGCTTTGGGCCTCAGAAAGCAGATGAATTCATTCAGTACATGAAGTCAGAGCTGAGCAACACAAATGAGCCTTACCAGTCACGTGTCGATAAAGCGGATCAGTGGCTTAATGAAAATAAAAAATAAGGGAGGTTGAATATAACCTCCTGAAATGACTATCAATAGATTGTAAATTACTGCTAAACAATTAAGGCCGCAAAGTATGTGTTTGCGGCCTTTTTTTCAGAAGTACCGCTCTTGCGGAACATTCAACTGACGGTTTGAATCAGTGAAGACAAAAATCTATCAAACTCTGTATGAGATTCAATAACATAATCAGTAGATGCTTTGTCTCTTATCTGAAAGCAGTCGTCTGCAAAACTATAAGCGAAAAGTGACATGCCATCTTCTCCGATTAACACCTTATCAGTGAGATTTGGGTCAACGTAGATTTCATTGTCTCGTGCTTCAAAGTTGCGTATGTAAATATTTGACCACAATAGATTTTCGTTCTCTGCCTGAACAAGGTTATAAAACGTAAGTCCGTTGTACTCAAAACCATCCATAGCATTAAACACTTGGGCATAATCAAGCCTGGTTTTAATGAGTTTCTGTATATCTATATAGGCGCTCTTTTTGTGATCTGCCCACTCCACTGGAGGCGGATTGCAGATTAAGTCTTTCAAGACTTCCGGGGCTACCGGGCTGGCTAAAGGGTAGTGATCTGCAACCATCAACCTCTTTAAGCTGCTGAGTAGTTGAGTTAAATCTTTCATGAGCGCCTCTTACTTTCCTACCGGGTAGATAACACCGTTCGGCGATGGCCATAGAACTTTGGTGCTTGAATTATACGGTAGATCCTTCGTAATGATGGATTGTGCTTTCGACAGTGCTGAATGGTATGGTGAATTCTGAATAAGTACCAGGTTGTCTATAGCGTTTGTGCCACCATCATCAAGAGGGATCTTGTGGTGAACCTGCCACCCAGAGGGGACCTTGCCTGTTGCAAGTTTCATCAAATCGTTAGGTTCAAACGTAGCCAGGGCATCTGGGTGGTCTGAAAGTGATTTAAGGAAGTTAGGGCGTACAGTATTGTTGAATTGTCCACGGAGAGCTAAATATTCAGCTCTGTCTCGGCGCATGTAGTTCAATTCGCTAACATTCATATCATCGAGCAAAACGTGTGCTTTTTTGTACTTGCCGAGATAACTTGTCAATTCATCCGCAGACCTTGGATTTCGGATAACCAGAAGTGAAGCCGCTGCAACCAGCATACCTGAAGTTGTTTCGTTCAATACCTGGTCATAGCCTTCAACAGCTTCGCCGCCAAGTTGTTCAGCCGTATGTCGAAATCCCTCCACATTTCCATTATAAAGCCCGCCAGCTGCGAGAAGACGACCAGCCGCTTTGGAATTAATGGTTTTTGTTGATTGGGCGTGCTGTGCTGGTGTCGTTGATCGAACGTAATACCCCGGGCGTTTCAACTGACGAGAGATGATATCGCGCAGACGGGTAAAGAGGGACAGGGGCAGGTCATTGCGTAGGTTGCCATTTGATATAACCCCCGGCCCGGCATTGCCGGTTATGTCTTTTCTAAGCAGAACGATCTTACCGTATCTGATGTCGTCAAGCGTATCGCGGTAAGCGAGCCAGGGGCGTTGATGGTGGAACTGGTGATACCGGCTGACAAACTGTGTATATCCCTGCGGTAAATTCCATTCCTGAATAATCCGGTTTGGCAGGGCGGTATCTTCGAGGTCATGTACCGCCGTGGCCGGATGTATGATGTGGGGAATATCCTCAAGGTATATGTCATCCAGTGACTTAGCCTGACAGTGATGCAGCATAATGTCCCTTTCTTGTCGAATTCATATGAGACATTATTGCGTATGGTATAAAACAATCAATCCTAAAGTGGATGGGCGTACGAGATCAGCAGTGACAGGGTAAAAGGAAAGTTACTTTGTTCATCAGCGTCCCATGAGCTGATGGTACCTTGCGTTAAGAGCTGCAAGGTCAGATTCGGTGAGGCCCGTGTAATAATCGGTTTTGTGCAAATGCGGATAACCGGCCGGAAATAATGATTCGTCGTCATCAAGGCAGATAAATGCTTTAACTCGATGTGAAAAGACAAAGTCCTCACACTCGGCAGCCCGCACACCAGTCTGTCCGTGTTTTAAATATACCGAACCGGTTGCACCTATGATTTTGTCTCTATAAGGCACCCGGAACAGAGATTTCAGATAACTTGTATTAGCGCACTCACGCCATGAGCTGGAGATAACAATCACCATGGCAGGGCAGTTATCCAGCAATTTCTCTAACAGTGGCATTCGCTCAAAGGTTTCATTTTTACACCTGTGGCAAACCCCATCGAAATCTAAGAAAAGCACGACATGCGAATCAGGGAGAGGGGCCCATAAACCAGCTGTTGTTTCTTCATGAACACATACTTCTTCATGATGAGGGTTTTTCTGGATCAAGAAAGAAGAGAGAATCTTAAATAAATTTCTTGCAGAAGAAGACAATATATTACTCCTGAGTCAGTGTGAAATATTTGTGGTGGTTTACCCAAGCCACTCGATGATCTTCTGTAATATCGGGTTGTATTTATTTAACAACAGGAGTCGGGTTTTGCTCCGGGACATTTTTAGCTATATGGCCATTGTATCGAGGAGGTTGCTGGGTCCATTGATAAAGCTCACCCATCCCGTTACGCTGCTGGATCCGGCGATTGTACTTTACCATGAAGTTAAATATGTACTTTGCACGTACCTTTGGGGTTTTGCTGTTGTAATCTGCAATCCCTTCAAACACATTGCCCTTGCGATCAACAATTTTTCTATAGAGCCACCATGTTCCAACCCAGAAACTTGCGCAAGCATCGTAAGCCAGAACCCGCCACGTTACCGTCGGGAAATGCTTTTTTATTTCAGGTAGATTGGATGAGTTGATCTGCATTGGGCCAATATCATAAGTGCCGTTAGTATTCCTGCTGAAAGTACCAACCTTACCGCCTTCATTGTCAAACAACGTAAAAACCAGTTCAGCATCAATTCCGAAGTAGCGGGCGGCATCCGTAATGCACTGAGTGTAAATCTCATCAGGAACGGGAATAGGTTTCACATCATCTGCTGGTGGTGTAAACACAACGATTTCTCCACTGAATCTACGTTTTATCTATTCTCCCATATATCTATCGACTTTCTTTCGGCTTTACCCGTTGATTTAAGCGTTTAAGCAAAATTCTGGAATTTTGGGGCGTGATAATATTAGTGCTCGATTTAAGGAGCGGAAATGAAAAAAATTATTAAGGCATCGGTATTACTTCTTTCATTAAGTACCGCCTTCACGATGAATGCCGAGCCGGTTAATACAATGGTACTGCCAGATGCAGCCCGGGATAAGCTCAAAGCCATTGGGCTTTCAATCGAGCACGTCGAACCCTCGCCAGTAAAAGATATTTTTACGGTGATTTCCAGGGAGGGGGTAAGTTACGTGAGCAAAGACGGAGATTACATTTTTACCGGAAGCTTATTCCACGTGAAAGGTAAAGATGTGGTAAACACCACTGAGCAGGCCATTTTAATGGGCGTCCGGGAATTCGCATCCAAAACAAAATCCATCGACTACAAATCACCAAACGAAAAATACCGGCTTGCTATCTTTACCGATATAACCTGTGGATACTGCCAAAAACTGCATCATGATCTGAAGTCTTATCTTGATGCCGGTATTTCGATTAAGTTTCTTGCATTCCCACGTGCAGGACTGAACTCGGTAGTAGCCGGGAACATGGCCAAAATCTGGTGTTCAGCAAAGCCAAACGAAGCTCTGGATGCAGCGATGAATCCGGTTTCAACTATCCCGGAAGGACGTCCTGATGAGGCTTGCTTAAACATTATCAAATCGCATTTCCAGGTGGCCTCAACAATCCCGCTGCAAGGTACTCCTACCATGGTGACACTAAGCGGCAAACCGCAGTTATTTACGGGGTGGCTGAGCCCGGAAAACCTGGTGACCCAAATGGGCGCTGCGCAAAAGTAACTTTTCCGACTGTAAGAGGTGTGTATGAAATCTACTTTACTGAGTACGTTAATGCTGGTTGCTGTAGGTGTACAGCCCGTTTTCGCTGCACAATGTCAGTACGGAGCCTGTGGAACGGAAAACGATCCCGGAATCGGATTTCTGATGTCATCGGTACAAATGGATAAAGGTGAACATCTAAAGGAACTCTCTGGTGTTGCGACCACAGGTGACACCATCTCTAAAAAGATGGAAAGCTACCTGGGAAATAAAAAGCTCAAGGTAAACACCGACAGTACCCGCAAGGGGCCGGGTAATACCACCATCAGGCCTACAGATGAGCTCGCCCCAACGAGGCAACTAAAAGTTATCCGGCCCGAACTGGTAAAAAATCCCGATTCGCAGCTCGTGGTAGCTTTCAATGAGCGCCTGGCCTGATTTATTGACTGAGAGCGTCCAGAAGGAAAAAAGATGTCGATACTCAGTAGCTTCGTCATCAGAGCAACGGGGATACCTGACAAAAAGTATCTCCGGGATCCCGTAATAAAACGTTGTTATAAACGTCTGAGTCGTAGGGTGCCTGCTCTAATGACGGGGTGGCTTCTGTGCATTCTGGGTTCAGGGTATGTCAGTATGGCACTGGAACAGCCTGATAGCACTGTATTACTCAGTCTGCTGCTGTTGTATGTTATGTCAGGCATTTTACTGATGCAGTTCCAGTATATGTATTCAGAGCGAAGCATAGGCTACAAGTTCTACCTGGAAGTGCTTATGAATGCAGCTGCCAGTACTCAACATAAAGAACAGTTACAGTATCTGTTCATTAATAAGCCCAATTCCATCACGATGGGCGATCTTTACCGACTTTATGATTTTAATGGGGGAGGGCGATAGCCACGTTAATGTGCGTGTCCAAAAGTCACTTTTGAACATTCTCTTCCCGCCGTCTGCTTTCAGTTCCAGGGGATCACTGCAACATAATTTCCGGAACGCAGCGGCGCATCAAATTTATCAGTAAAGGCGTCGATCATTGCTGAATAAGCAATGCTGTCTGACGGCACAGGTGCATTGCTTTGCATACTCACTTTCAGAACCTGCTTTGCTCCTTTCGCTGACGGGTATACCTCGACATCCAGCTGTCGCATATAGTGCATCTGCGACATCGTCTCAGTGCCTATTACCCCATCGACTGGCTTGTAGTCATAGTCAGTATGCAATTCGCCATGCTTGTCAGTTCTCGTTGTCTTTTTATCTACAACGTAGCCTGTCACCCCAGTAAGAAGCTGCTCGCTATACTGCATGTTCTCCTGTGAGCTGCTGATTCGGAACCTGAGCACATAATCTGGCTGGTGAGTGGAAATAATGACTCCTTTTTTTGCTAATCCATCAGCAAAACGGCCTGAAAACATTCTGGACTGAATACTTTCGTCCGGAGGGACTATCTGAAACCTTTTATTTGTAACAGGACGAGGCATTAGATCGTACGCATCTACCTGGTTTGCGAAATGATATCCGCATCCACTCAAAAGCATTGCGGTTGTGAGTATAAAGCCCTGCCTAATCATCCTTTAATCTCCAAAAAGCATTGTTTCACGAATAATTCCGATTTACCGGGCCAGTATAATCCATCGCAGGTTAATAACTAACAGGCTGAAAAGCATAAAGGTAGCTATGTCTAAAGAATTTTATTTAAAACCGATGGCCACGATTTTAATTTCTGCGGTTATTGCTACCGCTGCCTCGGCGTTAATCACGGCAACTTATTTTAAACCGAAGGTGCTCAGTGAGGAAGAAATTGGCAAAATTGCCGCTACTTACCTGGTAAAAAATCCCCATTATTTAGTGGAAGCAGGTAAGGCGCTGGAAAATCAGAACGTGAGTGCCTCAGTGGAACGAATAATTCCATATGCGCCAGCTCTGCTGGATACCAAGGAGACGCCAAACATCGGCCCTGATGACGCCGACGTCGCGGTAATCGAGTTCTTCGACTATCAGTGTATTTACTGCATGCGGGTTACACCTGTTGTTGAATCGGTAATGAATCAGAGCAAAGATGTAAAATTCTTCTTTAAAGAATTCCCGATTTTTGCCGGTTCAAAACCTGTATCTGCCATGGGGGCCGCTACGGGTCTGCACGTCTATCAGAATTTCGGTGCTGAAGCCTATCGTAAGTACCACAACAACCTGATGGCTGTGGCTCATACCTTCATGACCTCTCAACGCAAATTCGAACTCACTGACTTTAATACTGTGGTGGAAAAGTCAGGGTTTAACAGCACGTTTTCTGACAGGGAAAAAAACCGGTATGAAAACGTGATCTCCGGCAATATGCAGCTGGGCGAAGCGCTCGGGATCACCGGCACACCCGGTTTCATCATTATGAATATGAAAAAGCCGAATGCGGCGACTACCACATTTATCCCCGGGGCTATGGACGCAGCAACTTTGCAGGGCGCAATCGAAAAAGCTCGCGGGGCCTAAAGTTACTTTCACATTTGATGAGTACGGCCATGCCGGTCATGGCCGCTACGCTTTTACAACGAGTAATTCATCCCAGCGGGTCGTATATCTCGGTGATAGCATGGCCTGCTTCATACGAAAATCCTGTTGAATGCCTTCCCCCAGTAAAAACAGAGCTCCGCGCTTTTCTTTATTGAACCGGTCCATAACTTTCATCAGTGCCTGACTGCCAGGCCTGGCCGGGCGAGTATCAAACAGGCTGAGTTGCTCTGTGCCGTCAGTCATAGCGGAGAGCATTACCCCTGCTTTCGCATACGCTATCCCGGGTCTGTAAATGCGGTTCAGGATGGTCATGGCTGCATCAACCAGATCGCGGGTGTCCTGTGTAGCGGTAAGCGGCTCGATACCACAATTGCTGTAGCGGTTTTCACCTTGCGCATAATTGCTACTCTGAATGAAGACTGTGATTTGACGGGTCCACGAGCCATCCTTGCGCAGCTGCTCTGCCGCCCGGGCGGTAAAAAATGAAACTGCCTCATGTAGCTTGCCTATCTCATTAAGGCGCTGACCAAAACTTCTGGAAACGATAATCTGTTGCCTGACAGGAGGAGACTCGTGCAGCCGGAAACATGGTTCGCCATGCAGTTCCCGCCAGGTACGCTCGATTTCAACGCCAAAGCTTTTACGTAAAAAGCGAACGTCGCTATTATAAAAATCACCGGCAGTGATGATCCCGAAAGCCGACAGGCGTTCACTAATCTTTCGACCAATACCCCATATTTCTCTGGTACTGATCAGGCTCAGGAGCTTCCTGATCCTGGCCTGATCAGTCAAAACTACAACCCCGCCTGTAGCTGCCCATCGTTTGCTCGCATAGGTGCATAATTTAGCGAGGGTTTTGGTGCTTGAACAACCCACACCACAGGTAAGGGACAGATTATGAAGAAGTGTACTTCTGATCAACCGGCCGTAATCTTCATAATCTATTATCTTGTTCATGTTTTTCAATAACATGAAATTTTCATCTATGCTATATCGACTCGATTGAGGCGCGAAGCTTTCCAGCGTTTCATGGAAGCGATTTGAGTAGTCTTCATACAAAGTAAAGTTAGAGCTCCGGACTTCGATCCGGTGTTGCTGAATCAAATCCCTGCACTTAAAAATTGGGGTCCCACGCTTAATACCAACGCTTTTAGCCAGTTTATTCATTGCAATGACGGACGAATCGTTATTGCTGGCTATGATGAGCGGCTTTTTTGACAGCTTGGGATCCATCGCACACTCAAATGCCGCATAGGCTCCGTTAATATCAACGTGCATGTACATGGCTGAACTGATTCAGTGCAAAGGTGACGACGCCCCATATCTCAAGGGATTCAGGATTTACACGTATCGGCTTATAGGCTGGATTAGAAGGCATCAAAAGCAGCTCAGGATACGTGTGTAAGATCTTTACCGTAAACTCTCCATCCACCAGCGCAACGACGATAGAGCCGTGTCGTGCTGTTAAAGACCGATCCACAACCAGTATTGCTCCATCATTGATACCGGCATTGATCATACTGAGGCCCGCCGCCCTGACAAAGAAGGTTGAGGGGCGGTTGCGGACTACATATTCATGCAAATTTAATTCATTATCTTCATGCCCGGCGCACGGACTCATCACTCCACAGCTTAGTAAATCACTGAAAAAAGGTGCCATTTCGTAAGGCTTGTTGCTAATGTGCTCAAGGATAACAGACATAGCTACACTCGAATTCTTGTACTGTATGTATAAACAGTATTGCGAGTTGAAGAGAAAAGATCAAATCTCTCCGGTAACGCTATCAAGCCTGACGAAAAATTAAGCTTTATCATAAACATCAAAAACCATCTTTTACCGATAATGGCGAGCTGGCCTACGAAGAAGGTATACAAGCTAGGATGAAAGGATTCTGATGCTCCTCCCACCAAATTTTTTATCTCCTGAAGACCAGGCTGAGTACGATGCTTATATGGCAAGGTTCAGCGAGGTAAATCACTATTATGAGCATTGCACTGTCCCCGTGATTGACTGGTTTTTTAAACAAGCAACCGAGGCGCTGCATCATGGTCTATGGTTACCGGCCTGTACGAGCTTTCTGAATGGGATCGAAACATCACTCAGGGTTACGCTGAAGTTGAAATCAACTGTTAACGTTCAGCAGTCAGTTCCTGTACTGGTGGACTTAGATGGTACGTCAGTAATGAGTAACGCTTTAATGCGAAAGGCTAAGCAGGAAGGGATGCCGATAGAATTACTGTCATTTCCAGCCGAGAAGAATATGTTGGCAAAGATAGACGCTGGTAAAAAACCTGAAGCAGATATCGTCAGGCTTAGAAATAGTCTATGCCATGGCAACATTCTGGAGTTCATTATGAGTGTTAAAGTCGGTTCTCCAGATCCCATACGAATTTTTACTCCTGGTAACTGCTGTGGTTTAGCGCTTTTACTTTCGGCCTTATCGAAGAAATGGACGGTAGGCTTGCATCAATACTGGATCGACAACAATCTGACGTCCTGCTGAAACCTCATAAATCATGCCTACTAAAGTCACGTGCAAAAAAACGTTGTAGCATGATATGTTTAAAGTCAAAACAGTGGGTTCTATGTTTTGACGGCAAACATGATATAACTAATACTTCATAAGTAGATATCAATAGTCATAATGGAGTGAACTATGAAATTAAAAAATATTCTGCTGTGTGCGATGATGTCAGTCGCTTTTGGCTCCTCTGCTAATACTACACATAAAGTTGAAAACGAACCTATCCCAAACATTATTCTTGATGGTAAGGTTGATGATATTTGTAAAGATGCAAGCATCCGAACTGAACTTAATCATGATAAAGCAAAGGAACTGGTAACCACCAACCTGAAGCAGGCATTACCATTAAATACGGTACCGGATAAGTTGGATGAAGTTGCAGAAGCCTTTGTAAACCGCGACAAAGGCGCTTCAGAAACAGCAGACCATTGCCTTGTTAATGTACGTAATAAATACTGGGAAATGTATCCCTCTGAAGATAAGTAGCATTTATTATTAAAGGCTTCACTTAAGAAGCCTTTTTTAACCCTTTGCGAAACCTGCTTTAAAAGCAATGCGCTATTCATATCTAAGAATCTATTTAATTAATGAATAATAGTGGACGGATTCATTTCTAGTGAATGCCGAAGTTGGTGTTTTTTGAGTTATTAGACGGTAAGTGCAATCTGGTATGATTCACCTAACATACGAATCTGGAAGGAAAGGTATATGGGTGACCTGGTCAGCAAAAATAACATTGACCGTTTAGAGCGATTTCATTCTTTGCTGGCGGGTCAGTACTGGACGTCCACTGACAGCATCCCTGAAGAGGGTATTGTGGCAGGGGATACGCTGCTCATTACGTCTTTGCGTTACGTTGAAGATAAGCTGCACACAGTGATTCTACGCGCCCATCCCCGCGTTTACGGTCAGACTGTAGCTATTGTCACTGAAGACAGCAGCGGCAACCGTAGGGAACGTGGCAAAGAAATGCGAGAGCATCGCTTCCTGGTTAAGGATTTTCTGTCCAGTTTTGTATTTGAACCCGACCATAAGGTAATCCGGGATGCTGAACTCAGACAAGCTCAGGAAGAAGTGAATAGCCTACAGGCATCGCTTACAGCCCTCGTGAGCGATGCTCAGGGGCTCCGTGACCTTGCGATTGAGCAATTAGGTACAGATGACCGTGAAAACCCTGTGACGGGCCTTAGCGTTGCGTTAGTGCCCCCACAAGAGCAGCAGGCGGTAACCTCACTGGCGATTGGATCAGTTCAAAATGCTCTGTCCTCTGGTATTTCAGATACCCGCATTGAACAAATCAGAGAAGCGGCCTTAAAAGAAGGGCAGATCAGCACAGCCATCAGCAAAATCATCACACAACGAACGCAGGCAATCGCTAATGCCAGCAAAAGAATGCTGCCCTATTTCGAGGAAGTTGCAGCGGCAAGTCTGGCCACTACAGAAGAAGCCATGGAATATGTGAAGAAAATCCACGATGGCGTTGGCAGTCTGGAACTGTATACCGGCAAAGACGTTGAGGTAGTGAATATCGTGAAGGGTGAATCCGCTCCATCACACCTCCCGCTCCAGGTCGTTCAGGCAAAGCTGATGGTGGATGAAGAGCTGGCCGTATGGTGCGATCTCGATAGCTGGTTCGACTTCTCTGATATGGAAAAATTTCATGAAACTTTACGAACCAGCCCCGGGCTGGTGGAGCAGATTTTTCCGTCCGAACGTTCCATCGTATGTATGGCCACAACACGACGTTATATCGATTACCGCGATCCCTGGGAAAATCATGTCCGCAATGACAGGAACCGGGTTGTATTCCTTCTGGTCCGGGACGGTCAAAATATTCATCAGGTTTACTCTTCGGTAGAAAGCCATCTTGGGGCTTCGCAGCTATTCCCTTCCGCCAGCGAACAGGAAGCACATTTCCAGGGGATTGATGGCAGCACCATAAAGTTTGAGGACGTCAGTTATACCGACCGACTGAAGCAGCATGATCTTATGGCACTTCACTACCGTCGTTTCCTGATCCTTATCTGCGGCCTCGATCACCGGCTCAAACTATTTGGTGATTTCTATGATACCAATACCCCTTACAGTTTTCTGAGCCTTGAGTTCCAGGAACGGTACTTCCAATTTCTGCACGACAAAGACGGTTCTGGCCTTTTGGGTATGGCTGAGACACGGCCGTCTCTGCAAAGTTATCTTGAACAGGCAAACTCATGCCTTCAGTCCGGATCCCGGGTAATGTGCAACTGGGATTCGTTGATGAACCCAGTGACAGCACCAGGAGCAGTTCAGGAAGACAACAGCTACTCTGGCTATAAATGGCTTGGGAGAACCCATAAAAACTATGAGCCGGTTATTGCATTCCGTCAGGGAGACGATATCTGTGTCAACGCAACAGTAAACAGATACTCAACGGATCGAGATTTCAATTGTAAGGTGAATTTGTCTTTATTTAAGGAGTCCAGCAGGAATGATGCTGAACTGGGTTTCCTGTGCATGGATACCATTAAAGCGGAGGAGCTCGAATGGTACATTCACAGACGTAAATTCAGGTCTAATCACCTGTTTTACATTCGCTTCTTCAAGATGGCTTTAAATTATATTCGTGCCGAGCGTGAGGCAGAAGAACCTTACCGGCAGATGCTGAGCCAGGCTCTGGCCGATGGAAATATTGGCCAGCCTAATCTGAGATCAGAGTTGATAGATCGATGCATTGTAGCCTGGCGAGCTGATAACAGGGGGGCGACGCTGGAAGCTGCCATGAGTACAGAGAAGGGCTCCAAAGAGCTCCTGAACCAGCTCTATATGCTCGCTGATGTGGGGCTCAAACATCTTCCCGGGGTTCGTAATTTTATTAGCAGCAAAGGCTATGAGCTGGTCAGGTTATCGGTAAATGCTTCAGGGAAACTTGTTGCATATGCCGCACCAGCAAATTTTGAATGCGACAACCGGATGGAAGGGCATGCCTGGGTTCATCGAATGGTACTTGCTACATCCCGAAATGTCTTAAACGTCACTCATCAACGTTTTGCGAAAATGAAACACTTCTTACCAGCTGAAAACACCCTGTTCGAAGATGAACAGCTGGTGGCCACATGGTCGGGCAAAAAGACTGCTTTCAAAAGCTTCGAAGAGAAGCAGCGTTATTTTGATACATGCTCCCGTGGCGCTCAGGCTCTTAAGCAGTTTTTAAAGCTGAACGATCCGGTGATTTACACCAATCTGCTTGGCCAGTGGATTGAGGCCTATGAAAGTATCAATGAAACCAGTGAGTACGTACAGCAAGTAAGCCTAATGGCTCCTGTTGCGGTCAAGAGCGAAAAAGGTAAAGCCAGCCTCATCTATATTGGCACTAAAGACCTGGCCGACTGGTTTTATCAGAAAGCGCCGACACCCGAGTTGCAGGCGCTGTTCCTTGAGGAATACCTGTCCAAATTTGAAAATAAAGAGGTCAATAAAGAAAAGCTACTTTCACGCAGAAATACCGCTCTGTCTCTCAGTTTTTACACCATGGACAACGGGGAAGTACCAGATGAAATCCTCGTCACCAAATCAGTTGATAATGCCAGACGGTGGTATTCAGGAATGTTCACAAGCATGCCAACGATGTTAAATGACCAGTGGTCCTGCCATGTTGCGCATTTTTCCCGTAACGGAAAACTCTATTTGACGCCTGATCTGGTCACTGATGAAGGGGAACCTGGTTTTGATGAAATACTCGGGTATCCGCGCCCGGAGGGGCTGGTACCGGTAACCGTGTGTGAGTTTGAAATTGACCACTTTAACCGACGTGGCATTGATGCGAATGGTGATAAGGTGAATATTACACAGTGGGTCGATATTTATCAGGGTGAGCGTGAGGTTACGGAACTGCTGGGGCCTATTTCTGAAGAAGGGGTGAACATCAAAACCTACAGGATGGACACTCTTGAGCAGGCGATGAAAAACATCTCCCGGGGCTCGACGCGCCTCAGACCGTCAACGGAGAATAGCGAGTGGCAACAGCCAGCAGAAGGTGTGAGCCGCTATGTACTTCGGTCATGGTAAAACGCGGGGGCAGGTGCCATCAAAACATCAAACAAAAAGCCATTACAGGCTCAAAGACCCCTTATCGCTCAAATTTGAAAGAGATAAGGCTTTATGATGGCAACGAGGATTATCACCCATCTCGCCGGAGTAACTGGCATAAAAATTGTTTAATCTTTATGCCAGCGCTTCGGCATTTGCTGGCAAGGAGACAGTGTTGAAAGACCATATCGTACCCCCACGAAAAACTAGCGCGAGTTTATCTTATCAACTCAAACGTATTGGGCGCATGCTCCTTCTTTTACTGAGCTTGGCTTTTATAGTTTACGGATTCGTACTGGCTTTCCATCCGCCGCTAACAACCTGGCTACTTCAACCCGGTGGACACTTTGCCCCAGATGACCGATTCATACTGGTTAGTGTTAAGGTTCAGTTTACAACCGGAATAATGGGGCTAATTGTTTGGCGCTTATGGTAAAAGTGGCAAGCAATGATGGGAGAAGGATAACGTTGCTCAGCTCAATCCGGTTTACTGATTGCTTAAATAGAAGGCAGTCATGCCTACATCAGAAAGGAGAAGCATAGATGGTAGAAGCACGTTATCAAGGCAAGCCTGTTAGCAGTCTTCCTGAAGAAGCTTTTGCTGAAGGGTTATCGCGATCCGGTTTAAGCCCCGTTCTGCTACTGGCATCCCCGACCACAGTACCCGTTACCACGGATGAGCGCTGGTGGCTCGCAAAGGAAAACGTGTCAGGACATTACGGCAGGATTTTTTATGCTGCGGTGCGGGAGTTGGTCATAAGGTCGGATATCATCTCAGTAGTGAGAAGTATTGCAGATGAGAATTTCACGTCCGAACATATGGGGTACTTCGAGCGACTTACCTCTGATGAAAAAGAAGTCGTGTTTAGTGATTACCTGCGCACTCTCGCTGAAGGCGGTCTTACCTGCACTGAGAAGAATCTCGTCAAACTGACGCAAGATTTATACCCGATTGATGCAACTCCTGACAACATTAGAAAGCTATCCACGGACAGGGATGCACTGAACGAACTACACATCGATGGTATGGTACTTTTTATTACCGGCCCTGCGCTTTGATTATGGAGATAATACATGCGGTGTTATCCCTGTTAAGGGTTAAGGTAACATTCTTCTAGAATTACAGAAAAATAGAGGTCTAACATGATAGTAAATAAAAACAGGTTTATGCATAAAAACGGGAAAAGGTTTAAGTCCATCGGAAGGTATTTAAGATTTTGGCAAGCAGTAGCGTCCTCTGGTTTACCCATGGACATGGTAATACGGGAAAAACCATATCAACTTATGGTCGCTTTGATTGCTTTATATACGGCCATCCCTGTTGTTACAATAGTAATTTTATCTGGTCAGCAATCGCATAAGTTGGAACTAATTGCTGTGCATTTCAGTACAATTATCACGATGGTGTTTGTTTTGCGTCGAAAGATGGGGAAACGTTGGCTGGATTTATTTGAAGAAAAATTAGCCATTTATAAACCTAATGATAAACTCGCGCTTAGCGAATTACACGAAAGCATACGTGAGAAAAATGGGCTAGACTTGCAGGATTTACAAGATTGGTACTGGAAAGAGAAGATGACATATGAGTATCACAAAGAACGTAAAACAACTATAAGCTATCAAAAATTCAAGTAGCGTTTTAAAATGACAGGGGAGGGCTATTGTGATTTATTAAGTCGGCAAGGTTATTAGGTAGGGGTGTTCAATATGATAAATTCTTCGAGTGAGGTTATTTCAAGAGTTGTTCTGGGCCTTTGAGATAGCTAATTATCATTACAGACTTTATCGAAAGGTATGAATTATGAACATTACCGACAAAGAACTTAGCTCAAATACAGTGAGACAGTATGGATGGAACTTAGGAGAGTTCAATCACTCAACGCCTTTTACATCTCATTTTATTTATATCACCGACTATCATAAAGATAATACATGGATGATTTCACTTTCGCAGGAGGATTTTAATACAACCAAAATTTTAACATCGTTAAGTCTAGGGAAGGTGCGAACAAGTTCCTGATATGAGATCATCATATTCATCCGGAGCGCATCCCAGAGGGACATCATGAGCCATTAACTCACCTTCGCCGATAGTGAATTCAGCACTAAGCGCCGTCAGACCCGAAAAGAGATTTTCCTCTCCCGCATGGAGCAGATTCTGCCATGGCAGAATATGACCGCTGTCATCGAGCCGTTTTATCCCAAGGCGGGCAATGGCCGACGGCCCTATCCGCTGGAGACCATGCTGCGTATTCACTGCATGCAGCATTGGTACAACCTGAGCGACGGTGCCATGGAAGATGCCCTGTACGAAATCGCCTCCATGCGCCTGTTTGCCCGATTATCCCTGGATAGCGCCCTGCCGGATCGCACCACCATCATGAATTTCCGCCACCTGCTCGAGCAGCATCAACTGGCCCGTCAATTGTTCAAGACCATCAATCGCTGGCTGGCCGAAGCAGGCGTCATGATGACCCAAGGCACTTTGGTGGATGCCACCATCATTGAGGCACCCAGCTCTAGCAAGAACAAAGAGCAGCAACGCGATCCGGAGATGCATCAGACCAAGAAAGGCAATCAGTGGCACTTTGGCATGAAGGCCCACATTGGTGTCGATGCCAAGAGTGGCCTGACCCACAGCCTAGTCACCACCGCGGCCAACGAGCATGACCTCAATCAGCTGGGTAATCTGCTTCATGGAGAGGAGCAATTTGTCTCAGCCGATGCCGGCTACCAAGGAGCGCCACAGCGCGAGGAGCTGGCCGAGGTGGATGTGGACTGGCTGATCGCCGAGCGTCCCGGCAAGGTAAAAACCTTGAAGCAGCATCCGCGCAAGAACAAAACGGCCATCAACATCGAATACATGAAAGCCAGCATCCGTGCCAAGGTGGAGCACCCGTTTCGCATCATCAAGCGGCAGTTCGGCTTCGTGAAAGCCAGATACAAGGGGCTGCTGAAAAACGATAACCAACTGGCGATGTTATTCACCCTGGCCAACCTGTTTCGGGTGGACCAAATGATACGTCAGTGGGAGAGATCTCAGTAAAAACCGGAAATAACGCCAGAAATGGTGGAAAAAATAGCCTAAATAGGCTGATTCGATGTGTTTGCGGGAAAAAAATCGGCCCAGATCCGCGAAATTTTAATCAGCGAGTCAGCTTGGGAAGAAATGACCTGCTTATTCGCACCTTCCCTAGATGCCTGTGTATCCATGCTCGGAAAGATACTAAAAAAAATGTCTAACAAAAACGGTATCTCACAAACGGAAGAATCTGAATTCGCATTTCTTTTAACAAACTATATTAAACAGACTTTGACTTTTAGAGAATGGCAACGCAATGCTGACGGAAATCAACGACTGCACTTTCTTATTAATATCTACGGTGCAAAAGAAGACGGTGGCGAAGTGGTTTTAAGACCATTTATTGTAAATCCTGATGAATTAATGCTTACTCCAGCGGATGTCGTTGAATTTAATTCGCAGGTTATCAACGTTGATCGGCAGCGTCATCCTGAGTGGTTCCGTTAACTGGTCACAAGGGTTAAGAGCCTGAAAGGCTGCGATAGTGTATACGCAGCCTATTCTGTATAGCCGTCGCGTAATAATTGTTCTAAATGACTATCGACCGTTTCCTGATCACCAGGAATATATCGTGGCCATCCTGTTATATCGTTGACGCGTTTCACTATGTATGGATGAAACCCAAACTGCTCGGAAGTGATGTCAATATAATATTGCACTTCTTCGAAGTTCAATTCACACCAATAATGGCCAAAGCCACCACTCTCTGTAAATATACCGCCATCATCTGCACCGTTACCCCCACGAACAACAGCATCTAGACCTTTAGTTTTTGCTAAATAACATACAAGATAGCTTGCAAAAAGGCATGTGCCTTTCGTCTTCTTTGTGCCGCACTCCGTCAAAACTGAAAGTAGCTTTTCATGCGCCACTCGTGCAATGCCTGATACCAATTCCGGGGACATGTCTGCTCCAATGAAATTATTAGATCGACTTAAACAGGTAATATGTAATTAGGCATTACGATAAGTCGTGCCCTATTGGTTGGTACATCGTAAGAAAAGTAACTTTTCTAATCCCAGCCTGCACTCCGGGAATGCTTCTAACCTGAATAAATCACGGGGGCAGTGCTGGATACTTGTCAACTGTATTTGGATTCACAGGCTAACTATTTTTATACAGTTTAAGTGAATAAAACTTACTTAAAGCAGCGAACCACGCCGAAAGTGTAATGAGGAATACCGCCAATTCATCAGAACCATTTTTGATAGCACTGAGTAGAGCGATTAGTCCAAGGAACACCGAAAGAAAGACTAGTATTGCGGGTAAAAGTTTATACATGATAGACGTTCCTTTTAAAGGTTCAGATAGGTAGACCAACGCAGATAACGTCGGAATTGCCTGTTGTAAGATTACGCTCATTTAATTATTTTTATAACCTATGAATCCGCGTATAATTTCATTTGTAGTAATCTTCGTAATATATATCTGATAGACATTGATCTTTTTAATGTCTTGTTGACTCACAACACCATATAAGCAACTCTTAGATTGGTTTAACACAGCGCTTCCACTAACTCCATTTTGATAAAAAGCAGTCAAACCATCAGAACCAACTATTCCTTTATAATAGTAGGTTGAGTCGGGGGAAGCATACGTATTTGAAAGCGTATTATACATTCCCGATAGAACCCAAACAGACTCACCTGGAGCTAGAACATTATCACATACTGGAAGCTTCCAATTAGGTGGGGCTTTGACAATAGTATTTTTTTCTACTTTTAAAAGAGCGAGGTCCCGGTTCTTAGGATCATCAATATTGATAACTGTTGCTGGTTGGCTCCCATTCCTTGTTATTATACTTAGACTATAATCCTTGCTTGCATCAAGCCATAAATGTGAAGCTGTAAGAATATGTTGTTCATCGATCCAAGTACCTGAGCCGGAGATTGTCTTATTTCCAGACTTGATTTGAATTTTTACAGCTGAGTCCGAAAGCTCAAAATCATTGTGGTGCATACTTTGTTTATGAGGATTATCGGTGGAACAAGCAGAAATCAGTAAGGCTGAAAGAGCTAAAACCTTTCTATACATAGTCAGTTTCCTTCGAATAAGGCGAGTTTGGTTTCTAGAATATTTTATCCAGCGAGGAATTCTTCTAACGTGCTATCTTGGTACTGGGGATATATCTGCTTCATCATGCCAAAAGCAGCAACCGCTACGCTTTCTAAGTCGGAATAGAATTTAGGCTCCGTATTAAGATCATCACCATTCTTCAGAACGCCCTCGAAGCAGCTATAATCATTTCCGAACTCTTGAACAATAATCCAGCGCCCATCACGGAAACCTACGAGCATAACCGCTGAATTAGGATAGTCGCCAGCAGGCGTTAGCCAATCAAAGTGATAGTGCTTTATCGTATCATATTTCAGATGTACATTCATTATTCCTCCGTTGGCGATTACATTATTTGAGTTTTTTCATGGACTCTAAAGAAGCGAGGTAGGAATTATAGCGATCACCAAATTTTTCTTTCGCACGCTTAACGCGCATTTTCTCCGCGAGCTCAGTCTTGTTTTCTGCCTGGTAGGTCCTATTATTTTGCGTCTTTACTTCGGCCCCTGGGCCTGCTGCGTACGTTTTGTTTTTCTCGCTAATACACGCTCGGCATTTACTCTTGAGGCCAAACTTGCCCTTGAGCTCTTTTCCAAACTGTTCAAAGGGTTTAACTTGCTGACATGATTTGCATTTTTTAAAGCCCGGGGGGAGGTAGGTGTCAGCCATGAGCTGCTCCAGTAGGTATTGATTATAGGTGATTTTAACTTAAAGACGACGTCACTTTCAAATAAATCGACTACTTAACGCTGATCTTACATAATCCTGATTATGCGCACTTAAGTTGTTAGAACCATTTAGTAATGTCACTTTTTATCCAGATAGAAACGTCACCTTAGAGTAAGCTAAACTGAATGCAATTCTAAGGGGCTCAACGCATGTTGGTGACCATGTCAGATAAAGAGATCCACCGCCTACCGGTGATACAGGCAGTTTGTGAAAAGCGTCTACGCCGTCGTGATGCAGCATCACAGCTTGGCATTTCAGAACGTCAGGCGCAACGACTTATCAATCGTTACCGAGTTTCTGGTGCTGAAGGACTTGTCAGCCGCAAACGCGGCCAGCCCAGCAACCGCCGGTTGACCGAATCTCTCAAACTACGAGTACTCACGCTGATACGTGAAAACTACAGTGACTTTGGGCCCACACTGGCCGCAGAAAAACTCAGAGAGCGCCATAATATCCGGCTTTCAATCGAGACCGTCCGCAACTGGATGACGTCTGACGGACTCTGGGTCCCGCATGCTCGCCGTAAGTCACGGGTTTATCAACCCCGACATCGGCGTGATTGTCTGGGTGAACTTATCCAGATCGACGGCTCCCACCATGACTGGTTTGAAGGCCGTGCGCCAAAATGCTGCCTGCTGGTCTTTATCGATGATGCCACCGGGCGTCTGATGCATTTGCGGTTCAGCGAGTCAGAAACAGCCTTTGACTACATGCTGGCAACCCGGGAATACATCGAGCAGCATGGGAAGCCGGTATCGCTGTACAGTGACAAACACGCAATATTTCGCGTCAGTGGTCCGGAGAAACGCAATACCACCGTTACCCAGTTCGGACGTGTGCTTTATGACCTGGCAATCGAGCTTATTTGTGCCAACAGCTCTGAAGCTAAAGGCCGCGTGGAACGTGCGAATCAGACACTTCAGGATCGGCTGATCAAAGAAATGCGTCTGGAAGGTATAACCGGCATTGAGGCCGCAAATGCCTGGCTTGCCACTTTCATCGCTGACTTTAACAGCCGGTTTTCACGACCGGCTAAGTTCCCCAAAGATTTGCATCGTCCGGTGCAGGAAAGCCCCGATGAATTAAGAGACATCTTTGCCTGGCATGATGTTCGTACCGTGTCGAAATCACTGACCTTCCAGTACGATAAGATCCTTTATCTCATGGACACCACAGAAGAAAATAGCCGTCTTGCCGGTGAAAAAATTAAAGTACTGGATTATCCCGATGGCACCCTCGCCTTCCTCTATGGGCACCGGAGCCTTAAGTGCCAGGCATTTGATAAGCTGGCCTGTGTCGACCAGGGGCAGATTGTTGATAACAAACGTCTCGGGACTGTACTCCGACTGGCTCAGGTAAAACAGGATGAGCGGGAAAGCGAAGGCAAACGGGAACGAAGCAAAAAATCGCCCAGCCGTAAGGCTCAGGTGCGCATCCAGGAACAGCTCCGGGCTATCAATCCCGTTCTGGCAGACCCGAGCTTGTTTGTGGCAAGTTCAAAGCGATAGAATCGACCATCAGTGCTGCAAAGTACCGGAACAGTGAGTCCCCAAAAGGATACTTGAGATGATTAAATTCCCGACTACAAAGCGCGTTGATTTGTATAAAACTGCTGTCAGCTCTGAGCAATTACATCTAGATCTGGTTGCGGCTCAGGAGTTCATGTTCGATGCCTGGGAAAATGATGACCTGGAAGTTGTGCTGAAACTCATCAGAAAAGCTATCAAGAAATCCCCGCTCTGTGCTGACGCATACTCATTCTACTGCGAGATATCTCAAGAACCTCCTGAGTCAAAAATCGGGAAGCTGGAGACTGCTTTGTACGCAGCCAGCATTGCACTTGGCGAGGATTTTCAGGAGTTCGCAGGACGTTTCTGGGGATTTGTCGAAACACGTCCATATATGAGAGCAAAAGCAGCTTTGGCTGAGGCCTTATGGGAGTCTGGTAATTTTTATCCGGCTATGGCTCATAGCCGCGAAATGCTGAAGCTCAACCCGAACGATAACCAGGGGATTCGTCATTTATTAGCGAACTATTACCTTGAGCTTGAAATGGTGGATGATCTGGCCTTGCTACTGGACGATTATCCTGGGGATATGCGTTCGTTTTTTCAGTATACACGCGCCCTACTCGCCTACCGACAGTCATCCCCGGATGCCGATGATATCGCTAAAGCTGCGATTGATTCTAATAGACACATCCCCGGCTTGTTATCGAAGTGCAGATTACAGATCAAGTCTAACAGTGGATATATCACGTTAGGTGGAATGGATGAAGCCATTTATTATGTGAATCATAATATAAAGCCTTGGATTCGCACCTCTGGCGCAATTGATTGGATTGTAAATAATTCATTAAGTAAAATATAAGGATTTAGTTTTAATGTTTAATCTAATTATGGGCGGAGAACCTGACTATTTTGAACATTGGCCCATGTATGAACGGGTTAGTGGGAGTTGTGATTTTCCTATATCACGTATGTTAGAAGGCACCTCTGATGACATCCGGTTGAAGTTAACGCCTTTGAATGATAAAGCATTATCTTATATTGAGAAATTACCTACGCTTTTTATGTCAGAACTTTATTCCCGAGACAATGTTGAATACATTACTTTGCGACTTGGTGTAATTTCAAATCTACGAACAGTTAACAAAAATGTTGAGTTTGATTTCAGAATCACTCACTCACAAGATGATGTCGTAGTGATAAACAAAGAGTTATATCAAACAGCTTTAGAATTAGGTGCATATGGGCTGAAACGGACTCACTGGGGAATAAAAGCACGTGATTTAAATCAAACATTAGCACTTCTAAATATAACGACAAGAAGTACACCACTTCCTCCTACTGAAGCACTTCCTGATGAAGTTGATAACTACCCAATAATAGATAATGTTCAAAGTTTCATGGCGCGTGTTTTAGAACAAGATCATGAAGAAGATGCAGAAATATTTTATCGTGGACATTCTGATGTATCTTACGAGTTGGCTCCATCAGTTTTCAGGAAAAACAAAAAAGGTAACTTCAAGCATTTGCACAGTGAATCAAATTTAGTCCGTGAAGCCCTAACAGCAAGGCCAACTGAGTTTGTTGATGATAAAACAATGCTAGACAAGTTAGTAAGGATGCAACACTACGGACTACCAACTCGTTTGTTGGATATAACATCAAATCCACTAATCGCTCTGTATTTCGCTTGTTGCGACATTAGTAATAATGAAAATACAAATGAGGTTGATGGACATGTTATTATTTTCAAAACAAAAAGGGATCGTATAAAATTCTTTGACTCTGATACAGTAAGTTGCATATCAAATATATCAATGCTAAGTCAAACACTGAAAGATCAGCTGGATTGTAAAATGGACAAGGAGGCTTTCAATAAAACTGAAGCTTGTCAAAAACTCATACATTACATTAAAGATGAAAAACCTTATTTTAAAGATGTAATTATACCATCAGATTTGGAAAGGTTAATTTTCGTTAAAGGAAGAAATAATAATGAAAGGATGTCATCACAGTCAGGTGCATTCTTATTATTTGGGAATAATGCTGTTTATCCCGATTTAGTTTCAAACCCTGATGATGCTATGCAAGAGTTTAAAGTAGAAAAAATAGTGATCAGAAACAAAGCTAGAATACTTAAGGAACTCGCAAGGTTAAACATTACAGATGCGACAGTTTATCAAGGCATGGAAAGGACAATGAAACTAATTGCGGCCAAATTTTCCGCAGGAGATTGATCTTCATGTGGTTTTTTGACACACTAGCCTGTCGCTACTGGCATTGGTCCCTTGTATGCTAAGCATATGAACTCTGGTGTGTGTTGGACAGGAGCAATTAACCAGTCGTATAGTAAAATTTGAATGTAAAAATATAAAACAAGGAGTTGAGAATGAACCCCATTACTTTGAGTGAAATGAGTGATGAAGATGAAGAGGTAAAAATCATTTCTTCATATGAACCTCAAGATGATGAGATTGCGATCGTTTTTGATAGTTCAAAAATTACTGGAGGTAATGCACTGGATTTTTTCCAGTTCACCAAGCAATCACATTCTAATGTTAAAGTGTACGGAGATTCTAATGGTGTTTCGTACCTGCAATTAAACAGTATAACGTTAGCGTTAGGCACTTTCTTTGCCACATCAGTAATGATACCTTTTTTAGTAAATCTTGTTTCAAATTATATTCAGAAAAAAATTGATAACTTTGGAACTAGAGATATAGACGTTAAAGTCTCTATAATTAAAAAAAATAAATCAGGAAAACATGTGAAATACACTGTTTCTGGAAAAGTAGACGATGTTTTAAAAGTAATTAACAAAATCAAATAAAAATCTATATAGATATTATGAATATTCACGAAAAGTTAAAGCGTTGGATGTGTATTACTCAAGAAGATAGTGCTATTCTTGATTATCTTAATGCTGAGTTAAAAAAAGCTCAATCCTTGAGCTTGAATAATGAATCAAACAGATTGTTTTTATACAAAACAATTTTACTAGCCCATTTAAAATATATTCAAGTCATTAATCTACTTACAAGAGGTGATTTTTATGAAGCATGGGTAGAACTTGAAAGGATAGAAATAGATTTAATACATATTAAAGAAAATAATGAGTTTCTGCCTGAGGTTAATTTCTATGGTGTTAACTTCTTAGCGAGAATGGTATGTAATTGGCAGGCGTTATTCCCATATAAAATCTTCGGTAGTTCTCGTGAAATAATAAAAGAAGTGAAATGTTCAGTATGTAATACAACCCGTAGTTTTATTAATGATTGTGGTCATGTTAAAAATAAACTTTATAATGGAGTTCTTTGCTTTGATGAAGTGATCGATTTTGAATTAATTACTTATGACATAGTTAGTAATCCCGTTAACAAATGTAGTGTTTTTTTCTCCAATGATGGTGATCATTATAACTATTCAACTTTAATTAGTGTTGTCAAATACATACAATCCCCACATCAAATTTTCAATATTACGACCTGGAGATTTAAGGCGAAAGAACATGATGGAGTATTATCGCCAGAAAATATTTGTCCATGTGGAGATTCTTTAAAAAAATATGCAGATTGTTGTTTGCCACGTAATGGTATTTATAAAAAACATATAGATATTTGGTTTCCCTTCCCGTTGAATGTAGAACCTATTTAGAACCAGATATTCAATAACTAAAGATCCCGTTGACACAGATATTTCCATATTAAGATGTTTTCGTTATATTTTTATTCCAGTCTTTCATATTTAACTTTTGCTTTATTAATTGGTTGAGTGGGATAACGCAGCAGTCACATTAATATGATTACATAGGCTGAAAGTGCCCTTTCTATCTTGCACAAAGAGGTGACATTTTAAACTTGCTTTGACATAAGTTGTAGTAGCAAAGTTGTAATGTCCGATAATGGCTAAGTTAAGATGTCCGGCGTGTATAATCAAGTAAGGATTACCATGACGGCTCTCGCAGCGGAGTTTTTCACATTGGATGAAGTTAACCGACTCAAAATCATTCAGGATGTCATCGACCGGCGTCTGACAACACAAATGGCAGCTCAGCGGCTTGGTATCTCCGACCGTCAGTGCCGTCGTCTGCTTGCGCGTTATCGTGAAGATGGTCCGATTGGCATGACCAGCCGCCGTCGTGGTAAATCCAGTAACAACCAGTTGCCTCAGGGACTGGCCGCATACGCGCTGAACATTATTCGCGAACGCTATAACGATTTCGGTCCGACGCTGGCCTGTGAAAAACTGTCTGAGGTGCACGGTGTTCATCTTTCCAAAGAAACCGTCCGTAAGCTGATGACTCAGGCCAGTCTGTGGGTCCCACGTAAGCAACGTGCGCCAAAAATTCAGCAACCTCGTTACCGCCGTGCCTGTGCCGGTGAACTCATACAAATCGACGGCTGCGACCACCACTGGTTTGAAAATCGGGGACCTAAGTGTACGGCACTGGTTTACGTTGATGACGCAACCAGTCGTTTAATGCAGCTTCTTTTCGTGAAATCTGAGTCTACTTTCACCTATTTTGAAGCGACCCGGGGCTATATTGAAAAACATGGCAAACCGCTTGCGCTGTACAGCGACAAAGCCAGCGTATTCAGGATCAACAATAAAAATGCAACCGGCGGCGACGGCGATACCCAGTTTGGCCGTGCGATGCATGAACTGAACATTCAGACCATTTGTGCAGAAACCAGTGCTGCCAAAGGCCGCGTTGAACGGGCGCACCTGACGCTTCAGGACCGACTGGTCAAGGAGCTCAGGCTCCAGGGCATCAGTTCCATGGAAGCTGCGAACGCATTTGCCGAAGAGTTCATGAACGATTACAACCGTCGTTTCGCAAAAGCGCCTCGCCAGGCGTTTGATGTTCATCGGGAACTGGATGTCGATGACGATCTTGATATGGTATTTAACTGGCATGAAGCTCGTAAAGTGTCGAAATCACTCACAGTGCAATACGACAAAGTCCTTTATCTGATTGAAGACAGCGAATTCAGTCGTCGGGCGATTGGTAAATACATCGATGTCTGGCATTACCCGGATGGACATAAAGAGCTCCGGCTTAATGGCGTATCACTTCCCTACTCCACCTATGACAAGCTTTCTGAAATCGATCAGGGGGCCATTGTGGATAACAAACGTCTGGGGCGGGCCCTGGAAATGGCGCAGCTGGTCCAGGCCGAGCGGGATAATAACCGGTCGCAATCCGTACCATCCGGAGACGGCCCTTCTCGCAGGCGTAAAGCTCCCACGACGAAGAAATCCCAGCGTTCCCTGGATCAGGACGATATGTTCAATGCCCTGGTGAAACTTCAGTCACGCTCTGAAGAGATATTTGGGAAGAAACCGATTTAAAGCCCGGTAATCCATCCGGGCATGCCTGGCTGTCAGATTTTGGCCTGATTGACCCGTGCCGCGAGCTCCTGATGACTCTCTTTCCTTTCGCTGTAGCGGTCGGACAGGTAGGCTGTGTGCCCTTTCAGGAGTAACGTCATTTTGAACAACTCTTCGGTAACGTCGACAATCCTGTCATACCAGGGTGAGGGTTTCATGCGCCCTTCATCATCAAATTCCTGCCATGCCTTTGGCACTGACGACTGATTGGGGATGGTGAACATCCGCATCCAGCGGCCAAGTATCCGCATCTGATTGACCGTGTTAAACGACTGTGAACCACCACAAACCTGCATGACGGCCAGCGTTTTACCCTGGGAAGGACGAACAGCACCTTCACTCAGGGGTATCCAGTCAATCTGGGCCTTCATCACCGAGCTCATGGCGCCATGTCTTTCCGGAGAACTCCAGACCATTCCGTCACACCACCTGACCAGCTCGCGGAGTTCAAGCACTTTGGGGTGACTTTCGGGCGCATCATCGGGTAACGGCAGACCGGATGGGTTAAATATTTTCACCTCAGCCCCCATCTTTGCCAGCAACCGCCCGGCCTCTTCCGCTGCAAAACGACTGTAGGACCGCTCTCGTACTGAACCGTACAGGATGAGAATTCGCGGCATGGTTTCGTTGTTGCCCGTAAGTTTGCTGGCAAGCGCATCATCAAAATAAGCCGGTTCGATTGCTGGTAAGTCGGTCATAAAAAATCTCCATTTCATAAGCTATGCTTTAAAAGTTATCACATATGAAATACCATATGTATTGTTATTTTTTTACGAGGTTAAGCATGCTACAGCCTGTTCAGCTTTTTAAACTGCTCGCCGACGAGACCCGTTCAACTATCGTGATGCTTCTCAGGGAGTCCGGTGAAATGTGCGTCTGTGACATCTGTGCGGCAACCGCAGAGTCTCAGCCAAAAATTTCTCGCCATATGGCCCTTTTACGTGAAGCCGAGCTGGTCATCGACCGTCGCGAAGGAAAATGGGTGCATTACCGACTGTCGCCACACATGCCAGCATGGGCTGCGGGTATTATTGATACAGCCTGGAACTGTGAACGAGAAAACATACGCAACAAGCTCAGTAGCGTGGCATCTGTCTCCTGCTGATGGCGATATATATATCCGAATAAACAAATGTGAATGGAGTTTCTGATGTTACTGGCTGGTGCTATCTTTTTATTCACGCTCGTCCTGGTTATCTGGCAACCCAGAGGGCTGGGGATTGGCTGGAGTGCCTCACTGGGCGCAATTCTGGCATTGCTGACTGGCGTCGTTCATCTGGGGGATATTCCGGTGGTCTGGCAGATAGTGTGGAATGCGACCGCCACCTTTATCGCCGTGATCATCATCAGTCTTCTGCTCGACGAATCCGGCTTCTTTGAATGGGCCGCGCTGCACGTTGCCCGTTGGGGGAATGGCCGGGGGCGGCTGCTCTTCACCTGGATCGTCCTGCTTGGTGCGATGGTTGCGGCACTGTTTGCCAACGACGGTGCGGCACTGATCCTGACACCTATCGTTATCGCGATGCTGCTGGCGCTGGGATTCAGCCGGGGAGCAACCTTAGCGTTTATCATGGCCGCAGGGTTTATCGCTGACACGGCAAGCCTGCCACTGATTGTCTCAAACCTGGTGAATATCGTCTCGGCGGATTTCTTTAAGCTTGGTTTCTCAGAATATGCCGCCGTGATGGTCCCGGTTAACCTGGCCGCGATTGCGGCTACGCTGGTGATGCTGCATCTGTTTTTCCGTAAGGACATTCCCGCCGTTTACGACGTTTCTCTGTTGAAAGAACCGAAAGACGCTATACGTGATGTGAATACCTTTAAAACCGGCTGGCTGGTTCTGGTGTTGCTTCTGGTGGGATTCTTCGGACTGGAGCCGCTGGGCGTACCGGTCAGTTTGGTCGCAGCCGCTGGTGCATTGCTTCTGTTTGCTGTTGCGAAAAAAGGGCATGCCATTAACACCGGTAAGGTGCTGCGTGGTGCGCCCTGGCAAATCGTTATCTTCTCGCTGGGGATGTACCTGGTGGTCTACGGCTTACGAAATGCCGGTCTGACCCACTATCTCTCTTCCTTGCTGAATCAGCTGGCAGAGCAGGGATTGTGGGCGGCAACGCTGGGTACGGGCTTCCTGACGGCCTTCCTGTCATCAGTGATGAACAATATGCCGACCGTGCTGGTCGGGGCGCTGTCGATTGATGGCAGCACAGCGACCGGTGTTATCAAAGAAGCGATGATTTACGCCAACGTCATCGGCAGCGACCTGGGGCCAAAAATTACCCCTATCGGCAGTCTGGCAACGTTACTGTGGCTGCACGTTCTGTCGCAGAAAAATATCAAAATTACCTGGGGATATTACTTCCGGGTGGGCATTGTCATGACAATCCCCGTGCTGTTTGTCACGCTTGCAGCACTGGCGCTTCGTCTGTCTTTCACTTTGTAATGAGATACTGATATGAGCAACATTACCATTTATCACAACCCGGCCTGCGGCACGTCACGCAATACCCTTGAAATGATCCGCAACAGCGGTACAGAGCCGACCGTTATTCATTATCTTGAAACCCCACCATCACGAGCTGAGCTGGTAAAACTCATTGCGGATATGGGGATCACGGTACGAGCGCTGCTGCGTAAGAATGTCGAACCTTTTGAAGCGTTAGGGCTGGCGGAAGACCGCTTTACTGACGAGCAGTTAATCGATTTTATGTTGCAGCACCCTGTTCTGATCAATCGCCCTATCGTGGTAACGCCGCTGGGTACCCGGCTATGCCGCCCTTCTGAAGTCGTGCTGGATATTCTTCCCGATGCGCAGAAAAGCGCGTTCACGAAAGAGGACGGTGAGAAGGTAGTTGATGAAAAAGGTAACCGGCTGAACTAAACGTGTTCTTGTGACGAAGGGCGAGAGAACTCGCCCTTTTTTATTTAAGATAATCAGTGCTAACGGAGGATAAGAAGCGGTTGTTGCGTCTTTTGCAGCATTTCGGAGGTATGACTACCGATAAAGAACTGCCGCAACCTGGAATGACCGTAGGCCCCCATCACTATCAGATCGACAGCATTTTCCTCGGCGTAACGAATAAGCGCGTCCCCGACTGATTGCCCGGTAAGATGTGTTGTGCTGTTTTCTATATCCGCGTCACGTAAAATTTGCTGTGCGGTCAGCAGCTCTTCCTTCTTACCGTTTACCATGACAAGGTGGCACTCCAGCCCCCTGAGTAAGGGACTCATCGTCAGACGTTCCAGGTTACTCCTGCTTTCTTCACTGCCATCATAAGCCAGCATGACTCTGGAAGGCACTGAGTAGTTCTCCGGAACAACCAGTAGGGGTTTCTTTTGCAGACGAATAACGCTTTCCAGATGAGAGCCTACCGGATGCTGGCTACCCCGACGCCCCAGCACCATGAGACGAAGGTCGCTCAGCTCTGCCAGAACTTCATCCGGTGTACCGTGTTTTTGCATCAAAAGCACATCCGGGCTTCCCTGTTTTTGAAGCAGTTCAGCACAACTTTCCAGTATTGCTTTCCCCTGGGCCATCAGCAGGCGATTACGTTGCCCTTCAATTTCTACCAGCTCATCGGTCAGCAATTGCTGACTGTCTATGCCGAGAGTGCCGGTCAGGTCTGACACTACCGGGGTGCTGTCTTTTTCGATAACGTGCAACAGTGCTAGCTGTGATTGCAAAGTGCGGGCTGCCCACGCCGCATATTCACACACTGACCGCGTTGAAAGTGAACCGTCCACACAGGCTGTAACAGTATTATTCATAGTTTTCCCTCCAGTCTGTTAATGACCGCCCATCAGTTTTTCGACTTCTTCAGGTTTATCGTGAACACCAAACCGGTCAACGATGGTGCGGGTGGCTTCATTCATCCCACGTATTTCAACCCCGGCGCCCTCTCTACGGAACTTAATGACCACCTTATCCAGGGCGCTGACGGACGTGATGTCCCAGAAATGGGCATGTGAAACGTCTATCACCACATTCTCAATCGCTTCACGGAAATCAAAGTGGCTCGTAAAGCGGTCTGCTGATGCAAAGAATACCTGGCCGGTGACGGTATACGTCCGGCTCGTCCCCTCCAGAACTGAGGTTACACGCATGAACCGGGATACTTTAGTGGCAAAATTGAGCGAAGCAATCAGTACACCGGTCAGCACACCGAAGGCCAGATTATGTGTTGCCACCACAACCGCGACGGTGGCAAGCATGACCACGCTGGTTGAAAGGGGGTGTGTCCGCAGGTTGGCAATGGAGCGCCAGGAGAATGTCCCGATGGAAACCATAATCATCACCGCGACCAGCGCTGCCATCGGAATTTGGGAGACCCAGTTGCGCAGGAACACAATCAGGCAAAGCAGCACCACGCCCGCCGTGAGGGTTGAAAGTCGTCCGCGTCCACCGGATTTTACGTTGATAACAGATTGCCCAATCATCGCGCAGCCTGCCATTCCTCCGATAAAGGATGTGCAGATGTTCGCGATGCCCTGAGCTTTGCACTCCCTGTTTTTGTCGCTTGGCGTGTCGGTCATGTCATCCACGATAGTGGCGGTCATCATCGACTCAAGCAGGCCAACCACCGCAAGCCCCGCAGAATATGGCAGGATGATGAGCAGCGTCTGAAGATTTAAAGGCACGT
Source organism: Enterobacter cloacae complex sp. IR5412 (assembly GCF_049237385.1). NCBI lineage: Bacteria > Pseudomonadati > Pseudomonadota > Gammaproteobacteria > Enterobacterales > Enterobacteriaceae > Enterobacter > Enterobacter cloacae complex sp. IR5412. The sequence continues at coordinate 18,711 of NZ_JBMKHQ010000018.1, read as the reverse complement.
CCGGGAGCAGGAAGACCGGCAGACTGTCGGGAAGTTTCCCCATATCCCCGACGGTTCGCACATCCAGATGCAGCCACATGGCAATCCCAGTCAGCACCACGATGCACACAAGCGGTGAAGGAATGGTTTTGTTGATATAAGGGAAGAGATAGATGATCCCCAGCCCTGCCGCAGTCATGGCATAAACATGCCATGTCACATTGGTCAGCTCAGGCAACTGGGCCATAAAAATCAGTATTGCCAGTGCATTAACAAACCCCGTGACCACTGAGCGTGAAACAAAACGCATCAGCCCGCCAAGCTTCAGATATCCGGCTATCAGCTGGAATACCCCGGTCAGTATGGAGGCAGCCAGTAAATACTGTAAGCCATGATCTTTCACCAGCGTCACCATCAGGAGAGCCATTGCACCGGTGGAGGACGAAATCATCGCCGGACGTCCGCCAAAGAAGGCCATAACGAGAGGAATACAGAACGCCGAGTAGAGGCCCACCTGGGGATCAACACCGGCGATAATGGAAAAGGCGATCGCTTCTGGAATGAGTGCGAGCGCGACAACAATACCGGCCAGAACGTCACCACGGACGTTACCCAGCCAGTCCTTACGCGTCGAGGACAGCAACATAGTAATTTCTCAGTTTTTAGATACAGTCAGCCCTGGAGGGCTACATTTTTACGTACGGTAAAGCACATCCGCAGACGGGATGTTATTGAGTGCGTGCTGAGGCTTGCTCAGTACGACAGAGGAAGGAAAAACTCAGGGTGGCGTAATACGCATAGCGGTTGTCAGATTCTCCATAGCGGATGTGTATATATTGTCGGCTCTGTTGTCAGGAAGAACTTACAGAACACGTCGCGTTTGAACATGAAACACTTCAAAGCAGCCCAATACTACAAATAAAGCGAATACGGGGTCAACCCAACAAGGTACTCAAACGAAGAGGTTAAGATGCGATTTTTATCCAGGAATTCAATATTATCAAAGGACATTTGAACTTTGCCCCACCCCGGACATCTCTACTTAGCTTTGACATAAGTTATTGATTCATATGTGGTTATTTTTTAACATTTACGTTTCACGTACTGATAGATTGCCTTTGAAGCCAACGCTGACCGTCATTCATCTTGATCAGGAATTTGGGCATCTTCTAAAAACACCTTTGTACGGTAATCATCTTTCCAGCCTAACCAAACTGAATCTTCACCACCGGAAGAAACAACTTTACGGTTTCCTGTGAGATTATCAGCCTGTTCTAAGCATATTGACTGCATATCAATGAGCAAATCAGCTTCTGCGACTTCCGTGCCGCCGATCGTTTCATAGCCGGAAATCAGAACAATTGCCTCAGGGTCTCTTTCGTTCAGCATGGCGATCAACTCTTTCACTTTCATTTTAAGATACCAGTAGTTTATTTGTGTGCATTGCTGATGGATTTTATAGTGCTGCCGACCTTTTTCAAGGTGCTTCCGTTGCTTCCAACGATCATGCTAACGACCTTGTTGTCTGACCTGGTATTGCCGTGGTCATCCTTTTAGAGAAATGCTCCAAAGATCAACATGGCGGCATAGGTTTTCCAGCTTGACCAATCAATCGTGGAACCAAGCAACAGATAGAATGCCAGGGCTACCAGCCCCAGCTTTACTACTAGCGCGATTATTATGGTGAAGATAGACTCATCGCGTTCGCCTTTAAGTATTTTATACCGCGTAATTAAACTGTCGTTTTTCATGTAGCATCCGTTATAGTTATTAAAGTCCTGCATTAGAAGTTGTTATTTGCCGAAGTTACCTTGTATGAGTTAACTGTGGATCCAAAAATACAAAATATAAGCTGTGCCAATTGAAAGGATTAGAAAAGCACAGTTACTAATAAAATCTACTAATGCTTGTAGCTTCTTTATTCTCACAATTGCTGGACCGTGTTCAGTAGAGGTACTACTCAGCCCTTTTGTTCTGGCACTCTCTGCTTTTCTGAAAAAATTGTAATGCAATCCTGACCGCAAGCAAAACCATGCCAAACCAGTCGTTATTACGATATTTATGTAGAAAGCATATTGAATCATTTGTTCAGTTTCGAAGCTTTCCATTGAAAACCCTTTGTTGAAATGTTGAATAAAATTATTTTTAGTAAATGTAAGCAATAAATAGAACGAATATTAATAGTGAAAGATGCAATGCCAACATCTGCTTATGATGCCTTATGAGGATTTCTTCCTTCGCATTCATTAAATCGTACATCTCATCAATATTTTTATTGCTGGTATATTCGAGACGTTCATCACGAAGTAATTTGAACTTTACCAATACGACAAGTGATTTAATAATAAAGCTCGTAAGCATAACAGTTATAGACAAAAATAAAAAATAGGCCAAATTCATATATCACTCCATGGAGATTAATAGAAAAATTTATAATAAGTAATCTCATAGAGCATTACTTGAATCTTCTTCCCATACTAAGGACTCACCGAGAAACTTAGTTAAAGATGATTTGGCATACTGTGGTTCGGAAAAAAAACGTGGGAACCAGCCGTCAAAGCTTTGGGTACCATTGTGACGATTTTCAGGCGAGACTGATAAGCGGTACCCGTCTTCGTAAGGTGAAATGCTAAATGTGTATCCATCATCTGTCTTTGAGATCAGCGTTTTGCATGTCATATGACTGTTTGCTCACAAAGTTACTTTTCTAAGATATCGAAAAGTGTGGATTAGATCATCATTCAGATAGTCTTTTCATCACAAACTTTCCTGCCCACATTATCACAATTATAAAGGTAATAAAACCGATCTGCTCCCAACGTAAATTGGTTTGCTGTTCGGAATCATCCAAATGAATTGCATAAATGTAACATCCGAAGGTAAGCGTGAGTGGAACAACAAGCATCCCTACCTTTTTAGTAATATTTCCAATAAACCACCAATAAAGAACCCAGGAAATAATAGAAGAATAAAAAATTGCTTCTGAAACTATCATATGTAACCTCTTGAATTAGTCGATGCTGTGGGTAAATAAACCCGGACCGTCAAATGATGCAATTGCAAAATATTTAGTAACCATGAATCCTTCGGTTATCTATTTCAGCCATGTATGCAGTAGGCTTTTTTAAGAGATAGATTGGTGAAACGACATTCGTTTTGACTTTATAAGCCAGAATGAAAACACCTGCGGAGCTTGCCATAAGTACCGCAAGAAGAATAGATACCGTTAACTCCTTTGGTGTTTGTATCACCGAAAGAAGAAACAATGCGCTTATGGCTGCAAAAATCCAGCAATATAATGATGCATCCATAAAACCAGCTACAACACTCGATCCAAAAAAAAACCAAAATAAACTTATTAAGATTACTGAGTTTTCATTCATGTCTGTTCCTTGTTATTACTAATTATATTATGCTTTATAGTTGACCGTCAGACTACCCACGGGTTTTGACGAACAAAGTCACGCACTCCATTTATACATGCTTTTGAGATGACTTCAAAATAAGGATGGTTTGATGGAATCATATTCCCGGTATTATCAAGAAGCATAATAGTCCCTAAAGACCGAACCAGTTGATATTCATTGAGCTTACGCTTTAGCAAAGTTTGCAATCTATAAATTGTCTCACCGGAACTGTTACCTTCGATACCTACAACAGAGACCGTACAGTTCACTTCCTGATTATCAGATTGATAATCGAACCAGTAATTTTCGTTGCAATTTCCTTTTTGCGCATGCTCAATTTTGCCAGGCCATTTTACCCATAAAGAAGAGTTGTTTTTAGATCGTAAGATCTGCTTCAGCGTTTCCAATGGATTTTTTTCATCAACCTCAGACCAGGCCGAAATAAATTCTTTCTGCATTGCCTTAGGGTCTATAACGGCAATGAAATCAAATTCCTCTTTATTGATAGAGTTGGCTCGATCTTTGAGATAAAACAGACCGAGTTTATATCCCTTTTCACTTTTCCAGTTTGCTCCCACAGGCTGATAGTCTGTATTTATAAACGGTTTGAAAGTGTGAGTGTCGGGAGAAAAAATTACTGAGGGTGCCAGCACCCGGCCTCGGTATCGTATTGGATTTACAAATATTTTTTCCCCGTCACATAACATTTCAATAATTGCTTTTGTCACAACTACTGAAATAGAAGGTCTACATGTATTTTGATTTATTTCCCCGAGGTGCGCCAAACTTCCATCCTCACTCTTCAACACCTTTGTAAGGCAAGTCGGGCAATACTGTTGATCTCTATAATAAACAGGCATGGTTAGACGACCGGAATCGTTTAGTACCAACTGAAGTAACGGATGAGGCTCTTTCATCATGGTTATTTCTTCCCTTTCACCTTTCTGGGCTTTTCGTTTGCCTGTCTCCACTGCCATGGTGGGACAGGGTTGGTGTCTGCCCATAACCCTTTTGCCTCCTTTTGTGCTGCGGATTCATATTTGATATAGCCAGGGACAATGGCGTTATCTTCGAACCGATAAACCCACGCATATCCACTGTCCACCATAGAGGCATTGATATCATATCCATCTAACCAGATGGTACCTAACATACGGCCATAGATATCCGTACCATGGTCTATCACGGTAACGATTTTAGTTGCTATAGCTGTGGTTAAGGCCTGTTTTGCTTTTTGGCCAAAAGCCTGTTTAGATTCAGGAGCGTCTATACCATACATCCGTATTTTGATGGTTGTGTTTTGAGCATCCAACGCAGTTATGGTGTCACCGTCAACAATCTTAACCACCTTTGCCTCAAAAGTTGTTGAGTTCCCCCAGGACGCCACTGGGAATACAACAATCATGATGGGCAAAAGTAACTTTGTTAAAAAAAACATCATTTCACCTTGATTTGTTGAGTACAGACATGTATCCACAAGCCTATTTACAGGCAGTATTTTAACAAGTCATTATTTCATGGGCGGGCTTAAAACCAATCTTTTTGCAACTTAAAGGCAGAATAATCACAATAAATTTAGAACCTGAACCAAAAAATAATCCAAATTAAGCGTGTTAATCTATCTCAAAGATATTATTCCTGAGAGAGTTTGGATGAAACGTTACACTCATGATCTTGAGACAGACCTGAATGATGTGGATAAAACACCATCTCTGATCCACAAAACTTTGTTAACAGCTTCGACCATTTATGACCTGAAATATCTGGCTCAGGTATTAAATGATGAAAATGGCAGTAATTGGTCCCGTGCATCCCTTAAACGTCAGGTTACATGCATACCTGAGCATTGTGAGCTGAGTATCGCAGATGGACGCTATCTACAGACTTTAATACCTTCACGACCTGCTGATTATGAGGACAGGCACTTTAGCTTTATCGATCTGTTTGCAGGGATAGGTGGACTGCGAAGCGGATTTGATGCCATCGGTGGTAAATGTCTTTTCACGAGCGAATGGAATACTTATTCCAGCCGTACTTACCGGGCGAACTGGTATTGCGATGAGAACGAGCACCGCTTCAATTCAGACATCCGTGACATCACTCTTAGCAACCGGCCCGAGGTTACTGATGACGAGGCATACAAATTTATCGATGCCTCTATCCCGGATCATGATGTTCTTCTTGCGGGATTTCCATGCCAGCCATTCAGCATCGCCGGTGTCAGTAAAAAGAACTCTATGGGTCGCAAACACGGTTTCGAGTGCGACACTCAGGGTACGCTCTTCTTTGATGTGGCCAGGATCATCCGGGCAAAACAACCTGCAATTTTTGTTCTGGAAAACGTAAAAAATCTGAAGAGTCACGATAAGGGTAATACCTTTAACATCATCATGAAAACGCTCGATGAGCTTGGCTACGACGTCGCAAACAGCGAAAGCACGGGCGCGGATGATCCTAAAGTCATCGATGGCCGTCATTTCCGACCCCAGCACCGTGAACGTATCGTCCTTATTGGTTTTCGCCGCGACCTACGTCTGAAAGACGGTTTTACTCTGAGAGACATTAAAGACTTTTATCCGGACAAGCGCCCTTCTCTCTCAGATTTACTGGATCCGAGCGTAGATAGTAAATACATCCTCTCCCCTAAACTCTGGGAGTACTTATACAACTATGCAAAGAAACATGCGGCAAAAGGCAATGGTTTTGGTTTTGGACTAGTAGATCCTTCCAATGTTAATAGTGTCACCAGAACCCTCTCAAGCCGCTATATGAAAGACGGATCTGAAATTCTTATTGATCGGGGCTGGTCTCATGAACTGGGAGAAACTGATTTCCATAACACATACAACATGGACCGTCGGCCACGCATGCTAACGCCACGTGAATGCAGCAGGCTAATGGGCTTCGATAAACCCGGGGAAAGTGTTTTCCGTATCCCTGTGTCCAATACACAGGCTTACAGACAGTTTGGGAACTCCGTGGTCGTTGATGTCTTTGCGGCCGTCGCCAAACTGCTGAAGTCACGAATTGAATTTGCAGCCTCCCAGCGCTTGCGGCAGTTTTACGACGAAGTCAGCTGACCTGAGCTCCTTCATCAATTTAAATGCTTAAGATTGTTGTAATAATGTCAGAGGTCAACCATGACGTATTTCGAATCAGCTGAAGGTGAGACGGTATCTAAAGAACGAGCATTACAAGAACTGTCCAGGCATTGCGTTCCCGAAACAGATTTCGAAGAATTCTTTAGCGACATGGGCGTAAAGGAACAGTATGACGCTCAGGAAGTGTTGCTCTGGTTGGGATATTAAACTTCCTGTTTAGGAGACTACTATGAGCCAAAAATTCGCAGTGATGATTGCTTACGACGACGATCCAAACGTCAAAAGGTATTCACCTGACTTTCAAACGCAGGATGAGTTTGCTAAAGGGTGGCAGTCGGCTCTTAAAAAGGCACACCACACCTCAGGTCAAAAATCAGTCATCACCTGCGGATGTCGTGGAAAAGGAGAAAAGCGACTTTATGTTCGTGCTTTACCGAACGGTGATGCCTTTATTCTCGTCAAAGCCGCTAACACGGGCATTGAGCATGATCCTTCCTGTGTATTCTTCTCCCTTGATGCCCGGCATACCGGCCTGAAAGGATATGCGAGTGGTGTGGTCCGGATTACAACCGAAGGTGATATGGCTGTAAGGCTCGGTATCGGTATGACAGAGAAAGATCCTCCTGAAAAATCAGAAGTGCCTCCCCTGCCCCATGTTCAGCGACCAGAAGGAGGTCAGGCCTCAATGACCCTCCTGGGCTTGCTTAGTCTTTTGTGGACAGAGTCTGGTCTGAATGTCTGGTACCCGAAAATGGCAGGGAAACGTAACGATTCACTGGTACGGTATCGTCTGCTTGAAACCGCTAAACAAATTCGTACCGGCAGAGCCTGCATAGGTGACCATTTATTCATTGGTGTACCTGACCCGAAACAACCTGTCGCTCAGTCGCAAATTCAGCGTCTTTCATCACAGGCGATGAGTGATAAACGTCTCATGCTCCTGTCAGTTTTACCTCGCTACGATGCTGAAAAGCATGAGAAGCCACTTAAATTTTTACCCCTGCGGAATTTTGGGGGGCTACCGCTGATTTTTTTCAATTCAGAAGTCCATTGGGATAGCGTAAAGAAACGATTTTCATCGGAGTACGCAGCATGGAAATCCGGGGCGAAAATAGTTGTCTTTGCGTTGACGTCACCAGCTGCGGTAACCGGCAGAGGCCCTTCTGTAAGAGCTCATCAAATTGTGCTGATGCACGTTAGCGAGAACTGGATACCTCTGGACTCCTCCTATGAGGCGGTTGTTGCAGAAAAGCTGGATGCAGAGCACCGGCAGTACGTTAAGCCCATGCGTTATGATGCGAGTATTAGTGAGGTGTTCCCTGACTTCTACCTGCTCGACACAAAAAGCGATAAGCCGTTCCCGATGGAAGTATTTGGTATGGCCACTCCTGCTTATCTGGCCCGAAAGCAACTCAAAAAAGATTATTACAACCGTGAATATGGGCCTTATGGATGGTGGCACTGGGATGCGACCACAGCATCTGAAACTATGGTGCTGCCTCATTTTCCAGAATCACGCAAACCTCTTTCAACTGACACACCTGCTTAAAATGGAGAAAAAATGTCCTACATGCTTTCGCTAAGCGAACAGACAAAACTGAACGCTTTCCTGTCAGGGATCCTAGATGATTACAAGACTGGGGTTATCACTCAGATACAAGCTGTTGGTAGAATCGGTAACGTGTTTTCTGCTCTGGAAAGTGGAGACTCAAAAAAGGTAGTGCATTTGTTGACTGAAGGACGAAAACTCCTGCGGACGGGCTGAATGTCCGCAGAAGTTCTTATGTGCCAGGGGATGCAGAGAAGTGTATCAACCTGGCTTCATTTATCATGATGTTTTTCTGCTACGCGGCTGTTTTGACTTTCCAGTACCTCCCCCTGCCATTGCACCAGTTAATGTATCAATGGTGCCTTTCAGGGATTCTGAGATTGTTTTCTCCGCCTCCAGGGTAGCTTCCAGCTTCATTACTTTGGCCTGGAGCGTTTTGAGTTCATTGCTTTGTTCAGCCACTTCCGCTTCATAGCCCTGGCTGACCAAAGTTACTTTATTCAGGTCGGCGCTCAGCGACTCGTTTAGTTTATGGAGTTCAGTAAGCTCGGCATTCACCGCCACCAGGTCACCCTCTTTCCCGGACAGTGCACTTTTCAGCTCAGTACAAAGGTTCTGTGCAGCAATCAATTCCTGTTCAAACCTGTCCCTCTCTGCCTTTGTATCTGACACAGTCTGACTTAACTGGTCGCATTGTCTGGAAAGACCGGCGTTATCAGAACGCTGCGTGTTGATCTCTTCGTTCAGCTTTTTTTGATATTCAAGGTGACCAGCGATCTCTGTTTTACGTTCAGCCAGTTGCTGGGAGAGTGAGTCATTTGACTGCTGTGCGAGGCTCAATTCATGCCGTGTGCTATCTAACTGGTGATGGCAGGTTTCGAGTTCTGCTTCGGCAACATTCAGCCTTGTTTCTAACTCCTTGACGGTACTGTCCCGGATCTCTAATCGACCCTGTAGTGCCTGATTCTCAAGTTTCAGCTCATCCATATCGGTAGCGCTTTGCTCAAGCCGCTGTAACAGCTGCGTTACCTCCTCCTCCAGCTGCATGCTACGTGCTTCAGCTTTTTTAACACTATCATTCTGTATTGCGGTATAGCTTCTACGGTAGTGCCAGGTGATGTACGAGATAATATCGCCGAGTGCAACCTTTACCTCATCGGGTATATCCAGGTAACGGGCCTCTTCAGGAACCTCTTTAACATACTTCTGGTACTCCGCGAACATCTCCTGTGACCTTGCAAACGAGCCGCCAACAGCGTTTCTGAGCCAGTGAACTTTGAAGCTCAGATCGATATTTTCCGGGTTAATTTCTTTCTCTTTGCACAGACGTTCGATTGCATTGAAGTAATCGATCATCGCGATAGATGAGTACCTTGAACGACCCATTTCCTTTGATTTTTCAGTGGATTCGCTGCGGATGTCATTCTGCACCTCTGGCGGGGTAGCATCGTTCAGGCTTTTTTCTTTATCATTTTCAATCATCATTTTTTTCCTGCGGCCGGAAGCTGGTTTGCAAAATATATGCTGATAAGATCGTTCAGAGCATTCAGAAGCGAGATACTGTCGATGCAAATATGAACGTTTCCATTCTCAAACAGGCGACACCGCCAGCCATTCTCATCACTGAACTCGCCTGTGAATTCTGTATTTCTCATGGCCGTCAGCCTGTCGACCATACTCAGCCCACCGCCGGTTGCAGGTGTTGGAGTATCAGAACAGATGCATACAATATTCTCAAAGTCGCGTAAACAAAAGTGATTGTCCTGCGAGAAACCGTTGTACCTCAGCACGTTCACACCAGGAAAAATCCCCCGAAGAACAAGCTTTTTTGGCATTGTATATTGCCTGGCATTGCTTTTGAAACTTCGGTCAAGCTTGTTGAGAACATCAACGAAACCTTCTGCAAGGGTGTCTCGTCTGTTAGCCAGTGCATGCTGTAATGTTCCCTTAACAATCTCCAGGGAAGCGACGGGCGGATCCGTACGAAGGGATTCGTTAAAGGCTTCTTTTTGCTTATGGTTCCAGTACCGGTCCATACCTGTTTCTTCAAAGAGCCTTTTCCACGTTTTACGGTCAATTTCCTTACGCCCCTCCTCGATGGTGCGATCCAGTGACGACGGAAGACCAAATGCGTTGGGCTGCATAATTCTGCTGGTGAAGAGAGAGAGACCGCACAGTTCCGACGCTTCCGAGATTAACCGCATCCCTTCTTCGAATTTCTGCATGGCCATATCCCGGGCGCTGATGAGCTGCCCTGTCCGGCTCGCCGGTACTGGCTCAGAACCCTGGTTTTGAGTCATTTTACACTCCATTTTGGTATGTCAGAACATTTTGATTTGAGCAAAGGTAGGTGTACACAGACATTAAAGTTGTCTCCTTTAACATGAAAAAGACTTTAAAGTTGTCTACTTCTTCAGATAGACCTACTTAACAGGATACTAAGTAGGTCATCTCCTTTCTCGCGTAGCATCTCTCGACGTTCACAGCAGAGGACACGTTTCAAAATGTCATCCAAAATTTTTTTCCATTATCTGACGTTGGGTGATTTTGATGGTCAGCGAGTAGAGGCTTTAACAATGTGGGTTGCCCTGAGCAAAGTAAGGGAAGTAGATGTACCAGAAATGTACGCGTTGCCTTGCATGAAGGGGGGCATCTTAAAGCTCATTGATTAAACAAACTCACTATGCCGCTACAAACAGCCCAAAACCGTCACTTGATAACGTGTTATTTAGATAAATTAATGCTCAGGGCTTTTAGCCAAACTGTCACTTGATGTAAGAATCCAGAACCTTCAGCACAACGTCCAGGTCTTCTTCTCGTTTCTGTTCTTCACTTTCATGAACAATATGTTCAGTCAAATGTCCTTTAATCACTTCACGCAATAAACCATTCACGGCACCACGTATGGCGGCTATTTGTTGCAGTACAGCGGCACATTCGTGAGGTTCATCAAGCATTTTTTTCAGCGCAGCAACCTGCCCCTGGATCTTGCTTGTACGTGCTTTCAGTTTTTGTTTATCGCGGATGGTATGTGACATGTGGGCTCTCACTCTCCTGGATATTTTATGTAACTATACCAGCGTTATTCTACTGGGGGGTAGTATATTTTACTGGGGGGGAGTAGAATCCGGCCTACACTTAATAACCAAGAATGATTCTCATGAACGAATTTACGACACTTCTTCAGCAAGGCAACGCATGGTTTTTCATCCCCAGCGCCATTCTGCTTGGCGCGCTTCATGGACTGGAGCCCGGGCACTCCAAAACAATGATGGCAGCATTCATCATTGCTATAAAAGGCACCGTACGTCAGGCCGTGATGCTGGGTGTCGCGGCAACATTGTCGCACACTGCAGTCGTATGGCTGATTGCTTTTGGAGGGATGTATATCAGTAATAAATTTACCGCAGAATCAGCCGAACCCTGGCTACAGATGGTCTCTTCAGTGATCATCCTTGGTACGGCTTTTTGGATGTTCTGGCGAACCTGGAGCGGTGAGAAAAACTGGCTGGAGGGAATGCAGGAGAATGAACATCATCACCATGACGAAACAAGGTTGATCGATACTGGCCATGGAAAAGTTGAACTGTCCATTTTTGAAGAAGGACAACTTCCCCACTGGCGGCTACGCACTCTTAGTGGCCAAAGATGGGCTTCTGAAGATATCTCATTAACCACACTTCGGGAAAACAGTACGATCTCTCAGACTTTTGAATTTGTTGATCATGGTGATTATCTGGAGTCAACATCTCCCATCCCTGAGCCTCACAGTTTCAACGTACGTCTGTCTCTGGGACATCGTGGTCATGTCCATGACTATGATGTGGCGTTCGCTGAACACGACCATGACCATGACCACTCTGAGCTTGATGGGCTGGATGTGAATTCGAAAGAGTATCAGGACGCTCACGAACTGGCTCATGCCAATGACATAAAACGCCGCTTCGACGGGAAAGAAGTAACCAACGGGCAAATCCTGATATTTGGACTGACAGGAGGGCTTATCCCTTGCCCGGCAGCTATAACTGTATTGTTGATCTGCCTTCAGCTTAAAGCGCTTACGCTGGGTGCCACACTGGTTGTTTGTTTCAGTATCGGCCTGGCATTGACCCTCGTAACGGTTGGAGTGGGTGCGGCGATCAGCGTTCGTCAGGTCGCCAAACGCTGGAGTGGCTTCAATACCATCGCCAGAAGAGCCCCCTATATTTCAAGCGCCCTGATTGCTGCTGTTGGGATTTACATGGGTATACATGGCTGGAATGGGCTGGTGCATTAACACCGGTACTGATGACACACACTCTGGGTACTTACAAAGTACATCCTAAGCGCCACCGTTGAGGTTATGAGCAGAAAAACCCGGAATATAAAGCTGCTCTTTCCGGGACTTGTTGCTGAGGCAGGGATTAAGTAACTGATTAAATCCATTCCCATAAGACTCAATGATAAATGAAAGAATAAAAAAAACGCTCCCGGACGGGAGCGTAAGCCAGTGACTTCGGCGTCAAATGAGGGTCTAACAAGTGGAGCTGCGGGTTAATTCTGGGTGATCTGGCTGCGATGCTTTTCAGCCTGCTGCTGATGAATAACGGAAGACTGACCATTATTCGCCTTCTCGTGCACAACAGCGGCTTTTTCATGCTCGTTCATTTCTGAAAATGACGTTGCTGATTCGTTGGTGGCCCCTGGTTTGCCTTTCATCATTTTTTTATGCATCTCCGCCATGTCCTGGTGGGCAGAAGCGTTGCCGTTTTGCATCATTTCATGGGACATTGCAGCCTGATCGTGTCCGCTCATATCCATCATTGTCATACTGTCTCCCTGAACAGCGCTTTTTTCAGAGGTTGACTGCATCTGATGGGCGGGTGCCTGGGCATTATTTACCTGGTCATGCATGTTCATTGTCTCTGCAGCCATGGCGGATGAAGCGACAGCCATAATGGCAACAAATGATACAAGGATCTTTTTCATGGTTGGGTCTCCGGTGTTTTCATACCCAAACAATCAACGGCTTATAACAGAGAAAGCATTTGATCTCAGGGCGGGTTATTCATCACTCCAGGAACCAGGCGATTGCGTTATCACTCTGCTCCTGATTTATGTATGATTATAAAAAACCGCCTCTGTTTATCGCGTGACTGAATGATGACAATTTTGTCACCTTCCAGGTTTCTCCTGAAGAACGGGATTAATCCATTAACAGGCGCACACTGAACACAATTTCCCGCCCCTGCTGTTCTGCTGACAGCTCGCCGCCATGAGCATGAATGATCGACCTTGTAATTGATAATCCCAGCCCCGCGCCTTCCGTGTTGTGGACCCTTGATGAATCAGCTCGATAGAACCGATCAAACAAACGTTCCAGATTAGCGGGAACCTGGCCGGACATCGTATTCGTAATCATCACGTTCACACAGTCACTGTCACGCTCAAGGTGTATCGCTGTACAGGTGTTATCGGGAGAATACTTGATTGCATTGGAAAGCAGGTTACTGAAAGCACGTCGCAGCATATCGCTGTCTCCGGCAACAACGCCCTCTCCTTCAACGGTGATTGTCTTTCCTGTTTCGTCTGCCAGAGGCTCGAACAGCTCACGTAATTCATTCAGTTCGGCGGCCAGATCCACATCATGTTTATCCAGCTGCAGCAGACCATGCTCTGAACGTGCCAGAAAAAGCATATCACTGGTCATTCGTGACAACCTTTTCAGTTCTTCCAGGTAAGCGAATAAGATTTCGCGGTAATGCGAAACATCCCTTTCCTTAGCCAGTGCAAACTGCGTCTGCATCATCAGATTACTGACCGCTGTGCGCAGCTCATGCGCGATGTCAGACGAGAAATCTGACAGTTTCCGGAATGACCCCTCCAGGCGATCGAACATGTTATTGAACTCCTGCATGGTCTCAGAAATTTCCGGCGGAGCCAAATCGGGATTAAGACGCTGATCCAGGCTGTGTACGGTCATGGAGGAAGCCAGACTGGTCATTTCCCGTAGCGGTTTCAGACCAATACGTGTGGTCAGCCAGCCCAGAAAAACAGAAATAAAGACCAGACCGATATTGAACCAGAACAGCCAGGTACTGAGCTTATCCATAAACAGGGTGTGATACCCAGTATCCGTGGCAACCGTAATGATGACATGTTTGCTTTTACCCTGTTCCGGCGTCACGGCAACCCGCCGCGAGATACTGCGGTACACGGTGTTATTTTCTTCCGTCTGGATCATATAGTCGAGAATATCACCCGACTTATTAAGCAGGACCGCTGGAACAACAGAATTTTTGGCATAGAGTTCAACAATTTTTTCATTTTCCATGTTTTTTATAGAAATGAATAAACCATTGTGCCCTACCATCGCATCGTTTATTTTTTCTGATAATGACTTAATATCCGTTTTGTTCCGGAACGTCTCTGTTTTAAGAAACTCTTCGGTGAGCTGAAGTTTACCTGTCAGAAAATCGCGGTCCTGATTATCGAAATAGCCATTAAGGGTGCTAATCAGGATAAAACTTGATAACCACCATACCGTAAGCATCACCGCGGCTTTGTTGAATAAATCGAACTTTTGCTGAGTTGAAGGATCAGATCACGCATCTTCCCGACAACGCAGACCGTTCCGTGGCAAAGCAAAAGTTCAAAATCACCAACTGGCCCACCTACAATAAAGCCCTCATCAACCGTGGCTCCATAACTTTCTGGCTGGATGATGAAGCTATTCAGGCCTGGTATGAGTCGGCAGCG
>NZ_JBMKHQ010000018.1:0-3838 GCF_049237385.1 Enterobacter cloacae complex sp. IR5412 | reverse complement strand
AAAACGCCCACCCGGGGTGAAATCGCACACCTGGTAATTGATTCCACCGGGCTGAAGGTCTTCGGTGAAGGCGAGTGGAAAGTCAAAAAGCATGGCCAGGAACGCCGCCGTATCTGGCGTAAGCTGCATCTCGCCGTTGACAGTAAAACACATGAAATCATCTGCGCTGACCTGTCGCTGAACAACGTTACGGACTCAGAGGCCTTCCCCGGGTTAATCCGGCAAACCCACCGGAAAATCAGGTCAGCCGCCGCCGATGGCGCTTACGATACCCGGCTATGTCACGATGAACTGCGGCATAAGAAAATCAGCGCGCTTATCCCTCCCCGAAAAGGTGCGGGTTACTGGCCCGGTGAATATGCAGACCGTAACCGTGCAGTGGCTAATCAGCGAATGACCGGGAGTAATGCGCGGTGGAAATGGACAACAGATTACAACCGTCGCTCGATAGCGGAAACGGCGATGTACCGGGTAAAACAGCTGTTCGGGGGTTCACTGACGCTGCGTGACTACGATGGTCAGGTTGCGGAGGCTATGGCCCTGGTACGAGCGCTGAACAAAATGACGAAAGCAGGTATGCCTGAAAGCGTGCGTATTGCCTGAAAACACAACCCGCTACGGGGGAGACTTACCCGAAATCTGATTTATTCAACAAAGCCTCGTTAAGGTTAACCTAAGATTTCAGAATGATAATCTCTGCTTTGCAGCGAATAAGGCAATCATAATATTAGATTGAATTGTTGTAATTATCATCAATGTTTTTACTGGTTTACTATTTTCCGGAGGTGTTAATGCCTGTACTTTTCAGGGTGAAAGTTATTCCGCTGGTTTTACTTCTGGCAATGATCTTTGCGTTTTTACTTAACTGGCCAATATTGCTGCATTTTTACGAGATTTTGTCGCATTTAGAGCATGTCAAAATTGGTTTTGTCATTTCTATTCCCTTTGTTCTGGTTGCGGCGCTTAACGTTGTTTTTATGCCTTTCTCAGTTCGTTTTCTGCTGAAACCTTTCTTTGCTTTACTGTTTATCACTGGCTCACTGGTCAGTTATTCGACACTAAAATATAAAGTAATGTTTGATCAAACGATGATTCAAAACATTATTGAAACTAACCCCCAGGAAGCGCATTCCTATCTTAATGGCTCAATTATTATATGGTTCGTCTTTACCGGTATCCTTCCTGCCATCCTCCTTTTTTCAATAAAAATTCAATATCCTGAAAAATGGTATAAAGGCATTGCTTACCGTTTGCTCTCCGTGCTGGCATCGTTGAGTTTGATTGCAGGTGTTGCCGCACTTTATTATCAGGATTATGCCTCTGTCGGCCGCAATAACTCGACATTGAATAAAGAGATCATCCCGGCGAACTACGCTTACAGCACTTTCCAGTATGTTAAGGATACGTACTTTACGACTAAAGTGCCTTTCCAGACGCTGGGGAATGATGCTAAACGCGTCGTCGCTCACGAAAAACCCACGCTGATGTTCCTGGTGATTGGCGAAACGGCACGCAGCCAGAATTTCTCGATGAACGGTTATTCGCGTGATACCAATGCCTTTACCAGCAAATCCGGCGGCGTTATTTCGTTTAAAAATATGCATTCCTGCGGTACCGCTACCGCAATATCCGTTCCGTGCATGTTCTCGAATATGAATCGCACCGAGTACGACAGTAAAAAAGCATCTAACAGTGAAAATTTCCTCGACATCGTGCAGAAAACCGGTGTCTCGCTGTTATGGAAAGAGAACGATGGCGGTTGTAAAGGCGTATGTAGCCGCATCCCGACTGTCGAAATTAAGCCTAGTGATAACCCGAAACTGTGCGATGGCAAAACGTGCCATGACGAGGTGATGCTGGAAAACCTTGATGATGAAATCGCCAAAATGCCAGGTGATAAGCTTGTCGCCTTCCATATCATTGGCAGCCATGGACCGACTTATTACCTGCGTTATCCGGCTGAGCATCGCCACTTCATGCCCGAATGTGCACGTAGCGATATCGAAAACTGTACTCAGGAACAATTGGTCAACACCTACGACAACACCCTTCGTTATACAGACTATGTATTAGCTGAGATGATTGAAAAGCTAAAAAATTACAGCGATCAGTACAACACCGTGCTGCTTTATGTGTCCGATCATGGTGAATCATTGGGCGAAAGCGGGCTATATCTGCACGGCACGCCGTACAAACTGGCACCGGATCAGCAGACGCATATTCCGATGCAGGTCTGGATGTCACCGGGCTTTATCGCCGGGAAACACATCAACATGTCTTGCCTTGAAAATAATGCGGCGAAAAAATCATATTCCCACGACAACCTGTTCTCATCGATTTTGGGGCTGTGGGACGTAAGCACCAGCGTCTATAATCCTGACCGCGATTTGTTCCGCGAATGCCGTGGCTGGTAATGACTCCAACTTATTGATAGTGTTTTATGTTCAGATAATGCCCGATGACTTTGTCATGCAGCTCCACCGATTTTGAGAACGACAGCGACTTCCGTCCCAGCCGTGCCAGGTGCTGCCTCAGATTCAGGTTATGCCGCTCAATTCGCTGCGTATATCGCTTGCTGATTACGTGCAGCTTTCCCTTCAGGCGGGATTCATACAGCGGCCAGCCATCCGTCATCCATATCACCACGTCAAAGGGTGACAGCAGGCTCATAAGACGCCCCAGCGTCGCCATAGTGCGTTCACCGAATACGTGCGCAACAACCGTCTTCCGGAGCCTGTCATACGCGTAAAACAGCCAGCGCTGGCGCGATTTAGCCCCGACGTATCCCCACTGTTCGTCCATTTCCGCGCAGACGATGACGTCACTGCCCGGCTGTATGCGCGAGGTTACCGACTGCGGCCTGAGTTTTTTAAATGGCGGAAAATCGTGTTGAGGCCAACGCCCATAATGCGGGCGGTTGCCCGGCATCCAACGCCATTCATGGCCATATCAATGATTTTCTGGTGCGTACCGGGTTGAGAAGCGGTGTAAGTGAACTGCAGTTGCCATGTTTTACGGCAGTGAGAGCAGAGATAGCGCTGATGTCCGGCAGTGCTTTTGCCGTTACGCACCACCCCGTCAGTAGCTGAACAGGAGGGACAGCTGATAGAAACAGAAGCCACTGGAGCACCTCAAAAACACCATCATACACTAAATCAGTAAGTTGGCAGCATCACCCCTTTTTTGCAGCTCCACCGCAAAAAAAGGTGACAGTAACCGGAGGTCAGATTGCAGGCGCTTGTTAACTCTTTTGCCAGATTTGATAACAATAGTTAATGTTAGACTCGAAATCTTGCTCAAATACCAACTTGAATGTATCTGGGATTTCAGGAAAAACTATGTCTCCATCTCGCTCGATGTCGACTGTTGAAATATGCAAAGTATCTACTTTGGAAATCAAGCTTTTGTATATTTCACCACCACCAGAAACGATAACATGATCCGTGATTTCCTCTAAATTTATTAAGGCATCCTGAATTGAGGAGAAAACCATTACACCCTCATCATTCGTAGAAAAATTAGAGCGAGTTACAACTGCATACTTTCGATTTGGGAGAGCGCCCATTGACTCAAAAGTTTTGCGTCCAACTAAAAGCCATTGATTATATGTAATTGCCTTAAATAGAAGTTGCTCGCCTTTGGCGCTCCATGGAATATCTGGTCCATTACCGATAATACCGTTCTTCGACTTGGCAGCCATTAGTGATAACTTCACGATTTCTCCCTCGAGTTAACTTTGTTTTAGGGCGACTGCCCTGCTGCGTAACATCGTTGCTGCTCCATAACATCAAACATCGACCCACGGCGTAACGCGCTTGCTGCTTGGATGCCCGAGGCA
>NZ_JBMKHQ010000017.1:2583-110456 GCF_049237385.1 Enterobacter cloacae complex sp. IR5412 | reverse complement strand
TGCAGCGACATCCTGCTTGAAGCGGAAACCGGAACTTCAGAATGATCACCGGCAAATACCAGTGGGCTGTAAATATCCTGAACAACGGAGGGACGGTCACACTCCATCGTTTTACATACCGCAGTGAACGAGTGCGCTACAAGCTCAACCGTCTTTATCGTGACGGAGTCTTAGATCGCGCTTTGTACAAAACTCACCTGGAGTTTCGTCTCAAGAAAGATCAGCCAAAGCTGACTAACCTGGCATCCAAAATAAAACATACGGAGAAAAGCACATGAAATTTTTGTCAATGAAGGTTGAGAACTTCATGGCGCTGGCCGAAGCGGAAGTTGAACTCTCCGACCGCGGGCTGGTGCTGATCCAGGGTATCAACACTGACGACTCATCAGCTTCCAGCAATGGCGCTGGCAAGTCCACCCTCATGAACAGCTTAATGTGGTGCATCTATGGCGAAACTGCCCACGGTGTGAAGGGTGACGATGTTCTGTCAACGGGGAACGAGAAGAACTGTCGCGTTCAAGTGACCATAGAGGACGAAGGCAAAAAGTTCGCGATCATCCGTCACCGCAACCACAAAGAGTTTAAAAACCGTCTGATTGTTCGTGGTGAAGATGGCGACATGACTAAAGGCAAAGACACGCTTACGCAGGAGCTTGTCGAACGGCTGATTGGTGCATCGAAGGAAGTGTTCACCGCATCGATTTATGCAAGCCAAGAGGCTATGCCAGACCTGCCGGGCATGACTGACAAGAACCTTAAAGCGATAGTGGAAGAAGCTGCTGGCGTTGACCGTTTGACCCGGGCGTATTCAATTGCTCGCGAACGAGCAAATGCAGCTGCCGCGCGGGTAGATAACGTTAAGACCAAGATGGAAGGCACTCTGTCGCTGGTGGACTCAGCTGAAACAGAGCTGAAGTCTGCAAAGGCATCCTCAGAAGAGTGGGAAAAGAGCCGCAGCCAGCGTTTGGAAAAGTCCCGCGAAGATCTGACCGGCGCTGAAGTTGAGCTGGCAGAGGCGGAGCTGGAGCTGCGAACCATTCCAGAACAGATCCGCGATAAGCAGAACGCCATTACCGCAGAGCGTGAAAAACTGGCAACTAAAGATGAACACGACAAAAAGCTGGTTCGTGTCCGGGCTGTTATTTCCGAAGCGGAAGGCAACATCCGTTCCGCAGAGACGTTAAAAGCGTCAGCGGTTAAACGTGCCCACAATAACAAAGCGCAGGCTGATGCCATTGATTCCAAGGTTGGCACTCCGTGCCCAACATGCGGAAAGGCTTATTGCAGCGAAGATTTATCAACCGTTAAGGAGAACTATATTGGCCAGGCACGCAGTGAAATTGCAGAAGCGCAGGCATCAGCAGCGACAGTGGCTGAACAGCAAGGCCGTCTTGATAAAGCGCGCGGCATCGAGCGAGCACTTATCGACGCAACACCAGACGTCTCAGCCATCGTTGCCCGAATCCAGCAGCTGAATGGTGAGCTAAGCACCTTAAACAAGCGCTCCGGTGAGCTGGGTTTGCTTGAGACCACCTTCCGCCGCGCTAAGGCTGAAGTGGATCGTGTCATGGCAGAAGTGAATCCGTTTCTGGCGAGCATTACGCGCCATGAAGAGAGCCTGCGCGCCAATAAATCTAAATACGCAGAACTTAAAACAGAACTTAAAAACCATCAGGATCAGGCTCAGCTGCTTGAGAAAGCGCGACAGGTATATTCCCCAGCCGGTGTCCGTTCGCACATTCTCAGCTCAGTGACGCCGTTCCTGAACATGCGTACCGCCGAATATCTCAACACGCTGTCTGACGGCAATATCGTTGCTGAATGGTCAACTATGGAGACCACTAAGAAAGGTGAGATCCGCGACAAATTCAACATCAATGTGTCGAAAGCAGGTTCCAGCAAATCATTCATGGGTTTATCCGGTGGTGAGAAACGAAAGGTGCGAATTTCTTGCTCACTGGCATTGCAGGATCTGGTGGCCAGCCGCGCCAGCAAAAACATCCAGCTGTTTATCGGTGATGAAATTGACGATGCGCTGGACTCAGCAGGGCTTGAGCGCTTGATGGGCATCCTTGAAACCAAGGCGCGCGAGCGTGGCACCGTGATGATCATCAGTCACAAAGAAATGAAATCATGGTTCCGCGAAACTATCACCGTTGAAGTGAAGGATGGCCGCAGTTATGTCAGTTAATGAGCTGAGTTACATCCAGTTCCGGCAAGTGGTTTCTGTACTGGCATCCATTAACCTCCTGTCGGATTACGTGGACGAGCCGGTACGGCCTAAGTGGTACTTTGAGCTAAGCGAGGTAGATGACGCGCAGCGCGCCGCGTTAACGGAGTTGCTTGACGCCAGCCCGGTCATGACGACGCTGACGCATGAAAGCAACACAAAGCCGCTTATGATCAACTTAGCAGATCCGAGCGGCTATCTGCCTCGCGAGTGCGGTCTGGTCACTCTGAGTGACGTAAACACGTTGACCATGAGTATTGGCGACCCGTCACTGTATCTGGATAGCCAGCAAATCAGCGCGTTCAACACTTTTATCCGCCGTCTAAAAAACAAATCGGAGCTGGTGGCCAGCGGTGGCACTGCATTCGAAAGCGTTGCTATCAAATTCGAAGAAGGTGATGACCTCATCCGAAACACTATTGTTGAGTTTAAGGATGGCAAAGGTGAGACCATTTTTGTCGCTGACGGCGATACACATGAAAATGTTAAGCACAATCTGCCGAAGAACTACTTAAGTGAATTGTGTGAGTTCGTTGCGCAAACAATGATGACCTCAGAGGATGATGATTCATTGTTCAATGAGCTGCTGGGCGTACCATCAAGAAGCCAGCAAAAAGAAGAACCGGTTAAAACGCAGGAAGCCCACCCTCAGTGGGGAACATGGTAAGGAGACCATATGAGTAAGTTGATTAAAATCGTCGGGTTAGACCCCAGCATGAGTAACTTTGGTATCGCTGCCGGCACACTCGATCTGGACACCAATGAAGTTAAGGTCACGCGCTTTGAGCTGGCTGAAACGAAGGCCGGTGGCAAGAAGAAAACGGTTCGCGTGAACAGCGACGATCTGCGCCGCGCTGGTGAGATTTGGGCGAAAGCAAAGCCAATGATTGATGAGGCACATATCGTTTTTGCTGAGCTGCCGGTGGGTAGCCAATCGTCTCGTGCTCAAACCAGCTATGGCATTTGCATCGGCGTTCTGGCAAGCATTCAAAAGCCGTTAATTCAGATCACCCCTGACGAAATCAAGAAGTATGTCGGCGGTAAAGCGAGTGTTGCCAAAGAGGACATCATTGAGTGGGCTATTCAGGAGCAACCAGACGCCCCCTGGCTGCGTCACAAGTCCAAAGGTGAAATGGTGCTGACCGGCAAGAATGAGCATCTTGCTGACGCTGTAGCGGCGATTTACGTCGGTTTAGATACTGATCAATTCAAGCAGGTGGTAAGCGTACTGAAAGCAATTTTATGATTTATCGTTGATAGGTGGTCAACTACCTACTATCATGACGGCCACTATATGTAGTGGCCTTTTTATTGGGAAAACACATGATTAACATCCAGAAACGTGACGGGCGATCGGAGCCACTGAGCGAAGAAAAGTACAACCGCGTGGTAATGTGGGCGGTCGAAGGCGTTGAAAACGTCAGTGCATCAGCCATTGCCCTCGGTGCTTCTGCCAGCATTTTTGACGGCATGACCACCAGCCAGTTGCATGAGGCGCTGGTGAAAGCCGCAGCTGACTTGATCAGCCCGGAAACTCCGAACTACTCCCAGGTTGCAGCCCGTCTTAATCTGTTCAAAATGCGCAAAGATGCGTTTGGTCAGTACGAATACCCCGACCTGTACATGCACATCGTGAACCTCGTTAATCGTGGCATTTACGATGAAGATCTGTTGAAACGCTATCATCCAAACGAAATTAACGAGCTGGGCAAATATCTCGATACCGCTCGCGATGATCTGTTTGGCTACGCGGCCACCGTGCAGCTGCAGGGCAAATATCTTGTCCAGAACCGCGTCACTGGAAAAATTCACGAAGCACCGCAACACATTTATATGCTGGTGGGTATGTGTCTGTTCCAGGATTGGCAGGACGGCACCAGTGGTAAAACTCGTCTGGAAATGGTCAAAGGCTTCTATGATGTCACCAGTACATTCAAGCTCTCATTGCCAACCCCAATCATGGCAGGCGTTCGCACACCGACGCGCCAGTTCTCAAGCTGCGTACTGATTGAATCTGGCGACAGTCTGAAAGCCATTAATGGTACAGCTGCCGCGATCGTCGATTACGTTTCTCAACGTGCCGGCATCGGCATTAGCTTTGGCCGCATCCGTGCGCTGGGAAGCGAAATCCGTGGTGGCGAAGCGACCCACACTGGCGTTATCCCCTTCCTGAAGCATTTCCAGACAGCCGTTAAATCCTGTTCGCAGGGCGGTGTCCGTGGCGGCGCAGCTACTGCGTATTATCCGTTCTGGCATCTGGAAACTGAAAGCCTGCTGGTGCTGAAAAACAACCGCGGTGTGGATGAGAACCGTGTACGTCATCTTGACTACGGTGTGTTGCTGAACCGTCTGATGTACCGCCGTCTTATTCGTGAAGAGAACATCACTCTGTTTAGCCCGAATGATGTGCCTGGTCTGTATGACGCTTATTTCGAAGATCAGGATCTGTTCGAAGAGCTTTACCTGAAATACGAAGCTGACCCGGCTATTCGCAAGAAGAGTGTTTCCGCCGTTGAGCTGTTCTCTTCCATGATGCAGGAGCGCGCCTCTACCGGTCGTATTTATATCGGCAACGCTGACCACATGAATGAGCATAGCTCCTTCATCCAGAGCATTGCGCCAGTGCGTATGTCAAACCTGTGTGCTGAGATTACGCTGCCAACCAAACCGCTGGTGAAAACAGACGATCCCAACGGCGAGATCGCTCTTTGCACACTGTCAGCGTTTAACCTCGGCGCCATCGATTCTCTGGGTGACCTGCAGGAAGTCGCATTCTTTGCAGTCGCGGCACTCGACTCACTGCTTGATTACCAAAACTACCCAATGGAAGCCGCAGAGCGTGGAGCAAAAGCGCGCCGCAGCTTGGGTATTGGTGTAACCAACTTTGCGTATTACCTGGCGAAGAATGGCTTTAAATACTCCGATCTTGAAGGCAACAAGCTGGTTCACGAAACGTTTGAAGCGATTCAGTATTACCTTCTGGACGCCAGCTGCAAATTAGCTGAAGCGAAAGGCGCGTGTGAGTGGTTCGACGAAACCAAATACTCTCTCGGCCAGCTGCCAATTGACCACTATCGCAAGTCCCTGGATGGTCAGGAGATCAATGCGAAGCATCCGCTGCTACTCCCATGGGAACAGCTGCGCCACCGCATCAAAGTGCATGGTCTGCGTAACTCTACGCTGACAGCTCAGATGCCGTGCGAAACGTCGAGCCAGATCACCAACTCAACGAACGGCATCGAGCCGCCGCGCGGGGCTGTGTCCATCAAATCCTCCAAAGAAGGCGCCATCAAAATGGTTGTGCCTGATTTTGAGAACCTGAAAGGGCAATACGAATACCTGTGGGATATGCCGAGTAACTACGGCTATCTGACCAAAGTGGCGATCATTCAGAAGTTCTTCGACCAGTCTATTTCGACCAACACGAACTATGATCCTGAGCGCTTCCCTAATGGCAAAGTCCCAATGGAAACGCTGCTTGATGATCTGCTCACCGCCTACCAGCTGGGCATCAAAACTCTCTATTACCACAACACGCGCGACGGTGCCGGCCAAACGGAAGACACCAGCGATGTGAGCAGCGCGCCCCAGGCTATTCAAGAGCCAATTCTTGACGACGAGCCTGATTGCGACACCTGCACCATCTAAAGCGTGGGGCAGCCGCCCCACCGTCTCCAATCAATTGAACACCTGTGCCAGCGCATCACAATGCTGGCACGTAAAACAACGAGGAAAACACATGAGCCAATATTCAACGTTCCGGCTTGGGGCGAACGACGCGACAAAAGAACCTATGTTCCTTGGCCTGTCAGTAAACGTATCTCGCTATGACCAGCAAAAATATCGCCTGTTTGAGAAGCTGATCGAGAAGCAGCTCTCTTTCTTCTGGCGCCCTGAAGAAGTGGACATTTCTAAAGATCGCATTGAGTTCAACAACAAACTGCAACCGCATGAGCGACACATCTTCCTGAGCAACCTCCGTTACCAAACTCTGCTGGACTCCGTACAGGGTCGCAGCCCGAACGCTACACTGCTGCCGCTGGCGTCCATTCCAGAGCTGGAGACGTGGATTGAAACGTGGTCATTCTCAGAGACAATTCATAGCCGCAGCTACACGCACATCATTCGTGGCATGGTCGATAACCCGGCTGAAATTTTCGACGGCATTGTGAGCGATGAAGAAATTGTGAGCCGCGCCGCATCGGTTACTGAGCAGTATGACGCCCTGTATCAGCTGATCTGCGCTCGCGAGTATCTATCAGAGCAGGAAGGCCGTTTTGGTGAGATTTATGGCGAACTTGCCATGGAGAAACAGGTTTACCGCACCTTGGTAGCTGTAAACGCTCTGGAGGCAATCCGCTTCTATGTCAGCTTCGCCTGCACGTTTTCTTTTGGTGAGCGTGGACTACTGGAAGGCAATACAAAAATTATGCGCTTCATCGCGCGTGATGAGGCTCTGCATTGTCACTCTACAGAAATGATGATCAAGTACATGCGCGTCGGCAAAGAGGGTGAGCAGTGGAAGGCTGTGGCTGATGAGCTTGAGCCCTTTGTTTACCAGACCATGAAGGACGTGGCTGAGCAGGAGATGCGCTGGGCAGAACACCTTTTCAAAGATGGCTCTATGATCGGCCTCAATGCAGAAATCCTGAAGCAGTATGTGAAATATCGCACTAACGTTAGCCTGCGTCGCATGGGGCTTAAGCCAATTTTCGAAGATGCTTTGAATGATCCACTGCCGTGGATGAACAAATGGCTGCTGAGTGACCAGGTGCAAGTGGCGCCGCAAGAAGTTGAGGTTGGCTCATATCTGGTTGGGCAGATCGACTCAACGGTGAGTTCGAAGAGCCTGAAGAAGTTCGCCGACATTTGATGAATTTACGTGTTGGATGCCTACGTCCAACACGTTACTATGTTGAAAATAAAGTGATTGTTTATATAAATAAGGAAACAAGATGTTTACTGGCATTATGGACAAAGTGAAGCTGTTCGGTGACAAAGTTGTCGGCTTCAAGCCAGATCTTTACGAGCTGCATCCGGGTTATGGCGATCATACTCTGGACATCTATGAGATGGTTAACCAATTCCACGGGCTGTTTCAGCATCCTCAGCGTATAGCTGCAACACCGGCGCTGCTTCGCTTACGTGCAAAACTTATTCGCGAAGAAGCTGTTGAAGAAGGCATCCCAGCTGCCGATAACTCAAATTTAGAGAAGATATTGGATGCGATGGCCGACTTCCTCTATGTCGGTATTGGCACTATGGTGGCGATCCGCGGCGGCGCACCTATGGGGATGAGTATTTATACCCAGGATCAAAGCGTAGGTCGATTCCATGAGACTTTGTCTATGACTTCCGCAGCGATCGATGATGTGAAGCTACCGTTTTATGAAGCTGGCAAAGTCGCTGATGAGCTTGAGGCTCTTGCGACTAAAATTGAGTCAGAGAATTTGTCAGAAGGTGCTCTTATTAACGAGCTGCGCCGAGTCCTGAACATGCTTTATGTCGCCTGCAGCATGACCTATCGCCTGGCTGATTTAATGGACATCAACATTGTAGAGCTGGTGGCGGAAGTTCACCGTTCCAACATGACGAAGCTGTGGCCGGGTGACGATGCAGAGCGGGCTGTGGCGGTGGATCGCTGCCAGTACGACCATTCAGATCTGGGCTTCCGTGCTTGTGAAGGTACTGATTTAAGAATCGGATTCAGCATCTCAGATGGCAAAATCCTCAAGTCACCAACCTACAGTGAAGCTGATCTGGTTGGCTTTGTTGCGACGGCTAAGACGTCTACTATTGTGAAGGAATTATGAAGATGCGCCTTGTAGTTAAATGGCTATAAAGGTATATTTGATTCTTATGCGAAATAAACCTTATCAGAATATCTGATTTATAGACGCCCTTCTGGGCGTCTTTTTTTTTGCTTTTAAGTTATAGGGTTGCTTTGATGGCGCTCTTTTTTTACTTATTATAAGATAGGTATTCACCTACCTATCAAATAAACCAAGATGACAAGTTTACTCAACAAACCTTTCACTAATGGCCTGGCGACGGATTACACATACCGTTCAGTAATTAGCCGGGTTCAATCAGAAGGCATGGCCTCTGGCGACAGAACTGGAACCGGCACAAAAGGAACCTGTTTCTTAGCAACCGATTACCTGCTGACTGGTGCATCAGTGCCACTTGTTTCCAGCAAAAAAACCAACCTCAAACCTCTTCTGGTTGAGCTGGAGTGGTATCTCAAAGGCACTGGCAATATCGGCTTCCTGAAAGAGCATGGCGTCAAAATCTGGGACGCATGGGCCGATGAGAACGATGACCTCGGGCCGGTCTACGGAAAGCAATGGCGCAGCCTGGAAGACACCCGGATTATCCTTAGCAGCGATCTACAAAAATATCTTGAGCGCGGTTACTTGCTTGAAACTGAAATCGACGACAAACGTTCCCTTGTCACCAGAAACGTTGACCAGTTGGCGCGTATCGTTAACACGCTTCGCACTAACCCATCCGATCGCCGAATGCTGATGAGTGCATGGAACGTGGCTCAGCTGGAAGACATGGCACTGCCACCTTGCCACTTTGCGTTTTACGTGTGGAGTCGTGAGCTGGATTTCCCAACCCGTTTGTCGATGGCGAGTGATGTCGGCCGGACGCACTCTCAGTACGGGCATGAAAGCATGTATAGCCGCCTGCTTGAGCTGCTGGATTCTGGCACTGAGATTAATGACGAGCTGATGGACAGCCTGGGTATTCCAAAGCGAGTTCTTTGCTCTACGGTAATGCAGCGCAGCGTTGATGTGTTTGTCGGTATGCCTTTCAACATTGCTGGGTACGGCATCCTGACTCACTTCATTGCCCAAATTACCGGACACATGGCCGCGTCTCTGACTCATTACGGATGTGACGTCCATCTCTATGACAATCACCAAGAGGCGGTTGAAGAACTTCAGGCGCGCGAGATCCCCAAAAGCTCTGACCCGGTGGTCATCCTTCCCGAAGCATGGGAAGAGATTGACGATTTCCGCTGGGATGGCGTCGTGGTTGAAGGCTATGAACCACTGCCATGGATCAAGGTTCCGGTGGCGGTGTAGCAATGGCCAGGGGAATGATTGTTTTTTGTGAGATCGACAATGTTTTGGCTGAGGTAAATCACCGCAGCTCATTGTCGGCCGAGGATGATCGTCTGGTAATGGGCGATGGTCTTATCTTCCCCACCAGTCGAATGCTCCGGGGCTTCATGCGCTCCGGGGCAGAGATTGCTTTGGTTTCAAATCGCTCAGCCAAATTGAGTGAGGCTACGAAGCAATGGCTAAAAGGGGCTGGCATTGATTACGACTGGCTTTACTTCGGCGGAATGACGCCCAAGTACGGAGCTTTTTTGAAAAAGACTTTGCAGGAGCATCGGGTCGATCGACTTATTGCAGCGGTAGGCGCCAGCCAAGAGTTTGTCAGCGTAATGGCAAGCCACCCAAACCGCCCTGTTTGTTATGTCGTCCGAAAGGGAGAGTGACCATGTTTATGATTGCTGCGGTGGCCAAGAACGGCGCCATCGGAAAAGGGAATCAGCTGCCATGGCGCAGCAAAGAAGATCTGCAAATTTTCAAGCGCATGACGACCGGTAAGATTGTTGTTATGGGGCGTAAAACAGCGGAAAGCCTGGGTAAGCCACTGCCTGACCGTGTCAACGTTGTTATCAGCCGTGATGCAGCTCGTGTACCGGCTGGATTCGCCCATCTCAGAGGTATGTCAGATGTGGCGAAGCTGTCGGTCTATTCAAACTGCGAGGTGGCCATCATTGGTGGAGCTGAGGTCTATCGACTCGCCATGCCATACGTCTATCGTGTTTATCTGACGCACCTTGATGTTGAAGTGCCCGATGCAGATACCTTTTTCCCCATGGAAGAAATGGCCGCCGCAAATCTGATTTCCCTTGAGACGTTAGTGGTGCAAGAGGAAACGGAAACAACGCCAGCCTTTAAACAAGTTGTTTATGGAGATAAAGAATGGATCACATAGGTTTGGCTGGCGCCCAGGGAACGGGCAAAACGACTTTAGCCAAGCGTCTCGCACTTAAGTACGGTTACAAGTTTGTCGATGCTGGCGTTGGCGCGCTGATGAGTAAGCTAGGCGTTGTGGTTGGCAAAGAAATGCCTCTCTTCGAACGACTGCAGGTGCAGCTGGCCGTCGCAAACCACATTGCCGACAAATCCAATGGCTCAGGCAGTTTCGTAATGGATCGAACGCCAATTGACGTTATGGCCTACACCATCGACCTCTTCCACCAGGTTAATGATGATCGTTGTGTTTCGCTGTTTGATGAGATTCAACAGGTGTGTTCGCGAACCGCAATTGCGAACTACAACGTGATTGTTGGTTTGCGCCCGGGGATCGCGCTTTCTCAAGAGGACAAAGATCGAGAGCAGCGAGGCTCTCTCGACCCTTTGTATGTTCGCAGAATTGATGCGCTGGTGTGTGGCGAACTGAACAATCTCAACCTCTTTGAGAACAAGCGGAATCTTGCAGTCGGCTTTTTCCCGCCAACTTTAACGGATCTGGATGCGCGGATTACTTCATTTGGCCAATACATCCGAAACTCCGCAGAAGCACACAAGCGGCCAGTTGATAGCGCCTTGCACTAAATGTTGAACCCCTCTCGTGGTGCGCAACAATACGCGCACCACATGATCACGGAATACAAGCATGACCACCGACCTTCTCTTGCAGGATGAAATCGACCGGAAGACGGTTGAAGCGCTCGAACGAGTGGTGACCGAATTTGAGTCAAAACTTCTGACTGCTCGTGAGGCAAGAATTGCCATCCGCGCAGTGTTTGAGAGTGTCCAGGGGCTGCTGACTGAATCCATCAGCGAAATTCTAAATCAGGTGATGACTCAGTTTGCTAACGAACCAGGCAAGCCCATTTTTCCCATGCACCTGGCTATGCCAGGCGGCAACACTATTTTCATCAGCATTGATCTCGACGACAAAACGATGCGTGTTCTAAACGTCACCACCGGTGCTGAACTGGCCAAGGTCGTGTGTGACACGCAGACCGAGACAATCAAAAAGGCAGCTGCGTTTGCCAAAAACGCCATTGTCAAAGGAGCTAAAAAATTATGATCGCAACCGGGCTGGACATTGAATCAACTGGGCTGGACTTCCGCGGTGGCCATCGAGTCATCGAGATCGCCCTATCCTCCTACAACATCATCACCAAAGAGAAGATAGCAAGCCTGGAGATGCGCTTTAACCCGCGGCGAACCATCCAACCAGAAGCGCAAAAGGTGCATGGCATCTCATTAGAGATGCTGGCCACCGCTCCACTCTTTGAAGACAAAGCCCCTGAGCTTATCGCGATGTTGGACGCCAGCGACTTTTACATTGCTCACAATGGAGAAGGCTTTGATGGCCCGTTCCTGCAACATGAGTTCAATCTCTCTGGTCACACCATGCCAGACAAGCCCATGTTTGACACGATGTTAGAGGGGCTGTGGGCTACAGAAGATGGGAAGCGCCCTCGTCTGCAAGAGCTGGCTTTTGCGTTGGGGCTGGTCTATGACACGGAGAAAGCGCATAGCGCCCTCTACGATGTAGATCTGATGATGGAATGCTTCTTCCTTGCGCGCGAGAAATACGGTCTATTCCAACTATCTTTCTAACCTTGCACAATGGCCGCGCTAAGCGGCCTATTTACATGGGTAAATAGTAATAAAAGCTTTGAGAGCAGCAGCTTCAAGTGGACTATCTCCCATATTCTTTATGACACGTTGACCTTCTTCCCCCTTGAGGTAGCTTTGCAATGTCAACTCCAACATATCTCCATTAATAATTAAACTATTCGGTGTACAAAAAAGGGGCTTTTGATTAATGACGTCTGAGAAGGCATTTGAAGTATTAAAACCACTGGCGACACCGTTAAGGTATGCCTTGTAAATTTGCACATTACTATTCGTTACGCCTTTGGATGCAACTTCATGATATTTAAGGTAATCATTTACAGAAAAAATATTTGCTGAGGATGAAATTGCAGGGAAGGAACAGATGGCTGCAACCAAAAGAAATATTGTTTTTTTCATACTTAAATTAAATTTTATAGAGAGGGGATAACTATGTTAAACCAACCTATGACGGTTTCAAAATATTTCTGAGCCTAACTTAATTGCTTTTTCCCCTAACTCAGTTTGGCAAAATAGTTGTCATCACGAAGTACATTTAAAACAAAGAAAGGAAAAGCACATGTCCAACGCAGCCCAAACAAACGTTTCTGATCTCGATGCTCTGTCTGCGATCTTGGCATCCCTTGATGAAACCCCAGCCGCCGCTGACACTCAGATGAAAGGCATCGATTCTTTGCTCGATGAGCTGGAAACGAACGCAGCTGAAGCCGCCACATCGACACCAGAGAGCATCGCGGCAAAGATCGAAAACGAATTACCGGTTACGACAGCTGCTGTTTCAGGTGATATGGAGCAGGTGATCATTGATTTAGAAGAGTCGAACACGGCCACACCGCCAGAGAAATCAACGGAGATTTTGGCTGGTGGCGAAGAGAATATTCTCCCGGTGATTGAAGAACCGGCAGCACCTGAAGTTCTGGAGGAAAAGCAACCTGAGCCTAAGCCTAAAAAAGCCAGCACACCTCGTGGTGCTCGATTCACCTTTGACGGTAAGGACGATGCCTTCTTTGAGAAAGCTGGCCTGCAGCGCGAGGATTTCATGAAGTGCTACAACGAGGCTCCAGTGAAGGCAATGGACAAAATTCAAAACATTATGCACTGGTTCAGTGGTGGCCCGGATCTGAGCGTGTATACCCGTATTTCGTTACACTCATTAATCGCTGACAAAACGGCCAGCAGCAATAGCCTCAAACTGGCTATGATGAGCTATCCAGAGAAGCCTTATCCAGTTGGCACTGCCTCCACTCAGGCTGGCCAAATGATGGCAGTATTTCCGGCGCTGGGTATCGCTGAGAAAGATGGGAAATCATTAACCCTTAATGCTGATTCTCCTATCGTCAAAAAGTTTATGGCGGAAGAATAAAGAGACCATCTAAATTCGCCCACGGGAAGGACGCTGTGGGCTTAACGCAAATAAGCAATACAAACCCACCCACTTCGCGAGAAACGCTTCCCTCGCGCTTCCCTGAACGTATTTTTCATGCTGATATAGTCAAACAAAAACAATACCACTCTGGGGTAGAGGGAATGACAACAGTAACCACTGAGAAAGAACTCGCAGAAGCAATAAAATCTAACCAATCCACTATTACCATCACCGGCGATCTGTCTAAGAAAACATTAAAAATTCACGCGACAGGCTCAGTTGCATGGGCAGTCGTAGCCGCCAGTCTTATCGTGGCGGGTGGCGCAGCGTTTATAACCATGGGATCTGGTGGAACCGCGACCCCTGTTGCCGCCCCCACCGCTGCACTGGCAGGTGCTGGCGCAACGTCGGTGCTGGGAATTGGCGCTACCACGTCAGCCATCAGTGTGATCTTGGCCTCTGGGGGCGTAGCTGCTGGCATGAAAACTCTTAAGTCCCTTAGAAAATATAAAGTCGTCGAGAAATCAGAAGGTATGCTTGTCCTAAACCGTAGATAACATGAGGGCGCTTTGCGCCCTTATTGCATTGCTAACGGAAAAATAATTTGCGATCATGTAGGTAGTTAACTACCTACAGAGGATTATCATGATTGCCGCAGAGAAGATTAAAAAGCGCGAGCGTGACAAAGAGCTGCGCGACCTGTGGCGCACTCCGCGGTGGCTATTTGAGGCCATTCAGAAATACCTGGGCATACAGTTTAACGTTGACGTGGCTTGTGATGCCGGCAACGCGTTGCTGCCTGACTTTATAGGCAAGGAAAGAGACGCGCTTGTTTGTGAATGGGGCGAGCCAGGCACCAATGCTTTTCTCAATCCGCCGTATTCCAAGATTAGACCCTGGATAGAGGCAGCTAGGCGTGAGCAGCGTCGCGGCGTATCGACAGTAATGCTGATCCCCCAATCACTTGATACCGCCTGGTATGAGTTCGCCACTGAATCAGCTAATGAGACGGTGGTGCTGACCGGTGGGCGTGTAGCCTTTCTTGAACCAGACGTGGAGCTGGGGCTGGTAGAAGTACGTGAAAACCCTGGTGGGAGTATGCTGGTGGTCTTCCGCGGCCACTGCCACCAAGCTGGGCACATTCTTCGCAAGGTTTCACTGCCAGTAATGAAAGAGCTGGGTGGTTATGATCCTTCAAAAGCAATCAGAAAGAAGCGCCCCTCCAAGAAGAAACAACCCACGTTGGAGCTGGCAGCTTAGCACCACCACAAACCCAATTTATCCAACCTGCTTCCGTATATTTATATACTGGTTAGTTATTTATAGAGAAGCAGGTCGGTCGTAAGCAAACCACCAGCCCTTGTCATACCTGGGTTTTTTGATAGATCACCTTCCCAGAAAAATTATGATCGCTGGACATCAATCAGAAGGAATTACACATGGCACACCCTACCAACGTAGTGGCACTGATCGACACTGATTTTCTCGCCAATGCACGTCAGCTACTAAAAAGCCGCGATCAGTCATTCACGCTTTATGAGTGGGCGCTTAAGGCGATCCGCGGTGGGCAGCATACAAATGAAGTTGAGCAGCTGATCGGCGAGTTAATCAACGAAGTTCATGGGCTGAATGTTCAACTTCACGGACGCACTGAGCAGAAAGCCACCGCTTAAAATAGTAACGTTGTTAAATAGCCATTTAGCTATTTACCGTCTGATCTACCAGTGCTAACATCCCGCCGTCATTTTTCGGAATGGCTCGGCAGATGGGTGGAGGATTATGGCGCTGGCGTCTGCTTAAAGGAACCTGTTACCAGCGATCGAACCGGGACGCGAAAGCCGCTCGGGGAGAGGGAGAATCAAAGCAGGAGAGAAAAGGAGTCACTGTAGGTTGTCGAAACCAGACGAGTTCCAAGAGGTTGGTGTCTGGTGTTCCCCTCCTACAGTGAGGAAGGATCTTGATTCTGGGGTATTGCTGCCCACAACCTTCCTAACCGGGACTGGCATTGGATCTCGGTCATAGTTTCTGGCTATGATTTGCTCAGGTTAGCGTGGGATTTTCAACCCTGCTTCCCTGGGTGAATTATATCCAGAACACACAACCTCTCACTCCGTTCGAGGGAAACCTCACATTCGTTCGGTTTCTCACTTCTAAACCCATTCTGGGTAATGTATATATTTTTCAATTACTTACTTGTTTCGCGCGAGAAATTTCCAAATCTCCTTGATCTATTCCATTCATCATATATGATTTGGTTTATGGAAATTTTGGGGTGTTACATGAAAAAGTTAAACATTAGTGATCACATTTATACCAGGCTGGCTAAACACGCAGTTGGCTTTGAAACCCCTGAAAGCGTAATCGAACGACTGCTAGATGCTTATGAAATTGTTCCGGGGCAGAAGCCGAAATTGACCTTCATACCTGAAAACGAAGAAGAATTTAAAGCAAGACTAGTTGAGTCTCGTCATGCTTACGTCGAACTCAGAATGGAAGATGGCACGATTCAGGCCGGTGAATGGAGTGCTCATTCATTCAAAGAAAGCTCGAACTTAAGAGCGAATATCTGGTCGGGTTATCTTCGGAACTGGTCGAAAAGGGGAATCGTTGCAGCAACTTTTGAGGTCGTAATGTCCCCAAACAGTGAAGACAAAATAGTACAATCCGCCGAATTCGAAAAGTATGTAATTAACCAACACGCAAGTGGCTCCATTTCCGTTAAGGTTAACGATATGGATGCAAGACCAGTCAAACCAATGCTGAGGAAGATAGCTGAGGCACTCGATGTCAGCATCGTCAATTCAAACAACAATGATCTAAATACGCGCCAGCTTGGGGCATCCATTATCAAAGCTCTTACCCCCCTATGAGGGGGTTTTTAAACAATCATTTAATAAGTAGTTGACTACCTACATACAAAATATTAAATTAACCGCGTCAGGACGACGACGGCGCTGGTTTAGCGCTTGCTCCATGGACGGAGCACAAACACGGCTGGGTTCGCCCAGCCGTAACTCTTTGTGTCTCAAGAAGGGATTCGTTTGTGAACATGTTGTTGTCTTACGCAGACGTTTTGACCGGCATTAAAACCGGCGCCTCCTTCGCACGTCAGAAATGGCCTGCCGACACATCCATACGACTCCGCACCGGGGTGATCAGCTCAAGCGAATACCAGAAAACTGAAGGCAAAGTGTTATTCGGCCTTCCACTCAACATTTTTGAAGTCCACCAGCCAGACGGTTACACCGTATTTCCTGGTTTAGAGATGGTTCTTCCTAATGGCAAGGTGGTTGATTACCTGGCTTCGATGATTGACCAGCTCGCCTGCGATTGGAAACGAGTGGAAACTAAATGATCAGCTATTTGTTCTTCAAGCGCCGCTTCGAGCGCCAGCTTCGGCAGATGGAAATCCGCATCCGTGAACTTGAGTCACGTTGCGATCGCCTGTCCGATGCTTTGGTTACGTTCGGCACCGCAGCCGGTGTACAGCATGTCGAGAAGCAACGTGGCCGTTCTGAAGTGGAGTTGTGGGGGTTGTCCGATCCGCCAGTATATCTAGGGAAGGAAAAATCTCATGCAGCAGTACCAGCTTCGACGACTTCGACGCGCAGCGCAGCCCCTGTTAGTGATGTTAGCCATGTGCCTTTTGTGTACATCGATAACGACGATGTTCCAGCTCGCGCCAGCGTCTCTCAGAGTGCCAGCAGTTCGCACCATAGCAGCCCCGCAAGCAGTTGCTCCGTCAGCAGCAGTTCCAGCCACACCAGCCACCATTCTTCCCACGGGAGCCATAGTGGATTCGACCATGGCTGTGGAAGCTATGACTCAGGCAGTTCCTTCGATTCAGGTGGAACGATTGGCTTCGATTAAAGGAGACGCCTGATGTGGTTCAAAGGCTTAGTGCTTTTTGGTTTTGTGGTGATTGTTTCGTGGATCACCAATCTCGTGAAGGTTTTCATGACTGACATCCCGGTGCCCCTCTGGGGAGGCAAAGAGATTGCCAGAGTAATCGGCATTTTCATTCCGCCCCTGGGTGCAGCGCTCGGATTCTTTTAGCCCGTAACGTAGTGCTTTTACCCCGTTTTGGGCGCGCTACGATATGACCACTTAGAAAACAAGTTGTTAAATAAACAAAGGAAAAACGCATGTTTGGTTTGCTGAAAAAGAAAACCCGTAAAGCAGTAATCGAAGTTAAAAAAATGGAGAACCGCGACGCGGTTGAAGCGACTGTCTGGGGCGGTTACTACATTTCATATTTCGATGGCGACTGCTCACCAGCAGAAGTCGCTGTGCTTGAAAAGACCATGGCCGCAACTCCTTCATTTGCGCCTTTCGCTGGTGAGATCGCTCAGCTCAGCTCTAACGTGCGTCAGCAGTTCGAAGCAAGCGCGCGCCGGGCGGCGGCCCAAGCTCTTCGTAAGTTAGAAGATATTGCCGGCACTACGGATGCTGTGGACGTTCTGTGCCTGTGTATCGATATTGCTGACAACGATGGCATTGGTGAAGATGAAATGAAAGCCCTGAAGAAGATTGCTCAGGCACTTCAGCTTTCACTCGATCCTTACCTCTGATGATCCGCAACATTCGCCTCGGTGCTGCCGGATTTTTTGCACTGCTTGCGGTCATGGTTGATTTTGCCAGCCGGCTGTTGTCTGTGCTTACCGATGGCGCATTGCTGGCGGTAGCAGTTGTCATTCTCCTACCGCTACTGAAAAAGCAGTAACCAAAGGCGTCTTCGGACGCCTTTTTAGTCGCTCTACCCCCCTGCCCAAGCCGAATCAAATTGCTTAGTGGCCTTCTCCGATGGTGGCAATATACATCCATCGAGAAAACAAATTGTTATCACCAATAAGAAAACAAGGAAAAGCACATGTGTATTTTATGCGAATTAAAAAAAGCTGCCGCCAAGCAATCTGAAGAGCGCACCTCTGAAATCAACCTCTCAGAAGTGGCCAAACATGCTCGCGCGATCGTCAGCAAAGAGAATGTGCATCCTATGCAAGCTATTGCAGCACTGCAATTCCTGATGCCGGTAATGAAAGACCCGGAGATGATGCTGGAGTTGCTTATTAAAGCTGACGATGAAGCCCAAGCAAACAAAGCACCGCGTACTGGTGATAGCACTGTAGGCTCAAACCAACGTGCAGAAGAACTGGAAAAAGAAGTAGCCCGTCTTAATGCCCAGACCAATCTGCAGGCCACCAATTGCAAAGCAATGGGTGACGCTCTGGCATCGTTAAGCGCGAGTATGAATATCGAGCTGCCGGTTCTGGATGGGTCAAACCCTCGTTCCACGGTAAAAGCTTTGTCGGCCGTGGCTGACAAACTCGAAAGCCATAAAGCAGGCATTGAGTTCTGGATGCGTGAAATCACCAACCGCTACGATCTGAACAAAACGACCTCTCATTAATTTAAAATGGGCGCTACGGCGCCCATCTCATTTAGGTAAATTATGGACATCATCATCGACAAAGCTCGCACTTATGCGACCGCTGCTCACGGCGCTGTTGGTCAACGCCGCAAGTACACTAACGAGCCATACATCACCCACCCAACCGCTGTTGCCGAGCTGGTTCGTGCGCATGGCGGAACCAGAGACATGATTGCGGCCGCGTATCTTCACGATGTCATTGAAGACACTCAGTTGACCTTTGACGATCTGAAAGAGGCGTTTGGCGAGAGTATTGCGTGGAAGGTTGACGCATTGACTAATAAAGCCGGCAAAGAAGATGGCAACCGCGTACAGCGTTTTGTTATCAACTGCCGCGCGCTGATTAATAGCCTCGATGAAGAAACGATGGTGATTAAGCTGTGTGATCTGCTGCATAACACCTCTTCCATCGTTGAGCATGACCACGGATTCGCTGCGATCTACCTCGCTGAAAAAGAGTTCATGATGGATGAAATCTTTGGCCTGATGGAGGGCTGTCTGGCCGACATTGTCCGTGCAAAATTAGTGTGGGGCTATGAGCAGTTGAGCACCAGCTTCAAGGCGCGCCATTTGAAGCATCTGCGCACTATCCAGACTGCGTGGAGTGAACAAGATGCAGCATGAGACCACCAGCACACTCGATCGCCAGGCGTTGATGGAGACGTTTCTAAAGGGTGTGCCAACCGAAGAGCTTCTCAACCACGATATTAACAGTTGGTATGCGCACAAAGCGCAAGAGCAAGCCGAGGAAATGCGCGATGAAATGGACTCACCCGCTGGTGGACTTTTGAAATTCCTAAGTAGTGGGCCGATGTCAGGTATGGCAGCAATGATGTTCGCCAGGGAGTTTAAGGACACACCGGCCAAAAACTATTATGAGCTGGTA
Organism: Enterobacter cloacae complex sp. IR5412; assembly: GCF_049237385.1. Lineage (NCBI taxonomy): Bacteria > Pseudomonadati > Pseudomonadota > Gammaproteobacteria > Enterobacterales > Enterobacteriaceae > Enterobacter > Enterobacter cloacae complex sp. IR5412. The sequence goes on along the minus strand of NZ_JBMKHQ010000017.1, from coordinate 90,863 downwards.
TATCAATTGCCTGAAATGGGGGCTTTCACGGTCACTATCCAGCGTAATGATGGAGAGACGCCAGCTCTTCAACTGGCCGCAGCCAAAGACCGTATTGCCATGCTCGAAGAATCACACGCTCAGGTGATTCAGGCGCGTGATTTGTACAAGCAGAGCTGGCAGCTGTCATCTCTACAATCCATGTCACGATCATTCCGCGAGGCAGTGAGAGCGGCGCGCAAGGTGTGGCTCGATGAGAATGACCCAAAGGACGGCACTGACTGCGTCACACCATTCGACCAGTTCCTATACACGGAAGTTATTTCTGGCGAGGGTGTCGATTTGCCAGACCTCTTCGAGCTGATGGAGTGGGCGAAATACCCAGCCGATGGGCGCGATCTCAACTCAGTGGCTAAGGGCAAGATGTCACGTCTTATTCTGGCCGCGACCGGTTTGGGGGATGCGTCACTTACAGTAAGCGATCGGTAATTCCTTCAGACATGTGGTGTAGCGCGGGGAAAGCATCTCGCGCTTCATCTGCCATTGGTTATCAACCCCCTGCCCTGCGAACCAAACCTTCCCCAACCCTGTTTTATTAATCTTGTCGATGACACCCATTAGCTCATCTGCTTTGGCTCGCGGCTGGTGCTCGCTGAACATATCCAATTGAGCGACACCGCCCTGGAAGAAGTCACCGAGCATGATACCCGCGCGCGCGTAACGATAGCCATCACGCCATATCCTTTTCAGACACTGCATGGCAAACGCTACAATGTCACGCGTGTCGGCAGTCGAGTACTCGCAGGTGATCGAAGAGCTGTTGCCATATTGAGGCTCATTGGCGTAGCGGCTCGTTGCAATGAAAACAGTAATAAGCCGGCAACGTGATTTTTGTTCTCTCAATTTCTCTGAGGCACGAACGGCATAAGTGCAAACGGCATGTTCCATGTCTTCCAGGCGCTCAACGCGCTGCCCAAAGGATTTGGAGGTGACGATCTGCTGCTTTGGTGGCGGCTGCTCTTCAAGTGGGATGCACGATTCACCATTCAGCTCACGGACGGTGCGCTCAAGCACTACACCGAAATGTTTGCGGATCATCGTCGTGTTGGCCTGTGCCAGCTGTAGCGCTGTTTCAATGCCCATCTGGTTGAGCCTCTTAGTTAATCGGCTCCCAACACCCCAGACATCACTTACATCGACGAGAGCCATCAGTTTGCGCTGTCGCACCGGGCTGGATAAGTCCAGCACCCCGTTTGTTTTTGACCATTTTTTTGGCAGCGTGATTTGCCAGCTTTGCCAAAGTTTTACTTTGCGCAAACCCCACACCTACGGTTAGAAACGTTTCTTTTTTGATGCGATCTCGAAGCTGATGCCCAAAATCTTCAAGAGGTATACAACTGGAAATGCCTGTTACATCGAGAAAACTTTCGTCAATGCTGTAAATTTCTTGGCCTGGCGCCATCTCACCCATGATGGTCATCATTCGTCGGCTCATGTCGGCATACAGAGCATAATTGCTGGAAAAGACCACTACGCCCTTCTCTTCAAAGAAACGCTCGTTTTTGAACAGTGGATCACCCATTTTTATGCCAAATTTCTTGGCTTCAGCTGACCGTGCCACGATGCAGCCATCGTTGTTAGAACAGACCACAACTGGCTTCCCGCGCAAGTCAGGTCGAAAAATGGTCTCACATGAAGCGTAGAACGAATTTGCATCAACAAGGGCAAACATTTGACGGCCTTACTATGATAACTGTACGTATATACAGTTATTTTAGGTCGTCTTTTGCATAACGCCAAGCTAAACGGGGCAAATTGCCCCTAAGTTAGTAGTCTGCGAACTGAGCATATGGAATGCGAAGCCCAACGCGCTTGCCGAAAGAGTTGGCGAAAGTGTTCTGGTATTTGCTGACGTAGCGAGCTTGTAACTCAGAACCTGTCCAGCGGATGATCACCCCAGAATATCCAGTAACCGTGCCATCATCTGAAATATTACCTGGTACTGCATTCATTAAGAACCAAGGGTTAAAACCGGGAGACGTCGAGACTGTTACATTGTCAACGTTCGAGTTTGGTTTCAGCTCAAGGAATCCCCGGATGCGTGGTGCAAGGTTAGCGCTTTTGGCACTCCATACTAAGTTTCCATTAGCATCAAGAACATCAAGATAGCCACTTTGAATAGGTACATTTCGGCTTGTTCGTAAGATACGACCGCTGTTGTTCTGGAAGGACTGGGCGCCAGGGAAGCAGAACGCGCCCGGATTAAGCTGAACCCAGTATAAATATCCCGGAACTGGACTATCGGCCGGTTTCAGAAAGCCAAATGGGTAATCACCCCCAAATGGATTTTTAACCATGTAATAACCAATATCAGTAAGACCGGTTATGTTACGGACATCACTCACTAGTGTATTTCGGTGTTGCGAATCAACCTGAAGTGCCCCTGCACTGTTGTGTACCTCAAACCCCATTGCCATAACTGCATCTCCTTATGCGTAACTGTAAACCTCGACCGTATAGGTCTCGCCATAACTCGTCCCAAACAACCGGTAGACTGTAATTGCATTCGTGCTTGCTTCAGCAAATGCCTCAATAAATAAGTTCGGTTTGACTATCGCACCAAATGCGGTGGTTGCTGAGATGCCTGCTACTCCGACAGTTGCCGAGTTCTGCCCCCGAGGAATTGTGATGTCATAGGTTCCAATATACCTGCAATTGTAATCACTGAGATCGACGACAAGTTTGCCGCTTGCATCCCAGCATTGAAGCCCGAAAGCCATGGTTAAAATCCTTTTCAACCGTTGAAAGTCTTGACATTTTACAATTAGCATGACGCCGTAAACAAATTGTTTTATGTCGTGTCTTATATGGAATAATAACACCAATAAGAAAACAATTTGTTTAATGGTTGGTAAGTGAGCGCAGCACTCTCAATCATCGAAGCATCATCCCCTGGCAGCAGCGTGGCATTCCGCGAAGAGCTGGCGATAATCAATAACATCGTAGCTGAGTGCGATCGTGAGATTGCCCTGATGCACGAGGTGCACGGCTACGTTTATGGTGATGACCGTTATCAGATGATTAATCGTTTGTTGGAACTGAACCACCAGCCAGATTGCAATGCGCGCCCGGGAAGCACCCTCTCCAAAGTTAACTTGCAGCATGTGAAGGAAAACATTCACGCGCGTTACTGGCAGCGGGTTACGGAAATGACCAATGTCTTAATGATCATGCCAGCTGCGCGCCGCGAGGAATGGCGAGAGCAGTTTATCCAGGGGAAGATAGAAGTTTCCGAAGAACGCAAAACGGGAATGTTCAAGGACACGTACCGAGCTAAGAAGTATGTAGGCGTCCCGGAGTTCACCCTTCAAACAGTTGTGCCGACAATGGTCTCGTTATTGAATGACCGCCACAAGTACCTGGTCGAGCGTGTGCATGGCTTATTCAAGGCACTCAGCCCACACCACAAAACTAACAAGGTGTTTGGCTTTTCTGAAAAGATGATCATCTCCTATGTCTTTACCGACTACTGGAATGACAGCGTTTCAATCAACCACCGCAAAGAGGATGTGCTCGACGACCTGCGAGTGATGCTTCACTTCTTCGCGCATCAGGAAATTACAGAGGTGGCGCCGTCACGTCATGTGTTTAGCGCGCTTTACCGTGACAACAAGGCAATGAACACCTGGTACAGCATCGACGGCAACTTGATGCGAGTGAAGATGTTCAAGAACGGCAACCTGCACATTCAGGTTCACCCGGACGTAGCCTGGAAACTCAATGAAGTTCTGGCGGTGGCCATGCCGGCCTCGATCCCGTCAGAGCTTCGTAAGCCACCTGCAAAGAGCGCCCCGCCAAAAGAGTTTGGGCATGTTCACACGGAAGTGAGCAGCCAGGCGAGAAGAGCGTTATCAACGATGAGTAATCGTTACGGCAGCTGGTCGTATAGTCATCATGGTTTATCCAAATCAGAGATAGAGAAGGCTGACGCTGTCATTAAGCGGATCGGCGGCGTTCAAACCAGCAGCCATTGCTTTAAATTCCCATATGAGCCTGGCAACATCATTAGCATGATCATGGCCACCGGTCAGATACCGGATGTAGTTGCCCACCAGTTCTACCCTACCCCAAAAACAATCGCAGATTATATTGCGGCGGCGCTCAATATGAAGCCAGGCGAAACACTGCTTGAGCCTTCAGCTGGTCGAGGTGATTTGTTGGCGTCCGTTCCGTTGGCAAGCGAGTTCGCGACCTGCATTGAAGTGGCTCCGTTGTTTGCTGAAATCTTAAAAGAGAAAGGCTACCAAGATGTTCATAACGCCGACTTCATTGCCTGGTCGAAAGACTATGCCCAGATGAAGTTCGATAAGATCGCCATGAATCCGCCTTACTCCGAAGGCCGTGCCAAAGCTCACACACTCACCGCTCTGGAACATCTGAATGTTGGTGGCCGGCTGGTGGCAGTCCTGCCTGGTGTGCCAAACCTGACAGAGTGGATTGATGAACGTCGATTTGCGTGTGTGATCGGTAAGACATTTGAGAGAGAGTTTGAGGACACCGGCGTAACAGTGACGGTCTGTATCTTTAAGCGCATCAGCTAAATAAAGGGCTTCTTCGGAAGCCTTTTTTTATGACTTCGCTCCCGCTTTCACGCATTAGATAATTACACCACTTAGAAAACAAAGGAATAAATCATGTGCATTATGGCAGCAGCTCGGGCAGTACGTGCGGATCGTCACTTAAACAAATACATCCGCTACAACGGCATGGCGTTATCAAAACGTGAACTGGTAATTCGCCTGGTGAATGAAGGCAGAGTGCCAGAGCAGGTTGAAGTGGACAAGGTGCAGCCAGCTACCAGAATGCAGATGTTTCGTTGGGACAACGAGCAGCAACGTGAACATGAGCGTAAGCGCGCTGCCGGTGGTAAGAAGACCGAGTATCGTCTTAGCCGGCACGACGGAGTTTTCATTGAGGTCAGCAAAACCATGCACGACTTTGCGGCGCAGCTGCTTGCGGAAAAGGGGGGTGCTCATGGTCACTGAACAGATCCACTATGAGTTCCTGAAGGCGAACTATAGACATGATCGCTTCGAGGGGAGGAATGGCAACGGCTGGGATAGAGACTATTCGGCTTGTATCGCTCGCAGCTCTTTCCAAGCATTAGAAAGCTATGGGTATACCTGCATCTCTCAACACGAATCGAAGACCGGTGATGCAATCTGGTACGACCTTGAGCTTAATGTAATGTGTTATTCGGAGTTGAGGGCCAAATATTGAAACTGAGTTTGGCCCGAGGGTCATTAAAAGGTGTCCCACTGGGGGAAGTCCTGGTAGCCCATATACATGGCATACCCAACATAGTTCACGTATCTCGTTGTTCCCGATCTATTCCTCGGAGTGAACCGAGCGACTTTACGGTGTTGCTTGGAGCGATTGACGATAAGCCTTTTATTCTTCAATTCGCCTAAGTAACGCCCATCAGCACCATAAATCTCATCGCCGCTTAACTTTCCAACGTGCTTGCCCCTGTATGTATACAGATCGTCATTGGTTATGTAGCCGAAATACTTACCTGACCATGTCCAAACGTTCATTTTTACTTTCCTCTTACCACGGAAATCACACTAAATCATGACGTTGCCCACTTATCAAGCAAGTCAATTATTGACCTTTTCTATAAGAGCAAGTTGACCTGGCCATTTCACACTAAACGGATAGGCTCACACCAGTTACCACCTGGGATTATGGGTATATTCACCCATAAGAAAACAAATAAATAACCGATCAACAAAAAGTCAACGCCATACCCTCTTTTTGCCCCAAAAGTTGATCTGTTGCAGTCATTCCACTTATACCCGTCAAGGAAACGCCAGAACCACACCAGGGAAGAGACATCTCTTTAAAGCAATACCATTGCCACCCACTCGATAGATACGCTGAGAATCGCTCCCGTTGCGTTATATGGGATAGCAAACAATTTGTTTCACCAGATAAGAAAACAAGTTGTTAAGGCAATAAAGAACCTGGCACAACTGTCATTACCCACACTCCTATAACCGCAAATACCCACCTCACTTTCGTCAGGCTATCAGAGAACAACCCTCCGACTTACTGCAGGCAACCCAGAACCCCAATCACCATAGACAGCAGCGGAAACTGGAAAGGGAGACACGCCATTACCCACATGCCCGGAAGATTCAGCCAGCCCAGATAATCCAGCACCAACACTGGCGGGAGAAGCAACCCGCATAAGCTACAGAGAGAATAAGCTATAGGGGGAACTGCCATTACTTTCACATCCGCGATTCACAACGCATCAAGCCACCGAGAAGCGAAATCCCCAAGAGGTAACTGGAGAGGCGAATACAGGAAAAGGAGACATGCCATTACCCACACCTCCACGATTATCAGAAGAGAAACACCCAGACACCACAACCAGCTATTCACCACTAACCGTTATAGGGAGTAACGAATACTCCAGAAGTAAGAAAGCAAATCCCAGAGAGGAAGAGACCGCGCTATTAAGCGTTGTAGGAGAGAAACACATAGGGATTGCTGTCTATAGTGGTCAGTCAATATGGGTACGTTTACGCATAGGGAATGGGGGAACTGTAAGGGAGTGAAATGGTGGAGGGCGCGCTTCAATCACCGTATTTATTCAACCCCTAAATTTCCGTCGCTTTCACACAGCACCCTCCGCTCGATTCACCCGCAGGGAAAACGTCACCGCCGCCCCAATCCCTCAATTCGTCGATCGTCACCTGAGCACACCGACGAATGATGCCAGCCTCCGGGAAGCGGCGCGAAACCGGTATAGAAACGGTCAGGGGGAAATTTTCGGGAAACGGGTGGATGCCGGTATAGAAAAAGAGGCGAGTGGTGGCTCGCCACAGAGAAATGGTCAGGCTCATATCCCTATAGTTGGATTTCGGTTCTGACCCTGTGGTCATCCATGACCAGTGGGTAAATGTAGTCGCACTCTCAAGGGGTGCAAGTCCTATTGTACGGGCTGAGGGTGAGGAAATGCTGAAACTACCTACGAGACTTCTTTTCTTCCCGCAGGGCGCGCGCTCGTTCCTTCATCTCTTCGTTAAATTCGGCGTGCCGCTTACCCATAGGGGTTTTTGCGTGTTTGCGTTCTGTCCAGATGAGGTAAACAACAACGATAATCGCCAGCACACCGCTCCATGACAAAAAGCCGTGTTCAAAAAGCCAATCCATACCATACCTCCGGCGTTTGTTTTCTATATCTTATCACCGCTTTCCTTGGCTCACCCTATTCAATGGGCTTTATCCCCGATCCGTTGTTGTCATAATAAGAGCCATAAGAAAACAACGGAATAAAGCACATGTATAAACATCTAAATATCAGCATCACATTGGAAGGCGTGGACACTGATGAGATCTCACTTGATGACGTTATCCGCTCTGAAGATGTAGCCCAACGTATTGGCACCCTCATTGGTCATGGCTACAGAGAAGGCTCATTCCCACTGCCAATGAATGACCAGCAAATGTCAGTCGCCTGGAACTGCACTACTTCTGATTCTAATTGAGGGGAATACTATGTCTGTGAAAATGCCTGGGCTGCTGGAACACTGGAGTGTTGACGAGCTGGCCGAATGTCTTGATGGCGTAGGCAAAGAATTGTACGCAAAGCTGTGGTCATACATCCCCGAAAAAGGAGATGGCCCGAAAGGAGCTGAGGTCTGGAATGAACTGACCGAAGAACAACAGCAGCGACTTGCTGATGCGGTGTATCGAGAGTTCCCGGACTTGAAAGCGGTAGACGAAGAAGATTCACTGTAATCGGAAGGCCACCAGCTCGGTGGCTTTTCTTTTGCCCACTTCCACCTGCGGCCAGCAGCTGCCGATCATCCACCAGCACCCGATACGTTATGCTTTGTGCCCTCTTGGGACACTGTATTATTTACACCAACGAGAAAACAAATTGTTTACATGGTGTGAATATGAATCTGATGCAAGCTATCGCTAACTACCATCGCAGCACGTTCAATCCGGTTAAGCGCTCTATCTCCCGCGTGAATCTGGTGGATATCACAGCGAACGGGGTAATCATCGGCGTGTTCCGTGAGAAGATTTTTGAGCATAAGTCGTTTGAGAGCGGCGAGTGCAAACGCTACAAAGTGGGCGAGCGTCTGTCCATCTCTGTTATGCGCACAAATCGAAAGTACAGATTCGCAAATATTCAGCACTTCCCTAAAGACCAACTTGAGCGGGTGCTGGTTCTTGTTAACCAGATTGCCCAGATGGAGATTCAGCGAGCAACGATCGACGTAGCAGTATAATCATGTGCCTTTGACTAATTCAGTCAGCCCACCTCCAATCCTTGGTGGGCTTTTTTTGGTTCGTTCACCCCGCATCTCCCCTGACTCATTTTGTTTACTGCCTTTAATCACATGCGATAATAAGACGCATAAGAAAACAAATTGTTTAAAAGGATATGCACATGAACGAATCAATGTCTGATTTCCGCGAGATCACCAAAGAAGAGTACAACGATTATGAAGAGCTGGTGGATGGTAACTTTACTGTCATTGATGCGCGTTGGGTGGTGAGCATCGACATGCGCGATGATGAGCCAACCTTGGTCATTGCAGATTGGAGTAATGGCGATAGTGATGACGTTGGCTCGTTGTTCGATATGAGTCATGCTAGTGGTGAATATTACAAAACCCTTAAGCGTCGCTATTTCACTGGATGCCAAGCGACTGACGCAATCTGGACAACTTATCTCGACCTCGTTGCTCATCGTGATGTAGAAGCATTCCTCAAGTCATTCGACTAAGCCCCAGATGGGGCTTTTTGCATTGGTTAGCGCCCTTCTGCTTGTAAGTAGGTAACTACCTATCTAAAATGTCCGCGACTAAACATGACATGGAGGTCATATGACATACAAGGCAACAGAACTGGTTTACGACATGTATTACGCCTCTGAACGCACTGAAGACGGCGACAAGGTGGCAAAGATTACTGTCCAGATCCGTGATACGTCCTTAGGGCTTGAGAAGCAGATTAATACCCTGCTTCGAACAACCCCGAAAGACAAAGCGCAACCTGCGGTGTACTCCATCGGTGCGCAAACTGTTATGGACGGCAGTGACCCACTGCTGGTGGCTATTGAGGGTCATTACCGTGCTTCTGGTAAAGACCTGTTCGAAACCCTGATGGGTGAGGTTACTGACTTCATTGAGACAGGCATCGACAACACCAGCACCTGGATCGGCGCATATGGCATGAAGATTACCTCCGGCGTAACGCTGGACAATTATCTACCTGCTGATGTGCTGGCCGCAGGCCAGACTGCTTAAACCACAATGGCGCGCTAACCCGCGCCATTTTCTTATGCCCGATAACAATTTGTTTTCTGCCGTGTGTCACTTGCGATAATTAGTCCAACAACAAAACAAGAGAAAAACACATGACCGAATTTAACTTTACACCCAAAGCAGAAAACGTCCACCTGCTTTCCTGGCTTGACCTGAACGAAGCCGAGCAGAACGAAATGGATCACGTCGAATATGACGACCAGGGCAGCACCCGCTTCTTCCACCACGAAGGCGCACTCTTTGATGTAGCCGACTTCATGATTGATGACCGTGCTCCTGAATGGCACGCCGGCTATCCACTCAACGCATTCGCAATGCTGATGATCCGCCTCACTGAAGGTGGCGAGAGCGTAGACATCGGCTTGATGCACTGAGAGGTCACCATGAATATCGTCACAATCAAAACAGCAATCATCTCTACCGCTCACGTTCGCGAAGAGGACATGCGCCTCATTGAAGAGAAGTGCAGAAACGTCAATTACGGCTGGTGGGTTCACGACACTGACGGCGGGGCAATTCTCCGCATCGATGCAACCCAGGGTAGTGGGCTGGACGATCTGAAGTCCGATGGCCTGACCGATTTCGGCTACGCAAACCTGAAAGCCATTTATGACGCCGGTTATGGCTACATCCACCTCGATATGGATGCGCCGGTCATCGAAGAGCTTCCCTACGAAGAATGGTAAACAACCAACCTCACCAGCTCAGGCTGGTGGGATAACCCACCCACATTCCCGGAGGCTAACCGACCATCCGGCTTACCGCAGGCCACCAGCAACGCCGTAAACAACGTATTTACTGCCGTGTGAGCATTGCGATAATTAGACCCATAACAAAACAAGTTGTTAAGACAAATAACGAGAAAAGCACATGAATCAGATTTACCAGATGGACACCCGCCTGGGTAACGCACAAGTCCTGTTTAACACCATTCACCACGACGTGCGAAGCGTTACAGTGGACGGGAAGGACGTTACAAGCACTCTGGGGGCATATGAGATTAATGACCTGCAGCTAGCGCTCAAGTCCAATCGCTTTTACAAGCGGGATATTGGCAATGCGCTGGTGGTTCGCACCGGTACTGGATTATTCGTTTTCCCACTGCGCGACCGCAATTGTGCATCCCGTCGATTTGAGATGGCTATCCAGATCGCAATGCACTTCTACAACACGCGAAACGGATTAGACCCTGATTGGGTGACATCCACTGCAAAGCGATACGCGGATCAAGCAGAACGCTATACCGGTGTCATTCTGGAAGCGGGTGACTTTGAGTGGAAGCTGAAATTACCAGAAATCACGTTTAAGACCCGCAATAGCCACGAGCTGATAATGCTGGAAGGGAAGTAGCGAGAAGGGAAGGGGAGAGCGTCGGAAACGGCGCTTTTTTGTTTGGGAACCGTGGCCGCAGGGAAATTTTTGAAAACGGCCATAGCCCTCGAAGGGGAGCCGCAGGGAAACGGGTAGGGGAATTTTTCGGGAAACGGCCAGCTTTCGGTATAGGGATTTCGGTATACAGCAGGTTTGGCTTTAGGAGTGGGGTAGGGCGGTGGCCAGGGACACCCCAGAATCGACCCCAGCCATTTGCCGAGCATCCACCTGAATGGCTTTACGCCTTTACCACTGGATAGCCAGCCAGACACGCCAGCCAGCAAGCGCACATTGTACCAGCGCCACGCGATGCCAGCGCACAATGCCGCACCATACCGACACATAACAGCGCGCCCATATTGGCAACGTTACACCAGACAACGATCACAATTTAAACATGGCGATTTAAACGCGCTGTAAAGCGTTCTAAGCGCTTGAATCCATAACGTGTGGTAACGCATTACCCAACGTTAAAACGCGTCTCTGTGATCGTCTCATAGCGTCGATTTTTGGGCTTGTCTCGTTTGCTGCGACACAACGAAAAAAGCGCCCATAGTGGGCGCTGAAGTGGTGCGGATCTGGAAAGCAAAAAAGCGCCCATAGTGGGCGCTTAAAATTAGCAGTAAAGATCGCGTTTTAGTTTTCCGATTGTATCGACTAAAAACATATAACGTTTTTTTCTTTCCGTCATATAACCATTAACAACATCGAAAAAATTTAAATTCATTGCGTCAACTTCCGCTTGTAGTTCCGCGCAAAGCTCCGCTTTAAATTTCAAATATGCTTTATTTTGGCGCTTTAAATATTCTTGCTTAGTCATTCTATTGTGTCCATTTAAAAGCGCCCATAGTGGGCGCTATATTCCTTTATTGAGCTACTGCGAAAGCATCACGGATATAAGACACAAAATCATTATCTAACAGTTTATATTGCTGTGATCCGTTTTTGGCTGCGCCAGCTCCTTTGATTTTCTCAATCAAGCCCAAACGTTCACACATAGCGATTAACTGATTTGCTTGCGTATACGTTTGATCCGCTTGCTTCTCGTTTTCTTTCTTCGCTTCATCCATCAGCGTTTTAATTGCGCCATTGGTGAAAACTTCCATTTCATCTTTGATAATTTCAACAATTGCAAAAACGCGTGAACCAGATTGATCCGCTAATGAGTATTCGCAACGTTTAGAGCGGATAGAATTAATCAAGTAGACCAGTTTTTCTAAGCTATAGCTATTCTCCATTGCTTCGCGGAAAAACTGCTCTGGCGTTTGCTTGCTTGCTTTAATCGCATAATAAAACACGCTATTTGCTTTATCGTCTGTCAGTGGCTTGCAAACGTTGTTAGTGAAGTATGCAAGTTTAGTTTTAGCAGCTTGCATCGCTTTTTTGTCTGCTTTGGTATCTTGTCCAGCGTTATAGCGAGTAGTGTAATTTTGTTCGACGCTTGCAACAGTTTCAGCTAATTCAGTTGCAACAGTGGTAGCAGCTTCAAGAACAGATTTTTTTGAGATGATATTAGACATAATTTTTAATCCTATATATTTGCGCAATGCGCTGAAAGTTTTGTTTATCGTTAGCGTGTTTGCTTTCGATGTGTTGCATTATGGATGAGTTAAAAAACCGTGCAAGTCCTTTTTGTGAATTTTTTTAAAAAAAGATGAAAAAAGCAAAACCCTAGAAATAAGCGTATAAGGAAGGAAGGTGTTCCCTCAATAAATCGCCTATTTCGGCTACTCCCCTTATATATAATCGACCGGTTGACCATACCGACCAATAAAATATTACAGCCACTGGCTGTATTGGCCTTATATATAATTGACCGACTCAACAATTAACCACTTAACCGCTGCCGCATGGATAACCTTATAGCTTGCTGATATGATGCAACGGTGAATAACAAGCCTGCACTACATAACTTAAATTAGATTGCCCTTATGGATTCGGGATGAATATGAAAATTGCCTATTTCGCTGCAACAGCTGCTGTACTCCTTCTCTCCGCTTGCTCCAACCAACCAGTAGCGACCAGTGAAGCAAAAGAAGTGCCATCGAAGCAGATCATCGATCGCACTCTTACACAATCCGCCACCGGCACGGTGCTAACGGTCGTTAAACGCGATTCTGGAACCAAGGGAGCATTCTGCACCGCGACGGTGGCAGTTGATGGGAAAGATGTGGCCGAAGTGGCGATGTCTGAGAAGGTGAGCCTTTACCTTGCGCCCGGGGAACACATTATCGGCGCCAGACTTTCAAACGCATTTCCCTTTTGTGCCGGCGAGACAGCTGAGGTTACAGCAAACGTTAGCAAAGAAGCTGTTTACCGATTCGGTGTGAATGCCGGGGCAAACTTCTATATCAACAAAACAGCTTGGTAATGAAATAATGCTAGCTTTGCGCGAAAGCAATCTCTTTCGCGCAAATACACTTAAATTCATTTTAATTGATTAATGAAAAATCGCAATCATAAATTATTTTTTTTAGGTTGTCTTCTGTACCTGTAAATCTGAGATATTCTACGATTGCTGCCATATAGTCGAAATCATAGTAAATTCCCTTTGTAAATGAAACCATATATGTTGCACAGTTAAGTCTGAAGTTATCTTCGTCATAATAAGCAAGCCTGATTTGTTCAAGGTAATCTGCAACCTCTTTTATTTCTTTTTTTTCATAGAAATGTCGGCCGCTCATGACTGCACTGACAGGCATAATGCAAGATTCAATATAATTATCCCCATTATTAACTAAAGTATATTCCATTACACGAAAAATAAACGTTCTTTGCATTTCATTGAGTTTTGACAGTTTAGACTTTAAAGTTATTAAGTCTTTCCTAATATCATCTTCTGTGAAATTTGTGTCATCATTGATGAAGTCAATTTTGTTAGCTTCAATGAATTTATTAATGGTTAAACCAAGGTCACTACCAACTACTTGGGTTAGCTCTAAGATGTTAGCGTTTTTCACAGGGAAATAAGCGCTGAAGTTTTTTTCGCAGAATGAGTAGATGGAATCAAATTCATATTCAGGTTTTTCGCATATTGCATTTGCCACATCTGAAAGATTTCTGATATGTGTCGAGAAGCCCTTTCGCGTATAACTTTCACATCTGTCATTGGAAATTATAATAATCCAAATGTTGTTATAGATTACATCTAAGCCATGCTTAACGAGCATATCCATTGTTTTATCAAACTTAGACTTAGAGCCGTCAGATGTAACTTGTACAGCGATACCATTCAAGGTATCACCGAGATCGATTGCTGGGTGGTTGTGTTTTATTAAATTCAAGTTAATCAAAGAAAGATCGTAAACCTTATTTAAAAGGTCAGTAAGAACAATCTCCATTGTTTTGTTTATGTCAAACATCCCTTGCTTACTGTTGAAGGTAATTACTGTGCTAAGTAATGAAAAGATGAATGTAATATCGTTGTTCTTTCTCTGCCGGTCTAACATCAAATAACCTCTCAATCAGTCAAGTGCGTGTAGTGTAAGTTATTTCTTGGTAAGTATGGCTGTGCGTTGCCAACTTTTGAATTTTATAAAAAATCATTTTATCGAGTTAGAGCTTATCACTCAAAAGGGAATGATGCGATCAACCCAATCGAAAAGCACTATCAGCTGCTTGCCGCCATCTTGTCTGACATTCACTTGGCTGGCATTGACACCTACGGATTCACCTTCGATTTCTCTACCATCCGCCATGTACACGCGGATCAGCTTTTCGCTTTGATGCGCTTGGCGACAAATTTTAAAGAAGTCGCGCTTTGATGGCTGATTTTGGTAATCATCAGCATTGATCGTCATTCTGCCTTCAAAGTTCGTTTGCACCTCTTTTTGCTTAATTGTCTCAATCGTTGCCACACGCTCAAGCGGCACACGAACGCGATGATCATTGGCGTCGAATCTCGGTGTCAGGTCAAGTTTGTTGCGCGCTGACAGCAGCCCATATACGAAGAGAGAGAATACCTGGCCATCCTCTAAAGACACTTTTACAGGAACACGCTTAGCGCGGTAATACTGAAGCGAGCGCTCAACATCTTTGTAATCTCGCGGCCAGACCTCAGCAGGTATGCCATATGTAATGTCGGTGATAGTCATCTGGTGTCCGAATAAGTGTTTTGAGTAGGGTAACACGCAATCTAATTGTGGTGGGGAAGGTGCCGAGGTAGCGGGCTGGTCGAGACCAGCCCATTGTGAAGTTAAGGCTTCGGTTCTGGGGTGTTTGAGTGTTCCAAACCAGCGAGCAGAATATCCCGATCTTCTTCGGTCATGTCGGTGGTGTTGTACAGTTCAATAATCCTTTGTGCGGCTTTACTGGTGGCCATTGCCCTTTTCGAGTACCGCGCGAAGTCGGCCATATTTACTTCTGCGATGATCATGTCGATTATCTCAGACTTGGTCATCTTGACGCCAGATTCTTTGAGTTTGTCTTTAAACGCTTCGACTTTGTCGTTAGCGCGAGGACTCAAAGCGACCTGGCAAAAAACAGGTTTTGGTTTTTCCATGTATCAGTTGCCCAGAACATTAAAATCAAACTTCCCATCGACCGGTAACACGCCTTCAGCGAAGCCGGGTGTAGTGTCAATGATGTTTTTGCGCTCGTAGGAATGAGACATCAGGTACTTATTGGAACTATCAATAAAGTCAGAGATAAAACAAACATTTGCCTGATTCTTTTTAGCACGTAGACCGCGTCCGACACGCTGACGCATCTCGACTTCTGCCTTACCACCACCAGCTAGGATCACCGCGCCCACACTTGGGACATCAACGCCTACATCGAGTATGGTGGAGCCAATGAGAATGTCTATTTTGCCTGCAGCCAGGCTCTGCAATTTTGCTTGTCGTACTTTCTGGGATGATTCACCGTAAATGAAGTCAACCCGCAATCCCTCTGCCTGCATCATCTCCATTAAGATCTGACCATGCCTTTTGTGCTTTACCAACGTCATACAGTTTAACTTGTGTGACCTATACATTACAGCGGCACGAACAATCGCTGCATTACGATTTAGGTTGTAAACAATGCCTAGTTGGTACGCCTTTTGGTATGGCGTGCTCATAACAACCCGGAAGTTCAGGTGTTTTGATGCAAGTTCAGCCTTAATCCTAGCCTCATCTGGAGTGTACGCGATTTTATGGTATAAGAAGTAGGGTTTTGCCAAAATACCTTTATCAATCAGATATTTTTCTGTCACCTTAATCTCAATTCGGCCGGCAACAGCCATCAATCGCATGTTGGCTTCCGTGGAATCCTTCATAAACGGAGTAGCGGTTAAAGCCAAACGGTAATCTGCGTTGTGGCAGAGTCTTGCGATGTCGTAGAAGCTGGAGCCGGATGATTCGTGCGCTTCTTCCAAAATCAGGAGTGAAACGCTGGCAAGTAGCTGTTTAATAAGCTCTCTTCGCTTAAGGTGCTGGGCGCGCTTCTCGGGAGAAAGGTCAGATCCAGGCTCATTTAGAAAACTGGAGAGTGTTTGAACGGTCGCAACGTTGATGTGACGTGATACCTTCAGTTCGCCCGAGCCAATCACACCAACCTTCTGCCCCTTAAGCCACGGCTCGCCATTCTCAGCGCGATAGTCGATGGATTTTTGAAAGTTATCTGCCATTTGGAACATCAGAACTGATCGGGTCGTGATGAACAGCGTCATACGGCCGATACGTGCAGCTGCTTTGCAGGCAATATTCGATTTGCCGCCACCGGTAGCGACCTGGGCAATCATCCCGCCCACTTTCACCATGGTTTCCACGGTCTGATCTTGATAAGCGTAATCGGGGTTGTAGGGGAATGGGTTTACCGCGGGATTTGGCTTGCCGAGTGCAGAAGCCATTGGCTTTCGAATGTGAGCGGTAGAAATACCAGCGCGGTTAAGCTTTGCCGCGATAGATCTTGCAAATCCAGCCGGAAACGAGCATTTTGACCAGTTGAACATGGTGCTGCGACCATCCCATCCACCACTACCTGAAAATGAGGCGCCATCAACATCGTAGCTCAACATGTCCTGAACTATCTTTTTTACGTTGTCATCCGCCCCTGAAATTAACGCGTTCACTGCGTTTGATACAATTCTAACGCTCATGTGTCTTTCCTTAGTGCCTTTATTGTGCTAACAGGCTATGATTTAATAAGTAGTTGGTTACTTAATGGATTATATCAAAAACATGGACGTAAAAATTAACATCTTGCAGGTGGAAGTAGGGCGACTGCAGCCAAACCCGTGGAATACAAACGCCGTGGGTTTTCAGAATTTTGAAAAGCTGAAAGGCTCAATCGACCGCCTGGGTTTCTTTAAACCGATCCTGGCTCGCGAGCTGCCAGATGGCTCATTCCAGATCCTCGGTGGTGAACACCGCTGGCGCGCAGCCATTGAGCAGGGCATTACCACTGTGCCAGTTATCACCGTTGGTCAGATCAGCGACGTGGTGGCAAAGCAAATGTCTCTCGTTGATAACGAGCGCTACGGTGAAGACGATCAACTCGCTTTGCAGCGTCTGATTGAAGAAATCCAGTCAGAAACTGGCTTCAGCCTTTCAGAAATCGCCCCATTTGATGACGAGATGGCAGCGACACTGGCCCGAACTGCGGCTTTCGATATGGCGGAACTGGAGCGACTGACTGATGGCGACGAGAAAGCGGCAGAAGAGGATAAACGCGAGAAGGTTGAGCGTTTGGGTGTGGAGCACCAAACGATGCGCTTCAAAGTCACCTTCGACTCTGCTGATTCAGTCACTACAGCCATTAAATCGATCATTGCCGAGCAGGGCATTAATACTGGCAGCGACATGGAAGACGCTGGAGAAGCCCTGGTGTGGCTCGCAGACTTTTACAAGGAACGTAACTGATGAGCACCCCATTTGAGATCGTGTATCTCGACCCTAAAACCCTGGTTCCATATGAGGCCAATGCCAAAAAACACGACGAAACCCAGATTCGTGATTTGGCTGCGGCAATTTCAAAGCGTGGATTTGACCAGCCAATCACCGTTGATAAAGACATGGTGATCATCACCGGCCACGGCCGCCGAGAAGCTGCAATTTATGCAGGGCTTGACCTGGTGCCGGTAATTATCCGAGCCGATCTCGACGAGGTCTCTGTTCGTGCCAAGCGTCTGGAAGACAACCGTCTGGCCAGTACAGATTACGATGCCATCAAGCTGCAAAAAGAGCTTGAAGAGCTGGTGCTGGGCGACGAGGTGGTGATTGGCTTCGACGAGCGTGAGCTGAGCGTTTTGGTTGGTAGCATGACGGAAGACATGGCCACCGACTCTCTTGTGATGGACTTGGGTCATGAATCCGTGCGCCAGCATGAAGAGCATGAAGAGATCTCCCGGGAAGTGGCGGAGTCAGAATTGCGAGTGATCGACGTGTTGGGCTTTAAAACGCTTCCCGCTGGCTCTGCGCTGGTTGTTGGGGATTTACTTGCCCACATGGAAGAAGTGACGGGAGAGAGCGGGGCAGAAGCATTTGTGGCTTATGCGAAGCGTGTTTCTGAAGAAGCTGTCGATGAGGAAGGGGCATGAGCAACTACCTCATCAATGTAGCTTTCCAAACGCGTGTCACAAAGACCACCCGAACGCTGGAGATCGCTGAATCGTTTGGCCTGGGTCTGGATGAAAAAGAATGGTCTCTTTACGACAACCTGGAGCTGGAAATCCGCTCTGGTGATGTCGTGTACATCACCGGTCAATCAGGATCTGGTAAATCGGTGGTGTTGCGCGAGCTTCAGCGTTTGATGAAAGAAGAAGGTCAGGATGTGGCCTCAATCGAAGACTTTGCCTTTGACGACAGCAAGAACGTCATTGACCAGCTGGGTAAAACCACCAGCGAGGCATTGGGGCTGTTATCTATGGCTGGGCTTAACGATGCCTATTTGTTTGTTCGCAAACCTTCTGAGATGTCAGACGGCCAGCGTTACCGCCTGAAAATCGCAAAGCTAATCGAAACCGGCGCAAAGGTATGGGTTGCTGATGAGTTTGGCGCTGTTCTGGATCGAGTAACTGCCCAGGTGGTTGCATCCAATCTCCAGCGCGCAGCGCGCAAAGCCGGGGCAACTGTCATGGTGGCAACCACGCATGAAGACCTCAAAAATGCTCTGCGCCCGGATGTGCAGATCACCAAGCACTACAAAGAACGTGTGAAGGTGGATTATGCAGCTTAAAAAGGTTTTCCCGATTTATGAAGGGGCTGAGCTGCGCCGCCGCTGGACACACGAGGCTGAATGGCAAGATTGGCTTCGTGCCCATGGCGCCTATGGCTTCCGTGTCGCCCCATATTACAACCGCTGCGTCGTGGTTTTTGGTGAGAAACGCTATGTGGAGGTGATCAAACAGCTCTATGGGCTGGATGAGAGTGAATATGTGGCGGGGGTTGGTGGCATGGTCACTGACCTGGGCTATATCCAGTACGACACCAATGTTCACTGCGTATATCTGCCTGAAAACTACAATGAGTCGGTTTACTGGCACGAAGCCTTGCACATCGCGCTTATCACTGGTCAACACCATGATTTGATGCCTTCAGATCAGGAGGCTTTCACTTATCTTCAGGGCTACATCGTTGAAGAGTTCGTAAAGGCTCGCGTTAAGTTCCTGGCCGACAAGAAGGCGGGTGGTTTGCCGGCGATCGAGGATATTGTGACGCGTCACCCCTCAACCATTCGTCGCGGTGGTTATGGCAGTCGGAAGGTGGTGCGATGAACGACGTAACCATCAAACGCTACAAGCCTGAAGAGTTTCCGAAGCATTTGGATTTTCTGGAGCGTATGACTGTGACGCGCGGCACTGTGGATGATTGGAATGCTTTGAAATCGCTGCACTACAAAACTGACGGCAAACCATTCGCACCAACCTATTACCGCTGCGAGCTTGATGGTCGGCTGGTGGGCGTTGTTGTTGTGGCTTTTCCAAAATTGCTTCTGGCGCCGCGTCACCGCATGTTCCCCAAACTGAAGCCCACCACTAACACGACGGTGGCCAATCAGTTCTGGGGGCGTTACGTGAATAACAATTTCGCAGTGATCAGCCGTTCAGTGGTGGACACACAATACCGTGGCGTGGGTATTTCATATCGCATGATTAACCTGGTGAGCCGAATGCACAACAGGCCGATCATCGAAATCCAGTCCTCGATGAGCAAATACAACCCGTTTGCGATGAAGGCAGGCTATCAGTTTATTCGACCAGAGCGTCCGAAGAGTTACGAAAGTGCGCTGCGCGTATTCCAGCGGCATTTCCGTGCCGACCCGGGCGACAATGAGAGCATTGTGAAAGAGCTGTTCTCGATGGGCGAGAATCGCCGCGGTCGCGCGCTGGTGGATCTCGTTGCCGACTACCACAAGAACTCATCGTTGGCGAAAGCTGGGCGCAACCGAGGCACAACCGTGCAGGACATCGCTGATTCGCTGGTGGATGAAGCCAGTATCGTGAAATTGCTGAAGGACATTCACAACCTTAGCTTTACGTCGCCGCTCTATGGTGTTTACCGCAACCCGGACTTTGGCAGGGAATTGCCTGACGTGTTGCCACTACTGGCATTCGACAACCAACCATTAAATGCGCCGCTGGATCTGGCGCGTATCTCGTAAGGAAGCGAGCAAATGATTTTGACAGATAAGCAGAAAGATATTCTGCGCACTATTTACCTTGGCCACGATCGCGGCCATTTACTTGACCTCGATGAGCTGCTGGAGGTTCTGCCATACAAAACCACAAAGCAGAGTATGCAGTTCTCTCTTCGAGCGCTGATTAAAAAGGGACTTGTCGAGAAAGGTGAGTTTCGTGCACGTGGAGATGATGGCTACCAGCGACGCACACTCGGCCTGACCGTTATGGGTAGAGCAAGCGTAAAGCTGATGGTGGCATGAGGAAGACCTGCTTCCCATAAATAATTATGTATTAATTAATAAGGAAGCAGGCTTTTTAATTAAATATTCGTGTTAGAAATAGAATGTTTGAACCGGTCATGTTGAGCATGAAATTGACAAGTTCGATGTCAATATTTCTGGGTTCGTCAGAGCCATGAGCTGCGATTTTGTTTCGTATTGTTCCTATGTATGCCTGAAGCATGCCTGATAATTTTAAATTGCCATCCTGAAGGAATGCCGGAATTCCATCTAGAGTGAATAGCTTTGGCACTAATTGGCTAATTGTCTCGTTGCCGGATAATTGTATCTTATTGTCTTTTAATATTATTTTTAGTGTTGATTCATACGCTTTACATGCTGAAACGATAGATTCCTCAAGTTTGTTAGCTTTGAAATGATCGAAAGCTAAAATGAATTGGTCAAACGCGCTTTGGTATTTTTTGGATGAGCCAAGAGTTGCAATACTGGGCTTAATTATTTGGTTGTGAGTGTATTCAGTGTCAATTCGTATGAGGTTGCCTTCTTCTATTCTGTATCCAATCCCATGAGATTGTAGGCGAAAGTTTATTTTATCAACGACAGGCTGAATTAAATCATTTCTATATGGGGAAAAAGTTTTGTGCATAACGAAACTAACCATATCAATTATATCTATGCACACTTCGTCGGTACAGTCTCGTGAGTCACAGAAAAAATTCACTAAATCAATGAATGGGTCTGAATCACCCCAGCTGTTTAGACGGTTCGTTACCGGTAAATTATGAATACCTAATTCTTCGCATATAAACTTGTATAGAGAACGAGGCAGTTCGGAAGATTGATAAACAATTTTTTGCCAAGACGTAGCGATCTGAACCCTAGCTTCACGGGGGATATGATCATAGGTAAATACGTCATTAACTTCGCCTAGAGCTTCGCTGCGTCTGCGGGAAAATCGTTTATAAAACATAATCTATAGGCTCCTTGTTCGAGTTTGTTTTATTTTTAGCCTTTTCGAGATGCCTTGCAACACAAATTATCTGTCTAGCAATAGACAAAATTTGAAAATATAATGCCTTTAAATAAATTGTTTTCTTATGTGTTAAAGTGGTGGTGCATGGATGCGCCTAATTAAGTTAGAGGGAACTATGACGACCGAAGCTGAAGAGGTAAGGATCAAGGTCACGCCAGCTATGTGGGCGGAGATCGAGGCGAAATGGGCGTCCGGCGAGTACACGCTTTCCAGATTGGAAGACGAGTATGGGCTGCGCCGCGAGACCTTCTCTCGTTATTTCAAAAAGAAGGGGTTGGCCAAAGGAGCCGACTCAGTTGGCAAGATGGTGCGTGAATCCCTGAAGTCAGACGCAGAGATCCGCGCTAAAGAGCGCGCCGACAAAATTGATGACCGTCGTAACAAGTATGACAGCTGGGCATTCACTCTCGGGAGAATGGCGATGGGTCAGGTTGCCGAGGCGAAGTCCAAAGGCACATCGCTTGCTGTTATCGAGGGCGATCTAAAGTCAATTCAGCGCGCCAGCAATATTCTGGCTAAGTGCTTTGATGTGTCATCCAAAGCCCTGGGCATGGATAAAGATGAAGGCTTGGCCGACGAAATCCCGAACCTGGTGTTTGGCGAATTGACACCAAATCAGGTGGCAGAGCTGCGTAAATCAGAAGAACCAGATCTGATTGACGATGATGAGCTTGAGGCACTTGAAGAGGAAGCAGCAAAAGACGCTGAGAGCGTTTTGGAGAGCGAAGCTGACGATGATAGTGGGGAAGCATAACCATGGCCATCCCGTCATCGCTGAGCTTGATTCAGCTGCATTCTGGGCAGATGTCAGTGTTCCAATCACCCCATCGTTTCAAAGTGGTGTGTGCTGGCCGACGCTGGGGTAAGTCTCGACTGTCAATTTCTAAAATTATTCGTGCGGCCGCTTCCGGCCGCAAACAGCGTGTTTGGTACGTAGCGCCAACGTATCAGATGGCCAGGCAGATTTTGTGGGATGACCTTCAGGAGACAATCCCGCGCAAATGGGTGGCTAAAAAGAACGACACCACAATGACGATCGTTCTCAAGAACGGTTCGGAAATTGCACTAAAAGGTGCGGATAAGCCAGATACATTGCGTGGTGTTGCGTTGAACTTTGTCGTGCTTGACGAGTTCCAGGATATGAAGCCTGACACCTGGTACAAGGTATTGCGTCCAACGCTGTCTTCTACCCGCGGTGGTGCGCTAATTATCGGCACACCGAAAGGCTTCTCTGAGTTCCATAAACTTTGGACGATCGGGCAAAACGAAGATTTGCAGAAGAAGGGACAGTGGAAGAGCTGGCAGTTTGTGACAGCCGATTCACCCTTTGTTCCAGAGGCGGAGATCGAAGCCGCGCGGAATGATATGGACCCTAAATCATTCGCTCAGGAATACCTTGCGTCGTTTGAGAACATGTCAGGTCGCGTGTATTACCCGTTCGACCGCAAAACGCATGTTAAGGATGTGGCCTTTAATCCGAAGCTGCCTATCTGGGTTGGTCAGGACTTTAACATCGATCCAATGTCCTCGGTCATCCTGCAGCCGCAGCCGAATGGTGAAGTTTGGGCGGTGGATGAGCTGGTGCTGTATTCTTCAAACACCGCAGAGGTATGTGATGAGCTGGAACGCCGGTACTGGCGATCGAAGTCTCAGGTAACAATCTTCCCAGACCCTGCAGGCGCATACCGACAACATGCGCGCGGTGAGTCGGATGTGGACATCTTTAAGGAGAAGGGTTTTCTGCGCATCGATCACCCGAAGAAGCACCCGCCGATCGCTGACCGTGTGAATGCAGTAAACCGTATGCTGATGACCGCGTCTGGGGATGTGAGACTTTATATTAGCCCGAAGTGTAAGGGACTGATTGAATCGCTGGAAAAGGTGATCTACAAACCGGGTTCGCGTGATATGGACAAGTCAGGTGGTGTAGAGCATAGCGCTGACGCCCTCGGCTATCCAATTCATAGAAGATTTCCGGTTAAAAGTCGTGTTATTCTTGGTGGCTCTCGATAGGTGGTTAGCTACCTATGATAAAACGGTATTTATATTAAATTGGGGTTTGGTCAAATGGAATTGACTGACAAAGTAATCAAGGATCTGGTTAAGCGTCGGCATCCTGAGTACGAAAAGAAAAAGGAGCATTGGGACTTTATTTCGGCCACCTACGCGGGTGGCCGGGCATGGTTCGATGACAACGTTTTCCGCTATTTCAAAGAAGGTGATCAGGAATACAAAGAACGTGTAGAGCGTGCATACCGCTTCAACCACACGCGTGAAGTTGTAAACCTGATCAACAAATACATTTTCCGCGAAGATATTCACCGCACTGAGGAAGATGCACCAGAGTTCATCCGGGATTTCTGGCGCCGCGCGACTCGTCAAAACGTTTCCGTTAACGAGTTCATGGCCGCCATCGATCTGCAATCCTCCATCTATGGGCGAATTTGGGTTGTGGTGGATAGCACAATGGAAGCTGGCGCTGAGTCGGTTGAAGACCAGAAGAAGCAAGATGGCCGCGCCTACGCTTACTGGATTTCACCGCAGCAGATGCTGGATCTGGCATGGGATGACGACGGCAATTTACTGTGGGCGCTTGTGGTGGAAGTCGCCCGTGATGATGCCGACCCGTTTGCTTCTACCGGACAAGAGTTCCAGCGTTATCGCTTGTGGACTCAAAACGAATGGTATCTGTTCCGCGAAGAAGTGAAGAAGGGTGGCCAGAAAGGTAATGCTAAGGTTTACCTCGAAGATAGTGGTGAGCATAACCTGGGTGTTGTGCCGGTGTTCCCTGTTGACTGTATTGGTCAAAGCGAATCGCCATACTTCAGCCCATCGCTCATTGATGACATCGCTTACCTTGACCGTGCGGTGGCCAACTACCTGTCGAACCTTGATGCAATCATTCAGGATCAGACCTTCTCCCAGCTGGCGATTCCAGTTCAGGCAATGCTGCCTGGCGATGAGAACCACGGCAAGGTATTGGAAATGGGAACTAAACGAGTGTTTACCTTTGATGGTGAAGGTGGCTCGCAGCCGTTCTACATGTCGCCAGACCCGAAGCAAGCCCAGATGATCATCACCACGGTTCAAACTGTCATCAACGAGATTTATCACTCTGTTGGTGTTGCCGGTGAACGAACCAAGCAGGACAACGCAAAGGGCATTGATAATTCCTCTGGCGCAGCCAAAGCATACGACTTCCAGCGCGTGAATAGCTTGCTGGTGACGAAAGCTGAACGTCTGGAACGTGCAGAGCGCCAGATGCTTGCCCTGGTTGGCAAATGGATGGGTGAAGAGCTGGAAGAAGATCACACATTGGTTAGCTACCCGGAGAGTTTCGACATCCGTGGTTTGACTGACGAATTTGCTGTTGCTCAGCAGTTATCAGAGTTGCAGGCGCCGGAAAGTGTTCGTCGTTATCAGATGGAAATGCTCATCGATAAGATCTTCCCGAACGTCACGGAGAAAATGAAAAAGGAATTTGAGGCAGATCTCTTGAAATTTCCTCCAAAAAATGTATCTGCGGGTATTGAAAATAGGTTGTCAACTACCTATGATAAGGCATCTTCTCAAGAAACCGAGAATACTTCTTCCCAAGGATCAGGGAACTCATCTGCTCAAGCAACCGAGCGATAAGGCGTAAAAAGGAATTTTATGAATCTGTGGCAAATGATGATGGCCCGTCGTGGCCTGATGGACGTCGCTGGCAAGGAAGAGCTGGGCGGTGGCGGTGGTGGTGGTGACCCAACTAAAGAGCAACCGGGCGAACAGTCTGGCGGCGAAGGTGGCGAACACAACCCTGGCACTTATGACGCACATAAACAGGCTCGTCAGCCAGAACTCGACGATGAATACGCAGGTCTGTCGCAAGAGGAGCTGATCGCAAAACTGCGTGATGCCAAGAAGTCAGGCGCTGAGCTTTTAAAAGAGAGCATGAAGCGCAAGGAAAAACTGGCTGCTTACGGTGACATTGACCCTGAACGTGCTCGTCGTTTAGTAGATGCTGAAGCTGCGGCAGAACGTACCCGTCAAGAAGCGGAGCAAGCTGAGCTTGAGCGCCGCGGTGAATTTGACGCGGTCAAAAAACAAATGGTTGCAGCCCATCAAACCGATCTGCAGGTAGAGCGTGATGCCCGTACCCAGGTTGAGGCTGAGAATGCCACTCTGAAGGCGCAGCTGCTGGAGATGACCGTAGGTGCATCTTTCTCTGGCTCTGCTTTCTTGCGTGATAAAGCTCTGATGACACCGACGAAGGCTCGTGTGATTTACGGCAACCATTTTGAAGTAGGCGAAGACGGCAGCGTTGTAGGTTACGACAAGCCAGCTGGTCAAAAAGACCGTGCGGTGCTGGTCGATGGCCATGGCCAACCTCTCGCATTCGAATCAGCGATTGAGCGTATTTTGCGTGCAGATCCTGAAGCCGACGCTTTGCTGCGAAGCGAGGCTAAACCAGGTGCAGGCTCACAAAGTAAGCCAAGTGCCAAAGTAACCACCCCGGTGAATAAGTCAACGATTGACAAGTTAGCCGCGGGTTTGGGAAAAATCGTTACAAAATAACATCTTAATCAAAAGGAATTGAAAAGATGCCATTACTGCGAGACGAAGCTGAAAAGCTGTCTAACAACGAACTGGAACAGGGCGTAATCGAAACTATCATCGATCGCGATGACCTGTTTGCCGTTCTGCCTTTCATGAAGATCAACTCTAAGGCGTATCTGTACAACCGCGAAGATTCACTGTCTGAAGCCAGCTTCATTGACGTGAACGATGTGGTTCCAGAAGGCGCTGCAACGTTCACCGAGCATGTGGCTAAGCTGCGTATTCTGGCTGGCGACGTTGACGTTGATAAATTCCTGGCGACCACCATGGCCGACACCAATAGCCAGCTGGCTATCCAGGTTCGTTCCAAAGTAAAAGGTCTGGCGCGCGCATTCCGCCGCAACCTGATCCAGGGTGACTCTACAAAAGACGCGAAATCCTTCGACGGCATTGCTAAGCTGATGTCTGCCGATCAGGGCATCGTTGCGAACGCGTCCATGACCTTCTCCATGCTCGATGAGCTGGTTGATGCGGTGAAAGATCTGGGTGCAGACTGCCTTATGGTTCGTTCTGAGCATATGCGCGCTTACCGTGCGTTGCTGCGTACCGTGAACGTCGGCCCGTCTGAAGTGATGATCGAAAACTTTGGTCGTCCAATGCTGACTCACAACGGCATTCCATTCATCGTGAACGACTTCATCCCTGTTGTTGACGGCGCTGCCGACATCTACGGCCTGCACCTGTCCGAAGAGAACGGCCTGACCGGTCTGTACGGTGGTGATAATGCCGGTATCGTGGTTGAGTCCATCGGCACCGTTCAGAACAAAGACGCCCTGCGAACTCGTGTTAAGTGGTACTGCTCTCTGGCGAACAAGCACGACAAAGCGATCGCTGCGCTGAAAGGTGTTAAGATTTAATCATATTAATAGGTGGTTGCCTACCTATCAACGATCACTAGCAAGGGTGGGCAGTCGCCCGCCCTTTTTTATGGAGTGAACATGGCAGACAAAAAAGTACGCATTACCGAAGAATTGCTCTCGGATTACACGGGGCACATGTTCGGTGTGCAATTAGAGCATAGCGTTACCACCAGCCCGGTGAGTGAAGCCCGACAGAAGCAAATGCTTGCCGCCCTGCGCGGTGAGGTAGTTGAGGTGGCTGCAGCCGCAACTACAGCAGCACCTAAAGCTGCGACCAATGCCGACACCGGCAACGGCACTGAATAAATATAACTTGGCCGTCTAATCGGCCTCTATGGGGACTCATATGAAAACTGCAAAAGTAAGACTGCTCGAATCCTGCTTCAAAGGCTATACCGGCATGCTGTGTGGCATCCAGTTTGAAGATGGCATCTCTGTGTCAGAACTGCCATTTGTGGATCAGCAGCGCATTTGCTCATCTATGCGCGCAGAAACCATTGAGGGCGCCAATGTGTCTCCTTCTGGTATTTATAGCGAACGCCATGGGTTATCCGCTGACAGCGTAAAAGAGACCGCTGCGCCGGTTAATGAGCGTATGGCGCGAGTGACAACTCAAGCCCATGTAAGCACACATCCGAAGTTCTCCCGCGAAGAGCTGGAAGCTGTAGCTGATAGCGAAGGCATTGCCGGTTTACGACAGATCGGAAATGAGTTGGGCGTAAAGGGCAAGGGCATCGTTGAGATGATCGAAGGCATTGTGAAAGCCCAGGGCGGTGAATGATGGCTCAGCTCGGCACGTTTAAAAGCGGCGAAGATGTTTCGCTGTCATTCACTCTCAATGTGCTCGATGCGGCTTCCGCAACGTACACTCTGAAGGACGGCCGGGCGAACATTGTTGCGGAAGATGTACCAGTGGAGTTTGAGGCTGGCCAGATGTCCGTCACTGTTGTCGTGCCAGCCGAGTACAACCAGCTTGCAGATCGTGAACGGGATTTGCGTCGTTTGGTCTTGACGGTCAATGACGGCACTATCAATCACCTCTCTGAGCAGCTTTATGTTCTGATGGCAGACTTTGAGCTGGCGGTTCCACGACATTCGTTTGCCACAATCACCGACGCCCAGATGCAGGCAATAGACATGCTGAATGGGGATGCGTTACTTGCCGATGGTGACAGCTTGATGCGCAAGCGTCTTATTGAGGCCACAAATCGCATCAAGACAATGCCTTTCTCAATTCGTCGTATCTTTGGTATCGATTATGACGATTACGATCGACCGCAAAACATGCTGAATGTCACCACAGTGCCGTTTGGCGCAGCTGGGCAGTACCGCGTCGATATGGTGGATTGGGATGAGCTGAGCGATGAGGATTTTGCCGCTTTCCCGGATGTCTTCAAGCGCGCTGTGATGTTGGCTGTGATAAACGAAGCCTGTGAAATTGCCAACGGCAATGATGTAGCTGCCGCGCGCGAAGATGGGATTCTCTCTGAGTCGATTGGCGAGACGACCAATATGTACCGAACCGGTAAAAGCGCACCTAAGACGGTTGCCAGAACCACCTGGCGTTTGCTGGCTAAGTATACCAATAACCGGTTTATCGTTCGTCGGTAGTCAAATTTCGCGCCAGTGACCACCAGTATGGGGGCAGGGTTTAAGTCATCATCGATGCACCCGCACCAGTTGGATGGCGCTGGCGTTGTTTATTCACATGGAGGTGGATATGCACGTAGCCTGGCAAACGGAACTCGCTGTTTATCGAAAAGGTGGGATGAACATCTATGGCGAGTCGAAATACCAGTTTGTGAGAAGCACCAAAGTAGGCGTAGTGAATTTTACCGAAGGCGTTGTTCGGTCGTCGGTACGAGCTGATAGCTCTGGCAGTCGTGGCAAAGCTGACGTTGAGACGTTCAATGCTGTGCTAATTGTGCCCTTGGCTGCTGATGTGAAGCTGGGTGACGTATTGGTGATGTCTGGCACTAAGTTGCTGGTGGCGAGCGTAGAGCGTCGTTGGGGGCTTCGTGGGCGCCCTGGTCATCTGGAAGTCGGGGCAAACGTATGGGTCTGAGTTACGACGCGTCAAAGTTACGGCGCCAGGCCAATTCTCTCGATCAGCGTCAAAAAGCGTTTAAGCGTTACCTGCTTCGCGACATGGAGAAGGTGGCTAAAGTGATGGAGCGATTGGCCAGAGCGATGGCGCCAATTGAAACCGGCTCACTGGAGAAGGCGATTTACGCGCGCGTAATCAATAACTTCTCAGAGGTGAAAGTCGAGTTGTATGTATCCGGTGCAACATCTCGCGAGGGACATCCGGGCGTGACGGTTGGGCAATATGCGGATTACATGCACAACGATCACTACCGGCTTGGCCGATTGTCAAGAATGAAGAGCGTCACCAACCCCCCGATCGAGGGAATGCGAGCGAGAGTAGGGCGTCTCTACATTGAGCGCGCGATTGAAATGGGCGAAAAACGGTTCAGGGAAGCTGTGACAGAAGCAGCAAGAAAGGCCGGATTCACAAGGGGGTGACATGTTTATTGAAGCGTTTGCCAAATTTCTTCAGGACAAGAAGTTAGGCGTTATTGGTAAAGATACTTTCGCCCATCACATGCCGGCTTCAGTCAAAAGCGGAATTTTGCTGGTGAATCCCAATACCGGTATTGCCATTGACCGCGAGCTTGATGGCTTTTATCAGGATGTTTTCACCGTAATCATCAGAGAGCCAACATTGTCTGCAGTGTCGGCCAGAGCTAACAAAATCATGGTTGTTTTGCCTCTGCTTGATACAGAAGTGCAGGGCATTCGGTTTAAATATGTTAAGCCTCTGTCTCTGCCGATCATTTACCCGCAGGATGATGGATCGCTGTTCGAAGCTGGTATTCCCGTCGAATTTGCAGCATATCAAGTGTAATCATCATTAAAATAGCTGCATGGTTACTTTTTTAAAGTAAGAAATAGCTATATACTTACATTTGCCGTAAGGAATGCGGCACCCAATGCAAAAAGGAGTTTGCAAACAATGGCTAACACCCATGTTAAAAATATCAAATTAGGCGCTTGCAAAGTGTCTTTCGGTGGCCAGGATCTTGGCTACACCAAAGGCGGCGTTGAAGTTGAGGTTTCTACCGAAACCCTCAAAGTCACCGTTGACCAGTTGGGTCAGACCACCATTTCCGAACTGGTGCAGGGTCGTAACGTGAAAGTTACCGCTCCACTGGCCGAAAGTGTACTGGCGAACCTGGTTAATCTGATGCCTGGCTCGACCATGTCTGAAGATAAAAATACCCTGTCAATCAGCTCCGCTCAGGGCGTCAACCTCGTTGATGTTGCCCAAGAACTGATCCTGACGCCGCAGGACGGCACCGACTTCGTACTGACTCTGCCAAAGGCCGCTACCGCGGGTAACTTCACCATGGCCTACAAATCCGATGACGTTCGCGTGTTCTCCGTTGATTTCAACGCATACCCGGACGACGACGGCATTCTGGGAACCATGACCAACCCAAAGCCTAATGCTGGTGGCGCATCTGTCGCAGTCACTGGCGTAGCTGTTAATCCATCCACGGCAAATATTGCAGTGGGCGGCACTACTCAGCTGGCCGCAGTATTTGCACCTACCAACGCCACCGATAAAACAGGTACGTGGGTATCGAGCAATACTGCTGTAGCTACTGTAGATAGCACCGGCAAGGTAACTGGTAAGGCTGCGGGTAATACCCAGATCACCTTCACCACCACTGACGGCGCGAAGACTGCTTCGGCAGCAATCACCGTCGCGTAACACCCAAAGAGGCTCAGGACGAGCCTCTTATTTAAACGGATTTGAAAATGACCAAATTACTCGATCTGGATGCAATCTCGCCTCCACAAAAAGCAATCAAATTCGGCGGTAAGAAATACCCGATCGTCGAAATGACCGTTGGTCTGTTCGTCGCTATTAAGCAGATGGAAGGTAAGGATCTCTCCGCTCTGTCTATGGCCGACCAGGTAACCTCATACGCGGATCTGGTGCAGAAGTTACTCCCAACCGTTACCCCTGAAGCACTTGAAAAGCTGTCGCTGCCTCAACTGCAGCAGGTGTTCACCTTCGCCATGGAAGTTGTTGAAGAAGAGAACGAAAAAGCTGCCGGTGACGAAGCAAAGTAATTACCCGCGATGAGTCCGGGAAGATGGTGACGGTTTCCATCGATCTCGGATTCTATTTCAGTCGTGTTGTTGCTCACTATGCCGTCTCACCGAGAGAACTACTCCAGCTGCCGTTGGCCATGTTTTGGATGTTAAGTCGAAACATTGATCGTCTCCGGGCTGAAGAGGATGTCCGTAGTTTCCAGGTGGCAAGAGTCGCCCAAGCAGATGCGGATAGCGGCAAGGCGTTCATGGAGGGTTTGCAACACCGTATTGGAAGACCAGTCGTTACCGATAAAGTCTACGATCCAAGTTATGCGAAAGCAGACCCCGACGCCAAAGAGCAACTGATGAAAATTTTTGGCGCAGGATGACAAGGGAATGTCTGACAACGTAGAGTTTATTCTGTCGCTGGACGATAAAAAGTTCACCGCGGCAATCGACCGGGCGGGAAAACTGCTGGTCAGTTTTGGTGAGAAGGCCACAAAGCCAGCCCAAAAAATCGCAACACTTGAGCGATCTCTTGGTTCAGTCGCCGGGATTTTGGGGACGCTCGACAAAAAGCTGGAATCGGTCGCCAATGGTCTTCAGGACTTAGGTGCCGGTTTCGAGCTTGTCTCAAAGGCCATGCGCGACACCAGACAAGAGCTGGTGGCGTTCAATGCCAATCTCAAAACCTATACCACACGCATTGATGCTGCTGATAAGGCCACAAAGGGGTTTCATCATTCGCTGCAGGCAGTTCAATCTGAGCTGAGTGATTTCTCCGATTGGGCTAATCACGCTGGTCGCTCTGCATCATCATTTGGCCATCAGATCAAAGAAGCTAACACCGCAACCTCTGGCATGAACACTCGTTTGTCCAACTCCAGCAAGAAAATGGAGAATTGGGCTGCATCATCTACTAAAGCCGCTACCCAGATGAAAAAGGTTGTGGCGGAAATGGATGCGCTAATCAACCGCCAAAGAGAATTGGGGAATCTCAGGGCAGATGTACGTGGCCCTGGTCGCGGTGGTTCTGGTGGCGGATCTGGTCGTGGTGGCGGTCGCCATTCAAGCGGCGGGCTGATGGACGGTATGAAAGGCAACATCTTCATGCTGGGTGAAATTAGTGATGCTGCATACACCGTCAAGGAGATGCTTTTCGGTTGGCAGGAGCCGATTGTAGAAGCAGCTGCCCAGATGCAGAAGATGCGCATCTTGCTTGAAGGTATGAACAAAGAAGCTGCCAACCCTAAATTGGCTGCTACCAATGACATGAACTACATCGTGAACATGGCTAAAACTGCCCCGTTCGCTATGGAAGCGTTGACTGACGCGTTCGTTAAGTTCAAGTCAGCTGGCATCGATCCTGCCAACGGCTCACTAAAGTCTCTAGTTGACTCTGTGGCGCGATTTGGTGGCGATAGTGAGTTGTTGAAACGCGCAGCTGTAGCAATCCAGCAGATGTCCGGTAAGGGCGTCATTTCGATGGAAGAGCTGCGTCAGCAATTAGGTGAAGCGGTTCCTACCGCGATGCAGGCAATGGCAGATTCTGCCGGTGTCACCATGGGGCAACTTACCAAGGCGATTTCTACCGGCACTGTCTCAGCCAAGCAGGGATTAGAGCTGCTATTTCAGGGGCTTGATGCACAAAGCCGTGGCTCAGCTGAGAATCTGATGCAAGCCTATACTGGCGCGCTTGCTCAACTACAGACCTCATTCACTCTATTTGCCGACCGCATTGGTAAAGCAGGATACCTCGACTCAATCACCAATGCTTTCAAAGAGCTGTCCACCTACATGAACAGCACTGATGGCAAAGTGTTTGCGCAAGACTTAGGTGAAGGGCTTTCCAAAGCTGTGGATGGCCTGATGGATATGGCGAAGTGGGCGGAGCGGAACAAAGAGCTTCTGTTGACACTTGGCCAGGTCGCGCTTGGCATGGTGGGCTTCAAGGTTCTCAAAGGAACTATTACAGGTGTAGCCACGGCTGGCGCCGAGATGGGTGGTGGTCTGAAAAAGGCATTTGAGGTTGTTAATGGAGCCGGTGCCAAAACCATTGGTGCAATTGGCAAAGTCATTACCTCAATCAGAACGTTCGGCACTACTGCGACTCTGATCATTGGCGTAGGTGAAGCTATCAAGATGGTTCGCACCGCTTGGCTCGCTTTTTCAGCTGTAGTTGTAGCAAATCCAGTTGGCGCAGCCATTACAGCTATCGCTGTCGCGGTAGGTGGCCTGATTGCCGTCATGTCTTCTCTGAGAGATAAAACAGCGGAGACTGTTGCCGAGATTCGCAAAATCCCGGAAGCAATGACTGCGGCGCAGCGTTCCCAGATGACTGCTCGCGCAAGTGA
Source organism: Enterobacter cloacae complex sp. IR5412 (assembly GCF_049237385.1). NCBI lineage: Bacteria > Pseudomonadati > Pseudomonadota > Gammaproteobacteria > Enterobacterales > Enterobacteriaceae > Enterobacter > Enterobacter cloacae complex sp. IR5412. The sequence continues at coordinate 57,367 of NZ_JBMKHQ010000017.1, read as the reverse complement.
ACTGGATCGCAAAAACGCTCTGGATCAGCAGACGCTGGATTTGGTATCGAGCGGCAAAATGTCTGGTGCCGGAGTTGACACCAAACTTATTCAAGACCGTTTAGCCAGAAACAAAGCCGAATCAACAATGCTGAAAGAAACCATCGGCATGGGGGATAAAGCTCAATACGAGAACCTGGCGCGAGACATCGTCACCAAACGCCTTGAAGACGTAGACAATGGCATCAAAGCGGGTATGGCGAAGTACAGCACCACCACCCTGAAAGATGCGCGCAACAAGCGCACCGTTCTCTCTCAAGATCAGAATATGTCGCCGTCTGAGAAGAGTGCGCAGCTGGAAGCGATTAACACCGCCGACCGAGATGCCCATCTGAAGCCATTTTTAGAAGGAGCAGATAAGACTCAGAAAATCGTTGATAGCCTTGGGCAAGAAGTCGTTCGCATCAGCAAATTGTTAGAAAACCCAGCCCTAAATGAAAGCGATCGTTCCCGACTTCAAGGGCAGCTGAATGGGCAATCTCAGGCATTCATCACTGCGCAAGATTCCCTAAAAGGGCTTCAAGAGCAAATAAAGAACATCCGTGAGCATTCCGGCAAAGGCTTGCAGATGCTGGATGGATCTTATTACACCGGTGTTGGCGGTACCAAAAAGCAAAATGACCGTCTGAACTCGCTGTTTGTTAATTCCCAGCTCGGTACTGGTAAGCAAACTCGAATGAACCCAGACGGCACGATCATGCGTGACATTGCCGGTGATGCTGTGATGGGCGATGCCCAGCTGAAGGCCAACACGAAGTTGCGATCTATCTACGGCGAAACCATCAAGATGGAGCAACTGACCGCAGACCAGCGCGAGAAGATTTCTTCCATACTGACCGCGGCAAAGCTGAAGGATGAGCTAAAAGCCCAGCGCGCAGCTGAGCGAGCGGGTAAATCCGCTGAATCAGCGGCTAAGCGTGAGGAGAGTGCGCGTCAAAAGGCACTTAAAGCCAATGAGACGTGGATCGGAAAAGCGGAGCAGATGGCCGGCCAGCTGGGGTTGTCATCGAAAGCTAGCGTTGAGTTCGACCAGAACATTCAGGAAGTCACTAAGCACCTGACTGAGATGGCTAACGCAGTGCCAAGCGATACGCTTTCCAAGGGGATGATCGACAATGCCAAAACCATGCTTGCGTTCATCAACCAGAACAAGGACGCCTACTCCAAGCGACTGAATCAAGACGCTGCCGAGCAGAGCATTACCAAGTTCGCGCCGATGGCCAACAAGGCGATTAACTCCGGCTACACACCGGATTATCAGTCTGCGGCGGCCGAGTGGAATAAGAAGTTTAATGAAAGCCTGGCTTACCTACAGAGTCAGTCGAAGAACGCTCAAGACCAAGGCATGAAAGAGGTGTACGACCGTGCAATCTCACAAATGCTGGCTGGCCGAAATAAAGCGTTTATTGCAGAAGTTGGCACGTCCCAGCAGAAATTGGCGCAGGAGTACAGCGATGTAGCCTCGCAAATGGAATCTGTGTGGACGAGCTGCTTCGAAAATCTGACTGATAAGCTGACCGAGTTCGTCAAAACAGGCAAGTTCAGCATCGCTGATTTTGGCGATTACATCTTTGACGAAATGTTAAAGGTTAGCACCAAAGCACTGGTTGTTGAGCCGCTGATGCAGTCGCTGGGCATGGGTACAAACTCAGGAGCCAGTTGGGGCGATAAGCTGTCGGGTGCCAAAGATGCAGTTATGGGGAGCTTCACAAAAACGCAGCAATCAGGCTCGCCAGTTGAGGCAATGTCTTCACCAGCCAGCGCCGGTAACGACTCTGGCAGCATGTTTGATGGGCTAAAGAACTCCTTCAAGTCACTGACCACATCTGTATCGGATCTGGCGTCATCAGGTTTGAAAAGCCTGAAAGATGGCTTTAACGAATTGACGGGCAGTACCAAAAACTCGACAACCGCAGTGACGCAGAATGCAGTCTCTACCCAAGAGGCGACTTCTGCAACGCGTGGATTCACTTTGTCAGCAAGCACGGCTGTAACTGCGATCGGTGCGACGATTTCAGCGCTGGGCGCTGCGACAGGCAATAAGTGGATGGGGTATGTAGGAGCGGCCGCGAGCATTATGGGGTTGGCATCATCTGCGTATGGCGCGATGTCCTCTGCCGGTTGGACAGGAAACTCGGCCAGCACGGTGCAGGATGGAACCAAAGGTTTTCAGGTCAAGCCAAACGCCAACCAGTTTCAGGTGACGGCACACGCCAAGGGCGGGGTGTTCGGTCCAGACGGTGTGGTTCCTCTCAAAAAGTATGCCAAAGGCGGTATCGCTTCATCCCCGCAGCTGGCGTTGTTTGGCGAGGGCAGTCACAAAGAGGCGTATGTGCCACTCCCAGACGGCCGTTCGATCCCGGTGACGTTTACTGGCGGTGGCGAGGCTGCTGGCGGGGACAATGTGGCGATTTCTATCACTGTTCAGAATTACGGTGACGGTAGTAGCAAGTCATCTGAGAACTCGGACAACGGCTCTCAGTGGAACGATATGGCTCGCAAAGTTAAGGCGGTCGTGCTTGACACACTGACCGACGAAAGCAGACCGGGCGGCATGTTAAGCAGCACAAGCAAATAAGGAGTGGGTAATGTCACGGACGACATTTACCTGGTTCCCGTTGTTTGATTCCGAGAAGGAGATGAAGCCGGAAGTAACCCGGCTCGCCTTCAACGAGGGTTATGAGCAACGTGTAACCAGTGGTTTGAACTGGCGCAAATCCAGCTGGGATCTGCAATTTCAGGGTACACGAGCTGAGATGCAGGAGATCGACGACTTCCTGTATGCGCGCGGCGGGGTGGAGTCATTTAACTGGACTTCACCAAACGGGCAGAAGGTTATCGTGGTGAGCGATAGCCATAAGGTCAAAAACTCACGAGGTTACGCGACTTTGACCACAACTTTCCGCCAGGTATTTGAGTAATAAAAGCCCCCAAGGATGGGGGCTAATCTTCAAGGATGAAGACAGAAAATGGAAACTATTGCATCGAGTATTCAGTCGCTCCAACCGAGTGCGCTGATTGAAGTGTTTGAGCTGGATATGTCAGTAACTACCAGCGGTGGGAAGCTGTATTTTCATGCAGGCACCAACGAACTTTCTGAACCAATTATTTGGCAGGGGGTAACCTATAAACCATGGCCAATTGCGGCATCTGGTTTCGATAAAAATGGCCAGGGCAAGTTGCCGCGACCAAAACTGCAGGTGAGTAACCTCGATGGAATTATTTCGGCTGAAGTGCAGTCGAATGAGGATTTGATCGGCTGTAAGCTGATTCGTCGAGTCACTCTCGCTAGATTTTTAGATGCTGCCAACTTTACTGAGGGCAACCCAACAGCTGACGCGAACCAGCATTTTGCCGATGAGATGTGGTACATCGACCAGAAGACTTTTGAGGATCGGGAGATTGTTGAGTTTGAGCTTGCCTCAGCCTTCGATCTGATGGGGGTTATGCTACCCAACCGCCAGATCGTCAAAAACTCATGCCAGTGGCGGTATCGAAGCGCTGAGTGCGGTTATACCGGCCCCTACTTTGACAAAAATGACGCTCCAACCAAACTGGCCAGCGCCGACTATTGCACCAAACGATTGTCATCGTGCCGTGCTCGGATTAATTACTTTGCCAACGGCATCATTGCGTTTGGCGGGTTCCCCGGAGCAAACCGCGCATGATGAAGAATGAAATGATGAATGAAAAGCTGATTGGCGCTATGCGCCTTGCCGCTTTACAAGAATATCCGAATGAGGCTTGCGGCCTGCTTGTTAATACAAGAGCGAACAAGTATGAGTTAATTGTTTGCCGGAACGTCGCTGATGATCCTGAAAACTATTTTGTTATGAACGCCGAAGACCAAATTGCAGCGGAGAGAGCTGGCGAGGTGGTGGGTGTTTGGCATTCGCATACTGACGAGGATAATCAGGCGTCTGAGGCAGATATGTCTGGCTGTGAAGCATCAGAGTTGCCGTGGTTTATTATCAACATCAGCAAAAACTACAATCCTGAAATTGATGCAGAGTATCGTTTTAGTGATGTAAACGTGATCAAGCCATCTGGATTTGAAATGCCTTATGAGGGAAGGCCTTACGCATTTGGGGTATTTGATTGCTGGTTGCTGTGCCGAGATTATTTAAAACGTGAGAAAAAGGTGGCTATTGGCGTCTGCCCTGAGTTGCATATCCCATCGTGGTGGGAAAAGGGGGTTGATATTTTAAACGACAACTTCCAATCGCAGGATCTTGTAAGATTGCCACCGGGAACCCCACGTCAGAATGGCGACATTTTCTTCATGCAGTTAGCATCGAAAGTTCCTGATCACTGTGCAGTTTACATTGGCGATGGTATGATATTGCATCATCAAATGGATAGATTGAGCTGTAAAGCAATTTATGGCGGGATGTACGAAAAGCACACTACGCACCATTTGAGACACAAGGATTTAATGTGAGGGAAGACAATGAGTGAAATGGCTATGGATAAGCCTGAACTTGTCACTGTCGAATTAGGTGGAGTTTTAGGTAAAAACTTTGGCAAGGTTCATCGCGTTGCTGCAAATACTGTCCGGCGCGCAGTAAGTATTATTGACTGTAATCGCCCTGGTCTCGTAACCTGGATGAAGATGAACGCTAAGAAATATCAGAAGTATCATATTTCTGTCGCGCGTCATGATGGTGCAGTCTACGATATGAGTGAAGCCGAGTTCCAAATGGAAAATAACGGCAGCATGAAATCGATCAGAATCACACCAATTTATCGTGGCTCTGGATCAAAGGTTGTCGGTGCGGTTCAGGTTGTTGTTGGTGTTATTTTGATGGTTGTGGCAGTGTTTGCATCGTCAGTAACCGGTGGTGCTTCATTGGCAATGTTTTCTGCTGGTTTTGCTATGGCCTTCGGTGGTGTTGCAGCGCTCTTGTCCAAGCAGCCATCAAATAAAATGACGACCGTTGACAATAAAGACTCGTACTACTTTGATGGGCCGCAAAATACAGTATCTCAAGGCAACCCCGTACAGCTGATTTACGGTAAAGAGATTTTAGTCGGCTCCCAGATTGTCAGTGTCAAGATGTCTGTTGAGCAGATGCTTTAGTGCAAAACACTATGCCAGGCTTAGACGTTTGCGGTGGTGGCTAAGGTAGATTAAGTAAAACAGTTGGGCATTGACAGGATGTTGATGCCCAGCCAATCGCCGGCAGGATGCCAGCGATCACACATAAATTGCACCAAAAAAGGGAGATTTTCGGTGGCAACTGTTAAAGAAAGACGCCTGCTCGCCGGTTCTGGCGGTGGCAGCAAGGGCGGCGGTTCCGCTCGCACGCCTGTAGAAGACAAAGATAATGTTCAGTCGCGATCACTCGCCTCAATCCTTGACCTTCTTGGTGAGGGAAAAATTGGTGGATTGATCAATGGCGGCCAGTCAATTTTCCTCGACAATGTCCCAATTCTAAACCCGGACGGCACCAGTAACTTTAATGGGGTTACCTGGTGGTTTCGTGATGGAACCCAGAATCAGGCAGTGATCGAGGGCTTTGATGCCGTTGAAACCCCGCATGATGTTGGCGTCCAAATCAAGCTGTCTACCCCTCGTACCATTCAGATCGACAACGATGATTCTGACCAGGTACGTGTCATTATGATGTTCCCGAAACTGACCAAAACGGATCGGAAGTCGGGTGACACCCACGGTACGACCGTTCAATTCCAGTTTGAGATCGCATACGGCACTACATCGTTTAAGCCAATTAAACCGCAAGGATATGCCTCACATGTCGTTACGCTGAGCAAAAAGTCCAGCGGCAAACACTATCGTGAATATCTTTTTGACCTGCCCAAGCCAGGCTCAAACTATCGCATTCGCGTAAGTCGCGTAAGTCGCGTAAGTCGCGTGACCGCTGATAGCACCACTGACTATATCCAGGATCAGACCTGGCTCAGTCAGTACGGTGAAATCGTCAGCACAAAACTTAACTACCCAAACAGTGCGCTTGTTGGTCTTAAAATCGACTCGCAGCAATTTGGTAGTTCTGTGCCGGCGCGTTCCTACTTGGTCTCGGGTATGGAAATCCGCGTACCGTCCAACTATGACCCGGTGCTTGGTACGTATTCGGGAGATTGGGATGGAACCTTCCGTTTAATGGTATCTGATAACCCTGCTTGGATTTTGTACGACCTGCTCACCAGTAAGCGCTATGGCTTGGGAGAGTACGTCACTGAATCAATGATCAACATCGGCCAGCTTTACCAGATTGGGCGCTACTGCGATGAGCTGATCAATGATGGATTCGGGGGCAAGGAGAAGCGCTTCGCAATTAATACCGTAATTAACTCACGCGGTGAGGCGTACAAGGTTCTTCAGGACATCGTATCGACATTCCGAGGGATGATTTTCTGGGCTGGTGGCATGGTTAATATCATGCAAGATAGTCCAAGTAGCCCAGTCATGCAGTTCAGTGCAGCGAACATCATTGGCAAAGTATCCTACAAAGGCTCTTCTCGCAAAGACCGCGCAACTATAGCTCTCATCACCTACAACGACAAAGATGACCTGTACAAGCAGAACATCGAGTACGTTGAAGATGAAGAGGGTATTAAGCGTTTTGGTGTACGTAAAACTGAATCAGTAGCTTTCGGCTGTACAAGCCGTGGCCAGGCTCACCGTGTGGGGCTTTGGACGCTTTACAGCAACCGCATGGAAACAGATCTGATCACCTTCACCTCTGGCATGGACGCATCGTTACTCATGCCTGGCGAGCTGGTGAAATTGCAAGATAAGTTCCGATCAGGGAAACGAAATTCCGGGCGTCTGGTAAACTACACCAAAAACAGCATCACACTCGACGCTTCTGTAAAACTGACTAAAGCCGGGAACACCATTTCTTTCCTGAGTGCTAAAGGGAAGATGATTGATCGCGACCTTATTGAAGGCACTGGCGAATACACTGTTGTCACCTTCAAGAAGGCATTAACTGAAGAAGAATACCCAGCGATTATGGGTATCTGGTCAGTCATTGAGCCTAATCTGGAGCCAATGCTGCTGCGTGTGCTGGCCGTTAATCAGAATGAGGAGAAGGGCGCCTTTGACATCGTGGGTGTGCAGCACAACCCTACGAAGTTTAACGCTATCGATGAAGGGGCGACTCTCGTTCCGTCGAAGACAACTATTCTCGACCCGACTTTCTCATCCCCTGAAAACCTGCAGGTTACCGAAGGCACATATGTTTCTTCTCCAGGCAACCTTTCGGTAAAACTGATGGTGAGTTGGGAGGGCAAGTCACCTTCGTATGTGCTGCGTTACCGTCGTTCCGATGTTGTTGAAGATTGGGTTACAACAGAAGTTAATACTGAGCAGTTCGATATTTTAAACGCTGCTGAGAATGGCATGTATGACATCGAGCTGTACTCGATTTCAGCCACGGGAAGACGTTCCAGCGTCATTTCCATGGTGTACACCACTCTTGGAACGATGACGCCACCAGATGCGCCCACTCTTCTCACAGCGATCGGGGATTATCGCGTCAACGTTCTGGCATGGCAGTTGCCTGGAACAATCGACATCGACAAAATTAACGTTTATGCCTCTCGCACCAACGATCTCACCACCGCGTCTCTTATTGCGGCGGTTGCCTCGACGACTTTTACCCATAGCGGGCTGGGCGATGACGAAACTTGGTTTTATTGGGTGCGCGCAGTAAACAAGCGCGGAATGCTGAGCCAGCCAAACTCTTCCCTCGGCACCGAGGCTACCACCAAAGATGTTCTGTCGTTCCTGAAGAACAAAATCACCTCTTCTGAGCTTGGGCAGGATCTTCTTGCTGACATTGACCAATCAGCAACTAAAGAAGCTGTTGAAGAGGTTAGTAAGAGAATCGACGATAGCGTAGGTGAGCTTCATAAAGCAGTCGATGAGATTGATCTGTCCATCACCGGTGTCAAGCAGTCAGTGATCGACATGCAAAACTCGTTCGACGGCATGGAGAAAGAGCAGAGTGATCTGAAGGCAAACGTTCAGGATACGGCAGATAAAGTTAGCCAGGCGCTCGGTGAAGTAGACGATGCCACCGCCAATGTTTTGGCTCTTCAGGAGACCGTCAAGAAGCAGGGGGAGTCCGTTGCCAGCACTCTCGATGCGGCACAGGCAGCTTTGGACGGAAGTAAAACGCTTATCGCCGAAGAGAGACAGGCTCGTGTTGATGGTGATACAGCGATCGGCAAAAAAGTGGAAACCTTGCAGTCAGTGGTGGACACCGGCCAGGCGAACATTGATGAAATGAAACAGACGGTGGCCAGCGTTGAGAAATCAGCATCACAATGGTCAACCAGTCTGGAGGCAAATGCTAAAGCGAACATCGATCTGGCACTTCGTCAGGAAGAAGACAAAAAGCAGCAGGCGTCAACTAACGCATCGGTTACCACCAGCCAGCAGGCTTTGACAGATTCTGTTTCCTCGGTGGCCAAGCGTGTCGATGAGATAAAAGCTGAAATCGGTGATGACATCGCCGCGCAGCTGCAGGAAGAAAGGGAGACCCGCGCCAGCGCTGATGAGGCGGTCACTACTCAAATCACCCAGCTGAAGGCCCAAGTTAACGATGATGTTAAAGCATCGTTGGCAACCGAGCAGCAAGCTCGTGCTGACGCTGATAGCGCTTTGTCGAAGCAGGTCACAAATCTGCAGTCGCAGGTTAATACTGACGTTAAAGCGCAGATCGCAGCGGAGGCCAAGACGCGCGCGGATAAAGATAGTGCCTTATCAAGTCAAATTACCGCACTCAGCGCGCAAGTTAATGACGATGTGACCGCCCAGATCGCAACTGAGTCTAAGGCACGAACTGATGGTGACACCGCAATCAGTACCAAAGTTGATACGCTGGCAACCAAGACTACCAGCGACATCAAAGCAGCGGTAGCCACGGAGACTAAAGCCAGAACAGACGGCGATACCGCATTGGGCAGTCAGATTACGTCATTGAAAACCCAGACGGCTTCCGACATTAAAGCTGCGGTGGCCACTGAGACTAAAGCAAGAACTGACGGTGATTCAGCACTCAGTAGCCAAATTAGCTCTCTTAAGACGCAAACGGCAGCAGATATTAAAGCCGCGGTAGCTACTGAGACAAAAGCCCGTACCGATGGCGATACTGCGCTAGGAAGCCAGATTACGTCCCTAAAAACGCAGACTGCGGCTGACATTAAGGCGGCTATTGCTACAGAAACGAAAGCTCGCTCTGATGCCGATTCGGCTATGGCCAGTGACATCACGGCGCTTGAAACCAGAGCCGGGAAGATTGAGTCGTCAGTGACCTCTGAGCAAACAGCGCGCGCTAATGCAGATACAGCATTGGGCAAGCGAGTGGATACGGTTAGTGCCAAGGCTGATTCGGCATCATCTACCGTCCAGCAGACTTCTCAAGCCGTGGCTAATGTGAACTCTAAGGTTTCTGCATCTTGGACGTTGAAGATGGAGACCTCCACCTCAAACGGCCAAAAGTATGCTGCTGGCATGGCGCTGGGGATCGACGGATCAGGGCTGTCACAGTTCCTGATTCGCGCTGACCGCTTCGGTTTGGTTAATTCCGTCGATGGCAAGGTAACCACGCCGTTTGTGGTGCAAAACAGTGTTGCCTACATGAATGGCGCATATATCAAAGACGGCACAATCGTGAATGCCAAAATTGGGGATTTGCAGTCCACTAACTACGTTTCGGGAAGGACTGGTTGGCGTATTGCAAAAGGAGGTGCCTTCGAGATGAATGGCAACAGCGGAAGCACCGGCCGCATGGTGATCAACAATAACCGAATCGAAGTGTATGACGAGAATGGACGTCTTCGAGTACGAATGGGATTGATGTAATAATTTTGCCCCGAATATATCGGGGCAATATTCACCATCAATTAAAAGCTATGAAAATCATAGTCTTTTGTGTTGCTACTAACGCAAAAATAAGTAACCATTCACCTACTTTATGTAAATGCGCAGGGGCGTAGTGTAACCGCCGAAGCAAGGAATGCTGACGCGTTAAGGAGAAAATATGTGGTACAGGGAAGGTACTAAGACCTTGATCAATGGTTCTAACATTGTTACCGGTGTTGGCACCAGTTGGTCAAAGGCTGAAAATGGCGTTCTGCCGGGCATGATTTTGCTTGGTGAAAAAGGCGAGCCATACGAAATCAAGTCGGTTGAGTCAGATACATCGCTTACGCTCGTAGAACCTTACGATGGCAAAAACGTGAATGACACGCCATGCCGTATCATCACCACCTATCAAGGGGACATCAGTCAATTTTCAGCGCGATTTGCGGCTCAGTTGCAACGCATGAATATTGATTCAGGCGTTATTCGCTCTTGGCTTACTTCGGGGCAGGATGCCCAGCTGTTAGCTGAGGATGGAACTCTGATCACGCTGAAGGCTTTGCGTCAGATCATATCTGAGCACGAAGGGGCAATGGCTTGGTTTTCCGCAAACAAGGATTCGATTCTGAAGGCCGCCGCTAACGCAGCAGCTGCTGCTTCAAGTGCGTCAGCAGCATTGGCATCCCAGAAGGCGGCAAAGACATCAGAGACAAACTCAGCGGGATCAGTGAGTGCGGCTGCATCCTCCAAAGCGGCAGCGGCGGCTTCCGCAACCAAAGCAGCAGCGTCAGAGAAAAACGCCAAAGCATCTGAAGTTAACGCCAAGACATCCGAAACTGCCGCAAGTGGTTCGGCAATCGCTGCAGCCACCTCAGAAACTAGCGCAAAAGCCTCCCAAGACTCTGCAACTTCCTCTGCTGGAAAGGCTGCAACTTCAGAGAAGAACGCGGCAGCATCCGCCACCAGCGCAGCCAGCTCAAAAGGTTCGGCGGCGACGTCGGCAACGAGTGCTGCCACCTCCGCAACTAACGCTAAAACATCCGAGAACAACGCGAAGAAGTCCGAAGTAAACGCTAAGACTTCTGAGAATGCCGCAGCTGGTTCTAAATCCGCAGCGGCGGCTTCAGAGGCTAACGCCAGCACCTCGGAAAAAAACGCTGCATCAAGTGCGACTGCGGCTAAGGCATCTGAAACCAACGCCGCCAGCTCAAAGTCGGCTGCGGCCACCTCTGCTACCAACGCTAAATCGTCAGAAACAAGCTCAGCCAGCTCCAAAGCAGCTGCGGCAACCTCTGCATCTAATGCTGCCACCTCGGAATCGAAAGCCTCGACCTCCGAAGTTAACGCAAAAAAATCAGAGACAAATGCCAAAGCGTCTGAGAATGCCGCAGCGAGTTCAAACTCGAATGCAGGCAAATCAGCGTCAGCTGCTAAAACTTCTGAAAACAATGCTGCCGCCAGTGCCTCATCTGCTGCGGCATCGGCCAAGAGCCTCAATGCAGATAACTTATGGACTAAATCAGCTTTAACAAAAGCAGTATTGGTCGGCTTAGGGTTGGCTCCAAGTGACGCTCCATCCTTCACTGGCGGTGTTGCCGTTGCCGGCACTATTAAGAATACCGGAGAAATGCAAACTACAGCCGCTAACTCTTACCGTATGGTTGGCAGTAACTACGGCTTATTCCAGCGCATTGATGGTGCCAACTGGTACATGATGCTGACCGACCTGAAAGACAATTATGGAACCTATAACGCTTTCCGCCCTCTTTCTATCGCTCTTACAAACGGAAGAGTAACTATGGGGAACGGTTTGAGCGTGACGGGCGATGTTAGGCTCGCTTCAGACCTGTCTGTAACGGGAGCACTTAGCGCCTCAAAAGGGGCTATCGTGAACGCGCCGGGAGCTGGCGCGGTGGCTGACCTGACCAAAGCAGCACTAGTTGTGAATGGCTCTGCAAATGATGGCTCTCAAGGTATCACGATTAACAGCTATGCGCCCACGCTGTCCTTTATTGATCGTAGCGCATCAAACGCTGGTTTCCGCTGGCGTGGTGATGGCAACTGTTTGCGCTTAGATGTCGATAATCGTGACAATGGCGCAACATGGAACAGCAATCTAGTTCAGATTGACGAACAGGGTCGATTGAGCATTGGTGGTGTAACAGCTGATTATGCTGAGTCATTAACCTATCGGGATCAGTGGAAAACCAAAGCCCCTTTCTTCAATGAGTTTTCTTCGCGTGGGGCAAGCGAGTATCACCCACTGGTGAAGCAGAAAGTGACCGTTGGAGATAAGAGCTATGTAGCGTCTCTCGGTTGGCTGGTTGGTTCGATGGTGTTTGAGCTGAGCATTACTGATCAAGCAGGCACAACTAAAAACTTCACCTTCCGACCTAATGGTGAGTTCTCAACACCGGCAAGAGTTTTGCCAGGTGATTATTCCAACTTCGACACTCGTTTTTTGGGTATCAGCGCAAATGCGGCAAGCGCCAGCAAATTAGTCACGTCTCGTAAGATTGCAGGCAAGGCTTTTGATGGCACATCTGACATTGCGATCAGCGCTGGTGACGTGAAGGCGTTGCCTAATACTGGAGGCACTGTAACCGGCCAAGTGACCGTTGCAGCAAATGGTGCCGCTCTTGTCCTGAGACGACTAGCCGCTTCTCAGGCAGTTTATCTAATGGGGCGTGACGAAAAAAACGCTGCACGTTGGTACATTGGCAATGGCGGCACGGATGATGTTGTTACGATCCACAACTACATCCATAACACTACCATGCAACTTAACGCCAGTGAGTTGTACACCAACCGAAACATTCGTGCTGCCGGCACAATCACGTTAAATGGCAGTGGAGAGTCGAACGCGGTTGTAGGCTCTGGAACCTCTGATGTATTCCTGCAAAACTCCAAATCTAATAAGTACCTTCAGCTTAAAGATAACGGCGTTTTGGCGTATTCGGATTCCGCCATTTACCACCAGACTAACAAACCAACTGCTACTGAAATTGGCGCTCTACCTGGGACTGGCGGCACGGTAAGCGGAGCCATATCTTCTACAGAGCCAAATGCCTTTCGTATTAAATATGGAAACATTGGATCTTTCATGCGAAGCGATGGGGGTAACACTTACTTCCTCTTAACTAATTCAGGTGATCCGGACGGAAGCTGGAACGGGTTACGCCCTATTTACTGGAATAATACCACCGGCAACGTATCGATGGGTCATATCGTTACTGTAGGCGGCACATTGAATGCAAACAGTGGTGTGGTTTCAGGCAGTAATGTGTACGTCCCTACTGCTAGTGGTTCATGGATCAGTATGCGAACCGGCACAGCTTTGCAAGGTAATGGCGCTTTAAATACCAGCTCTGCCGCAGCAATTGTCCGTCAGGAGCACGCCGATCGCCATTACGTTTTGGGTGGCTTGGGCAACTCTCAGTTCGGCATCTACATGATCAACAAATCGCGTACTGCCAACGGCACTGATGCAGGCGCCTATCTTCAAAGCGATGGTACATGGACTTGCTCAGGTAATGGCAGCTTCAATGACGTATACATCCGATCAGACCGCCGCAACAAGCGCAACATCAAGAAGATTGATAGCGCACTGGATAAGCTGGAGAAAATCGACGGTGTTCTTTACGAAATTCAGAACATGGACGGATATGAACAATCAGCTGGTCTCGTTGCTCAGCAGGTGCAGGAAGTGCAGCCAGAGTTGGTAACATCAGACATCGATCATGCCAGCCAAGAAGAGCGCCTGCGTCTTAATTACAACGGCGTCATCGGTATGTTGGTTGAAGCGGTGAAGGAGCTGCGCGCAGAGGTCAAAGAACTTAAGGAGGCTATGTAATGACAATTGCTTCTGGGTGGATTGGCTCAAGTGCAGTTGGGGAAACCGCTCAGCGTTGGATGTCGGCCGCAGGGCCAACAATCAATGTCGGCGTACCCTTCTGGATGAGTGCTCTTGCTGGCAAAAGCAAAGGGCTAAAAATTGTTGTGGCCAGAACTCAGGTTGGTGTCTTACCGCCAGGCGTTAGAGGCCCACAACCGTTTCCCATTTTGGCTTTTGGATTCCTGAAAGGTAAGGGTGGCTCCGTCATTGGTGACTACAGTGGAAGAGAGGTTACAGGCTTATATTTTGACAATGCCTATGGCTACGTTAGGTTTATTTTGGCTGGTGCGATGTCTGGCTCTGTCAGTTTGGTTATCGCAGGAACGAGATACAGTTTTGCGTATAACTCAAATTACTCTGCCTATGTTGTTCAAAATACGAACCTTCAAAACCTGTTAATTAACAGCGTGGGTAAAACCATTGAAGTTACTTTTTAAAGGGGTTGTAGGTATTTAACTACAACTATGTATCAAAAAATGGATAATGCGCTCATTCAAACCAAATGAGTGCAATATCATGAAATATTTAAATTTATCCTTCCTTGCATTGGCTCTTGCCTCGCTCACAACAACTGGCTGCGCCGGGCTTCCCGACTCAAAAATTGAGAAAGTGGATTGTGTTGCGAAATACACCTCTGGAACCTGGCCGGGTGGTGAGCATTGGGTGAAGGTTGACGAGCGTCGTGTTAATCACGTTGGGCATCGTTACGTTCACGCAAAAAGTGATTTAGTCCTGCACTTCTATGGCCGCTGGCAGCGAGAAGATCTGTTCACAGACTACCAGTGCAAAAAGGCAGGTGCTGCATGATAAAACTAGGCTCAAAGCTCCTTATCGCCACTTTGGTTTTAAATGTCGTAGGGTGCGCGGATCTGCAAAAGTTCGAGAGACACAAGGTGAGCTGTTACGGCAAGTATGGTTCGAACTTTACTGGCTTTACCCGTTATAAATGGATCAAGATTGATGCCGTAAGCGTTAGCCAAAACGGTACTCGATTCGTTCACCCAGAGCCAGACCTCGATGTGAGTTTCGAGGCTAATTGGGTATCGGACAGAGTGTTTAAAGAAATCCAATGTGAACCCCTTCCTAAATAATCTCCTAAAGCGCCTACTGGCGCTTTTTCTTTGGTTGTTAGCTACTTACTTTTTTATTGCTTTTTGCTACTATTTGCGCCTATCGAGATTTGACTTTTCATGGAGGAAAAAATGTCAAATGAGATGGGAGGCGTGACGCCAGATCAGGTGGAGCGCATTGCCCAAATTGTCGCCAGAGAGGTCATGGGGAACTTGCGAAAGGATCTCCGTGATGACATCGGCGCTGAAGTGAAAGCCCAGCTAGGAGCCTATTTTGGTGACATGACTGCCGCTCAGCACAGCATCCAGCATTCAAATCTGGAAAAGCTACTGACGCGTTTAGACAGCATCTCAAGCGGTTTCTTCGGTGGAATCATCTCTAAGATCACATCCATTCTAACCGCTGCTCTTCTTCTGGGGCTGGCGGCGTATGGCGTGAAAAATGGTTTTGGCAACTAAAAGGAAAGCTAAGGATGGCTACTCCAAGAGGTATCAGAAACAACAACCCTGGCAATCTTGACCGCGGTGCGCCGTGGCAAGGGCTGGTAGACAACGCTGCGGAACCGCGTTTCTGCACATTCAAGGACGCTACCTGGGGCATCCGTGCTCTGGCAGTAACGCTCATTACCTATCACGACAAGCGTAAAGCTCGGGATGGCTCGCCGATCGACACTGTTCGTGAAGTGATTGAGCGCTGGGCGCCGCCACATGAAAACGACACTGAGGCTTACATCAATGCGGTGGCCAAAGCAGTCGGCGTCTCTTCCGAGATGATTGTGGATCTCCACGACTACAGCACCTTGCGCCCACTGGTGGAAGCAATCATTCGCCACGAGAACGGTAAGGGTCCATTAAAGACGGCAAACAGCTGGTACTCAGTGGAAGCGATCGACGAGGGTCTGCGTCGTGCCGGTGTGGTGCGAGTGGTCAAAGCTGTAAAAGCAGTTCCTGTCACTAAGGAATCTGCTGGCGCGACGATTACTGCTGGTATCGGTGTCGCGCAGCTGGTGGACGTAGCACCGCAGATCACTCATGCGATGGATAAGGCTCAGGACAATATCTCCAGCGGCGATACCATTCGCATCGTGTTCGGTATTGCAACGGTAGCAATTGCTGTATTTATCGCCTGGTCTCAGGTTCGCAAGCACCAGAAGGGGATCGCGTAATGCTTCTTGGCCTTTACATTAAGGCCAAGCAGTACCTGTTGACGGCTGCGGCCGTCATCATGGTGCTTGCTGGTGCCTATTACTTCGGTGCCCGGGCTGCTCGCCGGTCAATGGAAATTAAAGCAGAGCGTGAGGACAACAAGCGCCTGCAACACACACTGGATGTGAAAAATGACGTTATCAATGCCGTCCGACGCTCGGATGATGCTACCGTTGATGCTCAGCTTACTGCTGATTGGATGCGTGATTAAGCCACCAGCCCAAGGGGTGCTGTTCTGCGATGCAGCAAACCCCATTTACGTTAGCCATAGTGACCAGCTAACGCAGGAAACAAAACGTGAGATACTTTCCCACAACGTTCAAGGTGCGACTTTGTGCCATTGGTCTAAACATCGCAACAAGGGTTAATTCTGGATGTCTAAGTAGCTTCAAAAAAGCAACGACAACCCAGCAAACCCCCTTTGTTTGCTGGGTAACTGACAACCACTTGCTTGATCTTTTTTGAGCAATGACGTAGATTCGTAAAACAGTTGACGATAGCGTCAACCCAAATTCAAGACCTACGAAGCATTCTCGTAGCCTCTAAATCCCCAGGTTGGGGGTCGCCGAACACGCTGCATAGCACTCGGCTAAGGTGGAAACATGCGTAACTCTCTGAACATTAAAGAAGCGAAGCGCTCAATTCAGACCATTCGTGATTGCACGAGTGTTATCGCTACTCACATCTTCGGTAATTCGAAGCTGCAGGTGCGCACACTCAACAATGAAGCGTTGGCACCTAAAGACCTCAAATTCATCGTTACTTTTGCTCACGATGTAGAGACAGCTCGCGCCACGGTAAAACCGCTGGCTGAAGCTCGTTTCCTCGACGGCGAAATTTGCTTTACGGTGAACCCAGCTAAGCAATTCCCTGAGATGGCTAATAAAATTTCCTCTTTCTCAGAGGCAATTGAAACTTCTATTCGCGACTTTTTGAGCAAGCATGATAGTATCTTTAGCACCAATTCTGCTAATGATACTGCTAAATGGCTCCTACACTAATAGCGTCATCGTTATTCGATAAGAACATAGGCAAGTTTGCTCATGAGGGCGAAACTTGCCTTCTTCGTTTCGGCTATCTTTTCACTGATGACGCGCTCTACAAGCTCTCTCAGCTGGAATTAGTCGATCCTGAAGATGAGATTCATACCTACATAACGATTGAATGTGTAGGTGCTGCTGACGACGATAAAGCCCGTATCACCAAAACCATCGCAAAAATGGTAGACGAAGACGCCTCTGATGAAGAAATCATCAAGCATCTTCTCGGCTCTGGCTACGTTGATGAATCCAAAAACGTTGATGCCGGCAGAATTGCGCTCAGATCCTACTTCTTCACCGATGACGCTGGCCAAGAGGTGGAAGCCCCTCAAGTCGCTGGTGTTAAAGTTGAGCGAGCTTTCCAGCAGCAAGGTCTCAGCAGCCGCGCATACATGTTTATTCTCAATTGGTTTGATCACCTGGTTTGCGACGAAGAGCAAACAGTGCCAGGCGCCAAAATCTGGGCTGGTCGCCTGTATGACCAATGCGACGTGCGTATTTATAACGGCAAGGGTCAGGTCTTTGAAGATCGCTTGAGCGAACTCGGTGTTGGCGCCAAAGGCTTCGTTCCATGGAACAAAGGCATGTTGGTCGATCTTAGCGGATGGACGCCGAACGAAATTCAGCAGAAGGTTCAGAAATTCATCGTTCTGATTATCTCTCGCGACTCTTCTCCACCAATCGGCTTCTGCCCTCCCCAATCCTGAATGAACCCGCTTCGGCGGGTTTTTTATTCTCAAAATTCAGATCATTGCCTACAAACTGGCCTTTACACCGTGGCCGCCTCGCATTAGGCTAATAGGCACATAAGAAAACAACTTGTTTTCACATAATTATTATTTCGCATAACAAGGAAACAACAATGGCTAAGATCATTGTGATTGGCGGCACCAAAGGTGGCCCCGGCAAATCCACGGTTGCGCAGCAGGTGGCCGGTGCGCTGGTTCTTAAAAAACAAAAGAAATGTCACCTGACCGACATCGATGGACAGATGACGACCGCAGGCTGGGCAGAAGAGCGCCGCGAAAACGAAGACCTGGCGCTTATTCCATTTGAGTTCGTAGATCATGACGTGGTTAAGCACATCAATGCGGTCAGCCAGCGCCACGACTTTGTGGTAATTGACGCCGGTGGCTTCGACTCTGAAATCCAGCGCCAGGCTATGCAGATGGCCGACATCATCCTTCTTCCGTTCCGCCCGAAGCGTCGTGACATTAAATCACTGCGTAATCTCGACCCTGTTCTGGATAACGTGCGGAATACCAATCACAAGGTTCGAATCATAGGCGTGATGAACCAATGTCCATCTTTGCCAAACCAGGCTCAGCGTATCTTTAACGCAAAAGGTGTGATCGAGTCATTTGGTATCGAGCCGGTGCCAGTAAACCTCTACACCCGTAACGTGTACGACGATGCAGAAGAGTCTGGCCGCACCATCTTTGAAATGACCGGTTCTGACCGCGATGCGAAGGCTGAAGCAGAAATTATCGAGCTGGTGGATTACCTGCTTAACCTGGAGGGTAAATAATGGCGAAGGGTATGGGTGATTTGACTAAGCGTGTAACGCCACCAGCAGCGCCAGAAGCGCAGCAGCAAGACAGTCAGCCAGTGACACCAGCTGCACCACTTCGTAACCCCGTGAAGCCCCAGGGGCGTCCTACTCGGGGTAAAAGCAAGATTCAGTCTCGCACCATGTCGATGGAAGATGAGTACATCGAGCTGATTGATATGCTGGCCGTCATTCCTCGCTTCGACAAGTTCACGCGTTCTGATGTGATCCGTGCGGCCATCTTCCAGCTTTCAGAGAAAACCCCGGCTGAAATTGAAGAGGCTATTAAGCTGAACATCGAAGCGGTGAACGCGAGTGATGTTTCATTCCGCACCGAAGAGATAAAGCGTAAGCTGATGGGTAAGAGTTAAAAAAGGGAGCCGAAAGGCTCCCTTTTTTCATTGCTTGTTAAATAGCGAACTTCCGTTCGGGAAGACTGGAGGGGCGATAGGTTTTTGTCGCTCCAACAAATTGATAGGTTTGTACTCTGCCTGACCTAATGGCCAAAGGTTGGCAATGTTTGCCATGTACAAATTAACCTTTTCGCTCTTATCGTTCACGATACCTGTTAACGCAGGGTCATCGTCGAATCCATAATCAAAATTCCATATGTCATCTGCATATCCAGTTTGGCAAATTCTATCCCACTCTTTGAGCATTGGTGACAGCATAGTCTTACCTAAACTTTTGATGCTGCTATCAAAAACAACACTCAAACTGCCTTTCCGCTCGCCTACGAACTTTACTGCCGGCATGAGGTTGGCCATGTAAGCAACCTCAAGAACGTTGATTACTCTTTTGTCGTGATCTTCATCCCAGAGTAGCGCGAAGGTGTGGATTTGAGGCTTAGCGTGATTTGCGTAAAGGGGAGATTTCCACTGGACGGCACTTAGTACGGAGTAGTGTGTTCCACGTCCTAAATTGCCAACTGGAGCTTGTTCGTCATAGACGGTTTTGAAATAGGGGGAATAGCTAGGCATAGCCATATTTATGACCTCAAGTTTATGTGTTTCACCACAAGAGACAAACCTTTCGGGTCTGCCAGATTTCGAGTTTTAAGTTAACTGAAGTCGTTCTGGGTTGGCAACAAATAAAACCTGCTTCTCAATAAAATAATAAGACCAGTATATTAAAATATACAGAAGCAGGTTGCTTGCAGCCAATACAACCCAGCCTCACCACCAACTAACTCCCTACATTCACTGCTTTAAAAAAGATTGGTAACTAGCTATCATCCAGCCACGGATAACTAACCAGCTACCTACTATGAGCAATTTCTTTTACCAATGCTTAGGCAACGACGACCAGTATGGATTCATGGAAGAGTGGGATTCGGCCGTCATGGATGAGTGGGTCGCTAAGAATATAGGGCTTTCTCGCTGTAAAGGCGAAGCTGACCTCTTCGAGACTAAGTGGTTTGATTACCGCGACATGCACCCACTCCAGGCTACAGCTGTCTTTACTGAAGAGTACAAACGCCAGTACGCCAACATCATGCTCACTCACGGTCGCGAAGACTTCCAGAGTGCGCCTTTCAACACCGGTTTAAAACGAGTTCCGTTTCAGGATCAGTCTGCCGCCAACAAGACATCACTTTGGAAAGCGCGTCAGTTTGCCGATCGCTACTGCGTTAATTACGGCTACTTCATTGGCACCGTTCTATCGATCGCCGCATCACGTCTCTGGGACAAGCTGCCACGCCCTCAGCATCTTTGGCAGCCAGAGCTGATTGAGATCTTCGAAGACAGATTGAAGAAACGCGCGTTAACCCGTCTGGATAGCTCTCTGTGGGGTTCTGGCTCTTCTGGGGTAATCGTGCAAGGGGGCAACGCTGAAATCCAGCGAGAATACTTTGAGTGGCTTCTCACGCAGATTGAAAATCGTGAGCCGTCCCGTCGCGTTCTGATCATCTACTCCGCTGTTTGGCTGACAGAGCTACTGCCTGAACACATAGCGCTACAGCGCTTCCCTAACGAAACCATGGAAGCACGGTCACTGAATTGATTGCCTTTGCCCACTTAGTAAACTTAGTAAACAAGTTGTTTAGAACGATGGAAAAGCACATGAACATGATTAAAGAGGTGGCGCAATGACCACCATTTGCCATACCGGACGCCCATTGTCAGAAGAGTTTGATGATGACTTCCAGAACCGGCTAACAGCCTACTACTGCAAGGATCAGGAGTTCCTGATGCGCGCCGGTGATTTGGTTGATCCGAGCCAATTTGAAAACGCGGCAAACGCAATATTGGTTAACCTGGTTTCGTCTTACTTCCGCATGTACAAGAGCGCACCTTCCAGCACGGCCATTCTTGACCAGCTGAAGCGCGCGAAGAAAGATAAGACGATCCGCGAAGAACTGTTCCCGGATGTGGTGAACGCCTTCAAGCGTGTTTTGGGTGAAAAGCTAACCGACACCAAATACATGGTTGACCGCGTTGCCACATTTGCCCGGAGCATCGCTTTCGATGACGCGCTGATCAAAGCGGCTGAGCTGAAAGAGAAGGGTGACTTCGAACGCGCAATGGAAGTGATGGCCAAGGTGCAGCTGGTGGGCGCGAGTGACACCATAGGCATCTACAACTACCTGGGCGAAGCTGCTGAGCGTTTAAAGCAGCGTGAGTATGAGGCGTCTGAAGATTACGTGCCAAACAGCATCACCACCGGCATTCCGCTGCTGGATCGGCTGCTGTACCAGAAAGGGTGGGGGCGTCGTGAAATGGTTCTCTTCATGGGCTTCGCGAAGTCTGGTAAATCGACGGCCATGGGTGAGTTCTCCATTAACGCAACGTTAAAGGGCTTCAATGTCCTGTACGTCTCGCTAGAAGTTCACACGGCAATCTTGTCTGACCGTTTCGACGCACGTCTTTCTCAAACCGAAATGACGAAGCTGATCGAGAAGCGCGACGACGTTCACAAGAAGCTGGCTGACCTGGGCGCCAGTACCGGCGTGGGTAACTTGTGGGTTGTTGAGAGACCGTCTGGCAGCTTGTCACCTGCAGACCTCGATCGATTACTTGAAGGCATGAAGTCGAACGGGATGATTCCTGACATGGTCGTGGTGGATTACGCCGACCTGATGAAACCAACACGACGCAGCGGCGATGAACGAGCCGATGTGAAAAGCATCTATACCGATCTCCGCGCAGTGTTCGACAAGCATAATGCCGCTGGCATAACCGCATCGCAGACTAACCGAGAGGGTGGGGCGTCTGAGGTGGCCACAATGATGCACGCCGCGGATAACATCGAAAAGGTGCGTATCGCTGACCTGGTTATCTCGATCAACAAAACGGAAGAGGAAGCGACGAAGGGTGAAGCGCGCTTGTACTTTGCAGGCTCTCG
The DNA here is from genome assembly GCF_049237385.1 of Enterobacter cloacae complex sp. IR5412. Lineage (NCBI taxonomy): Bacteria > Pseudomonadati > Pseudomonadota > Gammaproteobacteria > Enterobacterales > Enterobacteriaceae > Enterobacter > Enterobacter cloacae complex sp. IR5412. The sequence continues at coordinate 35,385 of NZ_JBMKHQ010000017.1, read as the reverse complement.
TAACCAGAAAGGCAACATCAGCATCCGAGTGAAGCAGAACCTGGAGCAGATGCGGTTTATTCAGGAAATTCTCGACGTTATCTAAAAATAAAGGCGTGGCAAAAATCGCCACGCCTCATTTCCAATTCGAGAAATCAAGTTTCTCGCCCTGTTAAAAACAACAAGGGAAAAACACATGAGCGGCCATCATACCCCATCTTCCTTAATACACACAAAATTGCCTTCAAATAATGACCGGAGAGGATTGCTGGCATGAGCGACATTAAAGAGCTTTTGACCGAGCTGGACTTTGAGCAGTGGCTCGATACAGAGGGCATCATCTATCGCCGTGGTGGTGTCAGCGCGCGCGGTCGTGAAATAAACATCAAGGAGTGCCCGGTATGCGGCAGCTCCGGTTGGAAGGTGTATTTCAATCTGACCAACAACGTCGGTAAATGCTTTGCGGGTGATCACCCAGAAGAGATCCAATTCAACAAGCTGGTGTTCCTGAAGCATTACAGCGGCAAGTCACGCCGTGCATTTGAGGAATACGTTAACAATGCGCTGTTGGAGCAGGGCTGGGCGCCGAAACGAGAAGAGGTGAAGCTGGCCAGCGCCGTCGAGCTGGAAGGGCCGGTTTCATTGCCTCGTCACTATGAGCTTCCGATCGAGGGGCAGCTGCCCACTTATCTTGTAGAGCGAAACGTAACGCCTGAGCTGGCCAAATATTTCGACCTTCGATACTGCGTAGAAGGCAAACATGCTTATGTGGATGTCTACAACGACCAGGTTCGTGGCCAAGATTTCGGTATGCGTATTCTGATACCCATTTACGACCTCGATGGCGTGATGAAAACCTTCCAGGGGCGTGACGTTACTGGCACTGCGGAGCGCCGCTATCTCTTCCCCATGACGTTGCCGGCTTCAGGTAAATTTCTCTATAACGGCCACAACGCAGTGGGTAAACAGACTGTCGTGGTGAGCGAGGGCGCATTTGACGTTATTGGTATTAAGCGAGCGCTGTTCGATGAGCCAACGCTGCGGGATTACGTTGAGCCAATCGGGACGTTTGGTATGCACTTGTCTGGCGTAACGACGCAGGACGAAGAGGATCAGTTAGGTGCATTCCTGACGCTTAAAGCGAAGGGGCTGAAGAACGTCGTAATGATGTGGGATAGCGAGAAGCAGGCAATCCGAAACACAATGGCCGCCGCGCGTAAGCTGGTGGGGATCGGACTTAACGTGAAGATAGCCTGTTTGGGTAAAGAGGGTGTTGACCCGGGCGACGCATCTGTTGAGGAAATCATCAAAGCCTACTTCCGAGCGAAGCCCTACACTCGCCAGCTTGAGTTAATGGCAAAGGTAAAAGGAATAGCGGCTTTGGTCTGACCTAAGAAAATAAGTAGCTAACTACCAATCATTAATTATAATGGCGACCAAAGTCTATAAGAGAGATGAAGATGCACCCGAATATCACTCATGAAATCACAAAGCTGGTTAGAGATTCAAAGCTGCCGCTGAACGAAGAAGAGTTCGACTCGGTTGTTGTCCAGGCTATTCAGGCTGGAGCTGACAGAATTGCGACCGCAGAGGCTGGCAAGTTGCTGCTGGCCGACTATCCGTATTTGACGGTCACCATGGTTGTTGGCGACGTTCGTCCAAGCGTGGGAAATGAAGCGCCTCGATGCGCTGCGATCGTCAGCTTTATCAGCCGAATGGGAGATTCACCTGTTACCCATACAGCTGCCTATTACAACGGCTACATTGTCCAGACCCAGACCGTTCTTGAAGAGCTGCACCGTGACGACCTGTGGAAGTTCGTTGAGTTCATGGATGAAAAATGCGAAAGCGTGGAGTCCTCTTCGGCCATAAAAGAACTCTGGGCAACGAGTGTGGTTGGTGACGACAACACTGCAAATATGAGTGTCCCGGAAGGCATGGTTGACCTGGTTCTGGAAGGGCGAGGAACCGCCACCAAAGCGGCTAATGAGAAGAACTTCCCAGCGTTAATGAATTTGACCGGTGGCGATCGTCGCAAGCAGGACATTATCAACGCCTGCAGTTCAGCCTGCGATGGCGTTATGGGCGAGTACGAACGTCGCCTGGTGAAGATGTCTAACGAAATGCCAATGTTGATGCAGGAAGCCAAATCATACGCCCTGCACACCGCTGAAGAGCTTCTGAAGCCTTTCCGCGACCGACAACACGCCGTCATGTCTGGCTGGGGAAGCTGGTAGCCTGACAAAAACGCTATAGCCCCGTATGGGGCTTTTTTATAATTGCGTTAATAAGTGATTAGCTATTTTGGTGATACAGAATGACAGTTTCAAAGACCGACTTTTCGAAGATCCCATCCATATCGGGCAACAACATGTTCAGCCTGAAGTGCGAGGAAGTGCTGATCCGCAAGGAGCCAACAAGAGCGAGTTACACGGTCTGCCAGCACACGATTCTGGCGTTCAAAGAGGGTCGGCTACCGCCTGGCTCATTTAGTGAATGTGTAACGGCTATCCGCGGCGGCAAATGCAAAGCGCTGAAGATGATGGTCGAGGAAGTTCGCGCCGGTGAATCGCTCTACTTCGAAGATTACGGTGCTTTGGTTGCTGAAGTTGCAGCTCGTAACAATCAGAGCAGTTTCGGTGGCCAGCGTAAAACCAAATCCGCGATGTCACTTCTGCCGTCGCGTAAACCAAAAGCAGAAGACACAACAAAAACGGGCGAGTTCGAGGCTATTACAGACCTCCACTCAGCCTTAGTGCAAGAGGAAAACACATGAAAGTTTCGGATCTTAAAGAAGGGGAGCGCGCTTATTTCATGGTCGATTTGGAGGGGCAAAGAGCGTGGGAAGAATGTCGCGTTCTTGCTGTTTCAACATACGGCTATGCGCTTGAGCACAAGGTGAATGGCCAGATTGTGCAGAAGTGGTACGACGCTATTGGAACCGGTGCAGCGCTTCGATTCCGGCGCCTCATCGAGTATTGGCATCAGTGGACGAACAAAGACCACGGTGGGGTTTACGAGCTGGTGATGTTCGCTAACCAAAAAGCCACAATGGAAGGTTTTGTTCCGACCGCAATCTTCAAATCGACATCGACCGGCGACATCTATTCGCTGCCGGTCGAGCAGTTTCACGCTGAATTTATACAACACGGGCCAGTAAAAGGAGTGCCGTTTTAATGGAAAAGCTGATTACCCTTCGAACCAAGCTGGATGACATCAAAGCGATGGGAACCAATGCCAAGAAAGAGGCTTTGGCCAAGCTGGACGACTTCGAGCAAAAAGCCGTGTCGCTGATGCTCAATCCATTTATCCGCTTCGGCATCAAGAAGTATAACGTAGCCCCGGCGCAGCTGGTGTCCACGCCAAGCGACCAGAAGGTACTGGATGTGTTGGATCAGCTGGCAACGCGTCAACTGACAGGTGGAGCTGCCGTAACCGCTGTTGAGTCAATCGTTGGCTCTATGTGTGAGGCTGGTCAGGACGTGTTCCGCCGCTTCCTGCTTAAAGATCCGAAGGCCGGTGTCGGCATCAGCCTTTGCAACAAAATCTTCTCGGCGCCGATTCCAGTGTTTGAAGTCCAGCTGGCCACCGCCTACAAGGAAAAGGGTGACAAGTTCCCATTCAAGCCTAACAAACACGCCAAATGGCCGATGATTGGAAGCATCAAGCTCGATGGGATGCGCGTGATCAGCGAGGTTATTGTTGGTGAAGAAGAGGTTAACTTCCTGTCGCGCACCGGCAATCCAGTTACGTCGCTCGATCACCTTAAACCGGCAATGCTGGAGCTGGCTCGTGCTACCGGTCATCAACACGTCTTCTTTGATGGTGAGGCAACGGTCGGCTCATTCAACGGCACTGTTTCAGCGATCCGCAAAAAGAATGTGAAAGCAGTAGGCGCTCAGTTCCACATCTTCGACTTCTTCTTGCCAGAGTGGAAGGCGTTGGCCAAGACCAAAGAGTACAAAGCCAATGGCATGAAGCTGAAGGAGCGTAAGGCTGCGCTGGTAGCGTGGTTCCGCAATGAAAGAAGCGAAGAGTCAGCTGGTGATTTGGTGCTGGTTCCCTTTGAAATCTACCATAGCCACGAAGAGTACATTGCTCGATTCATGCAGCGTTTGGACGAGAACGAAGAAGGGGAGATGGCTTACGACCCCAACTCTGTTTATGAATTTAAGCGCTCTCGTGCCTGGTGGAAAATGAAGGATGAGAATGAGGCCGATGGTGAAATCATTGGCTTCCTGCCTGGCGACCCGGATGCCGGCTTCGCACACACCCTCGGTAAAATCGTTGTGCGTTTGGAGGATGGCACGGAAGTTCGTGCTTCAGGCTTCAAACATCAATATCTCGATGAGATCTGGCTGAATCAGGATAAATACATGGGGCGCATTGTTAAGGTCAATTTCCATGAATACACGCCAGATGGAAGTCTTCGCCACCCTCGACTCAAGTGGCCAAGCTGCCTTCGTGATTCAGAAGACCGCATTGGGGATAAAGAGTGATGCACAACGTGATTCCATACATCCTATTAGGATTGATCGGTGGGGTGCTCGGTTCGGCATATTTCATCGTTGATATGCTCAAGCAGGAGCTGAAGACCGGCACTGTTGCCATGGGGCGCCGGGTGTACAAGGTTGTTGAAGTTAAGGAATTTAAACGCAATGGGTGACATAACTATTTCTGACGGCCTGTTGATGGCTTACTTTCTACTGAGCGGCTTTTACGCTGCGTTCATGGTGGGCGGGAAAGCCACCAAATTGATTATCTTGTGGTTGTTCTGCCGCACTGCAAAGTTAGAAGACTTGGCCTGGAAGCTGTTTACCATCATAGAAATGAGATACGGCAAATTGAAGGGGCAGCAGAGCTATACAATTCAGGGTAAAGAATACGCTGTACGGATCATGAGAAAGACGCCTGAGCCTGCAGCTGCTTCCCCAGAGCCGAAAGCATAACCATCACCGTCAACAATCACTTAAGCGCCTCTCGTGGGCGCTTTATCATTTCTGCATTGCCCATCAAAGAGTAACCACAATGGATTTCAAACGCTTTCTGTCTATCAAGAAGCCCTGCGCAAACTGCCCGTTCCTGAAGGAGAATGGCATTGAGATCGGGGAAGAGCGCCTTGCGGAAATTAAACAGTCTTTGCTGGACGACGACATGACCCCGTTCCAGTGTCATAAGACAACGCATCCCACTGGGGGCTATCACGACAGTGAGGGTGTCTATCACCCGTCTGGGAAGGAGAAGCATTGTGCTGGTGCTATGGGTTTCCTCTACGCAAAAGGGCGCATGAATGTGCCAATGCGAATTGGATTAATTTCTGGTTTGCTGACGATTGGGCAGCTTGAGGAGATCGAACTACTGATTGATGTTAGCCCCTAGACCTGATAATTATTCTCACTTGGTGTCGATAGGGACTTAGGCGTATGAAAATCAGGAAGAAATTAACATTTGTTATCGTTTTCGTTTTGGCCACTTATTACATTGGGAATGAAATTCAGGCGTTCGTCGAAGGAACAGGGCCATCTTGCGACACCCTGACCTATGAGCAGGCGATGGAGACAATCTCAAAAGACTACCTTGAGTACCGGATGCCGCGCTGGGATAGAGATTCTGAAAAGCTCGGCACCAGGTCGCCCGTCCTTTCTTTCGACAAAGAGAACACACAATTAAGTGATGTCTACTTCGTGCCCTTCAAAGCAGAAGGCACAAGAGGCGTCATCAGTTACTTCGCCATCTACGATTGCAAGAGAGGCGTTGTCGAATACAGCGTTGAATGATCAACACCTGATCAGTTGAAAGCAAAACCTCAAAAATTTATAAGATAGGTATTTACCTACCTACTTATATCAATTATAGTCGCTTTCGTTTTCGGCGGTGAGCGATTATTTTTACTTTTAAAATAAATGCAAACGACACTCAGTACCTGGCAGTAGCGTAATAGCCAAACACCAGCAGGGTCAGTCTCCAGCCCTGTTATCGAAATGGAGCAGACTGAGCGAGTCTGATTACGGAACGCAGGGACGGTGGCCACGGCCACCCGACCGATGGGGTAACGAGATGGGTGGGGGTAATTCCGACATGAACACCCGGGTTTTAAAGGCACTTCCGCCCATCTCGTTACGTCATTCCATATTACTTATGTCATTTATTCTTGGGTTGAATAATCGTAGACGTAGCCCGGCTGGCATGGTTAGCCAGCACAAATTCAGGGATCGATATGCAAGACGTTGATGAGCTTAAGCGAGCGGCCGCAACACTCTTTGTCAAAGCTATTCAGCAGAATCGTGGTGATTACGGCTCCACGAGCACTGTAGAAGCGGTAAAGCAAGGGTGTTCGACGATGACAATAAGCCACGACGGAACTATATCGGCCTACAAAGATGGTGTGCTGAGAGTGCGAATGGGTAGCCTTGTTGGTGATTCGTAATGATTCCATACATCTCAGAATTTAGATCCACACCACGCACCTAACCTTGGTGCTCGTGACAAGATTTTTTAGCTTTGCAGTATCAATGCCCCTCGAAGGGCTACATATAAAATACAAAGGAAAAACACATGTCAGAAGTCAAAAAGGTTATCACCGCGTCCGACCGTTCAGCTAAAGGCGTTGTTAAAGCTGTTGCCGATCTGAGCAAGGTTGCAGTCGAGCTGACAGCTCTGGCGCAGTCTAACGTCAACCTGGCCGAAGAAATTGAGTTCAAGCAATCCCAGCTGGCCGACCTGGATAACCAGATCAACACCAAAGAGCGTGAAGGTGCTGCACAGCTGCGACTGCGTGTTATCGAAAACGAAGACCGCGTACTGGCTGACCTGATGAAAGCTCGTGGCCTGGCGACCATCTCCGTTGCTGATCTGAACCAGCTGAACACTCGTGCAGTGAACGCTGAAGCAGGCAATGAGCAGGCAGTTGAAGAAGCGCGTACCTCTGCATTCCGTCAGGCTGACTCTGCTTCCAAAGCTCAGATTGCTCAGCTGCAGGGCGATCACCGTGTTGAAATGGCTGAACTGAACGCAAACAGCAAAGCCAAAGACAACCGCATCGAGTTCCTCGAAGCGCAGGTGACTCAGCTGCAGGGCGAAGTGAAAGCTGAACGTGACACTCGTCTGGAAATCGCTAAAGCGGAATCTAACCGCCAGGGCGTTACCGTAAACACCGGTAAGAACTAAGTTGCGTGTCTGTTCCCCTCCGGGGGAACAGCACATCGTAGAGCGGGTTGGGTTTATTTATTCACTTAAAGACTCCGCTAACAGTCCCCAGCCCGCTCTACGCTGTGTACGCAGCAGATTATGTCTGCAATCGGTAGCTGACATCGTCGAACTCCAAACCTTACTTATAGCGCAAATACCAAAGGGGCTTCGGCCCCTTTTTTGTTGAGGCAAATATGGCAAGAATGAACGATTGGGATGCTTTTGAAAGGTACAAAGCACAATTACGGGGCTATGAAGATCACGCCAATAATCGCTTCAGCACAAGGATGCCGGCCTGCTTAACGGAAGCATTTGAAAGGTCGATGATGAACAGTGATACCTCTTTCACTTACCAGCGTATCCAATACAAGAACACCATGCCTGGGCGGTTCATTCAGGTGATCGGAGATGGTAGAGAAATTCGGCCACTGAGCTGTATGCAGTTACGCACAAACTTTCTAAGCAGCCGCGAGCGCTATAACGTTGCTCAAATGCCAATGATGCCTTCGACATTCGAAGATGACCCATCAGACCCTCTCGTAAGCAGAGCGTTTAAAACCGTTGCGCTCTCTTCTTTCGTTACCATTTCAATGTCCACGTTGGATAGCAGAAGCCGTCACTTCACTCTCTACTTTGCAGACAAATTTATAGACGGAGCTATTAGCTTCAGCCCGATATTCTTTGAATCTAACGGCGCACGAGTGCCGGACAACGCACCGGCGGAAGAATATCTAACCTGGCCACGTCGCACAGGCAGAAACGAGTTTCTGGCTCGATTTACCAGCTAAGAATAATAGGTAGTGACCTACCAAACATTATTGGCTATTCTTGTCACGAATTTATTAGGCAATGGACGCCTACATACTCACGAAGGGAATCAAAAATGTCAGAAGTTAAACTGCCAGAGTACCAGAGCATCAAGGTGGTTGGCGCCGCAAAAATCGCTTCAATCACCGGCACTGCAATCGGCCTGGATCTCCACAAAAGCATCGTAGAGATTGAAGTTGGCCGCGCCTGGGTTGCTCGCCACCAACCAGAAGTCGGTGGCTACTTTGTTCGCTATGAAGACGGCTATGAGTCGTATTCACCGGCTGAAGCGTTTGAGAAAGGTTATCTGGCGCTCGCAGACGCAGGTTTCGCTGCTTCATTTGGCGTCTCGTTTGGTATCGCCATCGAGCTGCTTAAAGAGGGTGATCGTGTGGCTCGCAAGGGCTGGAACGGTAAAGGGATGTGGCTTGAGCTGCAACGCCCGGACGCTGACAGTGACATGACGCTCCCATACATCTATATGCGTACTGCAGACGGGCAGAACGTACCGTGGCTGGCCAGCCAAACCGATATGCTCAGTGAAGATTGGGTGATCGTGAAATGACAGACGCAGAACTGGAACAGCAGCTGCTCGACAAAGGACTAACCGCACCTCGCGTTACTCTGGAGCACATCGAGAGCCTGATTGCTGAAGAGCATTATTTCTCAGCTTACGACGGCATTCGATCAGCTAACCAGGGCGTCGATGCAGCTTGGTGGGCTAACACGGCCGCCGACCGTCATACGTTTTGCTATTTGCTACTGACCAACGGTTACACTGTCACGGGTGAGAATGCGTGTGTTAGCAAAGAAAACTTTGATCCTGAGTTGAGCCGCCAGCTGGCACGCCGCAACGCTATTGCAAAAATTTGGCCTCTTGAGGGCTACCTTTTAAAACAAACATTGAGTGATGAACAGAATGGTAAAAGTGAAAATTTATGGCAAAGAACAGTGCGCCTACTGCAAAAACGCAAAGGAGCTGGCCGAGCAACTACAGAGCCAGGGCAAGCTGACGTTTGAGTACATCGACATCCAGGTCGCCGGAATCGGTGCGGCTGAGCTGAGTGAACTTGTTGGCCAGCCGGTAAAGCAAGTGCCCCAAATCTTCGTTGATGACAAGCCGGTGGGCGGCTACACTCAGTTTTCAGCGATTAAGTTCTAAGACAAGGCTCCGTTCGGAGCCTTTTCATTTGGCTTGGCCACCTTTCCCATTACGTTAAAAATTACGTAATTCCAGCAATACTGAGTAATAACAATGCGCCATAGAGATACTTTCGACGGTTGGCCTGATGAGCAGGTGATCGCATTCATGACCGAAAACCATTACACCAACATCCGAAAATTGCCTGATGGCGAATGGTGTGGATTGTTCCGCCTGGCATTTACGTGGTCGGTTTGTATGGGCGTAACCCCACTCAACTCTTTCCGCTACCGTTGGTGCTTTGCCGATCGCGAGGAAGCGCTCTACCTCATTGAGACGGCTGAAGAATATGACGGCGTACCGGTTCGAAAAACGTCACTGAAGGGGCATCGCTATCCGTATGGCCAGGCTCTATACAAAGAGAAAGACGAGCACGGATTTGAAAAGTGGTGAAGAGTAAATGAAAAAGGCTCCTATGTAGGAGCCTCATTTCTGGTCGAGCGGGATAATGAAAATTATCCGATACTTACTGGCTTTACGCCTTTCTTTGGGCCGACCATATCCATGTCTTTCTCTTTCTGGCCAACCTTTGCAAGTTTATTGCCATCGATAGACGACCAAAAATCCAGAGAGCGTTTAGCCCCAGCCATCGCCTTATCAGAAGTAATTCGTTTGCTTTGCTTAATCATTTTGTCACCTCTTTGGCCAAAGCCTTCATGAACAATTTTACAACAGTTGCGTTCATTAAACAAACAACCCAATACGCCACATATGTGAGGGGTTATTCTTCATCAGGGTCAATTCCATTAACCTTGATTCGAATAGTGTCGAGAACATCAATCACATCGGCAGACATCTTTGTGAAATCATTCCATACTTGGGCGAACCCGTAACTACGATAACGCGGTTTCGCTTCTTCTGTCGGGTCTTTAAGGTAAATGGTGTCAAGATCTGCCATCTCGCAGAAGGTTGTTGCGTAAATTAGCGCAATGATAAGTACATTGCCTGTTAAGTCCGTCTCTTCATGGGCGATAAAATTCTCTAACATGCAGATAGCAAACTGCTCACGGAGCACATCATATTTGCAGATAATTACTGCCTGAAGACGTTCAGGTTCATCGCGGTCGATCAGCTTCAATGTTATATCGAGGATTCCATCAACGGCGTTGCCGTTGTAGGTTTCCATAGCCCATCGCCAATTCAAGTTGCTCTGAACGGTTCCAGCCTCAAGTAGACGTCTTTCCTCTTCACTCAAAATGCCTACTGAGATATTAGTCCAACCGATGATCTCAATGGCTTCCTGTGTGGTGGCCAGGCATTGCTCATGGATTTGCTGTATGGATAAGTCGCTCACTAAATGGTTCCCTTTAGCTTGATTCCCTTCGGCAATTGTATCTCCAGCCCCCTTTAAAGTTAATCTATTAACTTCTACACAATCAGCCTGGATAAAATGTCAAAATTCAAGAAACGAGCCTTTTATGATTCCATACTTATATAGTATGGAATCATTGTAAAATCCGAGCTATGCTGACCCTAAAAAAGAGGTTTCGCATATGCGCAGTGATTTTGATTTGGCTAAGGCAGCAGAGAACTGTTCCGCAGAGACGATCGCGTTTTTGCAGACCGTCATCGAGTCGCCGCTTGACCAGCTGGAAGATTTCAGTGATTCCGACCCGGCATTCAGGAAAGCATTCATGCTTTTCACTCGGCTATCTTTGTTAGTGACTCGCCGCCGACCCGAGCTTGGCGTCCACTGTATTTTGATACATGTTTTGCCTAAAATTGGCGATCTTCCTCTGTCCAAAATCTCAAAAGTGGTCGTTAACCGGCTGACTAACCCGCTGATCATGGAAGGCAAAATTGTTCAGGGAAAACGTGTCTTTTCCATAATGAAGCAATTCCTAGCCTGGTGCGTGTTTCAGGGGTATCTGGAGAACTCACCAGTTGGCGACATTCCACTGAACAAAGTTGGTGGCTCAAACCCTAAGCCCAGGGAGCGCACTCTAACCGACGCTGAAATCTGGGTGTTCTGGCATGTATGGGATTACTTCGAAGTCTGCGAGGTGACGCGCTGGGCTGCCAGATTGACGCTTGCTGCTGCTCGACGCCCTGACGAGATACTACGTGCAAAATCCGCTGAGTTTGACCTCACCAATAACATATGGAACCAGGGTCGTCGCAACAAGTCGAATCGAGACCACCGGTTGCCCATCAGCCCGATTATGAAACTCTGTATCGAACGGCTGCTTGCCGCTGGCGAGGGGAGCGAATGGCTATGCCCATCTAATAAGAAAGCGGGCCGACCGATGTCTAAGGTGGCCATCAGCCAATCTCTACGCCGAATCCTTGAAACACCTGAAATGCTTGCGCTTGAGCCTTTCACTCCGCGTGACCTCCGCAGGACTGCAAGAAGCTGCCTGGCAAGCTTGGATGTACCGAGTGACGTATCAAGAAAGGTTTTAAATCAAAGCCTTGAAGGCATAGATCGTGTATACGATAGGCACGACTATATAGATCAAATGCAAGAGGCACTGTACAAATACTCAGTATTTTTGTTTAATATAGTCGAAAGCGAGGGGGTGGAGGATTTGAGCCACAAATACAAAGGCGACCGCCTGGATCTCTCAAACAGTCGCCTTGGGCTTGGTGTCGTTAATTTTCGATTGCGGCAAGTATCTTCTTGAGCTTTTCATCTGAAAGAGTGCCGGATGCTTTTGTTTTGTCTCTTAAGGCATTGATTATCTGGCGCTCTTCGTCACTTAGACCAGGGAGGTTTTTCTTTATGAATTGGTGGATGACCGGGTATCGTTCTTCCAGCACCAGCATCATAAAGCGGGTCTCATCTGTGCTAAGAGCTTCAGCGAGAAGGGATACTTTTTCCAATGGCATCGGCAGTCGGCCGGTTTTGATATTGGAAAGGTTGTTTGCGTTTTCGTAGCCAATCTCAGATGCGATCTGAGTCTGGGACTTTGGGGAGGTCAAAATTAGCCCCTCAATAAACGCTGAAATGCGGTTACCTTTTTTAGCGACCATAATATATTTTTTTCCTGCTTACTTATGCGAAATAATTCTTAATAGAGAGGTGTCATTTGCACCATTGCCCTGAGTGTATTACCGGCTAGAAAGTAAGTAAAGGGTTATCCCTGCATAACGATAAGTAACCCACTAACTATTCAGAATACGCCCATATCTCAAGGCGTAATGAGAATTATTTTTGATATAAAACCTTTGATTTTTGTTACATACCGTATAAGATGCCGCCTCATTAAATAAGAACTGTCTCAAAGGTTGTTTATGGATGATCTAATTGCCTCCTTGAAGGCACTTGGCGTAGGTATGATTATCGCCGTTCCTTACCATTTAGTTTCTGACATTATCCTTCGCTGCAACGGTATTGACATTGACTGCGGAGACGACGCCGTCGCATGTTTTCACATCAGCATTGCGCAAATGAAGTACACCCTTGCCTGCACTGGCGAAACCAATCTGGTCACACGTTTTCTTTAATTCTCTTTAGCCTTTCTTAAAATCCAAACCTTGTTACTAGCCTGCGCGTTAATGGTCTCATTCATTGCGCGCAATGTTATTATCACCACTCAGAAAACAAATTGTTTTCATAAACAAGAAATGGAAAAGCACATGAAAAACAAACAAAAAATTAGAAAAGAGGTTCAGATATTTCGCGAAAGTGTTCGCAAGGTTGTTGTCATGCTCTCCGGTAAAGACATTCCTGTGGCAGAACGTGGAAGCCGCGCATACGTCGAATACAACAAAGATGGGACGCCTTGCATGGTGAACCTACCTTCTCTGCCAGATGATGCCACTGATAGCCTCATGAACGCGATCCGTGGCTTCCTTGACCATGAAGTCGCCCACCTCCTTTTCACCGACTCGAAGCTAGCATTTAAGCTACTCGAAAAGAAAGACAGCCCAGCTTTTCACCTCTGGAACGCTGTTGAAGACACCTTCATTGAACGACGCATGGGTGAGGTTTTTTCTGGCTCTAAACGCAACCTTGTCAACACGCAACGGCATGTAATTGAAAAACTTTTCGTTCCGAAAGTGGATGACGCACTAAAGGCTTTATCACGTAACCCGCGGGATCTCTTTCTAAAGTTCCTGTTAATGCCAGCTTTACGTGCCTGGGCGGGACAAACGCCTTTTATTGAGTTCATGGAGCCGTATTGGGCTTATGTTCGCGATCCTGTATCAAAACTAAGTAAAGGTGGTGTGCCGGCTGCTGTGCCAATGTTGATGAGCACCGAAGATTGCATCAAGCTGGCAGGCCGCATTTCACTGGCTTTAAAGGAAGAAATGGAGAAACCAGAAGGTGAATCTGGACATGGTGATTCGGAGGAAAATGATTCGCCTGATCATGTAGGTAGTGAACAACCTACTAAATCAAATGATGAATCTGTTAGTGATAAGCCTGGCAGTGATGATGAGACACAGGAAGAAGAAGAGCCTGCTCCTGTAAATAATAGTAATGAAGATAATATAAAAGATAAGGAAGAAGGCTCTGAATCAGATACTGACTCCAGCAACGCTAATGACTCCCAGCCTAAAGATGGTGACGCTCACGAGGATGACGCCCCAGCTACATCAGGTGATGGTGATGGTAAACCAGAAGGTGAAGAGGAATCTGATCAGTCTGAAGGGTTTGGTGGATTTGAGGGCGAGTCGGACGACAATGAACCATATAATGAGCAGCCTGAAAGTGGTTCGGGCGGTGCAGACGATACTGATTCAGCGGCCAACTCAAATGACCAACAAAGCACACCAGGTGATCTAGAAAGTGATGGTCGTCAGGAAGCCACCCAGGGCGATCTAAACGAAGAAGATGGCGGTACTGGTGAAATTCCATTGGACGCAGCGTTTAAGGCGCTGGAAGGCACTGAGGTGGCTCCAGAGCAAGGTATGGAGGAAGCGCTCAACGAGGTAATGGCCAACGAGCTGAAAGGTGTGCCAAAAGGCTCATATCGCCCATATCAACGCTCCTACGACTTTATTGGCCCGATTGATGAAGTTGAGAACCATCTCCGCAAAACTCATAAAGCTTTTGGCCGCATCCATCTTAACCGTGTTTTAAAGAACTGGCGTATCGACGACGAAGGCACCAGTTTATTTGCCTCGAATGTCGAGCGTCGTCTCGCTGATGGATCGGCTTCAACACTGGCTAAAGACCTTGAACGTGCCATTGCGAGCCGTAACAAAGTCCAGTTCGTACCTGGTCAACGTCGTGGAAAAGTGCATAGCGCTAATTTGTACCGACTGTCTATGAACGATGACCGCGTATTCCGTCGCAAGGAAGACCATAAGGCAGTAAACGCTTGTGTGCAGCAGGTTATCGACTTGTCTGGCTCGATGCAGGGTTCGAAAATTTGTCTCGCACTGGCCTGCGCCTACACAATTTCTGACGCGCTCGATCGCATAAATGTTCCGAACATCATTACCGGGTTTACAACTGCAGGCTGTGACATCGATGCAGCAAGGAAGATGGGTCGCGGCTACAACCGCTATGAATCATTGATGCTCCCCACTATCAAGGGTTGGCACGAACGAGCAAACACGCCCACCACACGCAAACGCTTAGGCTGCTTGTCAGAGAGATTCCCCCTTGAAGACAACATTGATGGTGAATCAATTATGGCTTTAGCTCAGCACTTTGCTGGCCGCACTGAGGATAAGAAAATCATGCTTGTCATGAGTGACGGTGCACCAGCTGGAATCGGTCATGACTTCAGCGACCATCTTAAAGCTGTGGCTGAGTCAATAGAAGGCAGTGGTCTTATCGAACTAATGGGTATCGGCATTCTTACGGATGCTCCCAGCCGGTTCTACAAGAACCACGTCGAAGTTAAAAAAGTGGAAGACCTGGGCGCCACTGTCGTGAGGAAATTGTCTCAATTGATACTTGGCTAAGCTGTGCCGATAAAGATAAGTAGGCAGCTACTTATCTTTTTATCTTAAAATTATTACTATAAGCACCAGATAAACAAAAACGAGAAAGGAAAAGCACATGAGCGCCGTCCAAGTCCAAGACACCCCAGCGAAGGAAACCATCACCTGCCATTGGTGTTCTTGCGAGTTCCACCACCTGAAATCGCATCTGCAGGGCAAATGCACCGGCATTCCTGAAGAGCATAAGAGCAGTACCGTAGAAGACATCATCGCGGCATACACCACTCAGTTCCCCAACGCCCCAACGATTTCACCTTTGGCCATTAAGACAATTCAGGCTCGTAAGCAGGAAATTCAAGCTGCTGAGAGCAAAGCACCGACCGTTAAGGTTGGCTACATCGGCACTGAGGAATACAAGGTGGAGATGGTGGCCGCACACGAGCTGCTTGGCGTAGATCTGAAAAATCTATCCACCGCGCTAAACCAGCCCCTCAAGGTATCAGTGAACGTAAACACGCCATTCCCAGAGTTTGTACCGGTGGCCAAAGACAACTACGTATACGGTGACTTTGAGCTTATCAAAGATGTTCTGATGATGATGGAGCTGGGCATTCCAGGCTATCTGTGGGGTCATGCAGGCACTGGCAAAACCTCTCTACCAACTCAGCTTTGCGCCCTGATGAATCGACCGGTCATCCGCTCTCAGCACACCGCTTCGACGGAAGAAGCTCATATCTCCGGGCAGATTCTGGCACGAGACGGTTCAACTTATTTCGAGCCTGGCTTGTTGGCACTGGCAATGCGTCACGGCTGGGTATATCTGGCAGATGAATACGACTTTGCATTCCCTCAAATTTTGGGCATCTACCAGCCAGTGCTGGAGGGTGAAGGTCTTGTCATCAAAGAAGCTACCCCAGAGTGGCGCCGCGTTGCACCGCACAAACGGTTTGCTTTCATCGCCACCGGCAACACAAACGGATCTGGAGACGAAACAGGACTGTATCAGGGTACAAACCTGCAGAACGCCGCCAACTTCTCTCGCTTTGGAATTGTCTCGAAAGTTCATTACATGAGCCAGCGCGCCGAAACCAACATGCTGGTCAAAGCAGGCGCTACAGATGATTTCGCTCAGAAGCTGGTGCGCTTCGCAACTCTTATTCGTGAAGGCTACGAAACCAGCGTGATCTCACAACCAATTGGGCCGCGCGAGCTGCTGCTGTCTCTTCAGGTTGGTATTCGCCGCGGTGACATTCCAGCTGGTCTGCAACGCGCATTCATCAACAAACTCCCTTCAGCGTCTGCCCAGGCAGCGCGCGAGATCGCGGATCGCATTTTCGTATGAGCAAAGGCTGCTTTGGTTCACTGATAGCAGCCTCTGAAACTAATCCCGTTTGCATGGCATGTTCCAGCAAGCGGGATTGCTTCGTTAAGGCACAAGAGACCGCTATCAAGATTTACGGGAAGTTCGCTGGCTTCCCAAACGACAAAATAAAAAAGACAAGTAAGGCAAAAGCACATGAAAGCATTAATGGTACGAACTGACTTCTCCCTGGGTGAGTCGTCTTTGAAGGCAGAGCGCGCCGTAGAGAAAGCCCGCGAAATGGGTTACTCGTCGGTGATCTCCGCTGACAGCATGAATCTGGCATCCGTAATCCCCTTGCAGATGGCGGCTGGTGACGATGTCGCGGTCATTTGTGGTGTAAAGCTGAACCTGGTTGACGATCCTACATACGAGCACCGCGCTCGACTCGCTAAGGAGTCTAAAGGATGTATGGAATCATTAACGCGCGCGCGCAGCTACAGCTTCACGGCGCTCATTAAGAACGAGCAAGGTTATGTCGATCTCTGCGAACTGATGACGCTGGCAAACACACGCGAGCAGTTTTATCACGTTCCCCGTCTTGAGCTGGCGCAACTGCTGGCGACGTTCGCCAAAGGCAACATCATCCTGCTGACCTCGGACATGGGAAGCGTATTCCAGCGCCCGGACTTCGCGAAGATTATCGCCCAGCTGGTTCACGCTGGCGGCCGTGAGAACTTTTACTGCGCCGTTTATCCGATTGCTACCCCACTCTATGACCAGCTGAATAGCAAAGCGCTCAAGGTGGCCAGTGCTCTTAAGATCGAGCCGGTGGCGTTCTACCCTGCTTACTACGAGGCTCCCACTGACGCTGACATCAAAGACATCGCGCATATGGTGCTGAACAACATCAAAATCGACCAGCTGCACCGTATGCGAATCCCGTATCAACGTGACAATGGCGTTAATGATCGCCGCCACTTACTCCAGCTATTGAAGGAGTTTGCGGTGCGGATGGGTGTCAACGTCACGCCAGCAATGGTCTCAACAACTCAGGACGCGATCATTGATGCGTGTACATGGCGCTGGCACCCGCTGGAACCCGCTTTACCAACCATGGCAGATGATGAGCCAGCCACATTGCGTAAACTCGCTGTAGAGGGGCTGAGGAAGCGTCTTAGCACCAAAGAGTTCGGCTATGCACCACCAGCCACAATGCACCGTGATTATGTTGAGCGCCTGAAGTACGAACTTGATGTTTTAACCCGCCTTGGCTTCTGCGGCTACTTCCTCATGGTTCACGACCTGATGAATTACGCTCGCGGCGCCGGGATTCCTGTTGGGCCTGGCCGTGGTTCATCCGCTGGCTCTCTTGTCGCCTGGTGCGTGGGGATTACAAACGTAGACCCTATTCGCCATGGATTGCTGTTCGAACGTTTCATTAACCCTGAACGTCTCGACTTGCCCGATGCTGATCTGGACTTTAGCCAGGCACGTCGTCACGAGGTCATTGAGTACCTGGGTGAGCGTTACGGGGAGGATTACGTCGCTGGCATTCCCAACTTCACATACCTCGGTGCAGCTTCAGCACTGCGCGACACCGCACGTATCTTTGGCGTGGATTCAGCGGATATGGCGGTATCGAAAGACCTGCGCTTTGTCGATGACGATTCACTGTCACTCGAAGAGATGCGCGAAGAGCTTTCCAGCCTGGACAAATACGCAGCCAAATACCCGGACGCATTTAACGCGGCCACCAAATTGCAAAGTCTCATGCGCGGATTCGGCCGCCACGCAGCTGGCATGATCGTAGCCGGTGTGAAACTGACAGAGCGCACACCGGTCGAGCGACGCGGGGATGCGCGTGTAATCGCTTTTGACAAGCGTTACTGCGAATCCATGGGATTGATTAAGTTGGACGTGCTAGGTCTCGCTACGCTCGATCTGCTGGCTTATGCGCAGCAATACGTGAAAGAAGCCACGGGAAGCGTGATTGATCTCGATGCAATTCCACTAACTGACAAAAAGGTTCTTGATGGCTTTGCCGGTGGCCACACCCAGGGCGTGTTCCAGCTTGAATCAGGATCGATGCGTAAGCTGCTAAAGGATCTGGGCGGCGGCATTGATCCGATGAGCTTTGAAACAGTTGTCGCCACGACAGCATTATTCCGACCTGGCCCGATCGAATCTGGAATGTTGGACAGCTACGTTTCGGTGGCCAAAGGCTTCAAAGAGGCTGATTCCATCCACCAGGTACTCGATGAGCTTACCTCTGAGACCAATGGGGTAATTCTCTTTCAGGAACAAACCATGAAGGCCACGCAGCTGCTGGCCGGCTTCACGCTCGCGGAAGCTGATGGCGTCCGAAAAGCGATCGGTAAAAAAGACATGGAGAAGATGAAGAAGGTCGGTAACCAGTTTATCGAGCAAGCCCAGGCCGGCTGGATAGAGGTGAAGCTGGAAGACGGAACCACTCGCCAGTTCCACCGCGCGGAGCACTTCAAATGTGCCGATGGCAAGCTGCGAACCATCGAAGAAGCAATGCACGATGGCGCCGACGTTCTGGGCATCTAACCGTTTAACGCAGCTTGGATGCCGTATCTGAGCTGCGAAAATTAATACATGGATTGTGATTAAGAGGCACCAATGAAAGTTTTAGAGACGATTTCCACGAAGCCCGGACTAAGCGACAGCAAAGCAAAAGAGATCTGGGAAGCGTTTGAGAAAAACGGGGCGTATCAGTTCAACAAATCTCACTCAGTGGCTTACTCGCTGATTAGCTATCAGTCGATGTTCATGAAGACGCACTACCCTGCCCAATTCTTCGCAGCAGCGCTGACTATTTTGGGTGATGACAAGCATCAGGGGCTGGTTAAAGACGCTCTGAGCTTTGGCATTCGCATCTTGCCACCAGATGTAAATATCTCGACCAACCGCATTGAGATCCGCCAGATGGAAGACGGTACGCAAGTGCTGTATGCGCCCTTCTCAGCTGTTAAAGGATGCTCAGAGAATGGATGCCAGGCGATCATGCGCGCCCGAGCGAAAGTGGGAGGCCATTTCACCGACATCATGCAGTTTGAAGAGGCGGTTGAGAAGCGCGCCTGCAACAGTCGTGTTCGTGATTCTCTCGATCGTGTCGGTGCATTTGCCAGCATCATCCCCGGCAGCTTACCCGCAACTTCCGAAGAGCGTCGCCGTGACCAGGCGGAGCTGATGGGTAATCTGGTGATCGATGCGGTAAAAGCGACACGCCGGTTTGAAATGAACCTGAAACGCCAGGCTGAAGTAAACGTGCTGATGACGAATATGGCCGCTGAAATGGGGCTGGGTGATGAGCTTATCCGTCCGAGCATCGGCATCAAACCACGCTTGATGATCATCCTCGACAACGCCAACGGTAACGATGGAAAAACCGGCTACTTCATGGAGAACGGTTATGACGACTTCAAGGCGAAGTTGCTGGTTGCCGGTGATCTGAAGATGGGCGATTTGTACGTTACCGGCGTTTGCAAGAAGGTGAAGGACAAAGAAAAGGACTACACCAAAGACGAGTTAGGCCAGTTTAACGAGTTCATCAAAGCAGAGGTGGCTTTGGTACGACCAACGTACATTCTTACGTGCGGCGCCAAGTCCACCAGCCTGTTTAACAACAAATCGAAGCCATCAGATCTTGTTGGCCGTAAAGAGTATCTGCCGGAGTTGGATGTCACGGTATTCTATGGCTTTAATCCCAACATTCTCCACTTCCGCCCAGAAGAAGGCGAAAAGCTGGAGTTGATCCTCGCTGACGTTGCCGAGGCAGTAAATTCGTGAGCAAGCCTCACATCCTCTATAGGGCAGACTTGCGCTGCCCCAACTGCAAATCAGCGCCTGAAGTCATTCGAATGACGGATGAGAATACCGAGCAATTTTGGTGGGAAGAGAACGGCACGACATATCCCGTTTTATTGCGCCATACAGAGCTGGCAGCACGTCATTGCACATTCAGAAATGAGATCTACCACCTGACCCTTCCGCTGGCTATTGGCGTTTGGAAAGAACAAATTAAAAACAGGAATAAACGATAATGACTACCGAATTGGCACCGGCGATGATTGAGAAAGCGCGCGAAGCAATTACCCGCTCTAACTTCTGGGAGTTTATCGACCGCACTATGACACTTGAGCTGGCCGTGGCCAGCGCCAAATACGATGGCGAACGCGCCCCTAATCGTTTACGCAAGGCGGCCAAGGCAATGCTCAACGTCGTTTACGATCCTCTTATGCGTCGATTCGTTGACGGCATCAGTAGTTCGAGCAAAGCGCTGGAAAAGCTAGATGAGCTAAAGGCGTACCGCGACAGTCTGGTGACAAAGGTAGCCAATGAGTTTACTGAGGCCGAAAAGTTTGGCGACGTTGGCGAGTACCGCCGTCAAAGAGCTGCGAGAATGATGCAAGCAGCGTAAGCAAAAGGCGCTATATAGCGCCTTTAATTATTTAACTCTTAGGAAAGTTGTGCTCAATACATTTTTATATCTATTCAAGTCGTTTTGTATTCCTGCTTCATTTACAATTAATCCTGCAGGGTCATATACAAGGCAAATCAAATGCCCACAATCTGGATGTTTCGTATACTTCATAATATCCTCTATTAACTGTTTTCCAATCTCTTTATCATTTAGACCCGCCCTCGTCATTTTGCATTCGATTACGATTTTTTCTTTATGTAAAACAAAATCGATGCGGGCGTTCCGATTAAATGTTGAAGAAACAGCGTCCTCACATCTAATATCATCGAATTCAATTTTCAGAAGAGCATGGAGTAGGTCTTGCACATCATATTCATCATTCATCAACAATGGTGGTCTTGAAGCATATCTGATTTTCATAGCATCCACGACCAGACCGAAACGCTCACATATATTTATGGCTTTTGATAGCGAGTCAACATTAGCAGACCCAAACAATTCGCCTCTATATTTTCTATAGTCAGATGTTATTTTATTAATTAACCCAACCGTATTTCTAATTATATCATCGCGAACAACTTTATAGTCTAGGTCTCTATCGTAAGATTTCATATCGGTTTTTTTAATGACCGCCGAGATTTCCTTCCACTCACTAACAAAATCATGATTTGAAGGATATAAAGCCCTTATAGCTACCTCAATTTCATCAAAGGTCCTTTGGGTAACGCGGCTTCCAAAACAAATATCCTCTTTATTTTTAATGATAATTTTCCGCGAAATCAACTCATTTATTGCCCGCACTTTGGCGTCAGGATTCAGTTCCATTATAACCTCTAAAAATAGGGGCTTCCGCCCCTTTTGTTTATCCGACGTTGATCCGATAACCTTGAACGCCACCTCTGCCTATGTCACTTAATACAAATGACAACCTGCCACCTTTTGAGGAAGGCCAAGCTGCTCTCAAATTGCTATCAATAAGAATAACATTGTTGCCACCTGAAAGTTTAGTTGCTCTGAACACGCATTCTCCATATGCTTTAGCATGTCTAGCTCCTTCAATTCCAGAAAGGCTTACCAGCGCCTTGCTAAGTGCCAATCCAATACCAATCTTCAAGGGCGGAAGGTCGTATCTATTTGCTAAGGCGGTGTTTACGATATCTAAAGTATTATTTAAGCAATCTTTAGCCGCATTGTGAGCATCGTAAATGTACTGTTCCGGTTTTTCTTCTTCTTTTTTGAAAAAACCAAGAACACCATCACCTAAATATTCAGTGACACCCCCTTTATATATATTTATTGTTTTCTCAAGAGCAGGCAAAAGAGCAGAGGTTTCATAAAACACACGCTGTATTCCCTCAAGCCTAATCGAATTACTGGCAGTAAGCATGTGATCTGTAGAATTGCGCATATCGGCAACAATAGCTATGAAATCGTCTACTATCGTCTCGCCTTCCATAACTATTTCATGCCCAGGTATTTGACTTGGGGCCGAGTCCATAGCACTCTTATTGAAGGCTTCGGTGCCGACTCTACTCTCTGATATTAATTTATATCCACCATTACTCCAATGGTATTCAGCTTGATTAAGAGACCTATCAACTAAGTTAGCAATTATTGACCGCTGATCATTATTCATGCCTGAACTCCAAAATTGAAGTAATATACAGTAGATAGAAACATACCTAAAGTAAGCCATCCCAAAGTCAAGTTAGTGCATACATTGACCCGAAGATTTTTAACATTACGAATTAAAGATACTTTCATCTTTTCACTAGCTAGTT
Organism: Enterobacter cloacae complex sp. IR5412; assembly: GCF_049237385.1. NCBI lineage: Bacteria > Pseudomonadati > Pseudomonadota > Gammaproteobacteria > Enterobacterales > Enterobacteriaceae > Enterobacter > Enterobacter cloacae complex sp. IR5412. The sequence goes on along the minus strand of NZ_JBMKHQ010000017.1, from coordinate 12,838 downwards.
CTTCAAGTAATTTTTGTTCATCTTGAGGTATAGCTGATAGGTAAGTTTGAACATCTTGAGTTGCTCTAACATCACTGATGCTAAAGAAATCCTTCTTCCCTATGAGAGGCATGCCACCCATGTAAAAAGTATCAGCTGGAACTATGCCGATCATATGTTTTTTTATGTCAGTTATTGGCGACAAACTTTTGAACAAAACATATACCGAGGCAAGCCATAAGAATGCTGTAATTACTGAAACAAATCCCAAGTGGTAAGGAGAAGTCCAAAGCTTTGCCACTGCTTTGGAAAGGCCTTCAACTGAAGTCAAAGGAAGAAAGATAACGACAAACAAGAAGCCAATCTTGACATCTGTTGCACGAATAGTGGCTTGGGTATCATTAATCGATTGATAAAGAAACTCTATTTGTTTTTCTTTCATTTTTTACTTAGCGCCATCCGCATTGACAAGTTAGATTTATTGAGAAAAATCCCATAGATTTAACAACTTTTTCTGACCCTAGACAACACCTTATGTTTCGTCCCTGAAGTCAAAGCAACGCTGATCGGCTAATCTCCAATAAATTATTAAATTTTGTTCAATTCTGGTAAAGTTTTGAAACCAAAAATTAGCTAATGAGCTACATGAAATATGAACAATATTCTTGACCAAATTATCATCGACCTTGAGTTTAATCGCGACGACCTTGAGGCGGTCTGGCAACGACAACCAGTGCTGCTCATGCAGTACGGTGCAAGACTGGCGCAGGCTGAAAGACAAGTGGCTGATGCTAAGCGCGGCCTCGATGCTGTTGAGGCCAAACTTTATGACACACACCGTAAAGACTTGAGTATGAACGGAATCAAGTTCAACGAATCAATCCTCGACGCCAAGGTAAAGACCAGCGTCAGCTACCTATCCCATCGGCAAAAGCTGGATGATGCTCGTTACCTGGCAGACATGTACAAACATGCCGTTGCAGCCTTTAACCACCGAAAAGACATGATCGTGCAGGCATCTAAGCTCGCCATTATTGAAATCGAACGCATGGGCGCCGAGCGTTTTAATCGCCCCTCCTGACACCCTGTTTTTATATCTGGATTATAGCTAGTTAACTAGCTATTATGCGCTTGCTCGTTAGCGAGTCACGACTGCCCAAAGTGCAATGCACCCTCGGCCAAAAACAATAATGGAGAAACACATGTCATCAGCATTAATGAACCTTCTGAGCAAAGCTCGCGGCGACATCGCAGCTAAGCGTGGTAACAACGTCGATATGGCTCGCCTGAAGGATGGCGATAACTACCTGCGTCTGTTCCCAAACAAAGACGATCCTGACGGCGTCTTCTATCAAACGTGGGGTATGCACTTCGTTAAGTACCAGAACGACGAAGGCAAAGAAGCAACCACCGCCTACGTGTGTGATCAACACACCCATGGTCGTGCTTGCCAGCTGTGCGAAATGGTGATGGAAGGTAAAGCTCGTCACAAAGGCAACAAAGCAATGGAAGACCGCATTCAGGCAATGCGCGCCACTCCACGCTATCTGGTTAACGGCGTACTTTCTGCTCGTGAAGATTTCGCTGATGCGAAAGAAACCCAGCTGATTGAACTGCCAGCAACCGTGTTCGATGACATTCTGAAAGTTATCGGCGAAGACCTTTCCGATGAAATTGGTAACCCGCTGAGCAAAACTGAAGGCTATGCGTTCTGCATTACCCGTACCGGTTCTGGTCGCGACACCAAATACAGCGTCTCTCCTAAGCGCAAAGTCTTCAAAGGCAACATCGAAGACAAGTTCTGGAACAAGCAGCATGACCTGATTGCTTTCGCAAACCAGGCTGACGAAACCAAATTGCTGGCTACCACGCGTCACATGAGCCGTCAGATTGGAATCGCTGCACCTTCTGCGATTGCCGCTGTTAAATCAACAACCACCTCAGCAGCAGCACTGCCAGGTTTCGGCTCCATCACCGGCCACGACGACGCCCCAGCGACTACTCACGGTGCAGCAGCTGTTGCGCGTGAAGAGACCCCGGCGCCTTCGTCCATCGTTGATGAAGAAGTTGCTCGTGCGGTTGAAGCTGAGTTCGTGCCAGAAGCTGAAAAAGTTTCTGAACCAGTGGCGGCAACGCCAGCGGCAGAAGCACCTGCAGCAGCAGACCCGGCACTGGATTCACTTCTGGCTGAGCTGGAAGGTCTGTAATCGTCGAATAGACGGAAAGAAGGCGTCTTCGGACGCCTTACTTTTTGGAAGGAGCATACCTTGAACTACTTATTCGTCGATGGTAACAGCCTCGGCTACTACCACCAGCAGCAGAAAGAGAAACTTCACAACGGTGAAATGGAAGTGCAGGCGATTTTTGGCTTCGTCAAAAACGTTCGTCGTTATGCCTCTATCCTTCGCGCGCGGCCAATTGTCTTTTGGGACGGATTCAGCGATCGCCGCCGTTCGTTTTACCCAGAGTACAAAGCCAACCGAGACGACAACCCAGAAATGCTGAAGATGAAAGAAGGCTTTTCCAAGCAAAAGCCTTACATCGTCAACATGATGAAAGTGCTGGGCGTAAACCAGTTCACGGCCAAAGATGGCGAAGCTGATGATCTGGCCGGCATGTTCGTTGAGAAGTTAGTTGATTCACCTGCAGTTGAACACATCTATTTGCTCACTGGCGATCAGGACTGGCTTCAGCTGGTTAGCGAAAAGGTTACATGGGTGACAGTACGAGCCGACGCCCAGCATAAACAGATCAACTTCGAGCAGTTTTCGGAGCTTACTGGCTATGCAACTCCCCGCGGCTTTCTCGAAGGCAAAGCACTCCAGGGCGACAAGTCCGACAATATTGCTGCTGTAGGTGGCATTGGTGACGGTGGCGCCAAGGAGATTATTGCGGAGTACGGCAGCGTTGTAACGATGGTGCGGGGCATTATGGGCGGCAGCATTGTCATCGACAAAGGTCGCCATAAAACAGCATTCAACAACCTGGCCAAGAACGCTTTCAACGAGAAAACCAAATGTCGGATGCTCGAAGCCTTCAAGCGCAACATGTCACTGATGAACCTCATCAAAACTCAATTCCCACCGACTGTAATCGAGCCAGTAAAAGCTGAGCGCGACCAGAAAGCATTTGAGCAAATGTGCCTGGAGCTTAACTTCCGGTCGTTCCTTGAAGATATGGACGTGTTCAAGCTGCCATTTGAAAGGTACTGCGCATGATCCGCTCTTTGTTCACCGGACACCCATCAACCTACACCGCGCTGGCCAAAGAGGTCGTTTTCCTTCATGGGGAAAGCGCAGTGACCTGTCTGCCAACAATTCTGTCACGCGCCGGGATGAGCGTTACCAAACGCGAGCTGGGGCAGGTTTCAGATCAGGTTGTGAAAATGCTTTCACGCGTAAAGAAAAACCTTAATTGCGACTCGATTGAGTGGAACGAGGCGAAAGCCGCAGAACGTATAAAACCACAAGGATAAAACACATGGCTAAATCAAAACTCGCTCAGGCGCTGAATAAAGCGATGGGCAAAAACGACACTATCCAGAAAGTCGAGCAGTGGCTCGATACCGGATATGCCCCGCTGAATCGCGCCATTTCTGGCCGCTACGATGGCGGTATGCCAGCTGGTCGGATCGTTGAGATCTTCGGTCCACCTTCTGCCGGCAAAACGTTTCTCGCCACCAGAGCGATGATTGCTGCTCAGCGTATGGGTGGCGTTGCAGCCTTCTTTGACCACGAAAACAGCTTTGATGTTGGCCTGGCGGTGGGTATGGGATTAGATGCTGACGAAGATGAAGGGTTTTGGGTGTACAAGCAGCCAAACACCTTCGAGGACTCAGTGGAAAACATCGGCATCCTGCTTAACACCATCCGTAGCAACGAGCTGATTCCCAAAGATGCGCCGATCGTCATCGTGACCGACTCCCTGGCATCAATGGTGCCGCGCTCGAAAGCAGAGAAGTTCACCAAGATGGCTGAAGGCACTGCGAAGGATAAAGACGAGCTGAACATGAACGACAACACGGCTCTGGCGCGCGCAACATCAGCGAACTTCCCTACCCTTGCCCAATGGTGCCGCCAGTACAACTGTCTTCTGATCGTGCTCAACCAGGTGCGTACCAAGATTGGCGTGATGTTTGGCGATCCGACCACTTCACCCGGTGGTGATTCACCGAAGTTCTACGCTTCTGTGCGCATCCGTTTGGGTGCAAGCCAGCTGAAGGATGGCAAAGAGAAGATCGGCCAGTGTGTTGGTGCTGAAGTCGTTAAAAACAAAGTGGCGCCGCCATTCGAGAAATGCAGCTGGAATTTCTATTACGACACTAACCGCGGCCTCGATGTGGTGGAGTCACTGGTTGAGCATATGCTTGAAGAAGGCTTGCTACCAAAGAATTCTTCTGGCCGCGTTGAGATTGGCGATAAGAAATACACCAAATCTCAGATCGTCGATATGTACCGCCAAAAGCCGATGGAAGAAATCGTTGCGGCGCTGGCCAAGATCGACAGCGATAAGCGCGCCAAAGTTGAGGCCGCGAAAGAGACCGCTGAAGTAGAGTAATAAGGCTAACAAATAGCCATTTAATCGAGGGGTGCTAACGCACCCCTTCTTTTTTGATTGCAATTAGGTAGGTAACTACCTATTTTATATAAGCACTATAAAACATCGGAAAAACACATGATTAAGTTCTACACCTTCACAATTGGAGTGATTGCATCTGCCTTAGCGGTGTATCGATTCATTGTGCCAGCACTGTTCTCACTGAGTGATGATTTCGCCATGGTTTTGGCCGTTGTTATCGCTCTTTCTTATCCGGTCGCCCTGGTGACCATTTCTAAAAATGTATGGAAACGCAAAAAGAAATGAAAAAGGTAATTGTCGCGCTGCTATTAGCAGCATCCGCATTCACGCTGACAGGGTGTGATCGTGAAACCGTACCTGCGGGCTACGTTGGTGTGAAAGTCGATCTGTATGGCACTGAGAAGGGCGTACAGCAGCAGGTTGTTGGTGTTGGCCGCTACTGGCTGACCATTAACGAAGAGCTGTACAAGTTCCCAACATTTAACCAGCTGCACACGTATCAAGACCCGTTCGTCTTCCAGACTTCGGACAGCATGACCATCTCCGCGCATGTTGGCGTTGAGTACGCTGTCGAGCCTGACAAGGTGGCCAAAGTCTTCCAGACGTACCGCAAAGGCGTTGATGACATTACCACCAGCAATCTACGTCAGAACATCTCGGACGCACTGATTAAGCACTCCACCGACATGAACATAACTCAGCTGGCTGCCGGTGGAAAAACCAAGCTGCTCGATGAAGTGACCAAGGATCTGCGCGCCGGTCTTGAGCCTATTGGCATTCACATTGTGAAACTGAGCTGGACGACTGACCTGGATTATCCAAAGCAGGTTAAAGACTCCATTAACGCTAAGATCGAAGCAAACCAAAAAGCAGCGCGGGTAGAGAACGAAGTCGCTCAATCTAAAGCTGAAGCCCAAAAGGCTATCGAGTTGGCGCGAGGTGAAGCCGAATCCAATCGCATTCGTGCTGAAGCGGAGGCTAACGCTATCACCCTGCGCGGCCAGGCGCTTCGTAGTAATCCTGAAGTGCTGCAACTGGAGGCGATCAATCGCTGGGATGGTAAGACGCCGGTTTATGTCGCTGGAGGCGGCAACAGCGCCCCACCATTCGTACAGTTCAAGCCGTAACAAACACAAGGCGTCCAGTTGGACGCCTTTTTCTTTCTGTCATTATGACCCATAAGAAAACAACTTGTTTGCTGAGTGAATATGAAATTCAAACACATACCTCTTATTGACGTTACAACGCCCCGCTCTTTTCGGATCGCGATAGTTGACTGCTATTGGCTGACCAAGGGAGAGAACGTTGTAACTAATGAGCGTTACGGGAACTACATGTACAACTCAGACAGGCGCGTTGTGGAGCGAGTATTCGAACGTCACATTCAAGAGGATGGTTACAGTGTCACACATATCCCCCTCGCGTTTATTGAAAGGAGAGATTAAGTGTCTTTTGCATTAGAACCCATTGAACCAGAAATGACCCAGGTTCGGGGCGATAACGTTTCAAATCACCCTGCTTTTGGGATGGTTTCAGTAAACCGCATCCACTCAACCGGCACGACCTTATTCGCTTCTGACCTTCGCCATGCTGAAATCATAGAGCTGGAGATCTACGAAGGCCAGATGGTTGAAAGGGATGGTGTGCAAAACCCGGCGCGCGCTACACGACGCCCTATAACATCCATCAGCCTCAGTTCAGCTCAATGGGCGACTCTGGTTTGCAGCTTTGGCCTCGGCGAAGGTGTTCCATGTACGCTCAATCGCACTAAGACCGGCGATAGCGTTCGCATCCCTCCCATCAAACGGATGGAGTCCACACGTCAGCGATTTGACCGGAACATTGAAGAAGCAGCCCAGCGCCAGCTGGGAAACCTTGCTGAAGATCTGCAATCCCTCAGAACTTTAATGGCCAAGGGAAAAGCCGGTAAGCGCGAGCTGGAAGAATTGTACCGTTCAATGTCTGCCCATCTGGGCAACCTGCCTAAAAACCTATCGTTCTCAACCCAACTAATCCAAGAGTCGATGGACAGCATTGTGTCGGCCGGAAAAGCCGAATTAGAAGCGTCAGCCGTTGGCGTGGCACTTCGCCTGGGGATCAAAGAAATTGGCCGCCTGGCCGAACTGGAGAACAAAACTGATGAGTAACATCGAAGGTATCAAATGGGTGGCTGATGGTGAGCCGAATTTCTACACGCTGCTTTCAGACAAGAACTGGTTCGGGAAACTCCAGCTGAACGGAGAGATGCACCCCGTCGCGCAGGAGAAGTTTTTAAATGCCCTGTTCCCACACTTGAAAGAAGAGGCGAGTAAGTCAGCAACGCCGCTCACACCGGTAAAAATCATCGAAATCATGATCGATTGGCTGGAGTGCAATGTGGATATGGGCACACCGATCATCTTTGACAATGATGATGACAACACTGATTCGGCAAAAGCCTTACCAGCTATGTACGAAGCGCTGCGCGTTCTTAGAGGTATAGGGGGGCAATCTTGACTGTTGTATGCGAAAGCGTGTGGCCGGGTGTCGATTGGTTTACTCCGGGTAAGGAGTATAGCGGTGTGTCAGATTCTGATGGCCAGGCGCTGCATACCACTGACGACTTTGGTGACGATGCCCTGATCTTCATTGACCACTCTCATCACGGCATCTTCAAAACCAAGAAGGATTAACTGATGGTAAGCCAGCAGAAAGATGAGAAGGCAGCTGAGCGCCAGAGATGGATTGCGGAAGGTGTAGAACTCGCCATAAGACACCTTGAAAGCTCTGACTTTGGTGAAGAAAACGACATTCGCCTACTTCGCGAATTGTCTTTGCAACTCAAAAAGGAAATGCCATGACCAGTAAACCAAAGGGAAGCGCTCTGACAGCGCTTTACAGCGCTTCAAACGCTGCGCTTGATGAAGTAGACCAGTTAAGAGCGGATGGCTTCCCGCAGCCATTGTGGGCTGAATCCATGCGCACTGCGATTAGCGAAATGGGCGCCCCCGATGTGGCTGAGAATGAGCAGCCCTGGCAAAAGCTGATCCGCGTGTATGCCGAAGAGATTGGGCCTACACCAGAACCAGAACAGGCATTGCTGCTGAAGCTGTTCAAGGAGGCAGGTGAGAACTTACCAATTTGGCCAGGCACTTGCCACGAGATTTTTCATTCGCAATTTAGAAAGATCGACATCTTTGAAAATTCAGTAGATGGCAAAGAGGCGATCGTCTGGTTCCTCCTTCACCTGGATGATTACTTCCCCCGAGTAGCCGCGAAGATGTGGCCTGTAGATAACAATTAATCGCCTATTTAAGTCAAATATAATTAAGTAACCAACAACTTATAATAAGGGTATAAACACATGAAAACGCTTGTCAGAATCCACTCAAGTTGTGATTTCTCAGTCTTCCCTCTGTTCATTGTTGAAGCAGAGAATGAGGAACTGATGGACGAGGCCATTGAACGCGCTATTAACAAATGCACCGGCTATGACGATGACCAGATAACCATCGACGAGAGCAATGTACGCTGGCGCGGCAGCCAATGTTGGTATCAGGAAGATACCCAACCGCTCTCCAATGAGGATGCAGAAACACTGGTGAGGATCTTATCGTTAGAAACCTACAGCTAACGCTTTCCTTACATTTCAAAAATAGGTTACTATCTACCTATCTTATGGAGTTCGCATGACAGTAGCTTTGCAATTAACCTCTCTCCTTCTGGTAGTTTTATGCCGTCAGATGAAGAAAGCCTTCGAGCCAATGCCCGGGCGCGTTTATTACGCCTTCATGCTCAGCACCGCATTATTCATGTTCCTGTCGCCGGTGCTGAAATGAAACGGATCTCGTTAATCGCATTATTGATGCTTCCCACTTTAGCCCAGGCTAATAGCCTGAAAACGTTGCAGTGTCACGCTGCCATCGTTCATTCAGCTGGAGAGCGAATCACTGGAGTTTCAGAGCGGATGACCGGTGCGCTGGTCGTTGACAGCGGTATGGAGTTTTACGCGCTGCTCGGCTCTACGATTTACAAGTCTCCCCCGCTGAAATCGCGGAAGAAGATGAAATTTGGTGTTGGCTCGGATGGCCAGACCTTTATTAAAAAGGATGCCGTGTACAGCGTGTCTTCTCAGGACACCAGTATCATATTTGACGAGTGTTCCGAGGTTAGTAATGATTTACACCATGCAGAAAAGTGAGATCCAAAAAGAGAGCGGTTACTGGCGCGCAAAGGGCTTTAAGCGTGAAGGGAACGAAGAGCTTCTGGATCGCTGGGACTGCACCATCACCTTCAAGCGCAAGCAGTGGCAGCACTTTGATAAGCTGAAAAACGAAATGACGATCACCGCACCAACACTCTTTGGGCTTCTTAAGAAAATCATCTAATTGGTTATCAAGAATTGACTGAGGTATGTGGCTTTTACATACCGCAGTCAATGGCGTTTGCCGAAGTACGCAACTCTACATACCGCAGTCAAGAAATCACATATTCTGGTTGGTTCAGGGTGGTTTTCATTGACTGCGGTATGCGTATTACGTATCGCAGTCAAGATGGGATGTGAGACGCATATCTCAGTGAAGATTGCATACCGCAGTCAATATTACATACCGCAGCAAACAAACCGCATATCGCAGTCAATAAACTGCATACCTCAGTCAATTTTCGGGTTTGGATTTAGCGAGAGCTTCTGCCAGTTTGACGGGATCTATACCTGCAGTTTTCAAAGCCTTAATGACTTCGTCGTAGTTCTCTTCTGACGGCGGCTGCTCTTCAACCTTTTGTTTAGGCAGCTTAGAAGTCTGGATCAGCTTCGGATTGCGGTAGTGAACGACGAAGAAGGTGGAGTTTCCGCGTTTAGTTTCAGTGTATTCGAGGTACCCGATTTCTTTCAGTTGCTCCATGGCCTTTCTAACAGTGTGATTTTGCGTGTAAACGCTTGAAGTCAGGTTAAGCCGGTCACGAAGGCGCTTCATCGAAATGGGAGCGTGGTTCTGGGGTAGACTTTCAATGAAGGTGTATAGAGCCTGGGCTGATTCTTTACGTGGCAGTGCATCAATGGCTTTAAGTCGAAGCAGCACACGCCTGTCCATGTCATAGAGTTCGAAGAGTTTAGGCTCAGCTTCAATTTCAACAACGTTTTCAACGACATCGTATGAGGCTGATTTTACCAGGTGTGTCACCCACCCTTTCGTATCGTTCTGGAACTTAAGCGTTACGGATGCCAATTTAAACAGGGAGTTACTGATACGATCTCGCATCTTCTGGTTGGAGCGCCGGCTATCGAACCCACACATCTTAACGAACTCGACAAACGTGAGCTTAAGCGCACTTCCCTGCACCCCATGCTCAGCCATTGAGCGAACGATCCCCAGCCATACCTTGAAATCAGTGTCCATATCCAAACGTGACCCTGTAATTTTCACGTCGTTGTAGCCTTCGCTCTTGGCTATGGACAACTGGACAAGTTCTTCGGTCGCATCTGTGATATTTTTACGGTTAGTCTTGCTCTTACTCGTTGATTTCAGTGTAGGAACAAACAGGCCGAGACGCATGAGAGGAACCGGCTGAACAGTGCTGGAGCTGTTAATATCCAGTGAAACAATCTCACCTGTCGATTTGTTTGTTTCTTCCAAATTCATCGGTAAAGTTTTGGATTTCTTGACCATTTCATGCACCAGCAGTTGTTCACATGCCGTAAGTGTAACTGCATATCTCA
>NZ_JBMKHQ010000017.1:0-2531 GCF_049237385.1 Enterobacter cloacae complex sp. IR5412 | reverse complement strand
GCCCTGTGGTGGCGTGGGTTTGCGGCGATCGGGGATCTCTTTTGGATCTCCGTTGGGATCACTTTAGGATCAATTTATTGGATCGACACTGTGGAAATTGGGGATAAACAAAACAGGCAGTTACAGCCTAACGCCAAATTTATGCGCTACAGTCGCAAATATTTCCACCGGCAAGAGTAGACCAATGGATCTGAAACGTACACGCTGGGTTCGCCGCCTCGAAGATGGCACCTATACCATTGAGCCAGATAGCAAACTTAACTCCCAGAAAGAACTATGCGACCTCTGTGGGATTGCGTCAAAATGCCCAATCAATGAGGCACGGCACAAGTTCAAGGCTACAGGGGCTGACTTCCACTTAAATTCTTGTCTGCGGTATGTGCCACTTATCGCGTTTCGTAAACCGATCATCGGATTGAATGAGCCTTACTTCAACACGCTCCGCAGCGGAGTTACCTGGGTGAACCGTGTAGAGCCAGGCAAAATCGTGTGTCTGGTAGACGCAGCGAACGGAGAGCGCATCAGGTTCGCAAAAGTGGATCGAGTCTGTTCGGGGCCATACGAAGAAATGCTTCGCAAACATAGCCGATTCAACCACCTTTGCATGGGTGGTGAAAGCGTGGAAAAGGTTTCTGAAGTGATCCGCAAGTCCTATGGGCATTTTCTGAAGCCTGATAGTCAGCTGACGGCCATTTATCTGCGGAGCATCAGCCGTGAACATGACGTTGAGTATCACACGGATCATGAGCTTGAATTAGAAGATCCTCGTGCGAAAGCACCAGTGATAGATATGGCCTCGCTTCGCAGAAAGCACGAGAAGACGATTTAACCCCCTCCAATGAGCGAACGTACCAGAAATTACGTTCGCCCTCTTAGAGAAGCGCACAGCGGGCTTGTGCTATCTACCGCTCAATCAAATCGCCATCCCCATTCATCCACATGCCATCAGCCAAATAAACCCACTCATCTGGATCATCAGTGACTCGCAGATCTTCATAGAGTGAAGTCAGGTCGCTACCAACAATCATTTGTTTGTATTTGTTATAATTTCTCCGAACTTCGTAATAAGTTTCAACATCGTAATCCTGTTCCCTCAGCTCATCATCTGAAGAGACATTTAGTGTTTTCTTTAGGCCTACTATGTTGAAGATCCATTTTAAGCCGTTTTTGACATAGTATGCCGACGTATAGGCGTCCTCGTCTGGCACACGTTCATAACCAAGTTTTAATGCGATCTGAATTTGTTCAGTCACTGAAAGCACAATTGCCATTTTGATCCCTATTATGCTGTGTAAAACATCATCTTAGAGTCCCTTTGCTATGGAGTTAAGGAAATTAATATTTGTCCCTTTAGATGATAGGTAGTTAGCTACTTATAAATATTGCATAATAGCTAGCCTGCGAACCAACCCAATAGCCTGTAGCTCTGAATTGATGGCCTATTCAGTGTTGGTAACATTGCGTTGAATTTATAACAAGCTGGAAGAACACATGACTATACCGTATGGCGTGATCTCTGATCCCCACTACCACAACTGGAATACTTTCGCGGTTTCTGACGCCAACGGGCTTAATTCCCGCCTGGCCATTCTGCTTGAATCGACAAAGGAAGCTGCGATTGCCATCAAAGAGGCTGGCGCAAAGCATCTGCTTGTTGCAGGTGACACGTTCCATGTACGCGGCACTATAACGCCATCTGTACTGCACTACGTGACGGAAACCTACAAGTGGATCATCAATGAGCTTGGCCTTGAAGTGGTCATGCTGGCCGGCAACCACGACCTCGAAACTAACGATTCTGTCTACAGCGCTAACGCAGCTGCCTCACTGCAGTCGATCGGGGTGCATATCGTTTGTGGGCAGCAGCCGTTCAGCATTGAAGTTGGTGATGTGAATGTTCATTTCATCAGCTGGCGTAACTCCCACGCCGAGCTTTTGAGTGATATGAAAGCGTTGCGAAATCGTCTTGAGGGCGACAACCACGACATCATCATTCATACCTCAGTCAATAAAGCGATTCCGACCATGCCCGATGTGGGCATCGATGCGCAGGAGCTGAAGGACATTGGCTTCCGCCTGGTTTTGTCTGGTCATTACCATAACCACAAAGAAGTCCTGCCCGGAGTCGTCAGTGTAGGTGCGTTAACGCACCAGAATTGGGGCGATGTTGGAACTTTGGCCGGCTACATGATCGTACAGCCAGATGGCAGTTTTACCCAGCATGAAACCTCCGCTCCAAAGTTCGTCAACCTCGAAGAGGGCGTTGATGACAGCGAAGTACGCGGCAATTACGTTCGTTTCTACGCGACTATTGAAGCCGACGAAGAAGGCGTAAAGATAAAAAACACCCTCAACTCCATGGGCGCCAAAGGCGTCGTGTGCAACTTCGTTCGTAAATCCTCAATGATGACCGGCTCCGCCAGCACTTCAGCTACGTCAAAGATAGATAGCCTTGGAGAGTCAGTAAGCGCTTACTGTCAGATTATGCACGACACTGACGGCGGTTTTGATGTGAAGGCATTAGGCGCGCT
>NZ_JBMKHQ010000016.1:100289-113330 GCF_049237385.1 Enterobacter cloacae complex sp. IR5412 | reverse complement strand
TAGCGCGGTGGTCCCACCTGACCCCATGCCGAACTCAGAAGTGAAACGCCGTAGCGCCGATGGTAGTGTGGGGTCTCCCCATGTGAGAGTAGGGAACTGCCAGGCATAAAACAAGTGAAGAGGCCATCCGCAAGGATGGCCTTTTTGCGTTTATACGTCGAAAAACGGTAGGCCGGGTAAGGCGAAGCCGTCACCCGGCAGATCTCAGACTGCACACCACGCCAAAATAAACTCTGCAATCCCCTCCACATTATTCAAATCCAGAACCGGTACTTCCAGCGTCAACGCAGCGTCACTGGCCACAGCAATCACATGTTCATCCAGCGTTAACTCACTTACATCATGCCCGGCACCGTTTCTGAACAGCAGGATCTTCGCAACAGCCTCGTGCTTAAACCCCTCAACCAGCACCAGATCCAGCGTGGAATGATCCATCCGGCTGACAAGATAAGCGAGATCCAGCGGTGCTTCATCCGGAGTTTCTGTCATTAACGCCCAGCGCTGGTTACTCGCCACCATCGTTTGTGCAGCGCCAGCCTTACGCAGCTCATAGCTATCTTTCCCCGGCTTATCGACATCCATGTTATGGTGCGTGTGCTTAATCAATCCGGGACGAATACCTTTAGCGCAAAGTGCAGGTATCAGCTTTTTTAGCAGCGTAGTCTTCCCGGTGCCGCTCCAGGCAGAGATCGCTAATACGGGTATCATTTCTTCTCCTGCATCATCTGCAAATCTTCCGTCGTGTTTACATTCACAAACGCCGATTTCATGTCAATGAAATCAACGGAATGCCCTCCTGACTGGCGCATAAATACCATGACGCGTCGCTCTCCTGCGGCCAGGTAATCTTCCAGCGCAGATATTAACGAGCGATTAATCAATGCGATCGTCGGATGGTCGCGTTCGCCGTCGTGTACCCAGACGACGGGAGCACCCTCGCACCGCTGCACCAGACGTTCAACCAGACAGGACGGGATGAAGGGCGTATCACATGAACAAAAGAGAAACCACTCTCCGTGCGACTGCTGCATAACGGAAAGCATTCCCGCCAGCGGGCCGGGGTAGTCCACAAGCTTATCCTGATAAACCGGATACCCACTGCGCTGATAAATATCAACATGTCGGTTAGCGCTGATCGCCATCGACGACACCTGATTTGCCAGGGTATCAGCAACATGCTGCCATAAGGGGGTGTTGTTCAGGAGCTGAAGACCTTTATCTTTTCCGCCCATTCGCGTTGCCCTGCCTCCGGCAAGAACGACCCCGATGATTTCCTGGCATTGATTCACGAATATCGCCTCTTTTATTGTGGGATTGACCCTGCTAACGTGTCTCTCTAAATGAAAGGAGCACTACCATGAAATGTAAACGTCTTAATGAAGTCATTGAGCTTCTCCAGCCGGCCTGGCAAAAAGAGCCAGAGCTGAATCTGATGCAATTTTTACAGAAACTGGCGAAAGAGTCAGGTTTTGATGGCGAACTGGCAGACCTTTCTGACGACATCCTGATCTACCACCTCAAAATGCGTGACTCGGCTAAAGATGCTGTTATTCCTGGTATTCAGAAAGATTATGAAGAGGATTTTAAAACCGCATTACTGCGCGCCCGAGGCGTAATTAAAGAGTAAAAGCTTGTAAGCGGAGCCACCGAAATCGCCACAAGATGATATCCTGAATCATTCGTATAATTTCCGGATGATCGGATGAACGACCAGGCTTTTACTTTCCAGACACTACACCCGGATACCATTATGGATGCGCTGTTCGAGCAGGGTATTCGGGTGGATTCCGGGTTAACCCCTTTAAACAGCTACGAAAACCGTGTCTACCAATTTCAGGACGAAGAGCGCCAGCGCTTTGTCGTAAAGTTTTACCGGCCACAGCGCTGGTCCGCAGAACAAATTCAGGAAGAGCATCAGTTTGCCCACGATCTGCTGGATGACGATGTTCCCGTTGCGGCACCGCTCAAATTTAATAACCAAACGCTGCTGACCCATCAGGGTTTTTACTACGCGGTATTTCCGAGCCTGGGCGGAAGACAGTTTGAGGCAGATAATATCGATCAGATGGAATGGGTTGCCCGTTATCTGGGGCGCATTCATCAGACGGGACGTAAAAAATCGTTTGTTGCCCGACCGACGATTGGTGTTCAGGAATATCTTATTGAGCCGCGAGAGGTATTCGAAACATCGGCGCTGATCCCAAAGGCGCTTAAGGATAATTTCCTCACGGCGACCGATAAGCTTATTGATGCTGTAAAAGCCTGCTGGCGGGATGATATTACCGCTCTACGCCTGCACGGTGACTGCCACGCCGGGAATATTCTCTGGCGCGACGGCCCGCTATTTGTCGATCTTGATGACGCTCGTATGGGACCTGCGGTGCAGGATCTGTGGATGCTGCTCAACGGTGATAAAGCCGAGCAGCGCATGCAGCTTGAGACCATAATTGAAGCTTATGAAGAATTTAGCCCCTTTAATTCAGACGAAATTGCCCTGATAGAGCCTTTACGTGCGATGCGATTTGTTTATTATCTCGCGTGGTTAATCAGGCGTTGGGAAGACCCGGCTTTTCCCCGAAATTTCCCCTGGCTTACCGGGGAGGATTACTGGCGCAACCAGATATCCACATTTACCGAGCAGGTTAAGGTTCTACAGGAACCCCCTCTGCAATTAACGCCGATGTATTAATTGGACACACCCAGGAGAGAGTTAATCATGAAAAAAATTTGGCTGGCGCTGGCTGGTATGATTCTGGCATTTAGCGCAACTGCTGCGCAGTTTACCGACGGCAAGCAGTACATTACGCTGGACAAGCCTGTAGCTGGCGAGCCTCAGGTGCTGGAGTTCTTCTCCTTCTACTGCCCGCACTGCTACGAGTTTGAGCAGGTACTTCATGTTTCTGACAACGTGAAGAAAAAGCTGCCGGAAGGCACCAAAATGACGAAATACCACGTTGAGTTCCTTGGCCCATTGGGTAAAGATCTGACTCAGGCATGGGCGGTTGCGATTGCGCTGGGTGTGGAAGATAAGATCACCGCGCCTATGTTTGAAGCCGTACAGAAAACCCAGACCGTACAAACTACGGCAGATATCCGTAAAGTGTTTGTTGATGCCGGTGTGAAAGGTGAAGACTACGACGCTGCCTGGAACAGTTTTGTGGTGAAATCTCTCGTGGCACAGCAGGAAAAAGCTGCCGCTGACTTCCAGTTGCAGGGCGTGCCAGCGATGTATGTTAACGGTAAATACCAGGTAAATATGCGTGGTATGGACACCACCAGTATGGATATCTTCGTACAACAGTACGCTGATACCGTGAAACACCTGGTTGAGATGAAGTAACAAACATAAAGAAAACGCCGGTCATTGACCGGCGTTTTTGTATGAAGATTTTAACTCCGCTATCTGTTCGTCTTTCTCTTTCCAGAGTGTATTGAGCCAAAGCTGGAAACGACGTTTGAAGTTTTTATCGTTAACGTAATCACCGTGCAGTTCCGTATCGATGGGCAACAGATCAACGCGGACTACGATACGCGTCAGCTTGCCGCTGAGCATATCGTAGAACGGCGTCCTGTCGTTTTCCGGATAGCAGAGCGTTACGTTCAACAATTTATCAAACTGCTCACCCAGCACGTTGAGGGCCATTGCGATACCCGCTGCCTTTGGCGGCAACAGGTGCTGATACGGAGAGCGAGTCTGCTGGCGCTTCTCTTCGGTAAAGCGCGAACCTTCGACGAAATTAACTATGGTGGTGGGATGCGCGCGAAACTTCTCGCAAGAACGGCGCGTAGTTTCCACGTCCTTACCGCGGCGTTCCGGATGACGAATCAGATAGCTGCGTGAATAGCGTTTCATAAACGGCATATCCAGCGCCCAGCAGGCCAGACCAATGAAAGGCACCCATGCCAGTTG
This sequence comes from Enterobacter cloacae complex sp. IR5412, assembly GCF_049237385.1. Lineage (NCBI taxonomy): Bacteria > Pseudomonadati > Pseudomonadota > Gammaproteobacteria > Enterobacterales > Enterobacteriaceae > Enterobacter > Enterobacter cloacae complex sp. IR5412. Next base: position 109,420 of record NZ_JBMKHQ010000016.1, on the reverse strand, counting down.
CTGTTTCAGAAAGTATTTGTTCATCGAAATATGTTTGCGAAACAGCACGCACAATACAACGATGTCGGCCCAGCTGTGATGATTGCAGATCAGCAGATACCAGTTCTTTTTATTCAGCTTCTCAAGGCCCTGCACGTCCCACTTTAACCAGGGGTTCAGATACAACAGGATCGCCAGCCCTTCACACCAGCAGTACATCATAAAATTACAAAAAGCAGACACTGCACGCCATACCGGAGGGACGGGCAGCAGGAGCTTAATTATTCCGGCAACGATGATTGGCACAGAACAGGCGATGGTAACCAGAATAGTTAAAATGACGCTTAGCAATAAGGTTATCGCAGCGAGTATTTTCGACATAATGAATTTTTTCAGATAGTTAGCTGTAATTAAGCAGCCGGCTATCCGGTGCTGGGCGCCGATCTTATCAGATATTGGCCCAGACCAGGGCGCTTTCACACGAAGAGGCTGCGGCTTTTCCTGCCATGCAGCGAAATTTTCTATATAGACAGGGTGCTTACGTCTTATATCCACATAGACTAAATAACCATCAGTGGGATGGGATCTTAAGTGATCTGATTTCAAATGATTGATTTTATTTGATAAATAATTTTTCAGTATCAGTTTTATAGAACTGTTATTCACCTGTATTAAAAATATGCACAAACTTATCCACAGTTTGTTTTTGCGAGCGATCTTCACGATCGCAAAATGTTTTTCTGTATAAAGCGCTAAAACCTGATGTTTTCATCCTTCTGTGGCATCCTTTACCCATAAATTAATTAAAGGCACGGACATTATGGTTCAGATCCCAGAAAACCCACTTATACTCGTCGATGGCTCTTCTTACCTTTATCGGGCGTATCATGCGTTTCCTCCTCTGACCAACAGCGCAGGGGAACCTACCGGCGCAATGTACGGCGTGCTGAATATGCTACGCAGCCTGATTCTGCAATACCACCCAACCCATGCGGCCGTGGTGTTTGATGCGAAGGGGAAAACCTTCCGCGATGAATTATTTGAGCATTACAAATCTCACCGTCCTCCCATGCCTGACGATCTGCGTGCGCAGATTGAACCGCTGCACGCTATGGTCAAAGCGATGGGGCTGCCTTTGCTGGCTGTCTCGGGCGTTGAGGCTGACGACGTTATTGGCACCCTGGCGCGCGAAGCTGAAAAGGCTGGCCGTCCGGTGCTGATCAGTACCGGTGATAAAGACATGGCGCAGCTGGTAACACCTGGGATCACGCTGATTAATACCATGACCAACACCATTCTTGGCCCGGAAGAAGTGGTTGCCAAATATGGCGTGCCGCCAGAACTCATTATTGATTTCCTCGCCCTGATGGGGGATTCCTCGGATAACATCCCTGGCGTGCCGGGCGTGGGCGAAAAAACAGCTCAGGCGCTGCTGCAAGGGTTAGGTGGGTTGGATACGCTGTACGCTGAGTCCGACAAAATTGCCGGACTTACCTTCCGTGGTGCAAAAACCATGGCCGGAAAGCTCGCCGATAACAAAGAGGTGGCTTACCTCTCTTATCAGTTAGCCACCATCAAAACCGACGTCGAGCTGGAGCTTACCTGCGACCAGCTTGAAGTGCAGGAACCCGCCGCAGAAGAACTGCTTGGCCTGTTCAGAAAATACGAATTTAAACGCTGGACCACGGATGTCGAAGCCGGGAAATGGCTTCAGGCGAAAGGGGCAAAAGCTGCGGCGAAGCCGAAAGAAACTATCGTTGTCGATGCCGAAGAGCAGGCAGAAGAAGAAGCGGCAGCGCTCTCATTCGATAACTATGAAACCATCCTTGAAGAGTCGCAGCTCGTCGCCTGGATTGAAAAGCTGAAAAAAGCACCGGTATTTGCGTTCGATACCGAAACGGACAGTCTCGATAACATATCTGCCAATATGGTAGGTCTGTCATTCGCGACGGAGCCGGGTATGGCAGCCTATGTTCCGGTAGCGCATGACTATCTGGATGCGCCGGAGCAGATCTCGCGCGAGCGCGCCTTAGAACTGCTGAAGCCGATTCTGGAAGACGAGAAAGCGCTGAAGGTCGGGCAAAACCTGAAGTACGACCGCGGTATTCTGCAAAACTACGGCATTGAGCTACGTGGTATCGCTTTTGACACCATGCTGGAATCTTACATTCTGGACAGCGTGGCGGGCCGCCATGATATGGATTCCTTATCCGATCGTTGGCTGAAACACAAAACCATCACCTTTGAAGAAATTGCCGGTAAGGGCAAAAATCAGCTGACCTTTAACCAGATCGCGCTGGAAGAAGCAGGCCGCTACGCCGCGGAAGACGCTGACGTCACGCTACAGCTGCATCTCAAAATGTGGCCGAAATTGCAGAAGCACGAAGGGCCGCTGAATGTTTTCCAGAACATTGAGATGCCGCTGGTGCCTGTGCTGTCCCGCATTGAGCGTAACGGCGTCAAAATCGACCCAACGGTGCTACATAATCACTCTGGCGAGCTGGCGCAGCGCCTGACCGAGCTTGAACAGAAAGCGCATGAGCTTGCTGGAGAGGCATTTAACCTGTCGTCACCGAAACAGCTGCAAACCATCCTGTTTGAAAAGCAGGGTATCAAACCGCTGAAGAAAACGCCGGGCGGCGCGCCTTCAACCTCTGAAGAGGTGCTGGAAGAGCTGGCGCTGGATTATCCGCTGCCAAAAGTTATCCTGCAGTACCGCGGTCTGGCTAAGCTGAAATCGACCTATACCGACAAACTGCCGTTGATGATCAACCCGAAAACGGGTCGCGTGCACACCTCCTATCACCAGGCTGTGGCGGCGACCGGGCGACTTTCGTCAACCGATCCTAACCTGCAAAACATTCCGGTGCGTAATGAAGAGGGCCGCCGTATACGCCAGGCTTTCATTGCGCCAGAGGATTATCTGATTGTCTCCGCAGACTACTCGCAAATCGAACTGCGTATTATGGCGCACCTGTCGCGTGACAAAGGCCTGCTGACGGCATTTGCCGAAGGGAAGGATATCCACCGGGCGACAGCTGCCGAAGTGTTTGGCCTGCCGCTGGACAGCGTGACAAACGAACAGCGTCGTAGCGCAAAAGCGATTAACTTTGGCCTTATTTACGGCATGAGCGCATTTGGCCTTTCACGCCAGCTCAACATTCCGCGTAAAGAGTCGCAGAAGTATATGGATCTCTACTTTGAGCGCTATCCGGGCGTGCTGGAATATATGGAGCGTACCCGCGCGCAGGCGAAAGAGAAAGGCTACGTTGAAACGCTGGATGGCCGTCGTCTTTACCTTCCGGACATCAAATCCAGCAACGCCGCGCGCCGTGCTGGCGCTGAACGTGCTGCTATCAATGCCCCGATGCAGGGCACTGCGGCAGACATCATCAAACGCGCGATGATCGCCGTTGATGCCTGGCTGGAAAAAGAGAAACCGCGCGTGAAAATGATCATGCAGGTACACGATGAACTGGTCTTTGAAGTCCATAAAGACGACCTGGAAAAGGTCTCTCAGAAGATCCATGAACTGATGGAAAACAGCATGAAGCTGGACGTTCCGTTGCTGGTGGAAGTGGGTAGCGGCGAAAACTGGGATCAGGCTCACTAAGCGTTATCGGAATAACGCGCTTTTTATGTAAGTAAGCAACATAAGTACGCGCGTTTTGTGACGATCATTAGAATTCCCTATGTAAAGAATGAAAAAAAACTACAAAAAGTGCTTTTTCAAGAGACAAAAAAAGAGTAGAGTTAACGACGTAGGGTACAGAGGTAAGATGTTCTATCTTTCAGACCTTTTACTTCACGTAATCGGATTTGGCTGAATATTTTAGCCGCCCCAGTCAGTAATGACTGGGGCGTTTTTTATTGCGGGAAGGAAAGTTTCGGGCGAAAAAAACGCGGTCATCGCCGCGCCTGTTGTTACTCTGCTTCCGCTTCTGTCGCCGGTTCCAGATCGTTAAACCAGCTGTCTAGCTTCTGTCGCAGTTTGTCCACACCCTGCTTTTTCAGCGAGGAGAACGGTTCAACCTGTACATCACCGTTGAATGCCAGCACCGCTTCACGCACCTTGTTCACCTGCGCCTTGCGCGCGCCGCTCGCCAGCTTATCCGCTTTTGTCAGCAGCACCAGCACCGCAATATCGCTTGCCACCGCCCAGTCAATCATCTGCTGGTCGAGATCTTTTAGCGGGTGTCGAATATCCATCAGCACCACCAGACCTTTCAGACACATGCGTTTTTCCAGGTATTCACCCAGCGCACGCTGCCATTTGATCTTCATCTCTTCCGGTACCTGCGCGTAACCGTAGCCCGGTAAATCGACCAGGCGTTTGCCTTCAGCCACTTCAAACAGGTTAATCAGCTGAGTACGGCCAGGTGTTTTTGAGGTACGCGCCAGGTTTTTCTGATTGGTCAGCGTATTCAGGGCGCTGGATTTTCCCGCATTGGAGCGGCCAGCAAATGCCACTTCAATCCCTGTGTCTGAGGGCAGGTGGCGAATATCGGGCGCACTGGTGACAAAATGCGTCTGTTGGTAGTTCCAGGTAGTCACGTGGTCGTCTCCAAAAATCGTAATCTGCGGGGGATTATACCTGAATGCGGGCAAAAGGCTTTTCCCTTCGTCATTGACGTGTAAGTGAAAGCCCTACGGAATGTAAGAGATCTGCCCTTAAGCGTATGAGAAATTTAAGAGAAATCGCAGGCACTAAAAAACTCAAAATATTAAAATTCAAAGAGTTATTAATGAGTAATTATCTGAAAATCCGGTTTAGTACCTTTTCGTTGCTTGTTAGTTTAAGAGAACAAGGTAAAGTGTGCGTCAAGGCGAGGATGCCAGCAGGAAAACGACTTAAGGATAAGGGTCAGGAGCGCCAGGAGGCGAAGACTCAGGATTGTCAGGACGACCGGCGCCTGGAGGCGTTTTTAACAGGAAACGGAACCGTATCACGGACGGTAGTAGCCAAGGGATAAACAGGGTTTGTTGAAGGCAAACAGGGAATGTCTGACCCGTTAAGGGTTGTGAGTCAGGAAAAAAGGCGACAGATTGCTCTGTCGCCTTTTTTCTTTGCTTGCTTTCTGCTAGATTTCGCCGCAATTCTATACTGAAGAAAACGACTTAAAGATAAAACATCATGAAAAAACCGACCTCCGCTGCGGGCGCGAAACGCCCTGCAAAAGCACGCCGCAAAACGCGCGAAGAACTGAATCAGGAAGCGCGCGATCGCAAACGCGATAAAAAGCATCGTGGCCATACTGCGGGTAGCCGTGCTAACGGTGGCGGTGCCGCAGGCGCTTCTGCAAAAGGCAAACAGCAGAAAGATCCTCGTATCGGCAGTAAAACTCCCATTCCACTGGGCGTGACAGACACGCCGGTCACTAAGCAGCACAAACCAAAGAGCGAGAAACCTATGCTTTCACCGCAGGCTGAGCTGGATATGCTGGAGAACGATGAGCGCCTGGATGCGCTGCTGGAACGTCTTGAAGAGGGTGAAACCCTGACCGCTGAAGAGCAGTCCTGGGTAGATGCCAAACTGGATCGCATTGATGAACTGATGCAGAAGCTGGGTCTGTCCTACGATGATGAAGAAGACGAAGAGGAAGACGAAAAGCAGGAAGATATGATGCGTCTGCTGAAAGGTGGAAACTAACATTTGCACCCGGCAGGTACACTCGTCCTGCTTATAACCCTTCCGGTTATATGTTATCTGGTGTGGTTATTCGTTAAACTACGGCGGTTGTCGCGGCGACAGAAGTGGCTGCGCACCCGAATGATGGCCCGCAACGGGACCAGAACGGGCCGCCGTATACGAACGCGACACCAACGGAAGGAGTGAGCATGTCTGTACCATCTATCGACTGGGATTTGGCCCTGATCCAGAAATATAACTATTCCGGGCCGCGTTATACCTCATACCCCACCGCGCTGGAGTTTTCTGACGCTTTCGGCGAGGCGGATTTTCAGCATGCTGTGGCGCGCTATCCCGAGCGCCCGCTGTCGCTCTACGTCCATATTCCGTTCTGCCACAAGCTCTGCTACTTCTGCGGCTGCAATAAAATCGTTACCCGCCAGCAGCACAAAGCCGATCAATACCTCGATGCGCTTGAACAGGAAATTCTGCACCGCGCACCGCTGTTTAAAGGCCGTCACGTCAGCCAGCTTCACTGGGGCGGCGGTACGCCAACTTATCTGAACAAAGCGCAGATCAGCCGCCTGATGGCGCTTCTGCGCGGCAATTTCAGTTTTAACCACGACGCTGAAATTTCGATCGAGGTCGATCCGCGTGAAATCGAGCTGGATGTGCTGGATCATTTACGCGCCGAAGGCTTCAACCGCCTGAGTATGGGCGTACAGGACTTCAACAAAGAAGTACAGCGCCTGGTCAACCGCGAGCAGGATGAAGCGTTTATCTTTGCCTTACTCAACCATGCGCGTGAAATCGGCTTTACCTCAACGAATATAGACCTGATTTACGGCCTGCCGAAGCAGACGCCGGAGAGCTTCGCCTACACGCTTAAACGCGTGGCTGAGCTCAACCCGGACCGTCTGAGCGTCTTTAACTATGCGCACCTGCCGACGCTGTTCGCCGCGCAGCGCAAAATCAAAGATGCGGATCTGCCTTCCGCCCAGCAGAAGCTGGACATTTTGCAGGAGACCATCGCCTCGCTGACCGAAACCGGCTATCAGTTTATCGGGATGGATCACTTTGCCCGCCCTGACGACGAACTGGCGATTGCCCAGCGCGAAGGTGTTCTCCACCGTAACTTCCAGGGATACACCACCCAGGGAGATACCGATCTGCTCGGAATGGGTGTCTCCGCTATCAGCATGATTGGCGACTGCTACGCCCAGAACCAAAAAGAGCTGAAGCTGTATTACCAGCAAGTTGATGAAACGGGCAACGCGCTGTGGCGCGGCATTGCGTTAACGCGCGACGACTGCATCCGTCGTGATGTGATTAAGGCGCTTATCTGCAACTTCCGTCTCGAATTCCGCGAGGTGGAGTCGCAATGGGATCTGCAATTCAGCGATTACTTTGCCGAAGACCTGAAGCTTCTGGCGCCGCTGGCGAAGGACGGGCTGGTGGATGTGTCGGAGAGCGCGGTGGTAGTCACGCCGAAGGGGCGTCTGTTGATTCGTAATATCTGCATGTGCTTCGATGCCTATCTGCGCCAGAAAGCGCGTTTACAGCAGTTCTCGCGCGTGATTTAAGTTGCAATGCCGGGAGGCGCTTCGCTTACCCGGCCTACAACTCGCAACTATGTAGGCCGGGTAAGGCGAAGCCGCCACCCGGCTTTTCATCGACAGCTCGTTAGCTAAACAGCCCAACCAGTGCCGCACACAATACCGCCGCAACGGCAGTTTGTGGCGTATGGCTTTCTGCTGCACCGCTCGAAAGCAAGGTCACTAATGATTCCAGCATGATGCACCCCCCCAGTTTCCGGGCACGATCATACAAAACTCATCGGAACAGTAAAGCGCAAAATAACGGCACTTTGCGCTCAATTAGTAACCTTTACACAGCGGAGTAAGATCACTCCATTCCCAGCTCTTTCAGCTTGCGCGTCAGGGTGTTTCGACCCCATCCCAACAGGCGAGCCGCTTCCTGTTTGTGGCCCTGGGTATGACGAAGCGCGGTGGTCAACAGCGTGCGCTCCATTTCAGGCTGTGCTTCAGAGAGCAAGTTTTGATGACCGGAACGCAGCGCGCGATCTGCCCACTGCGCCAGCAGCGTTGCCCAGCTGTCCGGCAACGTATGTCCTGAGGTGCTCTCGGGCACGGTGGCTTCAAACAGTTCTGCCGGTAAATCCTGAATCAGCACTTCCTGGCCGGCGGCCATCACCGTCAGCCAGCGACAGGTGTTTTCCAGCTGACGCACGTTGCCCGGCCACGCCAGACGGGTGAGGGCGGCATCCGTTTCCGGATGAAGCTGCTTGGCTTCCACGCCCAGCTCGCGGGCCGCCACCTGCAGGAAATGGCGCGCCAGACGCGGGATATCTTCCCGACGCTCGCGCAGCGGCGGCAGGTGGACGCGGATCACGTTCAGACGATGGAATAAATCCTCACGGAATTTCCCCTCTTGTACGCGCAGCTCCAGGTTCTGGTGCGTCGCGGCGATAATGCGTACGTCCACCTTCACCGGCGCATACCCGCCCACGCGGTAAAACTGTCCATCTGCCAGCACGCGCAACAGTCGGGTCTGTACATCCAGCGGCATATCGCCGATTTCATCCAGGAAAAGCGTGCCGCCGTCAGCCTGTTCAAAGCGTCCCTGACGAATGGTATTGGCTCCGGTAAACGCCCCTTTTTCGTGGCCGAACAGCTCAGATTCAATTAAATCCTTAGGGATCGCTGCCATGTTCAGGGCGATAAAGGGGGCTTTCGCCCGCGGGCTGTGGCGATGCAGGGCGTGTGCGACCAATTCTTTACCGGTCCCTGATTCACCGTTAATCAAGACGCTGATAGACGAACGCGACAGACGCCCGATGATGCGAAACACGTCCTGCATGGCCGGCGCTTCACCGATGATGTCCGTCGTCGGTCCAAAGTCGGGGGCATTGCGGGGCTGCTGTTGCTCCTGATAGTGGCTGATAGCGCGCTCAACCAGCGCAACGGCTTCGTCGATATCAAACGGTTTTGGCAGGTAATCAAACGCGCCCTGCTGGTACGCGCTGACGGCAGCATCCAGGTCGGAGTGGGCGGTCATTATGATGACCGGAAGCATAGGGTGGCGCTGTTTGATCTGCTTTAAGAGCGCCAGTCCGTCCATTCCCGGCATGCGAATATCCGAGAGCAGAACGTCCGGCGTTTTGGTGGTGAGTGCGTCGAGCACCTCGCTGCCACTCTCAAACGTCGTGCAGCTCAATCCCGCTCCTGTGAGCGCGCGTTCAAGCACCCAACGGATGGAGCTATCGTCATCGACTACCCAGACTATCCCTCGTTGCATAAACGTCACCTTTATTTTTTAATCGGCAGGAAAACCGAAAACTCGGTATGTCCCGGCCAACTGGTAAATTCAATTTTGCCGGAGTGTTGGTCAATCAAATTTCGGGCTATGGATAACCCCAGCCCGGTGCCGCCTTCGCGACCGCTGACCATCGGGTAGAACAGGGTGTCCTGGAGATGCGGCGGGATCCCCGGTCCGTTATCTT